>JBJEHD010000001.1:0-28166 GCA_051875715.1 Bacteroidaceae bacterium
CGGTGATCATAGCGATTATTGTTTGTAATTCTTTGTATTTCAACACTATAAAGTTGCAGCAATTTTCGCTGATCACCAAATTTCTAAGTACTTATAATTCGTCGAACTCACGTTAAATATGACGGATGGTTGACTAATAAAAGTTAAACCCAAAACGGTCATTAGGCCTTTATGCGCAAACGAACTTTCTTTTGGGCATCTGTGTTCCCGTTTCTCGGTTACAATGGAGCCCCATTGCGCCCTCAAAACGGGAACACATCTGTTCAAAAATAGAAGTTGTTATCATCATAACGCTAATGACCGATTTGGGTTGAACAACCCCGTGGCGTTCTTCAAGTTCTGTCGGTCGGCTTGTTACATGGCTTGCATCAAACGGACCAGCCGGTCTTTGACTTCCTCCATCAGCCATTTCGGCGTGGAGGTGGCGCCGCAAATGCCGATGCTCATGTCGGGGATTAGCAGCGAGGGGTCGATTTCTTCCGGCCCGTCAATCAAGTGCGTGTTGGCATTCACCTTCAGGCATTCACCGTACAGCACTTTCCCGTTTGAACTTTTCTTGCCGCTGACGAAGAAGACAAGGTCGTGCGAGGCGGCGAACTGGCGAATGTTGGTCATGCGGTTGGCCACCTGGCGGCAGATGGTGTCGTAGAAATGAAAATGCGCGTTTGGGACCATCTGCTGTTGGATTTGCTCCACGATGTGCCGGAAACCTTCGATGGACTTGGTCGTCTGCGAGTAGAGGCAGATGTCGCGTGTGTAGTCCAATGTGCGGAGTTCGTCGGCGTTTTCGATGACAAGTGCTTCGCCGCTGGTCTGTCCGACGAGGCCCAACACTTCGGCATGTCCGTTTTTCCCATAGATGACAATTTGCTTGTCCGGGTTATCCTTCCGGTCATGCTCTTGCTTGATGCGGCGTTGCAGGCGGAGTACAACCGGACAGGTGGCGTCGATGATTTCAATCTCGTTGTCCTTGGCGATGGCGTACGTCTCGGGGGGCTCGCCATGGGCCCGCAGCAGGATCTTGACACGGTGCAGTTGCTTGAACTCCTCGTGATTGATGGTAACAAGCCCCATGGCTTTCAGACGCTCTACCTCTTTGCTGTTGTGCACAATGTCGCCCAAACAATAGAGCGTGCCGCCTTTGGCCAACTCTTCTTCCGCCTTCTTGATGGCTGTGACGACGCCGAAGCAGAAACCCGATTCCTGGTCTATCTCGATGTTTTTCATGCTCCTGCCACTTTATGGAACTGTTCGAGCAACCAGGCTTTCTGCTCTTCGATGGTCAGATGGGTGTTGTCGAGCAGGAGTGCGTCGTCGGCCCGTCGCAACGGACTGACTGCGCGGTTCTGGTCGATATAGTCCCGTTGCTTGACGTTTTCCAGTATCTCAGCATATTCGGCAGGCTGGCCTTTGGCCTTCAGCTCGTCAAAACGCCGCTGGGCGCGTACCTCGGCCGAGGCGGTCACGAAGATTTTCAACTCGGCGTCTGGGAAAACCGTCGTGCCGATGTCTCGTCCGTCCATGACGATTCCTTTGGCTTTGCCCATCTCTTGCTGGGCGGTCACCATAGCCGTACGGACAAAGCCGATGGCGCTGATGGGACTTACTTTCGAAGAAACCTCCATGCTGCGGATGCGCTGTTCCACGTTGACCCCATTCAGGTAGGTTTGGGGAGCGGGATTCCCCGCCTCTCGTACGAATGAAATGCGTATCTGACCCAACTGGCTCTTCAAGGCTTCGGTGTCGACCGTTCCGTCAGGGAGGAACAGGTGGTGGTCGATACAATAGAGCGTCACGGCCCGATACATGGCTCCGCTGTCGATGTAAATGTAGCCCAATTCGCGGGCCAGGTCTTTGGCCATCGTGCTTTTCCCGCACGAGGAGAAGCCGTCAACGGCTATGGTGATCTTTTTCATGGGAGTATGGATATGTGGTTTATAATGACATGGCAAAATTGAATAACAGCGATGAACCCACTGCGTGGTATTTGGCGAACGAGGCGGCAATCTTGACGCGCTTCACTTGTACACCGGCTCCGGCACTCAGGCCGGCCCAATGGGATGAACCGTTTATCTTCATCTCGTTGGCGCGGCGGCAATTGTAGCCCAATGACACGTAAAAGACATCTGAGGGGCAGAAGTCCAACCCGAAGATGAAGTGGTTGAGCAGCACCGTGGTGAACTTTTGTTTCTTTCCTTCATCGGTCAGCGAGGCTTTCCAATCGTTCAGTAAAGGCAGGGTGACAGACAAACGGAGTGGGGCATGGGCCAATCGCTTGGTGATGCCGAACTGGAGGTCCAAAGGAAGACGGTTGCGCTGGTTGTCGAACTTCTTGATTTGTGCGCCCAGGTTTTTCACGGCGAAGGACACCGAGAAATCCGAACTTTCGTTGTAGTAGTTGAGCCCCAAATCCACTCCGATGCCAAACGAGGAATAGATGTGGTAATGCGAATAGAGCATCTTGGCCGTCACACCACCGCTCCAGTAGTCGCTCAAATCGTAGTTGAACATGCCGATGAAGGCCATGTCTTTCGCTGAAAATTCGCCCAAAATCTGGCCGTCGGCATCGGTCTGCTTCATCTTCCCGTATCCTAAGAATTGGGCACCGACGGCCCAGGCCGAGCGGTCGTTGATGGTCTGTGAATAGGCGGCGCTTCCGGTGCCAATCCCGTCCATGTAAGCCATGTAGTGGAGGCTGAGGCTTCTGTCGGCCACGCACGAAAGCAGGGCTGGGTTGTGCCAGGCCATTGAAAGATCGTCTTCGATGATGGAAATGTTCTCACCTCCCAAGGCTGCCGCATGCGAGGAAACGGGCAACTGCAGGAAATGAAAGGTGCTGCGCACCTGGGCTTGTGTTCCTATTATATATATATAGGAAAGAAAGAATATGATGAGTCTCTTCTTCATGAATTCGATTGAAATTGTGGCCAAAGATAGGGTAAATTTACTATAGTTTGTGAGTTTTGTACGATTAATCGGCAGAGCCTTCGTCCGAGAAGCGTGCTCACACATGCATAGAAACGAGAAGTCATCTGTTTTAGGGTGTGAAAACAATTAAAAAAATAAAAATGCGAAAATAGGTGCATAAAAAATTGGGGGTTATGGGACACTTTATCAAAAAATGTACTACATTTGCCCAAAATGAGAAACACATAAAATGATATAATAAATTATGGAAGTTAAAAAGTCACCTAAAGCAGACCTGGAGAATAAGAAAAGTACCTGGCTGCTTGTCGGTTACGTCCTTGTCTTGGCGGTCTTGTTCGTCGCGTTCGAGTGGTCGCAGCGCGATGTGAAGGTCTCCACGGAAACGGGCGTTGTCGACATTGTTTTTGAGGAGGAAATCATCCCTATTACGCAACAAGAAGAAATCAAGGCTCCGCCTCCTCCCGAGGCTCCTTCCGTAGCGGAAGTGTTGAACATCGTAGATGACAATGCCGATGTACAGGAAACGACCATCGCTTCAACGGAGGAAAACAAGGAAGCCGTAGAAGTGAAATATGTACCGGTGGAAGTGGAAGAAGAGGAAGCCCCGGAGGAAGAAACCATCTTCCAAGTGGTAGAACAGATGCCGGAATTCCCGGGCGGTATGGGCGAATGCTTGAAGTTCTTGGGTAAGAACATCAAATATCCGACCATCGCACAGGAGAATGGTATTCAAGGACGTGTAATCGTCCAGTTTGTGGTGAACCGCGACGGTTCCATCGTTGATCCGGTGGTTGTCCGTAGCGTTGACCCCTATTTGGACAAGGAAGCCCTCCGCGTGATTAAGACCATGCCGAAGTGGAAACCGGGTATGCAGAGAGGTAAGGCTGTACGTGTGAAATACACTGTGCCTGTGACCTTCAAACTGCAATAAATCTCGTACGTCAAAAGATTTAATAATTATAGGGAGGCTGTGTCAAAATGCGAGATTTTGGCACAGCCTTCAAGGTGTTTCAGAGTGGCTGAGATGCAAGGCGCTGGGCTGAGGACGAAGGAGTTACTGATTGTGCAACCAAGCCCGAATGCCGATAGCAACGTCACAGGTCGGCCGTTATGGCGCACCGTCTTTTCTATTACCCTTAAATTTATACTGAGAAATGTATTCTGCTCTTCATCTCCTGGATAAGGTTAATTCCTATATCTCTAATCTGAAACTAGTTCATGATCCCTCCGGATTGTACGAACCTATCGAATATGTGCTGTCGTTGGGCGGCAAACGGGTTCGTCCGGTATTGATGCTGATGGCTTACAACCTGTACGAGGATGAAGTGGACAAGGCAATGCCTCAGGCGGTTGCATTGGAAACATATCACAACTACACGTTGCTGCACGACGACTTGATGGACCGATCGGATATGCGTCGAGGAAATCCTACAGTTCATAAGGTGTGGAACGAGAATACGGCCATCCTGTCGGGAGACGCCATGCTTGTGTTGGCCTATCGTTTGCTTGCCGGCAATCATCCGGAGTGCTTGAACGAAGTGTTGGATCTCTTTAGCCGTACGGCGTTGGAGATTTGTGAAGGGCAGCAATACGACATGGAGTTTGAGACCCGGTCGGACGTGACCGAAGAAGAATACTTGCAGATGATTCGCCTGAAGACCGGCGTGTTGTTGGCCGCCAGCCTGAAAATGGGGGCCGTGATGGCCGGTGCGTCCGATGAGGACGCGGAAGCCTTGTACGATTTCGGCATCCAGATCGGATTGGCTTTCCAATTGCAGGACGATTTCCTGGATGTCTACGGTGATCCGGCTGTTTTTGGAAAGAAGATCGGAGGCGACATCCTTTGCAACAAGAAAACTTATTTGCTGATCAAGGCATTGGAACAGGCATCGGTAATGCAGCGTGAATCTTTAATGGCTTGGTTGCGTAAGAAAGAGTATGAACCGCAGGAGAAAATCCGGGCGGTCACGGCTTTGTATGACGAAATCGGAATACGGGATGTCTGCATGAAGAAGATGCAAGAGTATCATGAACGCGCGATGGCTTGTCTGGCAAAGGTGTCTGTGCCGAAGGAAGGGAAAGCCATGTTGGAAGACTTCGCATGCAAACTGATGTATAGGGAGATGTAACTATGCCGTATAGACGACTGCCAAATACGGATATGGCTCGCTTGAAGGTGCTGCGGACGGCGGTGGAGAAAAACGCGGGTTACAGTCCCGTGATTGCATTGCAGACGTATTCGGAAGCGCGCAATTTCCTGCCACGTTTTGAATCGGCCCACATCTACTACCAGCAATGCCTGGACAACCAGATTCAGGCCAGCAGAAAATACCAGCCTGCCATCCGCAACGCGCGGATGTATGTGTCTCATTTCATTCAGGTGCTGAATCTGGCTGTCATCAGGGGTGAAATCAAGACTGAGTACAAGGATTATTACGGACTGCCAAGGGAGGCCAACTGTGTGCCGGACTTGACCAACGACTCGGCCGTGCTTGAGTGGGGTGGAAAGGTGATTGCGGGAGAACGTGAGCGTCTCCGCAAAGGTGGAGTGCCCATCTATAATCCGACGATAGCCAAGGTGTCTGTCCATTACGAAATATTCAAGGATGGGTATGAACGGCAAAAAAACTTGCAAATGGTGACGGCACGCAGCTTGGAGAAGTTGGCGTCAATGCGCGAGAAGGCGGACGCAATCATTCTGGATGTGTGGAATCAGGTGGAACGGCACTTTGAGTCGCTGACAGGAAAACAACGGCTGGAAAAATGTCGTGAATACGGCGTCATCTATTATTATAGAACAGGGGAGAAACGGACGGAGGAATGATGGATTTGATAGATACCCATTCGCATTTGTTCGTGGAAGAGTTTGCCGACGACTTGCCGGATGTGATAGAACGCGCCAAGGCAGCGGGTGTCGTAAAGGTGTTGATGCCCAATATCGATGCCTCTACGGTCGAGTCCTTGCTGGCCGTTTGTGCGGCATACCCGGATTATTGTTATCCGATGATGGGGCTGCACCCCACCTCGGTAGACGCTGACTGTATGCGTGTCTTGGCAGAACTGAAGCCGTTGTTTTCGCAACATCAGTTCATCGCGGTAGGCGAGGTCGGATTGGATTTTTATTGGGATACGACCTATCGCCTGGAGCAAGAGCGTGTCTTCGATTGCCAGGTTCAATGGGCTCTTGACTACAATTTACCATTGGTCATCCATTGCCGTGAAGCCAATGAAAGCATGTACCGCATGCTTCTACCTTATATAAAAGAAACAAAGTTGCGCGGTGTATTTCATAGTTTTACCGGCACATCCGACGATGCCGGTCGACTGATGGAATTCTCGGGCTTTCGATTTGGCGTCAATGGGGTGGTGACATTCAAGAAGTCGCATCTGCCCGATGTGCTTCCGCTGATTTCCGTGAATCGTTTGTTGCTGGAAACAGACTCTCCGTATTTGGCGCCGGTGCCTAAACGAGGCGGTAGGAACGAAAGCGCATACGTGGTGCATGTGTTGCAGAAGGTGTCGGACGTGTTGGCCTTGCCGCCGGACGAGGTGGCCGAAACAACGACCAGGAATGCTGTCGAACTATTTGGGCTCTCATTAAATGTGTGACAGAGATTTTAAAGTTTATTAATTTTGGGTGATAATTGCAGATTATAGAGAGAATATGCGGTGCGAGATAAAAAAAAAGAATACATTTGTGGCTGAAAAGATTGGGGATTCCCATATTTTTTGTAATTTGCAGCCGATTTGAGAGGGCTGTAGGCCTTTGGAGAGATGCTCGAGTGGTTGAAGAGGCACGCCTGGAAAGCGTGTATACGCCTAAAGCGTATCGCGGGTTCGAATCCCGCTTTCTCCGCAAAAATGGAATAGGAAGAGAAATGAATAACTAATAATAATCAATTAATTAATCTTAAAAATTTAGACACACAATGAAAAAGTTATTTGCAATTCTTGCAGTGATGGGAGTCCTGACTTTCGGAACAACTCAGGTGGCTTTGGCACAAGAAGAAGCCGCTCCTGCAACAACAGAAGAACAAGCTGCTCCTGCAGTAGACGAAGCTGCTGCTCCTGAAGCCGCTCCGGTAGTAGTAGAAGAAGAAGGTGGTATCCACAAGGCATTGAAGACGAAGTTCATCGAAGGTACTGCATCGTTCATGGGCTTGGTTGCCATTGCATTGGTGATTGGTTTGGCTTTCTGCATTGAAAGAATCATTTACTTGAGCTTGGCTGAAGTAAACACGAAGAAACTCTTGAAGAGTGTGGAAGAAGCTATGGAAAAAGGTGACATCGAAGGTGCTAAGGATATCTGCCGTAACACCAGAGGTCCGATTGCTTCGATCTTCTATCAGGGCTTGATGCGCGTTGACCAGGGCTTGGACGTAGTAGAAAAGTCTGTTGTTTCTTATGGTGGCGTACAGGCCGGCTATTTGGAAAAAGGTTGCTCTTGGATCACGTTGTTCATCGCCATGGCTCCGTCTTTGGGATTCTTGGGTACTGTAATCGGTATGGTCGCTGCCTTCGATAAGATTCAGCAG
This sequence comes from Bacteroidaceae bacterium, assembly GCA_051875715.1. Taxonomy (GTDB): domain Bacteria; phylum Bacteroidota; class Bacteroidia; order Bacteroidales; family Bacteroidaceae; genus DYCT01. Next base: position 7,464 of record JBJEHD010000001.1, read on the forward strand.
GTAGGTGATATCTCTCCGACGGTCGTTGCAGGTGGTATGAAGGTTGCTTTGATCACGACTATCTTCGGTTTGATCGTTGCCTTGATTCTTCAGGTATTCTACAACTATATCCTTTCTAAGATTGAGGCTTTGACGAGCGAAATGGAAGACTCTTCTATCTCTTTGCTGGATATGGTCATCAAATACAACTTGAAGTACAAAAAATAATCGTTAGGATACAATGAAAATTAAAATTCAAAAAATATCGGGAAGAATCCTGCTGGCCCTGCTGCTCATTACGCTGGTGTTGCTCGGCATGTTCTTCTTTGGCGGGGAAGCAGACGCTGCAAGCCGTGTGGTAGCAGACGCAGAAATGTCCCAGCCGGCTTATACGGATGCCTGGATGTATTGGATGTACATCTTGCTGGGCATTACGATTTGTGTGACTTTGGTGGCCGCTATCTTGAAGTTGGTGGGTAACTTCATCGACTCTCCGATGGCCGCATTGAAATCCTTGGCTGGTATCATCGCACTGGTTGTAGTGTTGGGTGTTACTTGGGCCATGGGTAGTGAAGAACCTTTGGTGTTGCCGGGTTATGACGGTACGGACAACGTGCCCTTCTGGTTGAAGTTGACGGATATGTTCTTGTATTCTATCTACTTCATGGTTGGCACATTGGTTGTTTTAATCATTGGATTTAGTGTTAGAAAGAAATTCTTGTAATCGGTTATCCGATAACTTTAAACAGTAAGCAAAATGGCAAAAAAGAAAAGAACTGTACCTGAGGTCAACTCAAGTTCTACGGCCGACATCGCTTTCTTGTTGTTGATTTTCTTCCTTATCACTACGTCTATGGATACCGACCGCGGTTTGGCAAGACGTTTGCCGCCGCCGCCGGAACCGAACCAGAAGCAGGATGATATCATCGTGAAGGAACGTAACGTATTGCCGGTTCGTTTGAACTCGAACGACCAGTTGATGTGTGGTTCCGACTATATTTCCGTCAAGGAATTGAGAAAGCGTGCAAAAGAGTTTATTGCCAACCCGTATAATGACGACAAACTTCCTGAGAAGCACATGAAGAACATTCCGTTCTTTGGTGAAGTCATGGTGACGGAAAAGCATGTCATCTCTTTGCAGAACGACCGTGGTACAAGTTACCAAGCGTACATTGACGTACAGAATGAATTGGTGGCCGCTTACAACGAGTTGAGAGACGAGTTGGCTCAGGAAAAGTGGCAAAAGGACTACAACCAGTTGGACGAAGAGCAGCAAGATGCAATTCGTGAATACTATCCTCAGAAGATTTCCGAGGCTGAACCTAAAAACTATGGAGGTAAGAAGTAATGGGAAAATTTAATAAAACAGGTAAACGCGGCATGCCGGCGTTGAATACTTCTTCCTTGCCTGACTTGATTTTTACACTGTTGTTCTTCTTCATGATTGTAACAACAATGCGTGAAGTGACATTGAAGGTTGAGTTTAAGGCTCCGCAAGGAACTGAGTTGGAGAAGTTGGAAAAGAAGTCGTTGGTTACGTTCATCTATGTTGGAAAACCGACTGCTGATTTGCGTAAGAAAATGGGTTCTGAAAGCCGTATCCAGTTGAACGACAAGTTCGCTGATGTAGCCGAAATCCAAGACTATGTAATGCAAGAAAGAAGCAGCATGAAAGAGGAAGACCAGCCGTTTATGACGGTCTCGCTGAAAATCGACAAAGATACCAAGATGGGTATCGTGACGGATATCAAGCAGGCTCTTCGTCAAGCATACGCTTTGAAGATTAACTATTCGGCACAACCGCGCCAGTAATGGTTGATAGATAAATATGAAAGAGGGAGGCATTCTGCTTCCCTTTTTTGTTGTGTGAGGCTGTGTTGGCACAGTCTCTAAGATGTTTCAGTAAGCCGATACTGGCGTTGCGGATTGGCAGTTATGACACCCGTTACATTTCGTTCTTCTGCCGGAGGTAATTGTAGAATGCGTATTGGGCACGTACGGTCGGTTGTTCGTTGTGCTTGAATCGATTGTGCAGGCTGGCGTCCAACAGGCAGGCTTTGCAGTTGTCAGACAATTGAATGTGCAGCATGTCTATCAGTTCTTCTTTGTTTTTGCCTGTGACGGGTACGATGGCCTCTATGCGACGGTATAGATTCCGTTTCATCCAGTCGGCTGAACCAAGGTAGACAAGCGGTTTACCGTTATTACCAAAACACCAGATGCGGGTATGCTCTAAGAAACTGTCCACGATACGTGTGACACGAATGTTGCGGCTGTAGGTTTGCTCCGGTTTCAGGCAACAGATACCTCGTACGATTAAGTCGATTTGTACCCCGGCTTCGCTGGCTCGGTACAATTCAGCAATCATCTCCGGGTCCTGCAGGGAGTTCATCTTTAGGATGATGCGTCCTCCTTTCCCATGCTTAGCCAAATGTATCTCTTTTTGTATCAAGCGTTGAAGGGTAGGAATGAGGTTGAATTTGGCTACCAAAAGTTGCTTGAATGAGGGAGTGATAATCTCTTGCTTGAGTACACCGAACAATTGGCGTAGATCGTCTACTACATGAGGATTGCATGTGAACAATCCTGTGTCGGCATACAGCTTGGCCGTGTCTTCGTTGAAATTTCCTGTGCTGACAAATGCATAACTGCGTATTTGTTCTCCTTTCAGATTCTTTCGTAGGACCAGGGCGACTTTGGCATGTACCTTCAGTCCACGAATGCTGTAGATGATGTGTATGCCGGCCCGTTTCATCATTTCGGCTGTTTCCAGGTTGTTCTCTTCGTCGAAGCGTGCTTTCAACTCAACAAATACGGTTACTCGTTTCCCATTCTGGGCAGCGGCTATCAGCGTGTTGATGACGGCTGAGTTTTCTGCTACCCGGTATTGCGTAATCATGATTTCGCTGGTGGCCGGGTCATGCACTGCCTCATAGAGGAAGTGGATGAAGTGTTCGAACGAATGGTAGGGGAAATGGATGAGCAGGTCACGTTGTCGTACATAATGAAAGATTGAACCTTTCTCGTTGAGGCAGTTCAACTTCATGGGGGTAGGCTTTGGTTGTGCTTTCAGCTCCTTATTGGGATTGGGCAGGTAGCGCAGGTCTTCCAGGTTGAGATGTTTGTCGCCGGGCACGAGTTCGTCGGTTGTGATGCTGAAGGAATCACATAGGAGGTCGAGCAGGTCCTGAGGCATGTGGCGGTCGTAGACAAAACGACAGATGGCTCCGGTTTTGCGTTTCTTTACTTTGTCCTTCACTTGTTCGACGATGTTGCCGGGAAGGGTGTCGTCGATGAGTATGTCTGCATCTCTTGATATCTTGAAGCAGTAGGCGCAGTCCACTTGAAATCCAGGGAAAACCATGCCGATGTTAGCCTTGATAATGTCCTCGGCAAACATGAGGTAATAGTTCCCGTCCTGCGAGGGGAGTTCGACAAAACGTGGTACCTTCCGGTAGGGAAGTTTGAACACGAAAACAAACGGCCTTCTCTCTGCTTTGTCTTTTCGATAAAGGCGAACAGCGAGGTATTGGCGGTCGTTTCTCAGGAAGGTGTGCACGTATTCTTTCCATATGGGGATAGGTTGTAAGAACGGGAATATCTCTTCGCGGAAGTAGTGCCGAATGAATTCTTGATGGGATGGTTCTACGTTCGGACTTTGATAGAAGACAATGTGGTTCTGCTTCAAAGCTGGTAGAATCTTCTTTTCGTAGATGCGTATGCGTTCCTCCAACTGCTCGTTGACGATGCGGTTGATTTCTTGCAACACCCATGTCGCATGGCGTGCCGACTCTTCGTCGGAGCGTTGTCCTGAGGCGATGGCTCGGTGCTCGGCCACACGTATTTGATAGAATTCTTCCAGATTGGATGAATAAATGGATATGAAGTTGATACGTTCGTACAAGGCAAGCGCATCGTCGTCGGCCTCCAATAACACTCGATGGTTGAATGACAGCCAACTGATGTCCCTTTCCAGATATTGATAGTCGTTTTCCATAGCCATTCCTCCTTTTATAGAATAGGTCTGTTGAAAGGATGCCGTAAATATAGTATATTTGCACAGACGAAACAACAAAATGTTATGAGAAGAATCGGTTTGCTGTCGGATACCCATGCCTATTGGGATAAAAAATACGTTAAATACTTTGATTCGTGTGACGAAGTGTGGCATGCGGGCGATATTGGTTCGATGGAAGTGGTGGATAGATTTCAAGCATTCCGCCCTTTTCGGGCAGTGTATGGCAATATAGACGGCCATGACATTCGAAAGACGTTTCCTTTGTTCAATCGTTTCGAAGTGGAGGGAGTCAGTGTGCTGATGAAGCATATCGGAGGATATCCTGGTAAGTATGACCCTTCGGTCCGAGCCAACCTTTTAGTCCGCCCTCCCAAACTGTTCATCAGCGGACATTCGCACATCTTGAAGGTTTGTTACGACAAGACGCTTGGCCTGTTGCATATCAATCCGGGTGCTGCCGGCCTCTATGGCTTTCATAAAGTGAGAACCTTGGTCCGTTTTGCTATCGACGAAGGCAATGTGAAAGACCTGGAAGTAATCGAACTGGCTGACAAATAGCTTTTTCGTGTTGGAAACCTTTCAGATGATGGTGGAATAAAAACATCGTCTGTTGTTTGCTTGAATTCATAGGTTTTCTTTACTTTGCATTTTATTTTGGTCAGAATCACGTGGTTCTGGTGTAATAATACTAATTAAAGCAACGAGACATGAAGACTTATTTGGTAACAGGTGCGGCCGGTTTTATCGGGGCAAATTATTTGAAATATATTTTGGCAAAGCATGCCGACATCCGCGTGGTGGTATTGGACTTGTTGACGTATGCCGGAAATTTGGGTACGATTGCGAGCGACATCGACCACGAACGATGTGAGTTCGTGAAAGGCGACATTGGCGACAGAGAATTGGTGGGGCGTTTGTTCGAGCAATATCAGTTTGACTATGTTGTGAATTTCGCCGCCGAGAGCCATGTGGACCGTAGCATCGAGAATCCGCAACTGTTCCTTGTGACAAATATTCTGGGAACACAGAACTTGCTGGATGCTGCCCGTCGTTGCTGGGTAGAAGGCAAGGGGGAAGACGGTTATCCAGTTTGGCGAAAGGGGGTTCGATATCATCAGGTTTCAACCGATGAAGTGTATGGAAGCCTGGGCGCGGAGGGCTATTTCACGGAAGACACGCCGCTTTGCCCCCACAGTCCCTACAGCGCGTCGAAGACGAGTGCGGATTTGATTGTGATGGCTTATCGCGACACGTATAAGATGCCGGTTAGCATTACACGTTGCTCGAACAACTATGGCCCATATCACTTCCCCGAGAAATTGATTCCATTGATTATCAAGAATATATTGGAAGGAAAATCGTTGCCCGTATATGGCGATGGCAGCAATGTACGTGACTGGTTGTATGTGGAAGACCATTGCAAAGCTATCGACCTGGTGGTACGCGAAGGCCGCGAAGGCGAGGTGTATAATGTGGGTGGTCATAACGAGAAACAGAACATTGAGATCGTCCGTCTGACAATCGAAACCATCCACCGCCTGATGACGGAGCATCCGGAGTATCGCCAGGTGCTGAAACGTAAGGAACTGGATGCCGACGGACAAATCCGTATCGACTGGATGAACGAATCGCTCATTACGTTTGTGAAAGATCGGTTGGGGCATGACCAGCGTTATGCTATTGACCCGACCAAGATTACGCGTGAACTGGGCTGGACACCGGAAACCAAGTTTGCCGATGGCATCGTAAAGACCATCGAGTGGTATCTGACTCATCAGGATTGGGTGGAAGAGGTGACCAGCGGCGATTACCAGAAATATTATGAACGGATGTACGCTAACCGATAAAAAAGGAACAAACTCCTTATGGTGTCGATAGATGGATTGGCTGTAGAGTTTGGAGGAACCACGCTCTTCAGTGATGTGTCTTTTGTGGTAAACGAGAAGGACCGCATTGCTTTGATGGGCAAGAACGGTGCCGGGAAATCGACCTTGTTGAAAATCATTGCGGGCGTACGGCAGCCTACCCGTGGCAAGGTCGTTGCTCCACGTGATTGTGTTGTGGCCTATCTGCCTCAGCACTTGATGACGGAGGACGGTCGGACTGTGTTTGAAGAGACGGCTCAGGCCTTCGCCCATCTGCATGAGATGGAGGCCGAGATAGGTCGGATGAACGACGAGTTGGCCGTCCGGACCGACTACGAAAGCGACAGTTACATGGCGCTGATTGAACGCGTGGCCACGATGAGCGAGAAATATTATTCAATTGATGCCACCCACTTCGAAGAGGATGTGGAGAAGACCTTGCTGGGATTGGGCTTCGAACGATCGGACTTCAATCGTCCCACCAGTGACTTCAGTGGAGGGTGGCGGATGCGCATCGAACTAGCCAAACTGTTGCTGAAGAATCCGGATGTGTTGTTGCTCGACGAGCCGACCAACCACCTTGACATTGAGTCCATTCAGTGGTTGGAGGAGTTCTTGGTCAATTCGGCCAAGGCGGTCATAGTCATTAGTCACGACCGAAAGTTTGTGGACAGCATCACTACGCGAACCATCGAGGTGACGATGGGGCGCATCTATGACTACAAGGTGAACTACTCGCAATATTTGCAGTTGCGTAAGGAAAGGCGCGAACAGCAGCAAAAACAGTATGACGACCAGCAGAAGATGATTGCTGAAACCAAGGAATTCATCGAACGGTTCAAAGGTACTTATAGCAAAACACTGCAAGTGCAGAGCCGTGTGAAGATGCTGGAGAAACTGGAATTGGTCGAGGTGGACGAGGAGGATACTTCGGCACTGCGATTGAAGTTCCCTCCTGCGCCACGTAGCGGAAGTTATCCGGTGGTGATGGATGGGGTAGGGAAAACCTATGGCCATCATACCGTATTCAGTGGAGCGTCGCTTACCATTGAACGGGGCGACAAAGTGGCGTTTGTAGGCAAAAACGGCGAGGGAAAGTCTACATTGGTGAAATGTATTATGGGCGAGATTCCTTTCGATGGAACGCTGACGTTGGGTCACAATGTGCAGATAGGCTATTTCGCACAAAATCAGGCTTCGATGCTCGACGAGAACTTGACGGTCTATCAGACTATCGACGATGCCGCCAAGGGAGACATTCGGACGAAAATCCGTGATTTGCTGGGCGCATTTATGTTTGGCGGCGAGGAAAGTACCAAGAAAGTGAAAGTGCTATCGGGTGGCGAACGCACACGGCTGGCCATGCTGAAGCTGCTACTTGAACCGGTCAACCTACTTATCTTGGATGAGCCTACCAACCATCTGGATTTGAAGACAAAGGACATTCTGAAGCAGGCGTTGATGGATTTTGACGGGACATTGATTGTGGTGTCGCATGATCGCGATTTCCTTGACGGACTGGTGACGAAGGTCTATGAGTTCGGACATCAGCGCGTGCGTGAGCACTTGTGTGGCATCTACGAATTTCTGGAAAACAAGAAACTGGCCAGTCTGCAGGAATTGGAGAAATGAGACGGAGCAAGATGCACATAGGATACGCCGTTGCCGTGACGGTCTGGCTGGTGGGTTTTATCTTCGGGTGTCGGCCGGTTGAACGGCCGTCGGCCATTGATGTGGAGATCCGGCAGGTCGATTCGTTGGTCGCTTGTTGGCTCGATTCCATTTCGTCGTGTCCGGTCAAGGCAAAAGACCACTTGCTGGCCTTTCGCTCGCAGGTGAAGGACAGCATCAACTTCTACAAGTTGTCCGCTGTGTGTGGTCTGTGCTATTACCATGCCGACCAACTCGATTCGGCCCGTATGCTTACTGAGTCCGCTTGGCGGTATCATGCGAATGTATCGCAACCTTCGCCTCGTATGGCCGATTTGCAGGCGTATTCGAACAACTATATTGCCGTCATGTTGCAAGAGGCTGGCCAGCGTGATTCGGCCGTGTTCTACTTGGAGAAGGCGTATCAAGCCTTGATGACTTCGTCTCACCGACAGAAGTTGCCCGATGTGTGCATCAATTTGGCCGACAATCATTACCAGTGCGGCCGCTACGTAGAGTCTGCGCAGTGGTACCGACGGGCTTTAAGCCTTTCCGATTCGTTGCATATGGGTGAGCAGGTGAATCATGCTATCTATTGCGGTCTGGGCCATCTGTACACGGATATTGGCAATTATAGCTTGGCCGATTCGTACTATGTCCTGGCTGAGCGGGAGTATCCGCGACTTGCTCCGTACGAGCAGTTCTTCTTTGCCAATACGCGAGGCAATTATTATTATGCCGTGAAGGACTATCCAGAGGCGTTGCCATGGTTTTATCGTGCGCTGGCGTTGGGCAAACAGTTCGCCAAGCCCATCTATCGGTCGATAGCGGAATGTAATTTGGGAGAAGTGTACCTGTTGATGGGGCAGACTGATTCGGCCCGCTGCTATCTGGATCGTGCCGACGAACTTTTCCGCCATTCGGCCGACCCTTCTGTGAAATACTACTTCAACGGGTTGCAGGCTTCGCTTGCATTGCAACAGAACCGTCTGGATGAGGCGCAACGTCTTCTTTCCATCCCTTTCGACCCATCCGTGGTTAGCCCGTACTACCGTTATTTGAATACCAAACGCTTGGAGGAACTCTACGCCAAGCAAGGTAAATATGCCGAGGCATACCGCTGCCGACGTTATGCACAACGGTACGACGACTCGTTGCGCACCCTTAAACTGCTGAACAGTATTGCGGAAATCGATTATCGTTACCAACAAGATACTATGTTGCTGCGCCGTGATGTGCAGTTGGCGCAGCATGAGGCCAAGATGTTGCGCCTGCGCAACATCAATGTGGTATTGGGATTGACACTGACGGCTTTTTTGTTGTTGACCGTTCTGCTCGTCGTCTTTACCCGTCGTCGGCGTGAACGGGAGTATGCCTCGCAGATGGCCACCATTACCCGACTGCGTATGGAGAACGTGCGCAACCGCCTTTCTCCCCATTTCATCTTAAATGCCCTAAACGCCGTGGTACCTGCTCTCCGACGTTACGACGACCTATCGAAACCCTTGCGTCTGCTAGTTCAGTCCATCCGCGGCAATTTGCTTTACTCTGACCAGTTGACGGTGCGCTTGGAGGAAGAATTGGACATGGTGCGCAACTATGTGGAACTGCGGAAGAGCCTGGCCGGGCGCTTTCCTGAGGTGGAATGGCGTATCGACCCACAGACTGACTCGGAACTGATTCTGCCTTCCATGCTGATTCAGATACCGGTGGAAAACGCTCTGAAGTATGCCTTTCCTTCCGACGAATGGCCTGACGAGGAAACGGCCCGTCTGTTTATCGAGGTGAAGCAAGAGGGGGGATTCCTGTGTGTTGTGGTGGAGGACAACGGCATTGGTTTGCGACCAGAGCGTTTCGACGAACACATGCAGGGAACGGGTTCGGGCTTGCGCATCTTATTCCGCACGGCAGAATTCTTGAATAAAAAGAACGTACAGAAAATAAAACTTGACCTCGTCAATCTGGGCGAGGCAGACGAAAAGGATCACGGAGTCCGGTTTACAGCACAGATACCTCTACATTTCAATTATAAATTATGATGGAACAGATTACAGTTGTCATCGTCGACGATATGCAGGCCAGCATCGATGCGTTGTCATCCGATTTGGAACAGTTTCCCGACATCGAGGTGGTGGAGACTGCCACTTCGGCTGAGAAGGCACGCAAGGTGCTGGTGAAGCAACAACCCGACTTGCTCTTTTTGGACGTGGAGATGCCCAAACAGACGGGCATGGAACTGCTACAAGAGGTACGTCCGATGATGCACGCCAATTTCTCTGTGGTTTTTTACAGCGCATACGACAAATATCTTATTGATGCCTTACGTGCTTCGGCTTTCGACTACCTGCTCAAACCTTATCAGCCTGAGGAACTGACGGCCATTATCGAACGGGTGCGCCGTGAGAAGCAGATGGGAACGGCCAACTTCGAACAATCGATGCGTCGCTTGTTGGCTAACGACCGCAAGTTTGCCATGCAGACGGTGACCGGCCTTCTGTTGCTTCGTAAGGAAGAAATTCTGTACTTTCAATATAACAATGAAGCGCGTAGTTGGCAACTGCTCCTCACAGAGGGAAGTTTGCATAAATTGCGGCCGTCTATCAAGGCACAGGAAATACTCTTCATTAGCGATTCGTTTTTGCAGGTGAGTCAGGACATCATCGTCAATGCCGATTATTTACAGGGTATAGAGAACGGGACGTTGCGTTGTACCTTCTGTCCGCCTCACGACAAAGTGGAGGTAAAGGCTTCTCGACGCTTTTATGCTAAAATCCGCGAAACATTGGACATCATATAACACTCTAAAGAATCTCGATGAATCTGAACTTTCCCTCCGATTTTTGCACCCAGATGGCCGAATTGCTGGATGCACCTGAATATGACCGTTTTCTGTCCGCTCTGTCCGCTGAAACACCGGTGAGTGTACGCCTGAATCCAGTTAAACGGACTGCAGTCGGGCTTGGATGGTCCGAAGGTGTGTGTGCTTCGGCTGTGCCTTGGTGTGCTGAGGGATATTATCTAGGTGAACGACCGGCTTTCACGTTCGACCCTTTGTTCCATGCTGGATGCTATTACGTTCAGGAAGCTTCATCGATGTTCCTGGAGCAGGTGATTCGTCGTTATGTATCCGGCCCGGTGTTGGCCCTCGACCTGTGTGCGGCACCTGGTGGAAAGTCCACCCATCTGCGTTCGCTGCTGGACAAGGATAGTCTTCTGGTGGCCAACGAGGTAATCCGTCCACGTGTGCAGGTATTGGTGGAGAATCTCGTAAAATGGGGCTATGCCGGTACCGTGGTGACCCACAACGATCCGGCAGATTTTACTGAACCGCTCGAGGAGGCGTTTGACTTGCTGGTGGTGGATGCCCCCTGCTCCGGCGAGGGTATGTTCCGCAAGGACGAGGGAGCCATGCCTGAGTGGAGCCGGTCCAATATACAACTTTGCCAAGAACGTCAGCGGCGTATTTTGGCAGACATCTGGCCATGCCTACGTCCCGGCGGCATCTTGGTCTATAGCACGTGCACGTTCAATCGTGAAGAAGACGAGGACAATGTACTGTGGCTTGTGGATACCTTCCAGGCTGATCCGCTCCCCGTCGAGGTACCTGACGAATGGGGTGTGACGACTGACTTGACGGGGCGTGGATTGCCTGTCTACCGCTTTCTGCCCCATCGTACGGTAGGTGAGGGATTCTTCCTTTGTGCTGTGCGTAAACCGGGTGACGAACCGGCACGCACGTACATCCCTAAGAAAAGCAAACGGACACCTCGTCGGCAGGAAATTCCGGTCGAAGTAAAGCAATGGGTGGCGTTTCCCGATGATTGTGTGTGGCAACAGACCGAGACTGAAGCAACTGCCTTGCCGACATCCTGGGCAGGTATGATTGCTTATCTGCAGGCAAATCTTCATGTGTTGCATGCTGGTATCGAGGTGGCGGTTTTGAAGGGAAAGGACTGGATGCCTGCCCACGGCTTGGCCATGAGCACTGCTTGCCGTACCGATGCGTTTGTCTGCTACGAGGTAGAGCAATCCATGGCTTGGGCTTTTTTACGACGCGAGGCATTGACGTTGCCCACTGGAACCCCTCGAGGTTATGTCTTGCTTACTTATCATCGGGTGCCACTGGGATTTGTGAAAAATCTGGGGACACGGGCCAACAACCTTTATCCGAACGAGTGGCGTATTCGTTCTTCTTATGCTCCCGATGCGTTGTCGTCCGTATTGCGATAGCCATATCGCGGACAGCTGTTGTTCGGTTTCGACATAAACTTGTGGTTTTGTCGATGTCTTCCAAGGGGCGTTTCGAAAAGGAAAAGAAGTCCGAAATCCTCTATTGATAGAGGTTGTAGGTGGTGCGGAGCACGGTGAATTCCGTGCGTCGGTTGATTGCGTTGCACGTCTCTTGCTGTTCGGGTGTGAGGGCGTGGATGAACTCTTCGGTCAACACGTCTCCTTCTTTCACGAAACCTAGTTTCTCTGCCAGACGCTTGCGTATCAGTTTGGGACGGCTTTCTCCGTATCCTTTCGCCGTGAGTCGTTCGGGGGCTACACCTCCGTCGACGAGGTACTTGACGACGGCTTCAGCCCGACGTTGCGACAGTTTCAGGTTGTAGGCATCGTTACCTTTGTAGTCGCAGTGTGCGGCCAGTTCGATGGTCACGTTTGGATTGTCGGTCAGCAGGTTGATGAGTTCGTCAAGGGCAGCCGTAGATTCGGATGTGAGGGTGGCCTTGTCGAATTCGTAGAAGATGTTCTCAATTAGCACCGGCCGTGTGACGGACGAGAGTGGAAATTGCAGCGTGTATTCCTGGTCCACCTCAGTCGTGTCGGTGGTCAGTTCCTGTTTGTAGTTGAGGTAGCCGCGGCAACTGGCCATCATGACGTAGCCTGTGCCGCGTCGGGCTTGATAGGTAAACGAACCATCCTTCTTTACATTGATTTTCTCGTTTGTCCCATCTTGGCCGACGAGGTTGACCGTGGCGTCAGGTAGTTCGTATGCCTCTTTGTCGTAGACCCATCCGGTGATGGTATATTTCGTCTCGGGCACTTCGAAGGAGAACAGGTGGTCCCATCCACGGGCGTCTCCTCTGTTCGAGGCGAAAAATCCCCGGTAGTGTTCGCCCTCGAAGGTCATGCCGAAATCGTCGGCTGCTGAGTTCATGGGTGATTTTAGGTTAAGCACTTTCCATCGTTCATCATTTGTCTCGGTAGCACGGAAGAGGTCGAGCCCTCCCATGCCGGGATGTCCGTTACTGGAGAAATAGAGTGTGCCGTTGGGCCGAAAGGTGGGGAACATCTCATCGCCGGGTGTGTTGACATCGGGGCCGAGGTTCTCGACTGCACCGATGCCTGTGGCCGAAATCGGGGCACGCCAGATGTCCAGCCCGCCTTCGCCACCGGGCATGTCGGACACAAAGTAAAGCCAGGCTCCGTCGGGGCTGACGGCCGGATGGGCCACGGATGAGAGGCTGTCCTTGATGATTTCACACTTCTGTGGGGTGGCCCAGTTGGCGCCGGTGCGCTGGCTGACAAAGATTTCGGCATAAACAGGTGCGGTCTCGTCGGTTCGGCAGCGGGTGAAGTACATCGTCTTGCCGTCGGGACTGAAGCAGCAGGCTCCGTCTTCCCATTCGCTGTTGACTTCCGACTCCAGCGTCTCGGGCGTTTCCCATTGTTTCTTCTCATTCTTCTTAGCCAGAAAGATGTCGGCGCTCTTCATGCCGGTGATGCCGTTCAAGTCGTTGCCTTTGGCGGCTTCTCGGGTGGAGGTGAAGTAGATTTGGTCGTAGTCGTCGGCTGCATACATGGGGGCGTATTCCGTCCGGCGTGAGTTGAAGAGTGTGAATCGTTTTACGATGTGCCGGGTGGGCTTCTTTTTCCATACGGGTGCGAGCCGGCATCCTTCCAGTCCGTTTTCGGCCAGACGATCTCCGGGTCGGAAGGTTAGGTATTGCTCGTAGCACTTAGAGGCGTTCTTATAGTCGGAATTCTTGTGGTGCATCCGGGCAAGACGCAACAACACGATACTGTCGGGGTAGTGGTAGCGGACGGCGTTCAGATAGGCTCCGCGTGCACGTCCGGTGTAGTTGATGCGTTCGTAGCAGTCGCCCATCTTATACGCTATCTCTGCTCGTTGTGTCCGTTGCTTGGGCGGAATCTTCCCGTACGCTTTCTTGTAATATTTGGCTGCATCGAAATATTCGCCCAAGACATAACTCTGCTCGGCCTTTCGCAGGCTTTTCCCGGCTCCGCAGGCAACCATGAAGAGGCCGGCGACCAGAAATACAATATGTGCGTGGATACGTTTCATGCAGTCGGTTTATATAACGCAGAAGGAGTTGGATTATTGTGTATTGGGGAGCAATGGCGCGCGGAATGTGCATCCTTCGCGCCAGCGCGAACATCCGTAGGCAGTGCGTCCTTTCATCACGACGCCTTCTCCGCAGAGGGGGCAGGTCTTCCCCGCGAGTTCGTCAATCGGTTTTGTTTCCGTCGCCTGTGCGGGTGCAGGCTTCGATCGTTTCGGGACCGTTTGGGCCTTTTCTTTCGTCTTCTTCTCCCGTTTTGGGGTCGCTTTGGGGGCAGGCGTGTCGGCTGCTGTCAGGCTGACGCGCCGGTTGCTATTGTCACTCAGTACACTTGTCACGATTTGGCTCACCATGGTCTTTAATTCCTCCAGAAAGAGGCGTGCTTCGTATTTCTGTTTTTCAATTTCACGCAGTTTCTTTTCCCAAATGCCGGTCAATTCGGCCGACTTGAGCAGTTCTTCCTGAATGAGGCCGATGAGTTCCACGCCTGTCGGTGTGGCGAAGAGGTCTTTCCGTACTTTGCGGATGTAGTGTCTTTTGAACAATGTCTCGATGATGGCTGCTCGGGTTGACGGCCGTCCGATGCCGTTTTCCTTGAGGGCATCTCGCAGTTCGTCGTTTTCTACCTGTTTGCCGGCCGTCTCCATGGCGCGCAGTAGGGTAGCTTCGGTGTAGGGCTTGGGCGGTTGCGTCCATTTTTCAGCCAACTCGGGCTTGTGTGGCCCGCTTTCGCCCACGCTGAAGGTAGGCAATGCACGTTCTTCGTCGCCTTCCTTTTCGTCCAGTTGTTCTTTGGCGAATACGGTGCGCCATCCCGGTTCAAGAATTTGTTTGCCGGTGGTCTTGAAAGGCTGTTGGCCTGCTTCGCCCGTCACGGTGGTTTGCGCGTAGATGCAGTTGGGGTAGAACGCAGCGATGAAGCGTCTGGCTATCAGGTCGAACACGCGGCGCTCCGTGTCGGTTAGGTTTTGGGGATGCACGCCCGTCGGGATGATGGCGTGGTGATCGGTCACCTTACTGTTGTCGAACACTTTTTTGCTTTTGGGCAGTTTCGTTCCAAGCAGGGGGGCTGTCAGGGTGGCGTAATCCTTCAGGCCTTGCAGAATCGTGGGACATTTGGGGTAGATGTCATCGCTTAAGAAGGCCGTGTCTACGCGGGGATAAGTGGTGATTTTCTTTTCATAGAGAGACTGGATGATACGCAGGGTTTCATCGGCCGAGTAGGCGAACTTCTTGTTGCACTCCACTTGCAGCGCAGTCAGGTCGAAGAGGCGGGGAGGCAGTTCGGTGCCCCGTTTGCGTGTCACGTCGGTTACGGTGAAGGGAGCATCGTTCACCTGATTGAGCAGGGTGCGGCCTTCTTCTTCGGTGGCGAACCGTCCCTTGGCGGCTGCGAAGGTTGTGTCGCGGTAGACGGTCTTTAGTTCCCAATAGGGTTCCGGCTTGAAGTTCTCGATTTCATGCTGACGGTTGACGATTAAGGCCAGCGTGGGTGTCTGGACGCGTCCGACCGAGAGCACTTGCCGATTCTGCCCGTATTTCAGCGTGTAGAGCCGGGTGGCGTTCATACCCAGCAGCCAGTCGCCGATGGCGCGTGACAGGCCGGCTTCGTAGAGTGGCTGGTATTCCGATTGGTCCTTCAGGTGAGCAAATCCGTCGCGGATGGCCTCTTCGGTCAGCGACGATGTCCAAAGTCTTTTTACCGGGCAGTGTGCTCCGGCCTTTTGCATCACCCATCGTTGGATGAGTTCTCCTTCCTGTCCGGCATCGCCGCAGTTGATGATTTCGTCGGCCTGCTGCATCAGGTGCTCCACGATGCGGAATTGCTTGGCTATGCCGGCGTCGTCAATCAGTTTGATGCCGAATCGGGGCGGTATCATGGGCAGGCTTCCCAAACTCCATGCTTTCCAAGCGGGTGTGTATTCGTGTGGTTCTTTCAGGGTACAGAGGTGTCCGAAGGTCCACGTCACCTGATATCCGTTTCCTTCGATATACCCGTCCTTTTTCGAACGTGCTCCGAGCACCTCGGCTATCTCTTTGGCCACACTGGGTTTTTCAGCGATGCAAACAATCATACGTCTCCTGTCCTTCTTCTTTTTTGGTTTGCAAAGATAGTGTTATCCGGGAGAAATGCCATCAAACCGGGACTGAAATGACCGTTCGTCGTCGTGTCCTTTTTTCTCTGACTTGCTGGCGGACGGCTCACAGCACAGAGGCTACCTGGGTCCAGTCTGTTATTTCGAGGGTGGGGCGGAAGGGCAGTCCGGCCCGTTGTCCGGGATTGTAGAACAATTGGTCGATGCCGGAGGCTTTTGCCCCTTCGATGTCTACCTCCCAGTTGTCGCCTATCATGAGCGATTCTTCCCGGGTGGCACCAGTCTGACGGATGGCATAGTCGAAGAGCCGGGGCGAAGGCTTGTGTACGCCGATGTCATCCGAAAGTATGATGCGGTCGAAATAGTCGAAGATGCCGGCTGACTTCATTTTTTGCTCTTGCAGTTCGCGGAATCCGTTGGACAAGATGTGCAACCGGTAGCGTGCAGACAGGTATTCCAGGGCCTCGTGTGTATGCGGTTTCACTTTGCTCTTATAGGGAATGCGTGCGAAAAATGCCTCGCGGAAGTCGCGTACGAGGTCGGGATCGAACGCGTCGACCATTCGGAAGGGGTGGGCGAACCGTTGCTCGTTGAGTTCGTCTTTGCTGATAAGTCCTTTTCCGTAGTCGGCCCAGAGTTCCACATTGCGTGTGTGGTAGATGGTATAGAACTGTTCGAACGAACAGAAAAATCGCTCGAGGCTGAACAACTGGAAGACTTCGCGGAAAGTGTCTTCGGCGTTCTGCGAGCAGTCCCACAATGTGTCGTCAAGGTCGATGAATAGGTTCTTGTAGGTGGGCATGGTGTATTTTTATATAATCAGGAGGGAGTTGTGTCTGCGCGTGTTGAGGCACAACCCCCTCCTGATGGTGTCTATCTGTTCGCTTGGGTTATCTTACCTGGATGACCAGGTAGCGCGATACGCTCCAGAAGTCTTTGGCATTTTTGATGACCAGTGTCTTTTGTCCTTTCTCGTCTTCGTTCAGTTCGTACGAGCCGGTGGGGTGTGTGGTTAGCAGTTTGGCACTTTTCGAGTAGAGTTTCAGTTCCTTCATGCGCCGGATGTCAACTTCGGTGAAGTATTCCTTGTTGAAGTCGGCGTCTTTCAGGACATCTCCGTTCTTCAGAATCTTTTGGTTCTTCAGTTCGCTTTTGGTACCGAACACAATCCAAGCCGTGTTGATGGCTTTCTCCTGTTCGGCTACGGTCAGCGTCTTGCTCTCGTTGTCGGCGGTGAGTGATGCTACGCTGGAGTTCAGGTTGGCCACGGCCTCGTCCAATTCGCGTATGCGTACGTTTTTCGCTTCCAGTTCGTTCTGCAATTCTTCGATGCGGCGCGTTTTGTTGGCCAATTCCTGCTGGAGTGTTTCGATGGCCTTTTTCAGTTGAGCCGATTGCGTCTTGCTGCTTTTCAGTTGTTTTTCCAGTTGGGCCAGTCGTTCGCGGTTTTCCTTCATGGTCTGGCTGATGAAGCGGACATCTTCGGCTATTTTCTGGCGCACCGCGGCCGAGTTCTCGTCGGTGTTTCGTTGCAAATCTACGCGGTTCTCCGCTTCGTTGATAAGACGGAATCCTTCTTGGATTTCATTGAATGTCCCCATGATTTCGTCCAGTTCGGCATTCCGTTGGGCCAAAGCCTGGCTCAGCGATTCGTTTTCCTTTCGGAGGTCTTCGCGGCTCTGTCCGTTTGTTTGACAGGAGACCACCAGTATGGCGACTGCCACAATCATGAAACTTGCTACCTTTTTCATACCTTTTTTCCTTTCTTTGTTTTGTTTGATTCTTGTTTTCGGCCTATGCTTCATCGGACTCTTCATCCGCTTTCGGTCCCTTCTTTTCTGGCTTTTCCTTCTTTCCGGCTACGATGACCACTATTTCGCCTCTCGGCTCTGTGTTGCTGAAGTGCTCAATCAGTTCGCCCAGCGTGCCCCGTACCGACTCTTCGTGCACTTTCGATATTTCCCGGGCCACAGAGGCCTGGCGATTGGTGCCGAATGTCTCGGCCAACGAGTGGAGCGTACGCAGCAGCCGATAGGGCGATTCATAGAATATCATCGTGCGGTCCTCGTCTTGCAGTGCTTTCAGGCGGGTGGCTCTGCCCTTTTTCGGCGGTAGGAATCCTTCGAAGCAGAAACGGTCACACGGCAGCCCCGATGCCACCAGGGCCGGGACAAAGGCGGTGGCGCCCGGCAGGCATTGCACCTCGATGCCGCAGCGTACGCATTCGCGTACCAGCAGGAAACCCGGGTCGGAGATGCCTGGAGTGCCCGCATCCGAGATCAACGCAACTGTTTCGCCCGCTTGGATGCGTTCGGCCAGGGCGGTTGCCGTCTGGTGTTCGTTGAATTTGTGGTGCGACTGCATGGCGTTTTTGATGTCGAAGTGTTTCAGCAGGATGCCGGACGTGCGTGTGTCTTCGGCCAAGATGAGGTCGGCCTCCTTAAGCGTCCGTATGGCCCGGAGAGTCATATCCTCCAGATTGCCGACGGGGGTGGGTACGATGTACAATTTTCCCATTTTAGGTCTACAGATTAAAGGGTTGTCTTTGTGGTTGCCCTGTTGGCGGCAAAAGTAGCAATTAATGCCGTTTTCGTGCCTGGACCGCCTTTTTTTTAACAGTTCTTGCAGATTATCAGTGGAAATTTACGGAAAAAAAGCCACGGGTGTGGCACGCGATATTCGCTGAGGATTCGTATTTTTGCGGGCATTCAGCCGTATGGCATTGATAACTTAGAAAGAAAAACGAACAAACATGGTAGTATATTCAGAAGACCACATTCAGGAAACACGCTGCCGCGGACGTATCGAAGTGGTTTGCGGTTCGATGTTTTCCGGCAAGACCGAGGAACTCATCCGTCGGCTTCGCCGGGCGCAGTTTGCCCGCCAACGTGTAGAGATATTCAAGCCTTCGATAGACGTGCGCTACTCGGCAGCGAATGTTGTTTCGCACGACAGCACCTCCATCGCTTCCACACCTATCGATTCGTCTGCCAGCCTTCTCTTGCTCGGTTCCGGCATCGACGTGGTTGGCATTGACGAAGCCCAGTTCTTCGACGAGGGTTTGGTGGACGTATGCAACCGGTTGGCCCACCAAGGTGTACGGGTCATCGTGGCTGGACTCGACATGGACTACAAGGGCGTTCCGTTTGGTCCGATGCCTGCTTTGTGCGCCATTGCCGATGAGGTCACCAAGGTGCATGCCATCTGCGTGCGTTGCGGGCAGTTGGCTTATGTGTCTCACCGTATCGTTGCGGGCGAGGGGCGCGTGTTGTTGGGCGAGAAAGATGAGTACGAACCGTTGTGCCGTGCCTGCTACCGCCGGGCCATGGGTATGGATAACGAATGACGGGGGGCTGCCGTATGTTTGACAAGAAAATCACTTTCGACGGATTCATCCGCACCCTTTTCGGGGCGGCCATCTTGATTGCCCTGCTTTGTTTGGTCGACCGGCTGAGCGGCGTATTGCTGCCTTTCTTCTTGGCCTGGCTCATTGCCTATTTCCTCTATCCGTTGGTCAAGTTCTTTCAGTACAAACTGCGATTGCGCAACCGTGCCTTGTCCATTGCGGCCGCTCTGCTGACGGTGTCGGTAGTGGGTGTCGGTGCGTTTTGGTTGTTCGTTCCTCCTCTGGTCAGTGAGTTCGTTCGCTTGAAGGAACTGGCCGTCATCTATTTCGTCGAACATCGGCAGGCTTCGGCCCTCCCGGCGGATTTGGCGGCGTTTGTCCGCGAGAACATCGACCTCCATTGGATTGGCACGGTGCTGACCGAAGAACGGGTGATGGAGGTTCTGAGGGAAGCCTTGCCTCGCCTGTGGCAGGTGTTGGCCCAGTCGGTCAACGTGTTGTTCAGTGTGTTGGCCTCGTTTGTTGTCTTGTTGTACGTTGTCT
The DNA here is from genome assembly GCA_051875715.1 of Bacteroidaceae bacterium. Lineage (GTDB taxonomy): Bacteria > Bacteroidota > Bacteroidia > Bacteroidales > Bacteroidaceae > DYCT01. The sequence goes on from JBJEHD010000001.1 coordinate 27,269, forward strand.
TCATTCTGCTTGACTATGAGTCCATCTCCGACGGCTGGTTGCGCTGGCTTCCCGCCAAATACCGCGGCCCTGTCTCCGGCCTTGTCTTCGATATTCAAGAGGGCATGAACCGTTATTTCCGCGGTCAGGCCTTTGTGGCCTTTTGCGTAGGCGTGTTGTTCAGCATCGGTTTCCTGATAATCGATTTTCCGTTGGCCATTGGTTTGGGACTGTTCATCGGCTTGCTCAACCTGGTGCCTTATCTGCAGATAGCAGGTTTCGTCCCCACGGTGCTGCTGGCGTTGCTCAAGGCGGCGGACACGGGTCAGAATTTCTGGCTCATCCTGCTGGCTGCCTTGGCCGTCTTTGCCGTGGTGCAGGCCATTCAGGATTTCTTCATCGTTCCCCGTGTGATGGGCAAAATCACCGGTCTCAATCCGGCCGTCATCCTTCTTTCGTTGTCGGTATGGGGCTCGTTGATGGGTGTGATAGGGATGATTATTGCGCTTCCGCTGACCACCTTGGTGTCGTCCTACTACCGTCGTTACGTGTTGACTGGTGAAGAAACCTCGGCGCAACCTGCTGACAATCAATCCTTGGAAGAGGATGAGGAAAATAATCAGAAAAAAAATTGAGCAAAAGTTTGCAGGTTTCAGGGAAAGCCGTACCTTTGCAGCCGTTAAACAAAACCACGGTGAAATGATTCGCTAGCTCAGCTGGTAGAGCACAACACTTTTAATGTTGGGGTCTTGGGTTCGAGCCCCAAGCGGATCACCGAGAAGAGAGAGTTGCGTATGTGACTCTCTTTTTTTTGTGTCTGTGCGCAAGGTGTAGGTGTATGAATGGGGCTCACCCGAAGAAAGGGGGTCAGCGGATTTTCCCGGTTGGCGGGGAAGATGTCGGAGTATAGTGTTACCTT
>JBJEHD010000002.1:0-5395 GCA_051875715.1 Bacteroidaceae bacterium
CTTCCTCCATCCTTGCTTCGGTAAACGCCGGAACCATCCTCCGCCTTGTCGGCCGCAGCAGCACCCTTCTCGCCCACGAACTGATACCGTATGTCCGGGTTCGTACCATCGAACGTACCCACATTATCCGTCGCACTCTTTATCTGAGTCGGGGAAAATGCGCAATACGACACATGCTCGTCGCCCCTGGTGCTGTCGTTGATGACAAAGCCGTCAAAGCCGGACTCCTCGGCAAGCGTCTTCAACTTGTTTTGGAGAACATGCCACATCGCCTCCGCCTGATTCAGTTCGATGCTTCCCTCATCGTGATACAGCCTGCCGTCCTCAGCAATAATCTCCGAAAACGCCGAAACAGCATCCTCGACACTCTCGAAATAAAATTCATCCGTCTGGTTGTTGAAATCATCGAAATACCTCTCAACAACGTCGAGGAGTTTCCCCTTGTCCCTGTAATCATCCAGGTTCCTGATGTTCAAGAACAACGCCATCGGCTCGCCATAGTTCGAGGCAGAAGATTCGTCCGAAAACATATACCCGTCGCTGAACGTTTCACCGTACATGTTCGCAGCCACATAATTCTCAAACACGGAGAACTCCTCCTGCGTCCCATGGTAAACAACCAACGGCTCGCCGTTCTCGTCCACAACTTTAGAAGCATCGGTTTGTAGAATCGAAACCAAACGCTTATCTTTGCCGGCAGAAACAGCAGTCTCATTTCCTGAAACGTCCGCTTTTACGCCGTCAGTAAGGTCAATGAGGCTGCTTTTTTCCATTTGTGTCAGACTATGGTCATAGAAGCTCTCGCCATTCTTCTGGCCAACCACCAATTTCGCAGTATAGTCCACACCGCCAATCTTCAGGCCAACCACATAATATCTGTAAAAGTCAAACTTAGAACCCTTTTCGTTCGGGCGTTCTTCGATGAACACAGCGTTCTCGATCATGTCGGGAATATAAGCAATAGACATGAGGTGAACATCGTTCTCCGCATCGTGGTGAACAACCTTTCTGGAAGCGCGCGTCACATTGATCACATTACCCGTGTCCCTGTTCGTGTAAGCCCCACGCAATGAACGAATCACATATTCTTCTGCCGACCTGCTGTTAAGTTCATAGCGTCCAGCATATTCATCACCTTTCTTTACCACAGGTTCGCTGCGGAGTAGTTTCCACACGCGTGCAGCCTTCTCCCAGTCCCCGAACCATTTCTTGAAAGCCATGGTCCGAACCTGAGCCCACTGTCGAGGAGACAACCGGGAAGGTTGCCCGTTGGGAGCCTTCATATACGTGCCGTCGGCCTTCGCCTTCGCCACAATATCCTTTATCTCCTCATCCTCCTGCATCCGCATCCGATTGCGCATCCCGCCATCGCGGCCATCCACCGGGTTCACCCCGTTCAGCAAGTCAGCCAGCACACGGTCAGCCACATCCTCCGCGCTCGTGAACCGCACGTTCAAGAGGTCGCACACCTTCCGCCAGAACTCGCGCAACGCCTTCCGCACACGCTCGAACGCATCAGCCATCGCGGCCTTGCCCATCACACCATCGGCCTCGCCCATCGCAGCCTCCCGCTCCGCACGCAGACGCTCCGCGCCACGGCGGCCGCTGTACTGGGCCAGCACCTCGTCCGCAATCTCGTCCTCCGTCCTCAGTTCCGGGTACGTGCGCCGCACCTCGTCCCACACAGGCGTGCCCTTCATCAGCCGCACCACGTTCCGCCACTCCTTCGGGTTCACCCTGCGGAGCATGTCGCCCCACAGGTGCGCATACTCGTGCACGGCCGTCTCAGCAGTCGCAATCCGCGGGTCAAGGTAAATCTTCCCGTTTACCGTGAATCCGTAGGCCTCTCCGTCCTTCGTGCGGAAGAAACGCATCCCGTCGACGGGATTCTCCATGTTGTCACCGTCCACGTTCACCTCCTGACGCTCGGCCAGGCCGGTTGTGTCCTTGAACTCTCCTGTAGACAATGCTTCCTTGACAGATAGAGCAATGTCTGCCAATGGTTTACCAGATGAGCGTTCCAAATCTTTCTTGGAATAGAAATACTCAACAACATGGGCTTTACCGTCATTTTCAATACCTTTGTTTCTATGAGTTGAGATAACTATACTTATACCGTTCAACTCATCATTTGAGTCAAAGTTTGACACTTTTGAATTATGATTGCTGACCCGTATAGTAAGCGTATGACCATTAGGTAATACGAATGATCCGTATTTGCTCGCACCATTTTGCCTCAATCCAAGTGCTATTGACAAATCTGTTATAAAGCCTCTCGTCTTATTTGATGATTTTCTGTAATAAATGGCTACTGATTCAAGATTATTCACTACATTTGTAGCGTCTTTATGACCGGGAGTGACAGTGGCATTATTAGTGGATTTGGCGCCTGCTATTGTCGCGGCTTCCGTATTTGCGCCATCAGCACTTGAGACGACGGTTTGTTGATACCTTTCATCACGAGAGGAGGAGACGGTCTCAAGTGCTCTTTTTTTTGCCTTGCTCTTCCGCGTCCGCGCGTTCTCCTCGTCCAGCACACGCTGCCCCTCCGCAGCATCCGTCACCACGTCGATGCCAGCCTTCCGCATCACGGAAACAAGCCCGTCCAGCAAAGAACGCTCCTTCGCACTGGCAGAAGAAGCCTCCGCGCCGCCAGCCTTCTGCTCACGAACGCCTCCGACCTGCCCGGCTGCATCATCCGTTTCCACCCGCTCCCGAACGGACTGAACATTTTTTTCGCCAGACTCGTTGTCGGATTGATTGTTTTTGCTACCTTTGTCAGCAGAAGCTTCTAATACATTCGTAAGAATGTCTTTATAAAGGGCGATACCTCCGTGAGGCTGAAACGCTGCGGTTTGAAGGGTATCGCCCTTCTTCGTTTTTTTCTCAACAAAAACCTCGTGAACATAGAGAGTGTTTTTGTTGGAATCTTGCATAGCCCTGCAAAATACATAGTTCAATTCTCCATCGTACATTATAGGGTAAGCAAAATAATGATTGACAACGCCTTCCTGACGAGTGAAATCTGGCATTGTCCCCAAATAGACCGCATTTTCAAAGCCATCAACCAACGATGTGATTGCGTCAAGTTTCTTTTGGCCATATCGATGTGCCAAAGAGTTTTTTATCGAATTTTTGTTGATTTCAACCTCACCAATCTCAGTGTCATACGAAACAATCTTTCCGACATTCTCGTCCCACCATTTTTCCGCCGATTGGCGTGCTGAAAGTTCTGGTGTTGATGTAATGACCTCTTTTTTAACATCAATGGCAGGAGCATTGCGTAACATATCTCCTCTACGCTGCTTCTCCTCCTCTGACATCGTTCTTGGGTCGAGAAGATCTATCTCTTTCTCTTGGGATACCGAATATGTTTCAGACGTTTTTCCTTGTCGGCTATCGCTTTCAATTCCTCCTCCACCGTCGGCCGTCCGCTTTCCGTTCTCAACTCGTTCTCCTGTCGCAGCATTTCCTGTGCTTCCTTGCTGCCCTCGTTGGCTTGTTGCAGTATCACCAGCCAAAACATCGATTCTCCGTTGTACATCGTATCTAATGTTTAATGTTTCGTAAATAGCCTGTGCGAGCGTACGGGGCGTGTTGTCCGCCTGCTCAAACAGGCTCGCTTCATGCGCACCTTGAACCAGGTCGTAGAGTTTGTTGAACGTGCCTTGAATGACACTCTGTTTCTCGCCCTTGTACATCGTTGCCAGGAGCAGCGCAAAGTTACTGAAATTCTCGGCAGGCAGGTAACTTTCGCCTGTCGCATCGTCCAGTTGGTACTGAATCTTCCAGAGCTCGGCAGCCGAACGTGCATCCTTGAACGTTTTTGCGTTCGCAAATTCAGCGTTTTGCGACAGGGCGTGGTACGCACGGATTGAGTTCTGTATCTCACCGATCATCCGTTCAGAATTCGGACTGTCATAATCACGGAACGCCGTCGCAAGGATGGCCTTCTGAGCCTTGGCAGGCATCTCGTTGAACATCTCTTCAAGTCGGGTGCCTCCTCCCTTGAAGACACTCTGATACAGGACACCCCTCAAATCGTTCTTCGCCTCGGCAGTGATGTTTCCCTTGCTGTCGAAAGCGCTCTGGTATTGAGTAGGAGTGATGTAACCCTTTTGGCTCATCCACTCCAGCACATCGGCACCGTTTTTGTCGACAAGCCCGGCGAACGATGTCTCCTCATCGTTCGACCTCAACAACAGGTTTGCGAACGAACGAATGTTTGCGCCCATCTTCCGCAAAGCGTTCTTCGGCTTGATTCGCTCCACACCGCCGCTTTCGGTGTCTTGCGCCACAAACTGCCCGAGTGTGATGGCATCCGCATCCTCCACATCGAGCATGTTGACGAGAACGGGGTGCTGCATACCAGCGATGTCGTCGGCATTCAGGCCGAACTCCTCCGCGTGGTCCATCAGATACTGCTTGTACTTGTCCGCTTGCTCCTGGTGACCCTCCCACATCTGACGGAGTGCATCGCTGCGGCTGTTGCCCTGTATGACCTCACCTCTTGCGTTCACGGTAGGCGCACCCGTATAGGCAGTGACCGAAGATGTGATTTCCTCGGGGCGGATGTTCCCGGCAATCTTGCGTGCCGAAAGCACACTCGCTTCATCGTTGCGCTCTTTCGGCTGCGCCTCGTCGATGAAGTGGACAGGATTGCGCACACCCTGGATGTGGCTCGGCTGCAACTGCTCCGCCTCAATCACCGCCACACGTCCGTTTGCAATGGCATCGTCGCTGAACTTCACGGCAACCTCCTTGCCCCGCAGACCCTGTACAGGCCCTTGTCGGTCAACCTTATGTCCGCTGACCCGTCTGTAACCTCTCGCACGTGCGTCCTGTGGCGTATCGTCCACCATGTCGGGAACACCGTTTAGGGCTTCACGCTCGATGCGTTCTGCCTCCTCGCGTTCCGCACGCTTTCTTTCCTCCTCAGCCTTGCGGAGTGCTGCCGCCTCTTCTGCGGCACGTCTGCGCTCCGCCTCCGTCATCACCGAACCAGGAACATCGCCCATGCGAAGGACGGCCTTACCTCCGGCCGTCTCGTCCGCATTCCGGCTATCGACTTCAAAATTTTCACCTGAAACCTTTGCACTCTCGGAACTTTTCGCCATCTTTGCAGCAACATTGGTGGAAGCATCGTAGTCCCGTGCGCTTAATTGCGTGTTTGACGGGCTGGTGCGTCCACCTTTTCTATTACTGTAAAAATCGCAAAATTCTTCTCTTCCATTTTTATTATCAGTCAACACTGTAAACTCATCACCGCCTTTCCGTAGTTTGTACACTACAGAATTACCTTTTACAGTCTTCTCGCCACGTGCAACCACTTCGGGAATCAACGGCACAGTAGCAAAAAGGTGTGGGTATAAATAAAAAATGTTACCTTTGCAGT
>JBJEHD010000003.1:0-5394 GCA_051875715.1 Bacteroidaceae bacterium
TGAACACCGACCTGGTGTGCGACGCCATCAACACCGCCATGCGCGAACTGTTCCTCCAGATTGTATACGGACGTACGCAGTCGGCCTTCTCGGAAGGCGGTCTGATCGTGGGCGCCGGCCTCGAAGACCTGGGCAAGGGCCTTATCAGCCAGATGGGTACGCTCTACGGCACCAAACTGAAGGGTACGCGTTACCTTCAACTTACCGAAGGCTACATCACCAAGATGTTCCTCGACAAGGACGACCAGGTGTGCGGCTACGAGTTTGTCCACATGGGCAAGTTCATGGATGCCATCAAGAAAGGCGTACCGGCCGACGAGGCACTGAAGAGCGTGACCGGCACCTACGGACGCACGAAGCCCGAACAGGGCATTGTTAAATCGATTGACCCACGTAAAGAATAAGGAGACCCAGCAATGATTAGAGAAGTGAAATTTGAAAGCCAGGACCGCCGCATGAAGCAGATTCTTGCTGCTTTGAACGAAAACGGCATCAAAGACATCGAAGAAGCCAACGCCATCTGCGACGCAGCCGGTTTGGATCCCTATAAGACGTGCGAAGACACGCAGATGATTTGTTTCGAAAACGCCAAGTGGGCTTACGTGGTCGGTACGGCCATCGCGCTGAAGAAAGGCTGCACCAACGCCGCCGACGCTGCCGAAGCCATCGGCATCGGCCTGCAGGCCTTCTGCATCCCCGGCTCCGTAGCCGACGACCGCAAGGTGGGCATCGGCCATGGCAACCTGGCCGCCCGTCTGCTCCGCGAAGAGACGCAGTGCTTCGCCTTCCTGGCCGGACACGAGTCGTTTGCCGCCGCCGAAGGTGCCATCAAGATTGCCGAAATGGCCAACAAGGTGCGCAAGAACCCCCTGCGCTGCATCCTGAACGGTCTGGGCAAGGACGCCGCCATGATCATCTCCCGCATCAACGGCTTCACCTACGTACAGACCCAGTTCGACTACTACACGGGCGAACTGAAGGAAGTGCGCCGCATCGCCTACTCCGACGGTCCGCGCGCCAAGGTGAACTGCTACGGTGCCGACGACGTGCGCGAAGGCGTAGCCATCCTGTGGCATGAAAACGTCGACGTGTCCATCACGGGTAACTCCACCAACCCCACCCGCTTCCAGCACCCGGTAGCCGGCACGTATAAGAAAGAACGTGTGCTGGCCGGCAAGCCCTACTTCTCGGTAGCCTCCGGTGGCGGTACGGGCCGTACGCTCCACCCGGACAACATGGCCGCCGGCCCTGCCTCCTACGGCATGACCGACACGATGGGCCGCATGCACTCCGACGCCCAGTTCGCCGGTTCGTCGTCGGTGCCCGCCCACGTCGAAATGATGGGCTTCCTCGGCATCGGAAACAACCCGATGGTAGGTTGCACCGTGGCCTGCGCCGTCAACGTGGCCCTCGCCCTCGGCAAGTAATCCGGTCAACGTGACGTGACAAGAAAAAGAGGAGGCTGTGTCCAGAACAACGTTTTTGGCACAGCCTCTTTTCCTTTGACAATCCCTACACATCCTTCTGATGATGAATCCAGACGTCAACACCCCCACACTCGCGTCTCCGGCCGAGTCCGAAGCACGCACACTCATCCGCTACGAAGACGTCAGCGTGTCGCAGCCCGGCCACCTCGTGCTCGAGCACGTCGACCTGCGCGTCCGTGCCGGCGAGTTCGTCTACCTCATCGGCAAGGTCGGTTCCGGCAAGACCAGCCTGCTGCGCACCCTCTACGGCGAACTCGACGTGGAGCAGGGCCGCGCCGAAGTGCTGGGCTTCGACCTCCGCACCCTCAAGGCCCGCCGCCTGCCCGACCTGCGCCGCCGCATGGGCATCGTGTTTCAAGACTTCCAGTTGCTGACCGACCGTACCGCCTCGGACAACCTCGACTTCGTGCTCCGCGCCATCGGGTGCGCCGACGAGCGAGCCCGCTCCGTCCGCATCGACGAGGTGCTGGCCCAGGTGGGCATGCCCGGAAAGGGCTACAAGATGCCCCACGAACTCTCCGGCGGCGAACAACAGCGCATCGCCATCGCCCGCGCCCTGCTGGGACGGCCCGAACTTATCGTGGCCGACGAACCCACCGGCAACCTCGACGAGGACACCGGACGCCAGATAACCCGCCTTCTCCACGACATCAGCCGCCAGGGTACTGCCGTCGTCATGACCACCCACAACCTGCAGTGGATAGAAGAGTTTCCGGCCAAGGTGTATCGTTGTGAAAGTAAAACTTTGAAAAAAGAAATAGATTGCTTACATTTGCGCGATTTTAAGTAACCCCGTTTTAATAATATTCCATACGAAGATGAAAGTTTTAAAGTTTGGAGGCACCTCCGTCGGTACGGCCGCACGCATGAAGGAAGTGGCCAAGTTGATAGCCGGAGGCGAGAAGAAAATCGTGGTTCTCTCCGCCATGGCCGGAACCACCAACACGCTGGTGGAGATAGCCGACTACCTGTATAAGAAAAACCCCGAAGGAGCCAACGAGATCATCAACAAACTCGAAGCCGCCTACCGGACCCACGTGGACGAACTCTACGCCACCCCCGCCTACCGCCAGAAAGGGCGCGAACTCATCAAGGCCCATTTTGACTGCATCCGCTCCTACACCAAGGACCTCTTCACCCTGTTCGAAGAGAAAGTGGTGCTGGCCCAGGGCGAACTCATCTCCACCGCCATGGTGAACAACTACCTGCAGGAGTGCGGTGTCAACTCCGTACTGCTGCCTGCGCTCGACTTCATGCGCACCGACAAGAACGCCGAACCCGACCCCACCTACATCCGCGAGAAACTGCAGACCTTGCTCGACCAGCATCCCGATGCCGACATTTACATCACCCAGGGCTTCATCTGCCGCAATGCCTACGGCGAAATAGATAACTTGCAGCGCGGAGGCAGCGACTACACCGCGTCGCTCATCGGGGCCGCCGTGGGAGCCGAGGAAATCCAAATCTGGACCGACATCGACGGCCTGCACAACAACGATCCGCGCGTGGTCGACCACACCTCGCCCGTACGCCAGCTCCACTTCGAGGAAGCCGCCGAGTTGGCCTATTTCGGTGCGAAAATCCTCCACCCCACCTGCGTGCAGCCCGCCAAGTACGCCAACATCCCCGTACGCCTGCTCAACACCATGGAGCCCGCCGCCCCCGGCACCCTCATCTCCAACGAGACCGAGCGCGGCCGCATCAAGGCCGTAGCCGCCAAGGACAACATCACCGCCATCAAAATCAAGTCGAGCCGCATGCTGCTGGCCCACGGCTTCCTGCGCAAGGTGTTCGAAATCTTTGAGAGCTACCAGACCTCCATCGACATGATTTGCACCTCCGAGGTGGGCGTGTCCATGTCCGTCGACAACACGAAGCACCTGGCCGAGATCCTCGACGACTTGAAGAAGTACGGCACCGTCACCGTCGACCACGACATGTGCATCATCTGCGTCGTAGGCGACCTCGAGTGGGAGAACGTCGGCTTCGAAGCCAAGGCCCTCGATGCCATGCGCGACATCCCCGTGCGCATGATTTCGTTCGGCGGCAGCAACTACAACATCTCCTTCCTCATCCGCCAGTCGGACAAGAAGCGGGCGTTGCAGTCGCTCAGCGACAACCTTTTCCAGGGCGGTGTGTCATAACGGCCTTGCATCTCGACCACTCTGACACACCTTTGAGGCTGCGCCAAAACGTTGCGTTTTGACACAGCCTCCGATTTCTCTTCCCCGATACATACAGCTAAACGAAAACAAACATACCCCTATGGAAGGAATATTCCCCGTCTCCCGGTTCGCCCAGTTGGAGACTCCGTTTTATTACTATGACACCCAGTTGCTGCGCCGCACCCTCGCCGCCATCGGCGAGGCCTGCCGCCGGCATCCGCATTTCCGCGTCCACTACGCCGTCAAGGCCAACGCCAACCCCCGCCTGCTGCGCATCATCGGCGAAGGAGGCCTGGGGGCCGACTGCGTGAGCGGAGGCGAAATCCAGGCCGCCATCCAGGCCGGCATCGCCCCCGAGCGCATCGTCTACGCCGGCGTAGGCAAGACCGACCGCGAGATTGAACTGGCCCTCTCCCACCGCATCTTCTGCTTCAACGTCGAAAGCGTGCCCGAACTCGAAGTCATCAGCCAGCTGGCCGTGCGCCAGGGGCAGACGGCCCCCGTGGCCCTGCGCCTCAACCCCAACGTAGGGGCGCACACCCACGCCCACATCACCACCGGGCTCAACGAAAACAAGTTCGGCATCCGCCTGGCCGACCTCGACACCGTGGTCGACCTGGCCCAGCGCCTCCCCGGCGTGCAGTTGGTGGGCCTGCATTTCCACATCGGTTCGCAGATTCTGGACATGAACGACTACGTCAGTCTCTGCAACCGCGTCAACGAGATTCAGCAGCACCTCTTTGCGCGCCGCATCATCGTGCCCCACATCAACGTGGGCGGCGGCCTTGGCATCGACTACCATCACCCCGACCGCCAAAGCATCCCCGACTTCGAGGACTATTTCGACGTGTTTGCGCGCCACTTGCAACTGCGTCCGCAGCAGACGCTCCATTTCGAGCCCGGCCGTTCGGTGGTGGGCCAGTGCGGCAGTCTCATCGCGCGTGTGGTCTACGTCAAGCAAGGGGCCGACAAGCAGTTTGCCATCCTCGACGCGGGCATGACGGACCTCATCCGCCCCGCGCTCTACCAGGCGTACCACAAGATAGAAAACCTCACGTCCGAGGGGCCCGTCCGTGCGTACGACGTGGTAGGCCCCATCTGCGAGTCGTCGGACGTGTTCGGCCGTGCGGTGGACCTTCCGCTCACGAGCCGTGGCGACCTGGTGGCGCTTCGTTCGGCCGGAGCGTACGGCGAGGCCATGGCTTCGTGCTACAACCTCCGTCCGCTTCCGCCCTCCCGCTTCAGCGAGGACTTCCTCTGACGCATCCCGTCCTTCGAACACATACGCATATCCCCCGCACGAACGGCCCAAGCACAAGAGCCTTCGAGCGGGGATTTTTTTGCGAGTGAGAGGGCGAATTTTATATGAGGCTGTGTCAAAACTTCCAATTTTGGCACAGCCTCAAAGGTGCGTCAGAATGGTCGAGATGCAAGGCGCTGAGGCTGAGGTCGAAGGGAGTGTACTGGCGTACACGACCAAGGCCGAATGCCGATAGCAACGCCGCAGATGGGCCATTATGACACACCGCCATGTACGTTTCACGACTTGGAACGTACGTTTCACGGCTTGAAACATAGAATGCGACTAAGAGGATGACAAAAAGAATAAAGATGAAATGACCGATATGTTTAAGAGGTCATCCCTTTGTGAGGTATAACACAACCAGTGCCAAGGTTCAATTCCAATTTATTGCTGTCCGATAAAACTTTCTGAGGCGCTGAAAAATTAGGGCTGACACCTA
>JBJEHD010000004.1:0-5322 GCA_051875715.1 Bacteroidaceae bacterium
CTCGCGACCCCAACCTTGGCAAGGTTGTGCTCTACCAACTGAGCTATTTCCGCAATGGTTCTTTTATACCTTTTGATTTTGCGTGAAGAGAAGGAGACTCGAACTCCCACGACATAATTGTCACTACCCCCTCAAAGTAGCGCGTCTACCAATTCCGCCACCTCTCCATCACTTCTCAAAATCTCGGTTGTGCCCAGAACAAGACTCGAACTTGCACGATGTTACTCACTCGCACCTGAAACGAGCGCGTCTACCATTCCGCCACCTGGGCTTCCAACGTTTCCAATTTTATAAAAGAACGCTTGGAGCGGAAAACGAGACTCGAACTCGCGACCCCAACCTTGGCAAGGTTGTGCTCTACCAACTGAGCTATTTCCGCGTTTGCGGTTGCAAAGGTAGTGCTTTTCTGTAAACCTCCAAACGTTTTCCCAAAAAAAATTCATTTTTCTTTTGCGCCAACTCTTTTTCACCCACTCAACTCATCCGATCCCGGTAATCCTCGTAGGTGAATTCTCTAAACATACAGATTTGATTATCAGCACTCCACATGGCAATGGAGGGATGCTGAATGCCATTGAACATGGTCGTCTTCACCATTGTATAATGAATCATATCCTCGAAAACAATTTTTTCGCCAACCTCCAGCGGATGGTCGAACGACCACACACCCATATAGTCTCCACTTAAACAACTATTGCCACCTAACCTATATATATAGGGTGTTTGTTCACCCATCTGCGCACCACGAACGGCCGGCTGGTAAGGCATTTCCAGGCAATCGGGCATGTGACAAGTGAAACTTACGTCCAGAATGGCAGTCTTGATGCCCCGACTCTCCACTACGTCCACCACGGTCGACACCAGCACTCCCGTCTGCCACGTAAAGGCCGATCCCGGTTCCAACACAATCTTCAGATGCGGATAACGCTTGCGCAGCCCATTCAGCAGATTCACCAGATGCTCCACGTCGTAGCCTTTGCGTGTCATCAAATGACCGCCGCCCAGATTCAACCATTTCAGTTGCGGAAACCATCGGGCGAACTTCTCTTCCACATGAACCAATGTCTTTTCCAAGTCGTACGAACTGGATTCGCAGTGCGTATGGCAATGGAATCCTTCCAATCCTTCCGGCAGCGTGTCGGGCAACAAGTCGCACGTCACACCAAACCGCGTTCCCGGTGCACACGGGTTGTACAATTCCGTCTCCACCTCCGAATATTCCGGATTGATGCGTATCCCGCACGAAACCTTCCCCCCATTGGCCTCCACCATCGGATAGAAACGCCGATACTGGTTCAACGAGTTAAACGTGATATGACTGCTGCAATCCATGATGGCCGGGAAATCCGCTTCCGTGTAAGCGGGCGAATAAGTGTGCGCCTTGCTTCCGAATTCTTCCAGAGCCAAACGGGCTTCATACAACGAACTGGCCGTCGAGTGGTCCACATACTCCCGGAAAATCGGGAACGATTTCCACATGGCAAACGACTTAAACGCCAAAATAATTTCCACACCTGTTCTATCCTTCACGCTTCTTATCAGTTCCAGATTCTTCCGAAGCAGACGTTCTTCCATCACGTAGCAGGGCGATGGCACCTTATTGAAATCTATCATGTCTATTCTATTACTTTATAGCGGGCAAACTTCAATAGCAACTGCTTCTCGCCCGCATGCTGAAAACGAACCGCTGCCTTTACGTTCTCTCCTGTCCCGGACACGTTCAGCACCTCGCCTATTCCAAAGCGTTCGTGCTCTATCCGCTGTCCTATTTGCAGTCCGGCTTCCGCCGCCTGTCGGCCCGCGCTCTCCGCCGTTTCCGCCACTCTCTTCATATTCGGCCTAACCACGGTCGTACGCATGGGTTCCGCAGGCCGTGGTTGCCGTGCTTTGAAACTGCCGTATGTCGTCGCACGCGTCTGGCCGTACTCTGTGTCGTGCCGGAACGAGTAGGCCGGCTGCGTGCTTGGCCGTCCCGCCATCTGCGTCCGCAGTTCTGGCGGAAGAATCAAGAATTGGCTTTCAATATCGCGCAAGAATCGGCTGGGCGTACCAAACTCAGTTTTTCCGTAGCGGAATCGGCTGCGTGCGTATGACAGATAGCAAGCCTCTTCTGCCCGTGTGATGGCCACATAAAACAAGCGCCGTTCTTCTTCCAATTGCCGGGGCGACTCCATGCACATGCTGCTGGGAAATAAGTTTTCCTCCAGTCCCACCACAAACACATGTTTGAATTCCAATCCCTTGGCCGCATGAATCGTCATCAGTGTAATCTTCTCCACATCCTCCTGCCCTTCCGTGTCCTGATCGGTCAGCAAAGCCACCTCCGACAAATAGTCCGTCAGTGTCCGGTTCGGATTGCCTTCCTCCTCTCTCATCAGGCAGAAATCGTGCATGCCGTTAAGCAGTTCCTCCAAGTTCTCTTGCCGGCTCAAGTTCTCCGGCGAACGGTCTTGATACACATCGGCAATTATGCCCGACTGCTTCACAATCTCCATGCCCACGCCGTAGGCATCCTGCGTTTCCGCCATTTCCTGAAAAGACGCAATCAGCTGATGAAAAGCCTGCAACTTACCCAGCGTTCCCTTGTTCACGTCCAAACCTCTTTCCTGCGGATTCCCTATCACCTCCCAAAGGCTGACCGCCTCTTTCGTAGCAGCCATGACAATTTTGTTCACCGTCGTATCGCCAATTCCTCTTGCCGGATAGTTGATGACCCGTTTCAATGCCTCCTCGTCGTCCGGATTCACCGTCAAACGGAAATAGGCAATGGCATCCTTCACCTCTTTCCGTTGGTAGAAGGACAAGCCACCATATATTTTATAAGGATAGCCGCGTTTTCGAAATGCCTCTTCGAAGATGCGCGATTGCGCATTCGTGCGATACAGCACTGCCATATCGCAGTATGCCGTCCCACTCTTGCGACGTATCTCGCCGATTTTATTGGCCACAATCTCCCCTTCTTCCACGTCCGAGTAGGCCGCAAACACCGGGATAGGTTCTCCCTTGCTCTTCTCCGAAAACACATTCTTCCGAATCTGTTCCCGGTTTTTATCAATCAGACTGTTGGCCGCTCCCACCAACGTTTGGGTCGAGCGGTAGTTCTGCTCCAGTTTGAACACCTTCGTGTCATGATAGCACTTCGTAAATTGCAAGATATTGTCGATGTTCGCTCCCCGGAAGGAGTAGATACTCTGTGCATCGTCGCCCACCACGCACACGTGGTCCTGTTCGCGAGTCAGCTGCAACACAATCTGGTGCTGGGCGAAATTGGTGTCTTGGTATTCGTCCACCAACACATAGCGGAACTGTTCGCTGTATTTCCGCAACACCTCCGGATGCTTGTCGAAAAGCCGGTAGGTATGAAACAGCAAATCGTCAAAATCCATGGCGTTCGCCTGCCGGCAACGCTCCCAATAACGGCGGTAGACATCGCGCAAGGCCGGCATCTTGGCCTGACTGTCCGCGCGGAACGCCTCTGCATCGGCAGCATACGCCGACGGCCCCACCAGACGGCTCTTGGCATCCGAAATCCGTCCCTGCACCGTGCCGGGCTTGTAGACTTTCTCGTCCAGTCCCATTTCTTTCAGGATGCTCCGTATCAGACTTTTCGAGTCCGAGGCGTCGTAAATCGTAAAGTTGGGTGTAAATCCGATAGATTCCGCCTCCGTCCGTAGTATCCGGGCAAAGACCGAATGGAACGTGCCCATCCACAACCGTCGTGCCCGTTCTGCCCCCACCTGCCTGGCGATTCGTTCCTTCATCTCCCGAGCTGCCTTGTTCGTAAAAGTCAAGGCCAGGATGCTCCATGGCATGTATCCCTGTTCCAGCAAATAGGCTATTTTGTATGTCAGCACGCGCGTCTTGCCCGATCCAGCTCCGGCTATCACCAGCGAGGCCCCTTCGTTGTAGCAGACCGCCGCACGCTGACTCTCATTCAGTTCGTCCAAATAATTGTTCGTCATGCATTCACACTTTTTCAATGGGGCAAAGATAGTGCAAGCCGAGAGAAAAACAATCAAGCCCTGGCTTGAAATTGTTCTTCCGAGGCGCAGCCTGTCTTATCCAAAGATAGTGCAAGCCGAGAGAAAAACAATCAAGCCCTGGCTTGAAATTGTTCTTCCGAGGCGCAGCCTGTCTTCTTGAATTACGTCGCACCCGACACTTTCCGCATCGCACGGATAAAATTCTTCTCAAAAGCCTCCAGTGTAAATCCCTCCTCAAAGCGTTTCCGTCCGGCCTGCCCCATGCGTCGGCGCAACTCCTCGTCCTTCAGCAACCGTTCCAGCGCATCGGCCAACGCAACGGAATCAGGTCTGAACGACATCTCCATCGCGGGTCGTCCTTCTCCAATCAAGAAGCCATTCAGCCCATCCTTCACCTGCTCACTGACACCTCCCACATTGGTAGCCACCACTGGCAGACTCTGCTGCATGGCCTCCAACACCGTCAGAGGAAATGCTTCCGAATAACTGGGCAACACGAATATTGCCGCCCGTTTGTAGTATGCCAGTTTGTCCGCTCCATATTGCCGACCTGCATAGTGGGCACAATCATCCAGGCCACCCGCACGCAGCGCCCTGTCAAACGACACTTCATCCATCTCGGCCGTTGTCCCTCCCACGAAGTCCGCCACAAAACTCACCCCTCGTTGCCGCAATTGGCGCAACGCCTCCAGATATTCCAGCAATCCTTTGCTTCGCATCAGATTCGACAACCACAGGAGATGCGGGGGATCCTCTCCAACCCGCCCCTTTGCTTCTCCCATGGCCGGCAAGGCCGGAATGCCATTCGGGCAAACGACCACCTGCGTCCGGTCCACGTACTTACACACATCATCATAGAGTGCATCGGCCAGCAGCATCACGTTCAGTCCACGGAAGAACCGTCGGTAGAGCCGGTCGTCCAACCATCTGTCCTGATGCGTCCTCACGCCCTTGTTGTGATAGTGCGCCACCACGCGGCATCCCATCCGCTTCAGCATCTCCACCACCACAAAATCCTTGTAGAATGCTCCTCCGCACGCATTCGGCGTCACGTACACCAAATCCGGCTTTAACGCCTTCACCTCCCTGCGGATGGCACGCAGCAGTTTCACAAACTGAACCAGTTTCTTCAGTCCCATCTTCCCGATGTCCGTCAGGTCTTTTGCGGTAGTTAGATTGATGTAATGGCAATCAAACGCCTCGTTGATGCGCCGACTGTCGCGAATGTATTTCCCCATCATCGCTGCTCCATGTACGGGAGGTGGAAGATGCAGGATGAAAAGAACACAAGGTTTCATGGAATCCGATTTTTCAATGAACGATGGCGATGCGCCATAAG
>JBJEHD010000005.1:0-26404 GCA_051875715.1 Bacteroidaceae bacterium
TTTTTTCATCCCGAGAGGCCCGGAAGCATTCGCTCCGGGCCTCTCACATTTTGTATCGGATTGACGGGATAGCCAGAGCTGGGAGGTTGCGGCACGCGAGGAACACCGAACGGGCCGCGACGCACTGCGTAATATATTAAGGTATAGAGCTATTATGGAACTTTCTGCAGAAACAAGGGCGTTCATTAGCCTCCATGCATCGGATGATGTGCGTTTGTTGGCACTGCAAGCCGGGAGATATCCTCAAGTGGATATGGCGGAAGCTGTGGTGCAAATCGCCGGAAGGCAGTGTGCGGCCCGAAAGATTCCTTCCTGGAGTACGATAGATGGCTTGTTTTATCCCAGGCACCTTTCCTTGGAACAATGTTCCTCTGAACCAACGGCTCTTTACAAGGCATCTCTTGTTTCTGGCAAGTCTTTCGCTGATTTAACAGGTGGTTTTGGGGTAGATTGTTCTTTTCTTTCCCGAAAGTTCCAACATGCTTTTTATGTAGAACGACAAGCCGAATTGTGTGAGATAGCAAAGCATAATTTTACGCTGTTGGGTCTACCTCATGTGGAGGTAGTTCATGCCGAGGCAGAGGAGTTTCTGCATCGGCTGGATCATGCTGATTGTATCTTTTTGGACCCTGCCCGTAGGGACGACCACGGAGAAAAGACGTTTGCCATAGAGGATTGTACGCCGAATGTCAAGTTGATGGCCGGCTTGCTGCAGGAAAAGGCGTCGTGTGTGGTCGTGAAATTGTCGCCCATGCTCGATCTGACGAAAGCATGGCTTGATTTGCCCTCCACGAATGAGGTTCATGTGGTCTCGGTGAACAATGAGTGCAAGGAATTGTTACTTATCATGAGAGAAGGGTCAAGCGAGAAACGCATTGTCGCTGTCAACTTGAAAAAAGAAGGCGTTCAACAGTTTGTCTTTGCCCCAGAGGAGGAACGGGCTGCGGCATGTTCGTTCGCTTCGGAAGTGTTACACTACTTGTACGAACCGAATGCTTCCGTGATGAAGGCAGGAGCGTATAAATCGGTGGCTCAACGCTATGGCTTGCAAAAGTTGCATCGCAATACGCATCTATATACTTCGGAACAGTTTTGTGTCGATTTCCCGGGTCGGGTGTTTGTATGCGAAGAGGTAATCTCCTTTGCCAAGAAAAACATCAAACAGCAGATGAAGGACATTGCACAGGCCAATCTTGCTGTTCGTAATTTCTCTGCCAGCGTAGCCGAACTGCGCAGACGCCTGAAGATTGCGGAGGGAGGTGACTGCTTCTTGTTTGCCACGACGCTGGCCGATGAACGAAAGGTGTTGGTGAAGTGCTCGCGCATAACAAAAGCGATGGACGAAAACGAATAATCATAATCAAAAATACAACGACGTATGGACATCTTGTTTTTACTATTGGGTTTGGTTCTCATCCTGTTTGGAGCAAATGCACTGACCGACGGATCGGCATCGGTCGCCAAACGATTTCGTATTTCGAACCTGGTTATCGGACTGACAATCGTTGCTTCGGGAACCTCTGCCCCGGAGCTGGTGGTGAGCCTGTTCTCGGCCTTGAAGGGAAGTACGGATTTGTCGATAGGCAATGTGCTCGGAAGCAATGTGTTCAATATGCTGGCCATCGTAGGGTGTACGGCATTGGTGGCTCCCATTACTGTGGGGAAGGGGACAATCAGTAAAGAGATACCTTTGTGTGTGCTGGCATCATTGGCTTTGCTGTTCTGTGCTTCGGACCAGTGGTTGGATGCAGGCGAGGTGAATGTGATTGGGCGTTCCGAAGGATTGACGCTCCTCTGCTTCTTCGCCATTTTCATGCGTTATACGTTTGCCATTGCCCATTCCGACGAACAAGATTCTTTGGGGACGATAAAAGAATTGGGCATGGTGAAATCGGTACTGTTTATCCTACTTGGCCTGGCCGGGCTGATAGTAGGCGGGCAGATGTTCGTGCAGGGCGCTTCGGGGATAGCAAGGAGCCTGGGAGTGAGCGAATCCATCATCGGGTTGACTTTGGTTGCCGGTGGTACGTCGTTGCCCGAACTGGCGACTTCGATGGTTGCGGCGTGGAAGGGCAATTCGGGGATTGCCATAGGCAATGTCATCGGTTCGTGTCTGTTCAACATATTCTTCGTGTTGGGATGCAGTGCCATGATTTCTCCGTTGTACATGAAAGGAATAACCGGAGTGGATATGGTTGTCTTGGTCGCTTCCAGCGTGTTGCTTTGGCTGACGGCTGTGTTTTTCCGTAAGCGGACCGTCACACGTCCGGAAGGTGGACTGCTTGTGCTGGCCTACGTGGCCTATATGTCTTACCTCATCGTGTGGCAGTAGGAAAGATGACGGATGTGTTCTCTCCGCAAAAGAGGTCTGTCATCATGTCTCACATTCACGGCAAGGACACCAAGCCGGAGTGGATTGTGAGACGCTACTTGTTTTCCCGGGGATACCGCTATCGGAAGCATGTAAAGGGACTCCCGGGTACACCGGACATTGTGCTGAGGAAGTATCGTGTAGTCATTTTTGTGCACGGATGCTTTTGGCATGGCCACGAGAAGGACTCACATCTGCCCAGTACAAATACGGAGTTTTGGAGGAAAAAGATAGAACGAAACCAACAACGTGACAGCCGGAACAACGTGTTGTTGCGTCGGTTAGGATGGAATGTGTTGACAATATGGGAGTGCCAGTTGAAGCCTTCGGTGCGAAATCGGACGTTGATGGAAATGGAATATTGCATCAATCATGCTTACCTCGCTACATACCGGATGGAGGAAGAAGAACTGCAGATAGCTGCAGATGACGCAATTTCATACGGAAAGAAGTAGGAAATCAATCTGTTTTTGTATAAAAAAGAGTCCAGTTTTGTATTCTGCTTTTGTTTTACGTTATCTTTGTTCCCTAAAATATAAATACATCATCTTATGGCGGTAACGATAAAGAAAGTAGAGACAAAGGGCGAACTGAAAACGTTCATTCGTTTCAACTACGAGTTGTATAAAAACAATCCTTATTCTGTTCCGGATTTGCTGGACGACATGCTGAACACGTTCAGCAAAGAAAAGAATGCAGCGTTTGAATTTTGCGAGGCTGACTACTTCTTGGCTTACAAAGACGGAAAACTGGTAGGTCGCGTGGCCGCTATCATCAATCATCGGGCCAATGAGACCTGGAACAAGAAAGACGTCCGATTCGGCTGGATTGACTTTGTTGACGACATAGAGGTGTCCGAAGCCTTGCTGCGCACAGTGGAGGAGTGGGGAAGAGAGCGTGGCATGGAGCAGATGCAGGGTCCGTTGGGATTTACGGATTTCGATGCAGAAGGCATGCTGGTGGAGGGATACGACCAGTTGAGCACGATGGCCACAATCTACAACTATCCTTATTATCCGCAGCACATGGAAAAACTGGGCTTGACCAAGGAGGCCGACTGGGTGGAGTATAAGATTTATGTACCTGATGCCATCCCCGAGAAGCACAAACGGATATCCGACTTGATACAACGAAAGTATAACTTGCAGATAAAGAAATATACCTCGTCGAAAGCCATCGCCAAGGAATATGGCCAGAAAATTTTCGAACTGATGAACGAGGCGTACAGCCCATTGTATGGCTTCTCACGTTTGTCTCAGAAGCAGATTGACCAATATGTAAAGATGTACCTGCCTATCGTGGATTTGCGGATGGTGACGCTCGTTACTGAGGCGGACGGACGGTTGGTGGCTGTGGGCATTTCGATGCCTTCGTTGTCAAAGGCCCTGCAGAAGGCGAAGGGAAAGATGTTCCCCTTTGGATGGTATCATTTGCTGAAGGCTTTGTTCTTGAAGCACGACAAAGTCCTTGATTTGTTGTTGGTGGCCGTGGCTCCGGAGTATCAGAACAAGGGTGTGAATGCGCTGCTTTTTTCCGATTTGATTCCGGTGTACCGGCAGATGGGTTTCGAATATGCGGAAAGCAATCCGGAGTTGGAGGAGAACGGAAAGGTGCAAGCCCAGTGGGATTATTTCAAAACCGAGCAGCATAAACGTAGAAGAGCTTATGTGAGAACAATCCAATGATTCTGCAGACATGGAAGAAAAATACATCTACGAACTGAAGATGAAGGTGCGCGACTATGAATGCGACCTGCAGGGCATTGTCAATAATGCCAATTACCAGCATTATCTGGAGCATACCAGGCACGAATTCTTATCGTCGATAGGTGTGAGTTTTGCCCAACTGCACGAACAGGGTGTCGACCCTGTGGTGGCGCGCATCAACATGGCGTTCAAAACCTCATTACGCAGCGGTGATGAGTTTGTGTCCAAACTGTATCTGAAGAAAGAGGGAATCAAATATGTCTTCTACCAAGATATATTTCGCCTTTCAGATGGAAAGGTGGCTGTGAAGTCGACTGTTGAAACCGTTTGTGCTGTCAACGGGCGGTTGAGCCGCGATCCGTGGTTCGATTCGTTGTTTGCCGATTATCTGACGGAGTGATGGAAGAAGAACTGTTGGCCTTGATGGCTTTGTCGGAGGTCCCCGGCGTCGGACTGATGACGGCACGGAATCTGTTGGCGGTGATGGAGAACGCAACAGATGTGTTCAAGAAACGGGAATCGTTGCAACATCGCTTGCCTGGACTGCCCGGGCGGGTGATTGAGGCTCTTGGGTCACCTGATCCCATGCGGAGGGCAGAGAAAGAATTGCGCTTTGTGCAGGACCATGCCATTCAGTGTCTCCCTTTTTACTCGGAGGGGTATCCTTCGCGGTTGCGCGAATGCGATGATGCGCCCATTTTGCTGTATTATCGTGGAAAGGCCGACCTCAATGCGGTGCGGGTGGTCAGTGTGGTCGGCACTCGCCACATGACGCCTTATGGACAGCAGATGTGTGTGGAATTCTTGCACGACCTGAAGGCGTTGGTGCCGGATGTGCTGGTGGTGAGTGGCTTGGCCTATGGCGTGGATGTTCAGGCCCATCGATCTGCTATGGAGAACGGCCTTCCGACAGTGGGAGTGTTGGCCCATGGACTCGACCGCATTTATCCCTCTGTCCACAATCGGATAGCCCGTGCAATGCTGGAACAAGGCGGTTTGCTGACAGAGTATAAGACGGAGACACGGCCCGACAGGCAAAACTTCATCGCCAGAAACCGGATAGTGGCCGGCATGGCCGATGCGATTGTGGTGGTGGAATCGGCACAAAAGGGTGGAAGCCTGATTACGGCATCGGTGGCCGACTCGTATCACCGGGAATGCTTTGCCTTCCCTGGCCGCGCGATCGATGAATTTTCGCAAGGATGCAACAACTTGATATTTTCGGGCAAGGCGGCGTTGATTCAGTCTGCCGAGGATTTTGCCAAGGCGATGCGCTGGGATGCAGCCTCTTGCGTACAGAAGCCGTGGGCGGTGCAACGTCAGTTGTTTGTGGATCTTTCTCCGGAGGAGCAACGGGTGGTGGATTTGTTGAAAGAACGGGGCGACCTTCAGATTAACACGTTGGTTGTTGAAGCAAACATCCCGGTGAACAAGATGAGTGCGCTCTTGTTCGAACTGGAGATAAAAGGGGTGTTGCGTGGTCTGGCTGGCGGCATGTATCATTTGTTGTGATGAATCACTTCGGTGCTACGAACGCGCCGCTTGATGTGCTGGCTATTTGCGTCCGAAGTCAGCGGGTACTTCGCCCCATTCTTGTGTCTCCCATTTGAGTATGGGAGTGGTGTATGTGTTGTTTTTCAACCAAGTCTCCGCCCGGTCAATCAACTGGAAGAGTTGTTCTGTGCGTGTGTCGCGAGGGAGCAGTGTCTTGCATTTCTTCTTTTTCACCCAACTGATGGCTGTTCGGCTGTCCGAGTAGATAGGCATAGAGAGTCCTTTTTGCTTGAGCAGGGCCAACCCGTGGACAATGGCCAGAAATTCTCCGATATTGTTTGTACCTTGCATGGGTCCGAAATGAAAAACGACCTCCCGGGTACGTAGGTAGACGCCCCTGTACTCCATTGGGCCCGGATTTCCGCTACAAGCGGCATCTACAGCCAAGCTCTCTGCTTGTACGCATGTAGGCAGGGTGGTGGGTTGATTTGTTTGTGGTTTGCTGGCGTTTCCAATATAGTCGTGAGGCGAGGAAGCATAAGCGCGCTCGGCCTCTTCTTGTGTGTTGAATGATTTGTATCGTGCATCTTTTACCCCCTTGATTTGGAGTTGACAATCGGTCCAGGAGGTGTAGATGCCGGGCTTGACGCCTTGCCAGACTACGTAGTATTTCTTTTTATTCATGATGGCTTGGAGAATGTAGTTAATGACGGAGCAGGTATGGACGGAGAAGGAAATGTCCGACGAAGGCGGCAGAGATGATTCCTGCTACGTTGGCTGCGAAATCCCACCAGTCACCACCACGGTAGGTGGTAGCATAGGCCTGCAACAATTCAATGACTCCTCCGAAGACGGCGGGCAACAGACCTGCGCCGACGAATAGTCTGAAGGGACGAATGAGGTGGCGATGGCATCGGAGATATTCCAGCCAAATCATACCGCTCAGTCCGGCATACATACATCCGTGCACCAGTTTGTCAACGCCGGGGAAGAAGAAGGGGTTGTCGTCGATTTTCGGCGGACGAAACAAGGACAGATAGATGATGGCAACTGCAACCAGCAGCGAAAACGGATATTTCCGGATATAAGAAAGCATGAATATTCAGCATAAATGTTTATGCAAAGATAAGAGAAAGCGTGCAAAGTATGGCAAAGATGCCGGAAGAATGTGTACATTTGCAATCAATGAACGGAA
This sequence comes from Bacteroidaceae bacterium, assembly GCA_051875715.1. GTDB lineage: Bacteria > Bacteroidota > Bacteroidia > Bacteroidales > Bacteroidaceae > DYCT01. Next base: position 6,767 of record JBJEHD010000005.1, read on the forward strand.
ATTCTTTCATTTTGAAACATAAAAGCACAAGAATGAGCAAAACAGAAAGAGCGAACTTCGGAAGCCGGTTGGGCGTGATTTTGGCTTCGGCCGGTTCGGCCGTGGGACTGGGCAATGTGTGGCGTTTCCCTTATGAGACAGGAAACCATGGTGGGGCGGCGTTTATTGTTTTATACCTGATATGTGTGATGATTTTGGGGATGCCAATCATGGTGTCGGAGTTCCTGATTGGCCGTCGTTCGCGTGCTAACACGGCACGGGCGTATCAGACCTTGGCCCCTGGTACACCGTGGCGCTGGGTAGGCTTCATGGGGGTGCTGACGGGCTTCCTTATATTAGGCTATTATTCTGTCGTGGCCGGTTGGACGTTGGAGTATGTGCTCGAGGCCGGTTTGAACGGGTTTGCTGATAAGACCCCTGACGAGTTCATCCGGTCGTTCCAGGAATTCTCCCAGTCGCCTTCCCGTCCGTTGGTATGGATGCTTGTATTTTTGCTGCTGACCCACCTTGTCATCGTGCGTGGTGTGAAAGAAGGCATTGAGAAATCGGCCAAGGTGATGATGCCTCTGTTGCTTGTGCTGATAGTTGTGTTGGTCTGCTGCTCGCTTTCGCTTCCGGGCGCGAGAGCGGGAGTTGAATTCCTTTTGAAACCGGATTTCAGTCGGGTAAACTCGAAGGTGTTGCTGGGGGCGTTGGGGCAGGCGTTCTTCTCATTGAGTTTGGGCATGGGATGCTTGTGCACGTATGCTTCTTATTTCAGCCGGGAGACGAACCTGGGCAAGACGGCTGTCAGCGTAGGTGTGTTGGATACGGTAATCTCGGTGATGGCTGGTTTGATTATCTTTCCGGCGGCTTTCTCTGTGGGAATCCGTCCGGACGCGGGGCCAAGTCTGATATTCATCACGTTGCCCAATGTTTTTCAGCAAGCATTTGCCGGAGCACCGGTGATGGCCTATGCTTTCTCTTTGACGTTTTATGTGTTGCTGGCTTTGGCGGCTCTGACTTCGACCATCTCGTTGCACGAGGTGGCTACGGCTTATATGCATGAAGAGTGGAACATCTCGCGGAAGAAGGCAGCCGTTTATGTCACATCGGGTTGCGCCTTGGTGGGGGTGGTTTCGTCGCTTTCGTCGGGCGTGTGGCAACATTACACCCTTGCCGGCATGGGTTTCTTCGATTGCATCGATTTCTTGACGGCTAAAATCATGTTGCCGTTTGGTGGTATGATGATTGCTCTTTTCACGGGATGGTATCTGGACCGTCGTATTGTGTGGGAAGAGGTGAGCAACGGCGGCCGGCTGAAGGTGGCCTATTTCAAGGCGTACCTTTTCATCTTGAAATACGTTGCACCTGTGGCCATCGCCTTTATCTTTGTCAATGAGTTGAGAGGCGTTTAGCACGACGAAGCATGAAAAAGGTCTCGTGGAAGGATTTCTTTTATTGGCCTAAACAAGCCAGGCGAGGAATGGCTCTGCTGGCTTTCGTGGTTTGGGTGGTGTTGATGCGCTGGCATTTCCACTCGGGCCAGATTCCTGTATGGGAGGACACACAAGATTCTGCCGTATGGGCTGAATACCAGGCTTTCGAGGCATCGCTTCGCAGAATAGATAGTGTGCGCACTTGTTCGTTCTCCAAAAGAAAAGCGTTGCCCGAGCCTCAGTTGGCGCTTTTCGATCCGAACGTGGTTGACTCGGCCGATTTTGTACGCATGGGTGTGAAACCTTATGTGGCGCATAACTTGCTGCGTTATCGGGCCAAAGGCGGCGTGCTGCGTACAGCCGATGCTTTGGCCCGGATTTACGGGATGGATGCGGAGACTTATCAGCGTTTGCTCCCTTACATAAGAATAGCAGAGGAATATCAACGCCCACCGAGGGAGGCGACCATACAATTGAAGGAGATGGTGCAGAAGCCACGCAGACCGGATAAGTTTGTGCGCGATACGGTGCTTGATTTGAACCGGGTGGATACGGCTGTGCTGCAAAAGATACCTGGCATCGGGTCAGGGATAGCACGGATGATTGTAGGATACAGGGGACGTTTGGGTGGATATTGCCGTGTGGAACAACTGAACGACATTTTGCAGGCGAATGATTCTTTGTTGAGATGGTTTTGCGTGGAGAGTCCGGAACTGCGTTGCCTGAACCTGAACAGGGCGAGCGTGGAGCGGTTGGAGGCGCATCCATACGTGAACTTTTATCAAGCCAAAGTCATCGTAGAGCATCGGCGGCGAAAAGGAAATCTTCGCAGCCTGGAGCAGTTGTCGCTGTACGAGGAGTTTACGGAGGCCGATTTAGAGCGAATCAATCCGTATGTGTGCTTTGATTGATTCGTCCGTCGGTCATGTGTATGGTCCGGTCTGTTAGCGACGCCAGGCCTTCGTCGTGCGTGACAATGACGAAAGTCTGACCCAGTTGATCGCGTAGATCAAAGAAAAGTCGGTGCAGTTCCTCTTTGTTTTGGCTGTCGAGGCTGCCCGAGGGTTCGTCGGCTAAAATCACTTTGGGTTGGTTGATGAGTGCGCGTGCCACGGCGATGCGTTGTTTTTCTCCACCCGAGAGTTCGCTGGGTTTGTGTGAGGCCCTGTCGGACAAGCCCATGATGCGGAGCAGTTCGTTGGCTCTTTGTTCGGCTTGTGAGGCAGGAGTGGAAGCAATGTAGGCCGGGATGAGGATGTTTTCTAAAGCGGTGAATTCGGGAAGCAGTTGGTGAAACTGAAAGACGAATCCAATGTGCCGGCCTCGGAACGCGGCCAGTTCTTTCTCTTTCAGCAAGCTCAGATCGGTGTTGTCATAGCATACGCGTCCGCTGTCTGGCTTGTCGAGGGTTCCCATAATTTGCAGGAGCGTGGTTTTCCCGGCTCCGCTTGGCCCGACGATGCTGACGACTTCTCCATCGTTGATTTCCAAATTGATTCCTTTAAGCACCTGCAGGGTGCCAAAACTTTTGGTGATTCCTTCCAGTCTGATCATGGTGGTTAAAGTTTTCGGATGACATAGGCGGCCAGGTAGCAACCAAATACTGTGGGCATGTAGCTGACGGTTCCTGCCGTTGATTTTTTGTTTGGTTCGTTGTCAATGGTCTTGACGGCCTCGCCCTGTGCTTGTTCGGTGGAGAACACCACTGGGAGTTTGTGTTTTAGCCCCATCTTCTGTAAACGCTTTCGTACCGCTTTGCTTAGTCCGCAATGATAGGTCTCCCAAAGGTCAGCATACCGTATCTGGGTGATGTCTGTTTTGGCTCCAGCACCCATGCTGGACACGATTTTCATTCGCCTCTGCCATGCGTTGGCGATGAGGAAGCATTTGGGGCTGATGGTGTCGATGGCATCGACGATGAAGTCGAATGGTTGTGAGTCGAGCAGTGCCGGAATGTTTTCGTCCTTAAGGTAGGTGGGCATCACGTGCAATTCGACTTTTGGGTTGATGTCTTGAAACCGTGCGGCCAGCACTTCGGCCTTTGGCTTCCCGATGGTCGAATGCAGGGCTGGCAGTTGGCGGTTGATGTTGGAGGGTTGCACGGTGTCGGCATCCACCAAAGTCAGTTTGCCAATGCCTGCGCGGCAGAGCATCTCGGCGGCATATGCTCCCACGCCTCCGAGCCCTACGACCAATACGTGGGCTTGTTGCAAGCGTGCGACCTTTTCCGGGCCTAAGAGCAGTTCGGTGCGTTGTTGCCAGTTGTCCATAGGAATCAGTTCTTTTTAAACCATTTATAGATGCGCTTGCCGATGGCCTCGTAGTTGATGGCTTCGCCTCTTGGCCGTGGTTCGCTGAAAGAAACGATGTCTTCGGGGTTGCCATGCTGGTCGGGATAGAGGATAAGCAGGCTGTTGTTCAGGAAATATTTGCTGATGAGCGAGGGCAGTTTGTCGAGCGAGGCCGTGTAGGAGATGCCGCCTACGCGTGCGCTGACGATTGCCAAAAGGTGGTCGAAACTCACTTGCCCGGTTAGCAGAAGTAGATCGTCCCAGTCATCGAGCAACGTGAATTCGGTGGGCGTTCCTTCGTGTCTCTTCCGTACCAACCGCTCTATCTGCTGCAGGGTGGCGGCTTCGGCAAAGAAGTGGACGCGGCATCCCAGTTGGCTTCCCATCCGGCAGAAGTGTTCGACCCAGCGACGGAAGCCCGGCTCGTATTCGGCTTTGGGGGGCGCAGCCACGATGATGCGGCGAAGAGTATTGACGGGCATGAGGAACTTGGCAATCATGATTTGACGGTGCGTCCCTTTCAACAGGTTCTCGGTCAGCGTACCGAAGAAGGAATCGACGATGTTGGCCTTCCGGTGCAGTCCGATGATGACGTTTGTGGCACCATATTCTTTCATAGTGTGGACGATGCCCGAAGCAATGTTCAGGTCGTATCGGCTCACGGTGCGGATGGGTACGTCGGCCGAGGCAGCTACCATGGCTGTCCGTTCCAGGTTTCTTTTCCCCTGTAGGGCCTTGGCCTCGGACTGGTTGTTGTCGTTGATGACGTTGAGAGCGATAAGTCCTCCTTTTTGGCGAGGATTTTTGACGACCAGTGCCAAGTTGACCAGTTCGTCTATTGTGTCCGGATTCGATACTGGGATGAGCACCTGTTCCTCTTCCTGCCGCTCGTCTGCTTCGGGTGCGTTTTCTTCTTGAAGGGCGATGCGCCTTGCCGCCCTTTCCGTAGCCAGCGAACTGATGATGCACGTGAACAGAATCATGACCACTGTGCCGTTCAGCACATTGTCGTTCAGCAAGCGTTCTCCGTTCTCCATCACGATGCCGTGTCCAATCAGAACGGCGGCCAGTGTTGCGGCTGCTTGTGCGTTGCTGAGGCCGAACATCATGCCGCGTTCTTCGGGACGCATCCGATAGATTTTTTGCGTAATCCAGGCTGCTATCCATTTGCTGAGCGTAGCGACTGCCGTCATGGCTATGGCAACCTTGAGAGCCTCGCCTCCAGCGAAGAGACTGCGTATGTCGATAATCATGCCCACGCCGATAAGAAAGTATGGGATGAACAATGCGTTGCCTACGAACTCCAGACGGTTCATCAAGGGGGATACGTGGGGAATGAGCCGATTGAGTACCAATCCGGCCAGGAAAGCACCCAGGATGCCCTCCATACCAGCAAAAGCCATCAGTCCGCTGCCGAGGAAGACCATGGCCAGCACGAAGACGAACTGCATCACGTTGTCATCGTATTTCCTGAAGAACCAGCGGCCAATGCGTGGGAAGGTGAAAATGATAAGAAAGCCAATGAACAACACCATGACCAGTTGTCGAATCCAATAAATCCCATCGACACCTCCTTTGTACATGCCGCTGATGACGGCCAGAATCAGCAAGGCCAGAGCCACCGTGATGGCGGTGCCTCCGATGGTGATGCTTACGCTGCGTAGCCTGGTCAGGCCGTAACGGCTGACAATAGGGTAGGCTATCAAAGTGTGCGAGGCATACATGCTGGCCAACAGAACGGCTGTGGTGAATCCATAGTCGAGGAATACCATGCTACTCCACACTCCCAGTACCATGGGTACCAGGAAGGTGAATATGCCGAACACCAAAGCTTTGATGCGGTTCTTTTTGAAGTCTTCCATGTCCATCTCCAGTCCGGCCAGAAACATGATGTAGTACAAGCCTACTTTGCCGAACAGTTCGAAACTGCTGTCTCGTTCGAGGATGTTAAACCCGTATTGGCCTACGATGACACCGGCCAAAATCATGCCAATGATATGCGGGATATGGAGCCGGCCCAATATCATCGGGGCAAACAAAATAATGATGAGCACGAGGAAGAATATCCACGTGGGATCGGTGATGGGCAGTTGCAGGCCGAATTCAAATGCTGACAGGATGCTCATGATTTTTACTCGTGTGGTGAACAGATGCTGCAAAATAACAAAAAAGAAAGCAGAAAATGGCCCGGTGCCGCTCTCTTTTCGAAGCGGATGCGCAGAGGCGGCGATGGCCCGATACTCTCCGGATGCCGTTTGAACGGTGTTGCAACGCTGTTGCAATGGTGTTGCAACGGGGTTGCAATGCTGTTTAAACGCTGTTTGAACGCCGTTGACGCTCTTGCACGGAAGCGCGTACGAAAGGGCGACCATGCGCACGCGCACTTGCAGGAGCATTGGCGTGAAATCTATGTTTCAAAGTTTGAAACATACGTTCCAAAGTTTGAAACATACGTTTCACGATTTGAAACGTACATTTCAAAGTTTGAAATATAGATATTCTGCGTAGGCGTGGGACTTTTTATCGGCTTTTGGTCGCCTTTTTGTCGGCCGGTTCGGAAGAAAAGTTGTTCCTTTGCATCTGGAATTAAACTTTCCCGAAAGGAAGAATGTCTAACCGAGGAAGCAATCAAAAAAAGAAGAAAGAATGAAACGAATTTGGATGGGCCTGGTGATAGGTCTGTGCTGCTTGCAGGTCTGTGTCGCAGCCGCGGTGCCGGGCAATGTGAGAGGAAAGGTGGTCGATGCAGCCACGCGTCAGGCGATGGATTACGTCAACGTAAGTGTCAAGCGGGTAGGGACCTCGGATGTCCCCAAGGGAACGGTGACCGACCAGACGGGCGCGTTCATTATTGGCGATTTGAAAGAAGGGAACTATGAAATAACCATCTCGTATATGGGCTATCGCACCATCCAAAAACAATTCACGCTTGATGGCAAACAAGAGAATGTGAATTTGCGCATCGTGGCTTTGCACGAAGACACTCAGTTGCTGGGCGAGGTGGAAGTCGTCGGCCAGCAGTCGCAGATGAAGTTTGAGATAGACAAGAAGGTGTTCAACGTCGGGCAGGACCTTTCCTCGGCAGGTGGCTCAGCCAGCGATGTACTGACCAATGTCCCCTCTGTAGAAGTCGACAACGAAGGCGAGGTTTCGCTGCGTGGCAATGCAAACGTCACCATCTGGATAAACGGCAAGGCATCGGGCCTCTCGGCCGACAACCGCGCCCAGATTTTGGAACAGATGCCGGCCGAAAGCATCGAAAAGATTGAGGTCATCACCAACCCTTCGGCCAAATACAGTCCGGAAGGGACGGCCGGCATCATCAACATCGTGCTCAAGCAGGACCGCAAGGCCGGCTACTATGGCAGTGTGCAGGCCGGTGTCGACACGAAAGGCGGGTACAACGCGAGTGGGAACATCAATTACAGCAGCGGCCGTTGGGATGCGTACGCCAGCCTGGGCTATCGCGAACGCAAGCGCGACGGTGGTGGCTACACCAAACGGACCAACCTCTCGGAAGAGGGCAATACCTTCCTGAATCAGACCACCGAGAGCGACGGCGGTGGCGGAAACGTGTTCGCCCGTGCCGGATTCACCTATCATCCTACCAAGCAGGACCACCTCAACTTCGGTGCGTTCGGTATGTTCGGCGGTCGGGACAACACAAGCGTGGTGCGCTACACCAGCAACATCCCCGGCTCGTTCGTCAGCAGCCTGCGCCGCTCGGAACAGGACAACGACATGAACGGTGGAAACGTCGAGGTGGGCTACAAGCATGAGTTCTCCCGGAAAAGCTATCTGGACCTGACAACCTCCTACAACAACTGGGGGATGAACAATTCCACGCTCTACGTGCAGCAGTCGCGCTATGCCGACGATTCGGAGAGAGCCTCCTATCAGAAACAGGACAACGACGTGCGCAACCACAACTGGGAGGTGCAAGCCGACTATGTGAATGCCTTCAACGACCAACACAAACTGGAGGCCGGTTACAAGGGGACCTTTGCCCGGAATCACAGCCCGGTGTCCACGTTCGACAGGCCCGACGAGGCGACACCCTGGATGGAGAACCAACTGCTGTACAACGACTTCTTCTACAACTGCAACGTCCAGGCCCTCTATGCCGCCTACTCCGGCCGCGTGGGAGGACTGGGCATCCAACTGGGGCTGCGGGGCGAGTACACACGCACCGACATCCGCTCGCTGGCCTATGGCGATCAGAAGTCCGAAGTGGCTCCGTATGTGGACAAATACTTTCAACTGTTCCCCAGTTTGTTCCTGTCCTATGCGTTGCCCAGGGGACATGAATTGCAACTCAACTATACGCGTCGCATTTCACGCCCGCACGGACGCCAACTCAATCCTTTCCTGAACCTGACCGACTCGGCCAACATCTCCTTCGGTAATCCATATCTGACACCGGAATATTCCAGTGCGTTCGAACTGAACTATATCAAGACTTGGGAAAACCATACGCTTTCTGTATCGGGTTACTATCGGATGACTGACGATGTGATTCAGCACATCCGCTATCTGGAAGGAAACGTCATGAAGAGCACTCATGAGAACGTAGCCAAGAAAAGTTCCGCCGGAGTGGAATTGATAGGCAAGAACCGCCTTTTCTCATTTCTGGACCTGACGACTACGGTCAACCTCTACTATGCCCGGCTCGAAGGGTTTACCTACTGGCCCGAGGGGGCCGTACGCCCTGTGACTGGGCAGGCGCAGGAGGATTTTTCGTGGAACGCTCGCATGATGGCAAACTTCATGTTGCCTTGGTCCGTCTCGCTGCAACTGACGGGCAACTATAACTCCCGTCAGGTGGTGGCGCAGGGCCATCGAGAACCGAACTATTCGCTGGATGCCGGTTTGCGTAAGTCGTTCTTGAACCGGAAGCTGAGCGTCGGCATCAGCGGTCGCGATTTGTTCAATTCGCGGAAGTGGCATACGGTCACCGCCGGAGAAGGTTTCGAGCAGGAATCGAAGAACTGGCGCGGAGGACGGCAAGTCAGCTTGACACTGACCTACAGTTTTGGCAATATGCGTGGAAAGAATCGCTCTGGCAAACGAAACGATGCGGAAAACGGTTCGATGATGGACGCGATGGACATGGATGAATAGTCCCCCTTGCCCGGGGCGAGAGAATCCCGTATTTGCCTGCCATCTTTTTCATTTAGAAATATTTTGCGGTCTCGTTTTACTTTCCGACATTTGCCCACGTTAGTCACAACAAACGATTCGGCTTCTCCATCGGGAATGGAGCCTCAAAGGCCGCAAGGCTGCCGAACCCCAATAATAACCTAAATTTTAAAAGAAAAACAAAGTTATGGCAGACGAAATGATGGTAAAAGAGATGAAAGAAGTGGTAGTCCGCTTCTCCGGCGATTCCGGTGATGGAATGCAGTTGGCCGGTAACATTTTCTCGAATGTATCGGCCACGGTGGGCAATGACATCAGCACCTTTCCGGATTACCCGGCAGATATCCGGGCCCCGCAAGGAACATTGACCGGAGTATCTGGATTCCAGGTACATATTGGCGCGGACAAGGTGCTTACTCCCGGCGACAAATGCGACGTGCTGGTGGCCATGAACCCTGCTGCACTGAAGACTCAGTACAAGTTCTGCAAGCCTCAATCCCTCATCATTATCGATACCGATTCGTTCGGAAAGAAAGACTTGGAAAAGGCCTTGTTCGTTTTGGAAAACCCGTTCCTCGAACTGGGTATCAAGAACGAGGTCATCGAGGTGCCCATCTCTTCCATGTGCAAGGAAGCGTTGGCGGACTCGGGCCTGGACAACAAAGCCATCCTGCGTTGCAAGAACATGTTTGCACTGGGACTGGTATGCTGGCTGTTCAACCGCGACCTCTCCATCGCCGAGAAGATGCTGCGCGACAAGTTTGCCAAGAAACCTCAGATAGCCGAAGCCAATGTGAAGGTGCTGCGTGGCGGCTACGACTACGGCGCCAACACCCACGCCTCCACATCGCTGACCTACAAGATTGAAAGCAAGGTCCCCAAGGCAAAGGGTTTGTATACCGATATCAATGGCAACAAAGCCACCTCCTATGGCTTGATAGCTGCTGCTGAGAAGGCGGGGCTGGAACTTTACCTGGGCTCGTATCCCATCACGCCTGCCACCGACATCCTGCATGAATTGGCCAAACACAAATCGCTTGGCGTGAAGACGGTGCAGTGCGAAGACGAGATTGCCGGATGTGCTTCGGCCGTGGGTGCGGCTTTTGCCGGCGACCTGGCTGTGACTACCACTTCGGGACCCGGTATTTGCCTGAAGAGTGAAGCGATGAACTTGGCCGTCATCACCGAACTGCCGTTGGTTATCATCGATGTAATGCGTGGCGGACCTTCGACGGGTTTGCCCACCAAGTCGGAGCAGACAGACTTGCTGCAGGTCCTGTTCGGACGCAACGGTGAAAGCCCGATGCCGGTCATCGCGGCTACGTCGCCTACCAATTGTTTCGATGCCGCTTTCATGGCCGCAAAGATTGCCCTTGAACACATGACGCCGGTGGTGCTCCTGACCGATGCCTTCATCGCCAATGGCTCGGCAGCGTGGCGCTTGCCCAATCTGGACGACTATCCGGCCATCAATCCTCCCTACGTGAAGCCAGAGATGGCTGGTGAATGGACACCCTTCCAGCGCGACGAACAGACGGGCGTACGCTATTGGGCCGTCCCGGGGACAGAAGGATTCATGCATCGCATAGGTGGTCTGGAAAAGAGCAATGAAACCGGTGCCATCTCGACAGAACCGGCCAACCACCATCTGATGACTCAACTCCGCCAGCAGAAAGTGGATAAAATTGCCGACTGCATCCCGCCGGTGGAGGTACAGGGAGATGTAGATGCCGATTTGCTGGTTGTAGGTTTCGGAGGTACATACGGACATTTGTTTGCTGCCGTGGAGAAAATGAACGAGCAAGGCAAGAAAGTGGCGTTGGCTCATTTTGAATTCATCAATCCTCTGCCGAAGAATGCCGAAGAAGTGTTGCGCCGCTACAAGAAAGTGGTGGTGGCCGAGCAGAACATGGGACAATTCGCCGCTTATTTGCGCATGAAAGTGCCCGGACTGGTCGTTAGCCAATATAATCAGGTGAAGGGACAGCCCTTCGTCGAAAAGGAATTGATAGAAGCATTTACTAAATTGTTGGAGGAATAATCATGAGCGAAACAAAATATACAGCAGCTGACTATAAGGCAGGACAACCCCGTTGGTGCCCGGGATGTGGCGACCATGCATTTTTGAATTCATTCCACAAGGCGTTGGCCGAGTTGGGAGTGCCGCCGCACGAGATTGCCGTCATTTCCGGCATTGGATGTTCGTCTCGTCTGCCTTATTACATGAATACGTATGGCATGCACACCATTCACGGACGTGCGGCCGCCATTGCCACGGGTGTGAAGGTGGCAAATCCTGACTTGACCGTATGGCAGGTGTCGGGTGATGGCGATGGATTGGCCATTGGAGGAAACCATTTCATCCATGCCATCCGACGCAATATCGACATCAACATGATTCTGCTCAACAACCGCATCTATGGTTTGACCAAAGGGCAGTATTCGCCTACATCGGTTCGCGGATTCGTCAGCAAATCGTCTCCTTATGGGACGGTGGAAGATCCGTTCCGTCCGGCCGAACTCGCCTTTGGTGCACGTGGCCGTTTCTTTGCCCGCTGTGTGGCAGTCGACGGACCGGCATCGGTCGAAGTGCTGAAGGCGGCTGCCCGCCACAAAGGTACGTCGGTGGTCGAGGTGCTGCAGAACTGCGTGATTTTCAACGACGGCACACACGAGATTGTGGCTACCAAGGAGAACCGGGCCAAGAATGCCATCTACCTGGAGCATGGCAAACCCATGCTGTTCGGGGCCAATAAGGAGTTCGGATTGATGCAGGAAGGCTTTGGATTGAAGGTAGTCCGTCTGGGTGAGAACGGTATCACCGAGGCCGATATCCTGGTTCATGACGCCCATTGCATGGACAATACCTTGCAGTTGAAACTGGCGTTGATGGAAGGTCCTGATTTCCCCATTGCGCTGGGTGTGATTCGTGATGTTGAGGCTCCTACCTACGACGAGGCTGTAGCGGCCCAGATAGAGGAAGTGAAGGGCAAGAAGCCTTATCACAACTTTGCTGAATTGCTCCAGACCAACGACACGTGGGAAGTGAAGTAAGCCGGCGAAGAAACGGAACAATCAAATAGCGTGCGGGGGCATGCGCGTGATGCGGCAATCAGGCTTGCATACACGGGCTTGCTCCCGTTCTGGTATCAACCTCATTACCCTTTTCTTACCATGAATCCGAAACAACTGCTGCGCCGATTGGCCAATACGAGTTTGGTGACCCGTATCATCGCCGGCCTGATGGTCGGCATCCTTTTGGGTGTCTTTGTTCCCTCGCTGACGTGGATTGGCCTCTTTGGCCAACTGTTCGTAGGCGCATTGAAGGCTGTGGCTCCTGTGCTCGTGGCCGTGTTGGTCGTGGCTTCTGTGGCAAGAGCAGGTGGCGGACTGGGTAGCCGGTTTCGCACGGTCATTGTGTGCTACCTCTCCAGTACGGTGTTGGCAGCCGTGTGTGCGGTGGTGGGATGCCGGTTGTTTCCCGTCAGGCTCGAACTGGTTGGCGGTGTCGGTGGCAGTGCCCCCGATGATATGGGCGAGATACTCACTTCGTTGTTGGTTCGGTTGGTGGACAACCCGATAGCAGCCGTTGCAGAGGCAAACTACATCGGCATCTTGTTTTGGTCGGTGCTGGTCGGCCTTGCCCTGAAGGTTTGTGCCCGTCCGTCCGTCATCAATCAGGTGGCCGACTGGGCCGAGGTGGTGTCTGTCGTCGTGCGGTGGGTCATCAGGTGTGCCCCGTTGGGCATTATGGGCCTGGTGTTCACTTCGGTGTCGTCCGGCGGTCTGACCGTGTTCGTCACCTACAGTCGTCTGCTCCTGTTGTTGGTGGGCTGTATGCTGGTGAGCGTACTGCTGATTAACCCGCTCCTTTCTTATTTGTGGTGCCGGCGCAATCCGTATCCGCTGCTGTTCCGCTGCCTGCGCGAGAGCGGGGTGGCTGCGTTCTTCACCCGTTCGTCGGCTGCGAACATCCCCATCAATATGCATCTGTGCCGCAGTTTGGACTTGGATCGGGAGTTCTATTCGGTCAGCATTCCGCTCGGGGCTACAGTCAATATGAACGGGGCTGCCGTCACCATCACGGTCATGGCCTTGTCTGTGGCCCATACGGTCGGTGTGGATGTGGATTTCATGACGTCGCTCCTGCTGAGTGTGGTGGCTACGTTGGCCGCGTGTGGGACGTCGGGTGTGGCAGGCGGCTCGATGCTGCTGGTGCCCATGGCGTGCTCGCTGTTCGGGGTGGATGCCGACGTGTCCATGCAGGCCGTAGGCATCGGCTTCATCATCGGCGTCGTGCAGGATTCGGTCGAGACGGCATCGAACTCTAGTGCCGATGTGTTCTTCACGGCTACGGCCGAATATGCCGAGCAGCGTAGGCGGAGCCGGGCTTAGCCGTTTACTTCCACAACATCACGATGCTTCCGGCTGTGATGAGCAAGGCTCCCAGGATGACTTTCCCGTTGACGGGCTCCTTCAGGACGACGCAGGCCAGCACGATGGTGATGACCACGCTGAGCTTGTCGATGGGAGCCACGCGCGACACGTTGCCGCTATGCAATGCCTTGAAGTAGAAGAGCCACGAAAGGCCGGTGGCTATGCCGGACAGCAGCAGGAAAAGCCAGGTGCGTCCGTGGATGCCTCTGATGGCCTGTTGTTCGTGTGCGAAAAGGACGATTCCCCATGTCAGCAGCAAGATGACCGTCGTGCGGATGGCTGTCGCCAGGTTCGAGGGGACATCCTTCACGCCCAGTTTGGCGAATAAGGCCGTGAGGGCGGCGCACAAGGCCGACAGGAGTGCGTAGTATTTCCACATGGGTAGGTCGCTTTATGCGTTGCGGTTGCCCTTCGGCTTGCGCAGACCGAGGAGCAGGATGACGAGGGCTCCCAGACCCATCGCAGCCAAGGCGCTGTAGGCGATGCGCTCGGTGGTGTGGAGCGAGGTGGGGTCGAAGGTGAATGTCACCGTATGCGGTCCGGCCGGGATGCGCATGGCTCGCAGCACATAGTCGGCGCGGACGTGTTCGGCCGGTTCTCCATCGATGGTGACCCTCCATCCGGGATAATAGATTTCCGAGAACACGGCCACTCCTCCTGTGTTGGAGTGGGTGGTATAGGTCAGTTGGTTGGGCTCGTAGTGGGTCAGTTCGATGTGTGCCGCGGTGTCTGTGGCGACTGTCTCGTCGGCCGCTACGACGGAACGGAAACGGGCATCAATCAAGGCCGTCTGACGGAGGTCAGCGACCGACAGGCTCTCTATTTCCTCATTGGCATTTTTCGTGTAGGCCACCTCGTGTACGAACCAGGCATTGCCGAATGCGTAGGGGTTCTTCACGGGAATGGTTTCCCCGTTGGCTCCTGGGAAAATGAAATAGCGCGTATTGAGCATATTCAGCACGGGGAAGTCGCCCGGGTCTACTTGGTCCATGCGGCCGGCGGCTTTGCTTACGGCACGTCGCAGCACACCCATCTCGGGTGCGATGTGATAGTCGATGAGCTCTTGGTAACGGCGCAGTTTGGCGGCATGGTATCCGCCGATGCTCTTGTGCCAATAGGAGGTGGTGCTTTCGTTGAAGGTGTTTGATGCCAGATTGAGCACCCGATAGTCGAGGGCGGAGTCTTGCAAGATGTATTTGTCGGCCGCCGTCGGAGACATGGAGGTGTTGCGGACGGAGGCTTCTACAAACTGCTGATCGTTCAGGTAGCGTTTGTCCACGTTCCACAGGTCGAACAGACACAAGAGGCTGGTCAGCGCGATGGTCCACGTTGCTTTGAGTTTCCCTTGCAAATAGAGCCAAAGTATCAAGACACCGGCGCTGATAAGGTAGAAACTACGCCAGGCGTCGGTTGTGAAGAGGGCCATTCTCATCTCCTTCAGACTCTCGGACAACGCTGCTACGTGCTCGGCCGGCAATGCTTGTTGGAGCATGGCCATTTCGGCGTCGGGAACGTAGGTCGGGAAGAATGCGTCGGGGAACCAGGCAAACAGGAGCGCCAGGCCGCCGGTCAGGGTGAAACTGATGTACAGGACGGGACGATGGGTGCGGAACCATTGCGGCTCGTCGATGATTCGTTTCAATGCCATCATGGCCAGCAATGGGATGGTGAACTCAGCGATGACCAAGATAGACGAAACGGCACGGAATTTATCGTACATGGGCACGAAGTCGAGAAACAGGTCGGTGAACCACATGAAGTTCTTTCCCCATGAAAGCAGGATGGAAAGCACTGTCGCGGCCACCAGGGCCCACTTGATGGGACCACGCACAGCGAACAGTCCGAGCACGAACAGGAAGAGCACGAACGCGCCTACGTAGACCGGACCGGAAGTCATGGGTTGGTCGCCGAAGTACTGAGTGAGTTGGCCGTAGAGGCCATGCTGGGCGTAGAAAGGGTCGGCCTTTTTCATGGCCGTTTCGCTTTGCGACAGAGGGACGGATGCACCGCCTTTCAGGTTTGGTACCAGCAGGGTGAAGGTCTCGCCGATGCCGTAACTCCATTGGGTGATGTAGTCGCGGTCCAATCCGCTTTTGGTCTGGTTCTGCTCGTCTATGCCGGCTTTGACCAGTTCGCTTTTCGACCGCATCGTCTCTTTGCTGTACTGATAAGTATGGTAGAGGTTGGAGGCGTTGGCCAGGATGCCGAGCAGGGCGGCAATGGCCAATGTGCCTGTCGCTTTCCAGAAACGGGGCAGATGGTTGTTGCGGACGGCTTCCACGGCATAGCCTATAGCCATGAACAATATGACAAAGAGGAAGTAGTAGGTCATCTGCACATGGTTGGACACAATCTGAAGTGCGGTGAAGACGGCGGTCAACAGTCCGCCTGCCAGGTAACGTCCCCGGTAGGCCAAGACCATGCCGGCAATTGTCGGAGGGATGTAGGCCAGTGTGACCAGTTTCCAGATGTGTCCGGCCGAGATGAGTATCAAGAAATAGGACGAGAAGGCCCACAATACGGCTCCCATGGCGGCCATCCAGACAGAGAAATCGAAGGCACGCATCAACAGATAGAAACCAAGCAGCAAGACGAAGACGTACCACACGTAGGTTGGCAGAAACAGGTGGTACACCTTCTCCAGGAATGTCAACGGCTTGGTGGATGGATAACTGGGTGCCATCTGATAGGTGGGCATGCCGCCGAAGATGCTGTTGGTCCAGCGGGTGGTTTTGCCCGTGCGTTCGTGATACTGCTTGGCCTCGATGCCTGAGCCGACTCCTTCTTTCGAGTCGTGCTGGAACAGGATGCGCCCTTCGACGTCGGCCGGGAAGAAGTAGGCAAACGACAGAATGGCAAATAAGGCAACGACCATCAGGTCGGGAAGAATGCGCTGGATGACTTTCATTGTTTTCTTTCTTAGCGTTTAGAGGGAGCAAAGATAGGGATTGTTTCACGAAAAGCATTACTTTTGTCTCGCAAAAGATTAAGATACATGAGAATAGGAATTATCACGGCCATGAGCATGGAGCAGGAGCAACTGGCTCGGCAACTGGCTGACAAGAGAGAGGAAACAAAAGGGAGGCATTCCTACATCGTGGGCCGGATGGGCGAGAACGAACTGGTGTTGATGCAATGCGGCATCGGCAAGGTGAATGCAGCGGCCGGTACGGTGGACCTCATCCGCGACTATGCTCCCCGGTGCATCATCAGTACGGGCGTGGCAGGAGGCATCGATACGTGTCTGCACGTGATGGATGTCGTGGCGAGCAACCGTATTGTTTATCACGACGTGTGGTGTGGCGAGGGCAACGCTTACGGCCAGGTGCAGGGGCTGCCGCTTTATTTTGAGGCTGAGGAGGCCTTGTTGGAGTGCGCCAGACGGTTGGACACGGACACATGCATCCGGCCGGGGCTGATTTGTACGGGCGACAAGTTCATCACCGACCGTCGCGAGTTGGAGGCCATCAAGGCGGCCTTTCCCGAGGGTCTGGCTGTCGACATGGAGTCCGGGGCCATCGCCCAGGTGTGCCATCTGTATCAGGTCCCGTTTATCAGTTTCCGCATCATCAGCGACACGCCCGGGGTGGACAATCATTTCGACCAGTACTTGAACTTCTGGGAGACGATGGCCAATCGCTCGTTTGGAGTGACGAAGGCCTTCTTGTCGTCGCTTCCTACGCAATTATAGTCATTATCATATATATCAAGCAAGAACCGATGAAAACAATACCAAGTTTTACGATTGACCATATCCGTCTGCTCCGAGGCATTTATGTGTCGCGCAAGGACCAAATAGGCGGAGAGACTGTGACTACGTTCGACATCCGGATGAAGGAGCCGAACAGGGAGCCGGCATTGGGGCAGGGTGCCCTGCATACCATCGAGCATCTGGCGGCCACTTACCTGCGCAATCATCCGGTATGGGCCGATAAGATTGTCTACTGGGGACCGATGGGGTGCCTGACGGGCAACTATTTGTTGATGAAGGGAGATCTGGAGTCGGCGGACATTGTGGACCTGATGAAGGAGACGTTCCGTTTCGTGGCCGAGTTTGAAGGCGAGGTGCCGGGTGCTGCCCCGAAGGATTGCGGCAACTATCTGCTGCACGACCTGCCCATGGCCAAGTGGGAATCGGCAAAATATTTGCACGAAGTGCTCGAGTGTATGACGGAAGCCAACCTGGTGTATCCTCGTTGAGTTCTGTTTGCCGCGCGGTACAAACGAAGGCGGGAAGCAAATGCCGATGAGGCATCTGCTTCCCGCCTTCGTCGTTTTCAGCCTTTGGCCAGGTATGGTGTCAAATCGGTGTATAGACCACGGCCAGAATCTTGGCTGCCTGTCCGTTGTAGCCATGTACGTGGTGAGGCGTCGTGCTCTCGTAATAGATGCTGTCTCCTTCGTTCAGCAGGTACTTTTCTTCTCCGTAGCAGATTTCCATCTGGCCTTCCATCACCCAAATGAACTCTTCTCCTTCGTGCGAGGAGAGGACGAAGTCCGTGTCGGAAGTGGCTTCCACATCGATGATGAACGGCTCCATGTGCCGGTTTGCTTTCGAGCGCGAGAGCGAGTGGTACTGCATGTGTCGGCGCGAGTGGATGGCGTCGTTCGAGAAGAGGATACCCTCCGTTGCTTCGCCTTTGCGGCATACGACGGGGCCGGTCTCGTAGGCTTCGTCCAGGAAGGTGGACAGCCGCACGCCCAGCACGCGGGCGATTTTGATGAGCGGTGCCAACGAGGGCAGGTCGTGGTCGCTTTCGATGCGGCTGATTTGAGCGGCCGAGAGGCCTGCCTTCTCGGCCAGTTCGTCTACACTGAGGTGCATTGCTTCGCGGAGGTTCTGAATCTTCTCTCCTACCATTTTTGTTGCGTCCATAGTATTGTAGTTTAAGGGTTCGTTATCTTGTGGTTTTGAGGGGTTACATCCGTTCCGGCACTTCGATGCCCAGCAATGCCATGGCCGATTTCACAATCTTGCCGACGTTGGCCGAGAGGGCCAGACGGAAGAGGCGGAGGTGTTCGTCGGTTTCGCGCAGGATGCTGAAGTCGTGGTAGAACTGGTTGTATTCCTTCACCAGGTCGTAGGCATAGTTGGCGATGATGGAGGGGCTGTAGTCTGTTCCGGCTTGCCGTACCACGGAGGCGAAGTCGGCCAGCATCTGTACCAGTCCTTCTTCCTTTTCGCTGAGACGGATGTCGGCGGGCAGCGTGTCGGGCAGCGTGATGCCTGCCTCGGCTGCTTTGCGCAGAATGGATTGGATACGGGCGTAGGTGTACTGGATGAAAGGACCGGTGTTTCCGTTGAAGTCGATGGACTCTTTGGGGTTGAAGGTCATGTTCTTGCGGGCGTCCACCTTGAGTATGAAGTATTTCAGTGCGCCCAGACCTACGATGCGTGCGATGTCGGCTGCCTCTTCGGGCGTGCATCCTTCCAGTTTTCCCAGGTCGCCGGAGGTTTCTTTGGCGGTGCTGATCATTTCGTCCATGAGGTCGTCGGCATCCACTACGGTGCCTTCACGCGATTTCATCTTGCCTTCGGGCAGTTCTACCATGCCGTACGAGAAGTGTACCAGGCTCTTTCCCCATTCGAATCCCAGTTTGTCCAGCAGGATGGAGAGCACTTGGAAGTGGTAGTTCTGCTCGTTCCCAACCACATAGATCATTTTGTCGATGGGATAGTCGGCAAAGCGCAACTTGGCCGTGCCGATGTCCTGGGTCATGTAGACCGAGGTGCCGTCCGAACGCAGCAGCAGTTTGTGGTCGAGTCCTTCCGCTGTCAGGTCGGCCCATACCGAGCCGTCTTCTTTGCGGTAGAAGAAGCCTTTCTCCAGGCCTTCCAACACTTTTTCTTTCCCTTCCAGGTAGGTGTTGCTTTCGTAGTATATTTTGTCGAACCCGACGCCCATGCGGCGGTAGGTCTCGTCGAACCCGGCGTACACCCATTCGTTCATTTTCGACCAGAGGGCGCGCACCTCGGGGTCGCCGGCTTCCCATTTCACCAGCATTTCGCGGGCTTCGTTCATCAGCGGCGACTGGGCTTCGGCTTCTTCTTTGCTGAGGCCTTGTGCCATCAGTGTTTTCACTTCTTCTTTGTAGTGCTTGTCGAAGGCCACGTAGTAGTCGCCCACCAGGTGGTCGCCTTTCTTCCCGGACGATTCGGGCGTTTCGCCGTTTCCGTATTTCAGCCAGGCCAGCATCGACTTGCAGATGTGGATGCCGCGGTCGTTCACGATGTTTGTCTTCACCACGCGGTTGCCGTTGGCGGCGATGATGTTGGCCAAGGCGTTGCCCAGCAGGTTGTTGCGCACGTGTCCCAGGTGGAGCGGCTTGTTGGTGTTGGGCGAGGAGTATTC
>JBJEHD010000006.1:0-5104 GCA_051875715.1 Bacteroidaceae bacterium
AAAATCGGAATCAACTTCGACAGCGAACGGCGCACCATCGGGGAGTGGAAGATGGCGTAAAAAACAAGATTCAATGAGAAGCCAGATGAGACCGTACCTGAAATCCGCAATTTCACTTCTGACACTGATTGCTCTGGTGACAGTCTTCTGTAAATCATTGGCCTATCGTGAGCAGGCCGATTCGGCAAAGGCCGATATGTTGTTCGAACGTGGCCAATTGTTTGAGCAGAATGAGCAAATGGATTCAGCGGCTTACTATTATAGGCAGGCCATCACGATGCTTCCCGTTGCACGAGATGACAGACGAGCCTGCATCTTTCGAAACCGATTAGGAAAATTGTTTCTGGACGTGAACCTCTTTCCCATGGCAGAAACCGTCTACCGCGAAGCAATGGATTGCGTACCCGACGGCGATGACAAGACAGAACTGTCGAAAGCCACACGGGGCTTGGGCAAAAGTTTCCTGTTTCGAGGAATAATAGACTCGGCATTAGTCTATCTGAACCAAGCCGTAAGACTCACATCTTCCGTGTCGGAAACAAATGAGCGTCTACAGGCTTACAGCAACCTGTCGTTAGCCTGCGCGGAAGTAGGCGACCTTACTCGCTCGCTGGAGTACAACGAAAAGGCACTGGCACTGGCATCAGACAGCATTGATTATTTCCGGAACTGGTATGCCAGAGCTTCCCTTATGACGAACTTTCAACAGTATGACTCCGCTTGGCACTACTACAAACTGGCCGCAGGAAGTCCTAATCTGTACACCAAGACAGGCTGCTATATTGAAATGGCCCACCTGGCTCACCTGCAGGGACGAGCCGATTCGGCCAAATACTTGAGATTGCACACCATCTTTCACGATTCTATCGAACGAATGAATCTGGACGGACGCGTCATGACCACAGATTACGAATTTCTGCTAAAGCAAGGCATTGAAACAGAACGAAGCAAATCACGCCACATCCTTTCATGGATGCTGGTGACCGGCCTTTCGGTTGTGTTGTTGTTATGTTCTTACCTGCTTCTAATGCGAGCCAAAATTCGGAAGAAAGATCGAGAATCATTTTCACGCCAGCGCCAGTTATATAGAGAAAAAGAGAAAGTGGAGAAAAAGATGATTGACCTGCAAGAATCCATCAGCCAAAGCAAGAAACAAATGAAGCACTACGTTCGCCAACAGGATTACCTAAAAGGACGGTTCTTTGCAGATTGCGACATCCGGCCCCTGCTGAAACAGCGCATCGCCCGACTGGCGGAAGGGACGGCCACAAAGGCTTCCGAACGGATCCTCTCGACCGACGAGCTTGCCCAGCTGCTCATCACCACAGACGCCTTGTTCGGGAACTTCGCCTCCCGGCTTCAATTGTCCTACGGCCTGGGCGACACAGACCTCCACCTCTGCTGCCTACTGAAGTTGGGCATCAAGAGCAACCATATCGGACTCCTACTGAACGTGAGCAGCGAAGCCCTCAGGAAAAGAGCACAACGCTTATGCAAGAACAAGTTCAAGACGGACCTGCGCCTGGAGGAATTTATCGCATCTTTCCAATAGGACGGCCCTCGCACAGACTATCAAATTTGTGCAAAATGGTTCAACAATATTGATAGTTGTCCAAAGTCTGTTATATTGCACTCTAACACAATACATTAAAAACGCAAATTTTTCAAGATTTGTCCCACCTTCTTGCTTGGTCGGTTCGGCAACACATCTTAACTTTGCCAGCGTAAACCTTTCGGAATTATGTCATGAAGGAAACGACATGAGTCACTTTCATAACAGATACCATGCAAAACTATCAGAGACTATATTTCACATCAAGGATGCAGTGGTTATTCTTGTGTTTGTTCCCGATTTTGCTTGAAGCGCAAACTCTAATCACGGACTCCATCTCTCTGAGATTACAACAGCAAATGGATGTCTTCCCACAAGAAAAAGTGTACCTGCACACAGACAAGCCGCACTACGTATGTGGCGAGCGGATATGGTTTCGTGCCTACCTGGTAGACGCCTTTACACTTTGCGACAATACAGAAAGTCGATATGTCTACGTAGAACTGCTGGCTCCAGACGCCTCATTGGTGAAATGCGTAAAAATCAAGAAACGCAACCAGATATTCAGTGGGTATCTACAACTGGACGATAGCCTGGCAGAGGGGAACTACACCTTACGAGCCTACACAACCATGATGATTGGACAGCCGGATTATCTCTTCCAAAAGAACATCTACGTAAGCAATCCAAAACAGAAAGCAATGCGGGCAGACGTACACTTCACAGAAAAGGGCAAACGCATGGATGCTGCCATACGGTTCAGCAACCTCACCGATGGGAGGCGTATGCATCCGCAACATGTGCTTGCAACACACGAGACCGACACACTGGCCTTGACGTGGGACGGACGCGACAGTGTGTATCGGACAACGGTACACAACACGTCCTCATCAAAGCCGTTGCTGGTTTCGGTCGGCAATTTCCGACAATTTCTGTCACTTCCACATCCTACATCCGAACCGGCATACGATGTCTCTTTCTTCCCCGAAGGCGGTCATCTAATCCCGGACACATGGTGCCGCGTCGGATTCAAAGCCTTGGGTGCAGACGGATGGTCAATACAAGTGGACGGGACCGTCTACGAAGAGGGAGGTGGCAAACAAGTGTCTTTTTCATCTTTTTATAAAGGAATGGGATACTTCTACCTCCGACCACGTGCAGGCAAACAGTATTACGCACTGTGCCGAGATGCAGAAGGCAGAGAACTACGATTTGAATTGCCGAGATCCTCTGACGAAAGTTGCGCTTTGACAGTGGCAAAACGAAAAAAAGACATTTTCACTGCCATCCATCAAGGAACAGCCGTACAGAATAGAAAAGTCACACTTATTGTACATAGTAGGGGTGAGGTCTACTATATAGCACCCTGGAACTGGGAGAAAAACGTCGTGAGATTTCCCCTGAAAATGTTTCCCGACGGCATTGTGCAGTTTCTCCTGTTAGACGAACAGGGAAGGCCACTGAGCGAACGATTGGTGTTTTGTCGCAACAACGGAGTGGCCCAGTCGGAAATCCATTCGGATCAGTCACAATATGCAACACGCGAACGTGTAAGAACTCGGCTGAAAATACGTCGGGCGGACGGCTCACCATTGAGTGGCAGTCTCTCGGTTTCCGTCACAGACAAAGGAGTAGTGCGTTCGGACACCAGCCTCTCCGTGTACGCGTCGTTGTTGCTTTCATCCGAGCTGCGTGGTCCAATCGAATCGCCGGCATACTATTTCGGTCAAGAGGGGCGGCGAAGAGAAGCGGCATTGGACGCTCTAATGCTTACATAGGGATGGCGACGTTACGACATGGCCGCTGTTGCGCGGGGACAATTCAAGGTCTGCGACACGCCCTTGGAAATAGGGCAGGCCATCACAGGACACGTGATCGGAGGTTTACGATACAAGCCTCTGGAAAAATGCCAGGTAGGTTTCGCCACGCTGGACAGGCGGCTGGCAGACGTAACTGAGACAAACAAAGAAGGCCGATTCTGTTTCGAAGGCTTTGAATTTGCAGATAGCACTCGTTTTTACATCCGGGCCATGACTCAAAAGGGAAGTGATTTGGTCGAATTGCATTTGGACGAAGAAATCCGTCCTGCCGTTTCGATGGTTCGAACCGACCAGGGATGGCAGTCCTCCCAATTGGACGAATACAGTCAGAGAATGGATGAAATACTCCTACGCGAAGACGGAATGCGCAACATCTGGCTGGATGAAATTGTAAAAATCGCCCCAAAGAAATTGCCTGCAGTAAAAGATATATTGGCCACCCATTCGTATGGAGGCGATTATTTCAAAAAGCACAACATCACCACTTTGATTGAACTACTGCGCCGTATTCCCAGGCTACGCATCACGTCCGAACTCCATCAAGCAAAAAAATCGGAATCGACAGATATCCAAGAGGAAAGAGTGAAAAAGTTTCCACAGATAGGAGTGCCTATCATCATGGACAAGATTCGCTTCGAAGGGGTTACCTACCCCGTATTAGTGGTGATAGACAACGTACCCATGAACGACCCTTACTTTGCAGAGGAAGAATTCGATTACAGTTCGATCTTGTTCATGGATGTAGAACACGTACATGTTTATCGGCCAAGCGAATCAGCCATTTTCGGCCAAAAAGGGTCCGGAGGTGTTATCGAAATTACAACCAAAAAAGGCACAGAAGTATCCGAGAAATCTCGTTCGAAGAATTCATTGGTATATATGCCCTTAGGATACCAAAAGCACGCCACATTTTATTCACCCACTTACACTATTCAAGAAAAGAAGGAAACAGACATAGCCGATTTACGAACCACACTCTACTGGAATCCGGACATTAGGCTGAACGAACGTGGCGAGGCTGAATTCGAATTCTACACCGCAGATTCCTCAACGGAGTATCGAATCAAATTGGAAGGAATAAGCGCAGGAATCATTGTGGAGCAGGCAGCAACTCTTCTCGTAGAAGAATCAAGCGGGAATTGAAAGGGGATTGACCACAACTGCACGCCGCCATTTTCATCACCCCTGTTGCACCTTTGGCGGGAAAAGCCTATCTTCGCCTCATCGTAACAAAGCAAAGGAGGAGACCATGAACACAACCGATTTGAAGCGTTGCCCGGTGGGCATCCAGACATTTGAAAAGATACGGAAAGAGGACTATCTCTATGTGGACAAGACAGACTTGATTTACCAGTTGGTACACACGGCCACATACGCTTTCCTCAGCCGCCCGCGCCGCTTCGGCAAGTCGCTGCTCACCTCCACGTTGCACAGTTATTTCGAAGGACGGAAGGACCTCTTCCAAGGCCTGGCCATCGAGGGACTGGAGACGGAGTGGACACAGCATCCCGTGCTCCACTTCGACATGAGCACGGCCAAGCACGTGGGGGTAGAGGAACTCAAGACGGAACTGGCCGGCAAGTTGACCGATTATGAGAAAATCTATGGTCCTAATGAAGCCTCGAAGCCCAATCTCAACCAACGCTTGCAGGGTTTGATTGAACGCGCCCATACCAAGACCGGCCGCCAGGTGGTGGTGCTGATTGACGAATACGACGCACCGCTGCTCGAC
>JBJEHD010000007.1:0-82211 GCA_051875715.1 Bacteroidaceae bacterium
AACGTACATTAGACACACAGCTGAGTCTATTCTGAATTCATCGAACTCACGTTATGTTACCAGTTATGAATTCAAACAGTTGGTTCCCTACCGTATTCGACGATTTCTTCAGCAGCGATTGGATGCCTAAGATGAAGGCTACCGCGCCGGCCGTCAACGTGAAAGAGGACGCTAAGTCCTACACGATGGAAGTGGCAGTGCCGGGCATCAAGAAAGAGTATTGCCGCGTGAACATCAACGCGGACGGCAACCTCGAGGTCGCCATCGAGAACAAGTTGGAACACAAAGAGGAGAACAAAAAGGAGCATTATCTGCGTCGTGAGTTCAGTTACTCCAACTATCAGCAGACGTATGTCCTTCCGGACAACATCGTCAAGGACAACATCTCGGCCAAGGTCGACAACGGCGTGCTCACCATCGTCATGCCGAAGGTCACCCAGGAAGAGACGCAGAAAGTACAGCGTCGGATAGAAATCGGATAACGGTTCGCACGTAAAAACAGGAGCGGGGCAGCGAAATGGTTGATACCATTCTTGCTGTCCCGTTTTCATTTTTGTGAGGCGGAAGGCCGATGTCCAAACGCCTTTCAAACGCTTTTTAAACGGCATTGCAATGCCATTGCAACGCCATTGCAACGCTGTTGCAACGGCGTTAAAACGCATCGGTTTGCGCGAGCGCACGCATCGGCCTTCGTGAGCGCACGCATCGGCCTTCGTGAGCGCACGCGTAAACGACAAGGTGCGCACGCGATTTTCATCACGTACGCACCTTGTCGGAATCATCTCCCTTTGTCGGGGGATTTCTCCAGCGGCTTATTCGGCTTTTGCCCCCTCGGCCGGCTTCAGCCAGCGGTCCAGCCAGGCGAAGAAGGTGCGCTGCCAGAGCACACCGTTCTGGGGCTTCAGCACCCAGTGGTTCTCGTCCGGATAGAGCAGCAGTTGGGCGGGGATGCCGCGGAGCACGGCGGCATTGAAGGCCGACATGCCTTGCGAGGCCAGGATGCGGTAGTCCTTTTCGCCATGGATGCAGAGGATGGGCGTGTCCCACTTGTCGACAAAGCGGTGGGGCGACTGGGCGAAGGTGCGCTGGGCCACGGCGTTGCTCTTGTCCCAGAAGGGGCCTCCGAGGTCCCAGTTGGCAAACCACATCTCTTCGGTTTCGAGGTATTGCGCCTCCATGTTGAAGAAACCATCGTGGGCGATGAATGCCTTGAAGCGCTTGTCGTGGTGTCCGGCCAGCCAGTAGACCGAATAGCCCCCGAAGCTGGCGCCTACGCATCCCAGGTGGTCGGCATCGACGTAGGGTTCGCGGGCCAGTGCATCGATGGCCGTCAGATAGTCGCGCATGCACTGGCCTCCGTAGTCGCCGCTGATTTCCTCCAGCCACTCCATGCCGAAGCCGGGCAGGCCCCTGCGGTTGGGGGCGACCACGATGTAGCCGTGGGCGGCCATGATTTGCATGTTCCACCGGTACGACCAGAACTGGCTGACGGGCGTCTGCGGCCCGCCTTCGCAGAACAACAGGGTGGGGTACTTCTTGTTGGGGTCGAAATGGGGCGGATAGACCACCCACGTGAGCATCTGCTTGCCGTCGGTGGTGCGCAACCAGCGTCCTTCCACACGTCCCATCGCGAGTTGGTCGTAGATGTGCTTGTTCTCGAAGGTGAGTTGGTCGGCCTTTCCGTCGGTCGGGCTGACGGCGTATATCTCGTCGGCCATGCTCATCGAGTGCCGTTTGGCGATGAGGCGGTCGCCGGCCAGGTCGACGCTGACGTAGTCGTGCTGGCCTTGCGTGAGGCAGGTGAGGCGGTCGGCCTCGTCCAGGTCGATGCGGTAGATTTGCGATTCGCCATGCCATACGCCGGCGAAGAAGAGGGTGCGCGAGTCGGCGCTCCAGCAGAAGCAGTCGGCGTTCGACTCGAAGGTGCGGCTGACGAAGCGTTTCTCGCCGCTCGCCAGGTCGACGACGAACAGGCGGTTCTGGTCGCTCTCATAGCCGTCGCGCTCCATGCTGAGCCAGGCCAGGCGGGTGCCGTCGGGCGAGAACTGCGG
Organism: Bacteroidaceae bacterium; assembly: GCA_051875715.1. Lineage (GTDB taxonomy): Bacteria > Bacteroidota > Bacteroidia > Bacteroidales > Bacteroidaceae > DYCT01. The sequence continues at coordinate 2,052 of JBJEHD010000007.1, forward strand.
GTTGGTGTCGTAGCCTCCGTTGCCTTCGGTCAGGTTGGTGGTGCGGCGGCTCTCCAGGTCGTAGAGGTAAATGTCGGAGTTGGTGGAGAGGGCGTACTCCTTGCCGGTCTTTTTCCGGCAGGTGTAGGCGATGGTGCGCGAGTCGGGACTCCAGGCCAGTTGTTCGATGCCTCCGAATGGGCGCATGGGCGATTCGTAGGGCTCGCCTTCGAGCAGGTCGACCACGTGGTCGATGTGTTCGCCGTCGAAATCGGCTACGAAGGGATGCGGCACGGCCTCTACCCACTCGTCCCAGTGCTTGTAGAGAAGGTCTTCGACGATGATGCCGCTGGCCAGCGGCAGGTCGGGATGACGGTCGACGGTGCGCTGTCCGTATTTCACGGTGGAGACGAAGAGCAGGCGCTTGCCGTCGGGCGAGAAACGGAAGGCTTCGATGTCGCCTTCGTAGGCGGTCAGGATGCGTCGTTCGGTGCCGTCGGGGTTCATCTCCCACACCTGGCTGCCTCCGCTCTCGCTGGAGAGGAAGGCGATTTTCCGGCCTCCCTTGATCCACATGGGTTCGCTTTCGCTGAAGGGCGTCTGGGTGATGCAGCGGTTGTTTCCGCCGTCGGCATCCATGACGAAGATTTCACGGTTGCTCCGGTTGGCCTCTACGCTGTAGTAGGCGACGGTGTAGACGATTTGTTTCCCGTCGGGCGACACATCGATCGAACCGATGCGTCCCATGGCCCAAAGGGCTTCGGGGGTCATGAGCCCGTCGGTGACGGCGACTTGCTGTCGGCCGATGATTGACTCGGCTTTTTCGCTGCCTTGCGGTCCGCCGGTGCAGGCGGCAAGGGCGAGGGTGGCTGCTGTCATGGCTAAACTTGTTTTCATAAGGTCAATCCTCCTTCTTATCGTCGGTTTTGCTTCTCGCGTTCACGCATCAGTCGCTCCTGCTCCTGCTGCATGGCCTGCATCCGCTCCATGAGGCTCGATTTCTTTTTCTTCTTCGGATTCTTGAGGTTCGCCTCCAGCTGGGCCAGAATCTTCTGGTCGCTGACGGTCTTCTTCAAGATAATCATGGTGACGATGCTGATCAGGCCGGAGATGAAATAATAGTAGTTCAGGCCCGAGGCATAGTCGTTCAGAATGAAGATGAACATCACGGGCATGGCGTACATCATCAGTTTCATGCCGGGCATGGACTGCTGGCCGGTGTCTTGCTGACGCATGGTGTACATCGTGTTGAGGATGTTGGTCACGCTGAACAGCAGGCAGAAAAGGCTCAGGTGGCGTCCGATGAAGGGGATGTGCGTGTTCCACGTGAGGAAGGCATCGTAGGTGGACAGGTCGGCCGCCCAGAGGAAACTCTGCTGGCGCAGTTCGATGGCCGTCGGCACGAACATGAACAGAGCCAGGAAGATGGGCATCTGGATGAGCATGGGCAGGCATCCGCCCATGGGGCTGACACCGTAGCGGCTATAGAGGGCCATGATTTCCTGCTGTTTCTTCATGGCGTCTTCCTGGCGGGGATACTTCTGGTTGATGACGTCGATTTGCGGCTTGAGCACGCGCATCTTGGCCGACGAGAGGTAGGACTTGTAGGTGAAGGGGAACACCACCATCTTGACGATGAGGGTCATGATGAGGAGCACGATGCCCATGTTCCAGCCCCAACCCGAAAGCCAGTCGAAGATGGGGATGGTGAACCAGCGATTAATCCAGCGCAGGAAACTCCATCCCAGCGGAACCAGCGTGTTCAGCTCCAGGTCTTTCTTGTCGCCGCGGTTCTTGTCGATGGCGAGCAGGGTCTTGTATTTGTTCGGCCCGTAGTAGAGCAGCAACTGGGTGGGCTCTTTGCCCGAGGGGTCGAATGCGGTGTTCATGCGGGCGGCATATTGCTTCAGATAGCCGCTGCCCTCACGCTGTACGGCGGAAGAAAGTTCGCCTTGCTCCAAGTCCTGCTCGGCAATGATCACGCTGGAGAAGAACTGGTTCTTGAAGGCGACCCAGTCCATCCGGCCCTCGGCTTGCTTCTTCTGGTCCTTGTTGGCGTTCAGTTCTTCGGTGTCGTCGCCGCACAAACGGTAGGAGAGTGTGGCGTAGCGTTCTTCGAACTTGAATCCCTTCTCAATCTGACGGGCGCTCTGCTTCCAGTCGATGCCGATGTGGCGCGTGGAGGCATCCAGCCGTCCGCGCAGGCCCACGGCCTGGATGCGGAAGTCCACCAGATAGCTGCCGGGCGTCAGCGTGTAGACGAAATCGAGGTAACTCGATGCGTCGGCCTGCAGGCGCATGGTGAGGGTGGAGTCGGTGGCGTCGACCGGCGTGAAGTAGAGGTCCTCGGTGTCGACGACCTCGTTCCGGCCGTTCAGCGTGAAGTTGAGGCTCGACTCCTTCTCGTTGAAAAGTACGAGCGGCTGGCCGTCTTGTCCGTTGTAGTCCTTCAGCAAGGCCTCGCATACGCGTCCGCCCTTCGTGGCGACGGTAAGTCGGAGCACGTCGTTCTCCAGGGTGTGGTAGGCCTGGTTGCCTTGGCGCGCGTCAAAGAACAAGGCCGACGTATCGGCTACCTGCAGGTTGATGACAGCCGTCTGCTTGGCCTCTGCGGCGGGTTCTTGCGCGGCCTTCTGTTGCTCGACAAGGGCAATCGAGTCGTTGTAGCGTTTCATCCGTTCTATCTCTTCCTGCGAGGGGCGGCTGTAGATGCTGAACCCGATGAGGACGAGGCCGATCAGGACGAAACCGATGATAGTGTTTTTATCCATTTCTGTTTTTTCTGATGATAGTGGTTTGGTGATTCATACTTGAAGTGTGAGTCGAGACGCCTCATGCCTGCTTGCCCGATTCGATGGCAGCCTTCACGAACGACAGGAACAAGGGATGCGGATGCAGCACCGTGCTGCTGTATTCGGGGTGGAACTGCGTGCCGATGAACCATTTCAGCGTGGGGATTTCGATGATTTCCACCAAGTCGGATTCCGGGTTGATGCCGACGCAGTTCATCCCGTGCTTCTCGAATTCGGCGCGGTACTCGTTGTTGAACTCATAGCGGTGGCGGTGGCGTTCCTGGATGTGTTCGTTTCCGTAGGCCTCGAATGCGCGCGAACCATGTCGGAGCACACACTCGAAGGCACCCAGACGCATGGTGCCGCCCATGTTGGTGATGGACTTCTGCTCCTCCATGATGTCGATGACGTTGTGCGGCGTCTTTTCGTCCATCTCGCGGGAGTTGGCGTCTTTGTAGCCCAACACGTTGCGGGCGAACTCGATGGCCATGCACTGCATGCCCAGGCAGATGCCGAAGGTGGGCAGGTTGTGTTCGCGGGCGTACTTGATGGCTACGAACTTGCCTTCGATGCCGCGCTGTCCGAATCCCGGGCAGATGATGATGCCATCCATGCCGCTCAGTTGTTCGGCGATGTTGGTGTCGGTCAGTTTCTCGCTGTTGATGAATTGGATGTCGGCCTTGCGGTCGTTGTAGGTGGCTGCCTGCGAGAGGGCCTCAAGGATTGACTTGTAGGCGTCCTGCAGGTCGTATTTCCCCACCAGGCCGATGCGTACCTTTTCGGTGGCGCGGTGACGGCGGTTGAGGAAATCCTTCCACGGCCCCAGTTCGGGCGTCGGACCTACCTCCAGGCCCATCTTTTCCAGAATGGTGGAGTCGAGGTGTTGCTCTTGCATCCGGAGCGGCACTTCGTAGATGGTGGGCATGTCGATGGACTGCACCACGGCGCGTTCGTCGACGTTGCAGAAGAGGGCCACCTTCTTGCGCAGGTTGGCCGACAGTTCGTGCTCGGCACGGAGCACCAGGATGTCCGGCTGGATACCCACGGACTGGAGTTCCTTGACAGAGTGCTGGGTCGGTTTGGTTTTCAGTTCGCCGGCGGCGGCCAGGTAGGGTACGTAGGTAAGGTGGACGCACAGGGCGTTCTTGCCCAGTTCCCACTTCAGCTGTCGGATGCTTTCCAGATAGGGCAGCGACTCGATGTCGCCCACTGTGCCGCCAATCTCCGTGATGACGAAGTCGAATTCTTTCTTGTTGCCCAGCAACTTCACGTTGCGTTTGATTTCGTCGGTGATGTGGGGAATCACCTGGATGGTCTTGCCCAGGTAGTCGCCTCGGCGTTCCTTGTCGATGACGCTTTTGTAGATGCGTCCCGTAGTGATGTTGTTGGCCTTGGTGGTCTGGATGCCCAGGAATCGTTCGTAGTGTCCCAGGTCGAGGTCGGCCTCGTGTCCGTCGACCGTGACGTAGCATTCGCCATGCTCGTAGGGATTGAGCGTGCCCGGATCGATGTTGATGTAGGGGTCGAACTTCTGGATAGTGACTTTGTAGCCTCTGGCTTGCAATAATTTACCAATAGATGAGGAGATGATTCCTTTGCCTAACGAAGAGGCAACTCCACCCGTTACGAAGATATATTTTGTTTCTCCCACGACTGTAAGTATTTAAATTAAGTTGATAATATCGTTTCTTTATATGCTATTCAAAGCCGCAAAAGTACAAAAAAAGAAGGAAGTAGCGTGTGTGGAACGAAAAAAAAAGAGGCTGTGTCAAAACTGAATGTTTTGGCACAGCCTCAAAGGTGCGTTAGAATGGTCGGGATGCAAGGCGTTGAGGCTGAGGGCATGACGTACGTTGGTCAAAACCCGGATGCCGACAACGGCGCTGCAAATCGGCCGGAACCGCCGGGCCTCATGGCGAGGCCGCAGACGGGGTCTTAGATGATGTATTGCGAACTGATGGACTCGTTGCTTACCACGCGACGGATGGTCTCGGCAAAGAGGTCGGCAATGGTCAGTTGCTTCACCTTGGCGCACTTGTGCGTGTAGGGGATGCTATCGGTGAAGACCATCTCCGTGAGTCCGGAATCTTGCACGCGTTCGCTGGCCGGGTCGGACATGACGCAGTGGCTGGCGATGGCGCGTACCGATTTCGCACCGGCTTCGAGCATGATGTTGGCGGCTTTGGTGATGGTGCCGGCCGTGTCGACGATGTCGTCGATGAGTACGACGTTTTTATCCTTCACGTCGCCGATAATCTGCATGGATGCCACGACGTTTGCCTTCTCGCGCGACTTGTTGCAGAGCACGAGGGGCACGCCCAGGTATTTGGAATAGGTGCTGGCACGCTTCGAACCGCCCACGTCGGGGGTGGCGATGACCAGGTTGTCCAGTTTCAGGCTCTGGATATAGGGAAGGAAGACGGCCGATGCGTACAGGTGGTCGACGGGTACGTCGAAGAAACCCTGGATTTGGTCGGCGTGTAGGTCCATGGTGATGAGACGGTCGATGCCGGCCACGCTCAGCAGGTCTGCCACCAACTTGGCGCCGATGGACACGCGCGGCTTGTCTTTGCGGTCCTGGCGGGCCCATCCGAAGTAAGGGATGACGGCTACGATGCTTTTGGCCGATGCACGCTTGGCGGCATCAATCATGAGCAACAGTTCCATCAGGTTGTCGGAGTTGGGGAAGGTGGACTGCACCAGGAATACGTGTGAGCCGCGGATGGACTCTTCGTAGGAAACGGCAAACTCGCCATCGGCAAAGTGCATGATGTTCATGTTGCCCATCTCGCAGTTGAGGCATTTGCAGATTTTCTCTGCCAGGTATCTCGATTTCGTACCCGAGAATACCATAAAGGGTGCTTTTTCGCTCATTGTGATATCAATGTTTATCAGAGGTTTTATAGATGTTGGCCGCAAAGGTAGCAATAATCTGCAAGACAATTTGCAAATAGCAAACGATAATTTATCATTTGTTTTCGCTTCCCTTCCGCTTAGAACGCTTCCGTCATGTTGAAGTAGAACAGGTTTTGCTTGTTCACCGTGTTGCGGCCGAAGTCCAGGCGGAGGTTCATGCGCGGTTGCACCTCGATGCGGAGTCCGAGGCCGACGTTGGGGAGCACGCCCTGGATGTCGACCGGGTTGGGGCCCATGAATCCGCATCCGCCCCACACGGTGAAGCCCACGTGGTTGAGCATGCGCATGACGAAGTTCCGTTTGTCGGTATTGATCATCTGCCGATATTCGGCCAGCACCACGTGCGATGTCTTGTCGCGATACTGCCCCATGTAGTAGCCACGAAGATCGAAGGGCGTGCCTGTGAGGGCATATTGTCCTAAGGGGACGTGGCCGAACAGGTTGGTGGTTTGTACGGTCCATGCCAACACTTTGCGCTTACCCACCGAGAAGTATTGGCGGTAGTCGATCAGCGTATGGCAGAAATTGTCGTTGCTGCCCAGGAAACGGGCAAAGGCGGTGGCTTGCAGGTTGAGGTAGAGCCCGCGATAGGCGTTGGCGGGTATGTCGCGCGTGTCGTAGGAGAGGAGGACACCCACACCCGAGTTGAACGAGCGATAGCCTTGCTCGTCTCCGCCGGCCTGCTGATAGGAGGCATCATTCACGATGCCGGCGGCCGGTTTGGTCATCTTGTCGAGGCTGAGGTTCAGCTGCGGTCCGAGGAAGAATCCCGAATCGCCGATGCGGAACAAGAACCAGGGATTGAGCTTAAAACCGTTGTAACGGAACTGGCTGGAGGTCTTTCCTCGCACGAAATCGCGGTTGGTATCGTAGCCTACGCCATAGAAATGTTCTTCAGTGCTCTTGTAGTTGAACTCGCCGAAGATGCGGAAGCGGTCGCCCGGAAAGAAAAGTTGAGGGCGCGTCACGATGTTGACACCTCCGTTGAACATCACGGCCATGGCGATGGGCACTACCGAGCGCTGCTGTCCTTCTACGCTGGGGGCCAGGCTGAAGGTCATCAGGGCACTTCCGCCGACGAGGAATCCGTAGTCGGGAGCGAAACTGGGGCCTCCCAGAATGTTGTAGTGGAAGTTTCGCTTCTGCACCTTCAGGCGGTGCAGTTCCTTGCGGGTGAGCGGACGCGATGCAAGCGTGTCGGCCGAATCGGTGGTGGCCACGAAGGTCGAATCGGCCACATCCTCCATGCCGGCGGCGGAGGCGGGCTGCTGCGTCAGGACCAAGAGGGCGGCAAGGGCTATCAAGAATCTTGTTTTCATTTTATTGGGTCAGCAGAAATGGAATGAAGCATTACAACGGAGCATCCGGAAAGGCGTCAGGCCTCCGCCGTGTCGTTCTGTCGCCGTTTGACGGGCGCAGGATGTGGACAGAGGCCTGACGTGCGGTGGAAGTAAAGCCCGGGACTTACTCCCACTCGATTGTCGAAGGTGGTTTGGAGGAGATGTCGTAGCAGACGCGGTTCACTCCCTTCACCTTATTTATAATGTCGTTCGACACTTTGGCCATGAACTCGTAGGGCAGGTGTGCCCAGTCGGCGGTCATGGCGTCGGTGCTGGTGACGGCACGCAGGGCCACGGCCCGTTCGTACGTACGCTCGTCTCCCATGACTCCTACGCTCTGCACGGGCAGCAGGATGACGCCGGCCTGCCATACTTGGTGGTAGAGGGCTGTCTCGGTGCCATCGGGCAGGGTCACTTTCCAGTTACGCAGCCCTTGGATGAAGATGTCGTCGGCATCTTGCAGGATGCGCACTTTTTCGCGGGTGATGTCGCCCAGGATGCGGACGGCCAGGCCGGGGCCGGGGAAGGGATGGCGCGTGATGAGGTGTTCGGGGATGCCCAGCTGGCGTCCTACGCGGCGAACTTCGTCCTTGAACAGCCACTTCAGCGGTTCGCAGAGTTGCAGGTGCATCTCTTCGGGCAGGCCGCCCACGTTGTGGTGGCTCTTGATGGTCTTGCCGGTGATGTTGAGACTCTCGATGCGGTCGGGGTAGATGGTACCCTGGGCCAGCCATTTGGCATCGGTTATCTTGTGCGCTTCGGCATTGAAGACTTCTACGAAGTCGCGGCCGATGATCTTACGCTTCTGCTCGGGGTCGGTGATGCCTTCCAGGTCGTGGAAGAACTTTTCGCTGGCGTCTACGCCGATGACGTTCAGACCCAGGCATTCGTAGTCGTGCATCACGTTCTTGAACTCGTTTTTGCGCAGCAAGCCGTGGTCTACGAAGATGCAGGTCAGGTTCTTGCCGATGGCGCGATGGAGCAGTACGGCTGCTACCGACGAATCGACGCCTCCACTCAGCCCGAGGATGACGCGGTCTTGTCCGATTTGTTCCTTCAGTTCGGCTACGGTGGTGTCGACAAACGAGGCGGCACTCCAGCTTTGGCTGCATCCGCACACGTCGGCCACGAAGTTCTTCAGCATCTGTGTGCCGTCTTCGCTATGGAACACTTCGGGATGGAACTGGACGCCCCATACGGGTTCGTCGCCTACTTGGTAGGCTGCAATCTTCACCTTGTCGGTCGAGGCGATGACACGGAAATCGGCGGGGATGGCCGTGATGGTGTCGCCATGGCTCATCCATACCTGCGTGTTCGGCTTGACGCCTTTGAAGAGGACGTTGTCCGTGTCGAAATGACTCAAGTGGGCACGTCCGTATTCGCGTGTGCCGGCGGGTTCAACCCGTCCGCCATTGGTGTAGGCGATGAATTGGGCTCCGTAGCAGATGCCGAGGATGGGGTATTTGCCCCGAATCTCGCTCAAGTCGGCCTGGAAGGCAGTCTTGTCGTAGACCGAGAACGGACTGCCAGACAGGATGACGCCCTTCACGGTTTCGTCGGCGTGAGGGAACTTGTTGTAAGGCACAATCTCGCAATAGACGTTCAGTTCGCGCAGGCGGCGACCGATGAGCTGCGTGGTTTGCGAACCGAAGTCAAGAATGATGATCTTTTCTTGCATACTGTTTGTTTGGGATTGTAAAAATGATGAATGATTCTGATTGTTTCTCTCTGGGGGGTTAATATAACTCTAATCCGAACTCCTGTTTGAGGCGCATGAGTTCGGGGTTCTTTTGGTTCATCAGTTGGAACCGTTCTACACGGCTGTAGGCACGCACCATCTCGGCCGGTGCACTGACCCGCACGTTCATGTCGATGGTCCGATTGTGCAGCTGTTTGCGCAGGTAAGTCAGGATGTCGGCTTTGCAGCGTTGCATCAGTTTCTCGACCATTTCGTTGTCCACCACGACTTCGAAGGTGGTGGTGTTGGTCAGTTGCGGGTTGATGTTCATCATGCGGCCGGCCGTGGCTTTCTCTTCGGGAGGCAGCAGGGAGGCGTACTCGCGCCAGTAGTAGGTGAGGTCTTTCTCGTTGAAGATGAAATCTTCTTCGTTCTCCGCCCGGCTGGGCTGTTTGGCTTCTGTGGGTTTCTGCTCCTGTGCGTCGGTTTGGGGCACACGCGTGATGGAGATGTGCAGGCCGGACTTCAGGGTCGGAATCTTGCGTTCCGTCTGGGGCGCACGGGGTTGGGCCGGTTTTGCGGCCGACGGGGTGGGGACGGCCTGACGGGCAGGCGAAACCGCTTGCTGAGGTGCCGCTTGTTGTGGAACTTCCTGTTGGGGTGCCGTCGGCCGTTGGCCGGCAGGAGTGGCGCTGGCCGTCGTTGTCGGGGCGGGTTCGGCCTGGTTGAATAGGGGTTTTAATGTCTGCTTAGGGCCATGCCCACTGCCTACGTCGTCGGCGTCGGGCTGGGAGAGTTGGGCTATCTGTATCAGGGTCAACTCAATCAGCAACCGCTTGTTCCGGCTGATGCGGTAGTTGAGGTCGCAATCGTTGCACAACTTCAGGGCTTTGTAGAGGAAGGGGACGGGACACTGCTGGGCTTGCTGTTGGTAGCGTGTACGGATGGACGCTCCCACCTCCAGCAGGGGCAGGGTGGCGGCATCGTGGCTGACCAGCAGGTCGCGGAAGTGCGCAGCCAGGCCGCTTACGAAGTGCTGCCCATCGAAACCTTTGTTGAGGATGTCGTTGAGGGTCAGCAGAGCGTCGCTCACCCGGCAGGCGAGCAGGCAGTCGGTCAGCCGGAAATAGTATTCGTAGTCCAGCACGTTGAGGTTCTCGATGACGCTTTGGTAGCGGATGTCTCCTCCCGTGAAGCTGACAACCTGGTCGAAGATGGACAGGGCGTCGCGCATGCCTCCGTCGGCTTTTTGAGCGATGACGTTCAGGGCCTCGGGTTCGGCCGTGATGCCTTCCTGTCCGGCCACGTACTGCAGGTGGTCGACGATGTCCTGCGTGGTGATTCGGCTGAAGTCGTAAATCTGGCAGCGCGACAGGATGGTGGGCAGTATCTTATGCTTCTCGGTGGTGGCCAGGATGAAGATGGCATGGTGGGGCGGTTCTTCCAACGTTTTCAGAAAGGCGTTGAAAGCCGCCTGCGAAAGCATGTGTACCTCGTCGATGATGTAGACCTTGTAGCGGCCTATCTGGGGCGGAATGCGTACCTGGTCGATGAGCGATCGGATGTCTTCGACCGAGTTGTTCGAGGCGGCATCGAGTTCGTGGATGTTGAGCGACCGCTGTTCGTTGAAACTCCGGCACGACTCGCACTCGTTGCAGGCTTCGCCTTCGGCGGTCGGGTTGGTGCAGTTGATGGTCTTGGCGAAAATACGGGCGCAGGTGGTTTTCCCCACACCGCGTGGTCCGCAAAACAGATAGGCGTGTGCCAGTTTGCCACTTTCGATGGCGTTTTTCAAGGTGGTGGTCAATGCCTTTTGTCCCACAACCGAACGGAAGGTGGAGGGGCGGTATTTTCGAGCCGAAACGATGTATGCGTCCATGATATGCCGGTTTTTTCCTAACTTGGGTGCAAATGTACGAAAACAAAGCCGATTATCCGGCCTGTTTCGGGTGAAAAAACCGAACGGAAATGTTCCGTTGCGTATGCGAGTACTCGTGGCGCGGCCGACGAGTACTCACGTGGCCCCTTGCGAGTACTCGTGCGTCGGCCTGAGGGTACTCACATCCACGGGTGCGGCTTCTGCCTGGAACCGGGGCGCAGGAACTACATGGTGTCGATTTTCCCTTCCATCCACGCGATGCGTGCCTCGAAGTTGCTGATGAGCGTTTCCACCGCTTCGTCGAAGGTCAGTTGCTCGTCGTGGTTGATGTCTGCGTTGATGGGCCACAAGGCGTGGTTCATGACATCGGAGGCCGCAAGCCGTTCCTTCTGGCTGCGTACGTAGGCCGGCAGTTCGTCGGCCACGGCCCGGAACGCGGGCCATCGTTCCTTTATCTGGGCGATGAACTGTGCGTCGAGGAACAGGTAGAGGTAGTACAACCGGTTCTTGATGTAGAAATACTTGGTGTCGTTGCGGAAGGTGGCGTAGTCGAAGTCCCAGACGGGGCCGGCCTTTAGTTTGCCGTCGCGGTCCTTGTGCATGTAGACGCTCTTTGGCCAATAGGCTTCGCCGTTGACGGTGGCTTCGTGGATGAGCCACCATTCGATGAACGAGGGTACGTCGATGAGTGCTTCGTATTCGTGCTGGTGTAGTTTGGTGCCGGTGCGCAGGATGCTTTCCAATTGGGCTACATGGTTTTGCATGTAGTCGAACTGCTGGGTGGTGAGCACCTCTTCATCGGGTTCCTTGAACATATAGGGAAGTTTGAACAGGGACGATTGGAATTTGTTCACCTCGTCGTAGTTCGTATCCAGTTCCATCAGGTATCCACCGGTGATGGTCGTCTCGGTGGTGTCGGCGGCCGTCATGGACTGGATGGCGACACGGTTGGGGTCCACTTTGATTTGTTCGCACAGGTAGTAGTTCCCTACGTGTGCACCGTTGAACACCACTTCGACGTGCGTGCCTCGGGGTGTCCAGTCCATCAGCGAGCCCGACGAGAGGCGGAAGGCGGCATCGTTGCGCAGCAGGGTGCGGTCGCCCCAGTTGGCCAGCAGCACCCACCGCTTGTGGGCGGGCATGCCCAGCACCTCGGCCTTCTTGCCCAACTTGATGGCGTAGGGCTTCTTGGGGTAGCCCCAAGTGGAGTTTCCTCGTCCGCGCAGGTTCATGCCGGCATAGACGACGGGGTCGGCGTGGGGCGAATGGATGGTCATGGTGCATCCCTCCGTCCATTCTTCCTTGCTGGTGATGGGGGATCTCCCGGCGTTTCGAGGCAGACCACCGGCAGGCCTGAATGGCGCACGCTGACGATGTAGTCGTGCAGGTTTCCTTCGTTGTCGGCCACTTGATAGGTCACCGGCCGGCTGAAGTCTTGCGGCGTGATGCCGCTGTGCTGTTCCACTCCGTTCACGTAGACGGCCTTCCCGTTGGTCTCGAAGGTCGGGACGAGCGCGGTGGGGTCGGTGATGAAGGGACTGTACAGGTGGATTTCGTTGCCGTCGGTCGTGCTCTCGACGTCGGCCATCACGTCGGCGTTTCGTGCGGCTTCGAACGAGAACGATATGAAGGAGGCGGCTGCATATTGCACCTCGAAGGCCGACGACGAAATCTGAACCGGCGTGCCATTGGCATCGGCCACGTTGAGCACCAGGCAATACCGGTCGTGGTAGTAAGTGCTGCTGCCCAGGTCGGTCAGGGTGGCGCGGTATTGGCCTTCGAGGCGTACCCCGTCGGCATACATCGGTTCGACGCGTTCGAGGCGATAGTGGCGCGGTTCTACCACGTAGCTTTTGCTGTCGACGACAGTCCCGACGCGGTCGAGGACGATGGAGCAGTCGTCTGCTCCTATTTCATAAGAGAACGATGCGTTCGACGGGTTGACGCGGAACTCCAGGGTGGCGGATCGTCCTTCGGTCAGCAGCAGGGGGCGTGTGGCCAGTACGGCCAGGCTGGTGGGGGTGAGCGACAACTGGTTGAAGGTGTAGGTGGAGCCGTCGGCCATGGTCAGGGTGATGACGTGGGTGGCCTGGTCCTCGGTGATGTGGGAGATGAGGGCCGATGCATTGGTGGACATCTGCGTGGCATAGGTGTCAATCACGATGTCGGGTTGGGAGGCCCGGTAATATTCGAACACGATGCGCCCCTCGGCATCTGTGCCGACGCGGATGGAAATGGCTTCTTCGCCCGGTTCCCCCTGTTCGCCTTTGTCTCCTTGTTCACCTTTTTCTCCCGGCTCGCCCTTTTCGCCGGGTTCTCCCTGTTCTCCTTTTTCTCCCTGCGGCCCTTGGGCGGCGATGGGCTGCCCGGTGCTGTCTTGCAGGCGGACGAAGGTCTGTCCGTTGTCGGTCGATACACACCAATAGCCATCCGAATCGATCATCAGGTAGGGCGTGATGCCGTCTTTGCCGTCAGCGCCGTCAACTCCGTTGGTCAGGCTGATGGACGAGCCGTCGGTGAAGCGGAGGGTCCATCCCTTTCTACCTTCCATCGGTGTGATTTGTTCTACGTTCTTATGGCTGTCTACGGCATGTTGCAGGAGCGAGAGGGCCGACTGCAAATCGTCGACTTTCGCTTCCAGTTGGTCCAGCCTCTCCCGGATGGGGTCGAGGTCGGTGCAGGACAACAAGGGCCATACGGCCAGGAGGGTGCAGATGCAGGTGAGGCGGAGTAGGTGCAAGGCTCGGTTCATGGCGTGGAGCAGTTTGGTTGCATGATTGGAGTGCAAAGGTAGGAAACTCGGAAACTTTTTAAGACTATTGCCGCATTTTTAACAGAACAAATGTTACCTTTGGCGAGAAATAGCAGGGGATGCATGCCCGTTGGGTGCATGATTGCCCTCTGTATGAATAAAGTATCAACCTAAAAAAAAGAAAAAGTTATGGCAAAGAGAAGAAACCTGAAGAAGACAATCAACTACATAGCAAGCTGCCTGTTTATGGAATGCATGGCATACGAACAGTACATCCCCGGTGTCGACAAGGCCAAGCTGGACGAACTGATGGGCCGTGTGCTCAAGTTGCAGGACGATTTTCTCGCCCGGGTGAGCCACACCGAACCGGGCAACGTGAAGGGATATTACAAGAAGTTGCGTGCGGATTTCGATCAGGAAGTGCGTGCCATCTTCGATGCGATGGAGCAACTGAAGGCCTAATCTTGGGACAAGGAGACTGCTTATGCGAATGAAGCAAGCCTTTTGCCGGTTCGTTTATTCCAACGTGCTGGGCTGGAAAGCCGTGGTGAACGTGCCGGACTATGACAAGTACATCATCTGTGCGGCTCCGCATACCACCAACTGGGATTTGTTCATCGGCAAACTGTTCTACGGGTCCATCGGGCGCGAGACGGGTTTCATGATGAAGAAAGACTGGTTCTTTTGGCCGCTCGGCCCCATCTTCCGATGGATGGGCGGCATTGCCGTGGACCGGGGGAAGAAAACTTCGCTGGTCGAACAGATGGTGGAGGTGGCCCGTTCGAGTCGGACGTTCCATCTGGCCATCACGCCGGAGGGAACCCGCAAGGCCAATCCGAAGTGGAAGAAAGGATTCTACTACATCGCCCAGGGGGCGGACATCCCCATCTTGCTGGTGGGCATCGACTATCCGTCGAAGTGCATCACCATCGGACGGGAGATGCGGGCCAGTGGTGACATCGAGAAGGACATGCGCGAGATTCAACAGTATTTCGTGCAGTTCCGTGGCCTTCATCCGGAGAACTTCTCCATAGCGGAATAAAGACGATGCGCATCAGTCTGGCTCAATCCGATATAAGGTGGGAAGACAAGGCAGCCAATCTGCTTTGGGTTGAACGTCAGGTGGCGCAGTGGGCAGGTCGGACAGACCTGCTGGTGCTGCCCGAGATGTTCTCCACCGGTTTCAGTATGAATCCGGCCCTGGCCGAACCGGTCGACGGGCCAACGATGGAACGTTTGCGTCAGTTGGCCGCCGATGGGGGAATGGCCCTGGCCGGCAGCCTGGCCTGCAGCCAGCACGGCCAGTTGTTCAACCGGGCTTTCCTGCTGACACCCGAAGGCGAGATGGCGGTCTATGACAAGCGTCACCTCTTCCGGATGGGAGGGGAGGCGGAGGTCTATTCGCCCGGTTCGTCGCGGCAGACGGTGGCATACCGGGGCTGGAACATCCGGCTGGCCGTGTGCTACGACTTGCGTTTCCCGGTGTGGCTCCGTCAGGACGGCGAACCGTTCGACCTCCTTTTGGTCGTGGCCAACTGGCCGGCGGCGAGGGGGCGGGTTTGGGACGTCCTGCTCGAAGCCCGTGCCATCGAGAACCAGTGTTACGTGTGCGGCGTGAACCGGGTGGGCGTCGACGGGCACGGATGGACGTACGGCGGTCGGTCGGCCTTGGTGGACGCCCGTGGCCTGCCGGTATTGCGCCTGTCCGACCGGGAGGCCGAAGTTCAGACGGCCGAACTGAATCGGGAAGACCTGCAGGCGTTTCGCCGCAAATTCCCCGTTTGGCAAGATGCCGACGCCTTTGTGCTGCCGGAAGCGCCGCCGTCGGCCTGAAAACCGCAAGAATGTGCGATATTGTACCAATCGCGGACCATTTTGTACATTGGCATATCCGAAAGAACGTACCTTTGTGTAACCAAAACAAGAAAAACAAGAAGTTTTATACATTAATCTAATCTAAGAAAGAACAAACTTATGAGAACCAATCTTAGTTCGCAGATTACCCTGAACCGGGTGTCTACCAAGTATTACAAGCCGGAGAACGCTTTCGAGCGTTCCGTGCTGACCCGTTTGGAGAAAATCCCCACCGACATCTATGAGTCTGTAGAGGAAGGCGCACGCCAGATTGCCAACGAAATCGCCCAGACCATCCGCGAAAAGCAGCGTGCCGGACGTTTCTGCGTGATGGCTTTGGCCGGAGGAAACTCGCCCCTTGGCGTGTTCAACGAACTCATCCGTATGCATAAGGAAGAAGGACTGAGCTTCCGCAACGTGGTTGTGTTCAACGCATACGAATATTATCCGTTGAGCCCCGAGGCCGCTTACTCCAACTTCAAGTCGTTGCAGGAAATGTTCTTGAACCAGGTCGACCTGGATGCGCAGAACGTGTTTACGCCCGATGGTACGATTCCTCAAGACACCATCTTCGAGTATTGCCGTCTCTACGAGCAGCGTATCGAACAGTTCGGTGGCATCGACATCATGTTGCTGGGCATCGGCCGCGTCGGAAACATAGCCGTCAACGAGCCGGGCTCGCAGATCAACTCGCGTACGCGTCTGATTCTGCTGGACAGCACTTCGCGTGCCGAAGTGGCCAAACACTTCAGCAACTCCGAGAATGTGCCTGTCAGCGCCATCACCATGGGTGTCGGCACCATCTTGGCCGCACGCAAGATTTACCTGATGGCTTGGGGTGAAGAAAAAGCCGAAATGATTCAGCAGGCTGTCGAAGGTCAGATGACCGACGCCATCCCCGCTTCCTTCCTGCAGGCTCACAACAACACGCGCATCGCTCTCGACCTCGCTGCTGCCGCCCACCTCACCCGCATCCAGCGTCCGTGGCTGGTGACTTCTTGCGAATGGAACGACAAACTCATCCGCAGCGCCATCGTTTGGTTGTGCGCCCTGACGAAGAAGCCTATCCTGAAACTGACGAACAAGGACTACAACGAGAACGGACTGAGCGAACTGCTGGCCCTGTACGGCTCGGCCTACAATGTGAACATCAAGATTTTCAACGACCTGCAGCACACCATCACGGGATGGCCGGGCGGCAAACCCAATGCCGACGACACCTATCGTCCGGAACGTGCCAAACCTTTCCCGAAACGTGTGGTGGTGTTCTCGCCGCACCCCGATGACGATGTCATCTCCATGGGTGGTACCATCCGCCGCTTGGTAGAGCAGAAGCACGAAGTGCATGTGGCTTACGAAACGTCGGGCAACATTGCCGTAGGCGACGAAGAAGTGGTACGCTTCCTGCATTTCATCAACGGCTTCAACCAAATTTTCGATGGCGGCCAAAACGGTGTCATCAACGAGAAATACGCCGAAATCCGCAAGTACCTGAAGGAGAAGAAGGACGGCGACATGGATACGCGCGACATCCTCACCATCAAGGGCCTGATTCGTCGTGGCGAGGCTCGTACGGCTTGCACGTACAACAACATCCCCTTGGATCGTTGCCACTTCCTCGACCTGCCGTTCTATGAGACCGGCAAAATCCAAAAGAACCCCATCAGCGAAGCCGACGTGGAAATCGTCCGCAACCTGCTGCGTGAGGTGAAACCGCATCAGATCTTCGTGGCCGGCGACTTGGCCGACCCCCACGGAACTCACCGCGTATGTACCGACGCCGTATTCGCCGCCATCGACCTGGAGAAGGAAGAAGGTGCCGAATGGCTGAAGGACTGCCGCATCTGGATGTATCGTGGCGCATGGGCAGAATGGGAAATCGAGAACATCGAGATGGCCGTGCCCATCAGCCCCGAAGAATTGCGTGCAAAACGCAACTCCATCCTGAAGCACCAGTCGCAGATGGAGAGCGCACCGTTCTTGGGCAACGACGAACGTCTGTTCTGGCAGCGTTCGGAGGACCGCAACCGTGGTACGGCAGCGTTGTATGACAGCCTTGGCTTGGCCTCGTACGAAGCCATGGAGGCTTTCGTGGAGTATATACCTCTGTAACGAAACATCGGGACGGTGCTACATAACCAATCCGTCGTGCCATTTTCGGCACTCGGGCCGCCTCGGATTTTTCATGTTGAACTTGAAAAGGTCTGCCGTGAGGCAGGCCTTTTTTTGTGGAATCTTTTGGGTTTGCGCGAAAAAACGTATTTTTGCGGACACAGAACCCCTAAAACGAAAAGCCATGTATACCATACAGACCAACGCTTCGGGCACGCGGAGCATCGAGATAACAGACACCCATCTGCAGGCCATCCGGAAATATGCCTTGTTTCAGCACCTGGTCGACAGCAACGGCATCATCGACGAGTCGGTGCTGGACAAACTCAAACTGAACATCCGTTCGCTCATCGCTTCGCAGGAAGGCAATTGCAAAGACTTGCTGGACTTGTGCATCGATGTAATCTACCACAACAACATGAAGGCCTATGGGCTGAGACAACTGGTGCTGCTCTACATCCAGTGGGTGAAAGAACAGGACGAACAAGAGAATGACGATGAAAACGATTGATACGGAGGCTTCGTACCCCTACAGCCCGCTTGTGGCGGTGCTGAAGGCGTTCTACACCTCCCCGGCTGGCGAACAGCTGGAGGTGCAAACATTCGACGCATCCCTGTTTGCCGACCTGAAAGCCTTCTTGGTGGAAGAGGAGGTCGGCTTTCGCGAAATCTACGACGGCCCGTGCATGACGCTTCAGTTCGTAGTTCCCCAGAGAGTCGGATAAGAGGGGAGGGCACATGGAGAAAGAGCAGTTGGACACCTCGAATCCGGAGTTTCAGGATGCCCTGAACCTCATCCAGCACACCCGTCAGTCCGTGTTCCTGACGGGCAAGGCCGGGACGGGCAAGTCTACGTTCTTGAAATACGTGTGCCGGCATACGAAGAAGAAACATGTGGTGTTGGCTCCCACCGGCATCGCCGCCATCCAGGCGGGCGGAAGTACGTTGCACAGTTTCTTCAAGATTCCGTTCTACCCCCTGTTGCCCGACGATCCCCGCTTCTCGCTCCGGGGAGGTGCGTTGCGCGAATTTCTGAAATATTCCTCGGCCCACACGAAACTGATTCGAAGCGTCGAACTGGTCATCATCGACGAAATCTCCATGGTGCGGGCCGACATCATCGACTTTATTGACAAGGTGTTGCGCCTGTGCTCGCAAAACTTGCGCGAACCCTTTGGTGGCAAGCAGGTGCTGCTGGTGGGCGATGTATTCCAACTCGAGCCTGTGCTGAAGGCTGACGAACGGGACATCTTGCTGCGTTTCTATCCCTCGCCGTATTTCTTCTCTGCTCGTGTGTTTCGCGAGATGGAACTCGTCTCCGTTGAACTGACCCGTGTCTACCGGCAGAACGACCCGGTGTTCGTCGGCGTGCTCAACCACATCCGCACCAACACGGCCGGGGCGGCCGACCTGCAATTGCTCAACACCCGCTACGGCCTCCCCGACGAGGCCGACGACGAACAGCGCATGCACATCACGCTGGCCACCCGGCGCGACACGGTGGACTACATCAACGAACGCCGTCTGGCCACTCTGCCCGGTCCGGAGGTGGTGCTGCACGGAGAGGTGAGAGGCGACTTCCCCGACAACAGCCTGCCCACGCAGCTCGACTTGGTGCTGAAGCCCGGCGCACAGATTATCTTCGTCAAGAACGACTTCGAACGTCGGTGGGTGAATGGCACCATCGGTGTCGTCACGGCCATCGACGGGGACGGGACCTTGTGCGTGACCACCGAAGACGGCAAGGACTGTGATGTGAAGCCGGAGACGTGGCGCAACATCCGCTATATATATAAGGAAGAAGAGAAGAAAATCGAGGAGGAGGAGTTGGGGAGGTTCACCCAGTTTCCTGTCCGTCTGGCCTGGGCCATCACGGTGCATAAAAGCCAGGGGCTAACCTTCTCGCGCGTGGTCATCGATTTTTCCGGCGGCGTGTTTGCCGGCGGACAGGCCTACGTGGCGTTGAGCCGTTGCACCACGCTCGACGGTATTCGCCTGAAACGGCCCATCAGCCGGGCCGACATCTTTGTCCGTCCCGAAATCGTCGCCTTTGCCGGCCGGTTCAACAACCGCCAGGCCATCGACAAGGCTTTGAAACAGGCGCAGGCCGACATCCTGTATGCCGAGTCCGTCCGGTTGTTCGATCAGGGCGCGTTCGAATCCTTCCTCGATACCTTTTTCCGGGCCATCCATGCCCGCTACGACCTGGAGAAACCCCTTGTCAAACGCTTCATCCGCCGGAAGTTGGAGGTCGTCAACCAACTGAAGCAGCGCGTACGGCAACAGCGCGAGCGGGCGGACGAGTTGCAGGCCAAGATGCGTCGCTATGCGATGGAGTATTACCAGGCCGGCAACGACTGCATCACGCAGTTGCACGATGCCAAAGCCGCCTTGGTCCACTACGACAAGGCCCTCGACCTCGACCCGACGATGGTCGATGCGTGGGTTCGCAAGGGTGTCACCTTGTCGGGGTGCGAACGGTGGGATGAGGCCGAGGCCTGCCTTTCCGAGGCCGTGCGCCTTAGCCCCCTCCTGTTCAAGGCCGTCTACAACCGGGGGAAGAACCGCCTGCTGTCCGGCCGTCCAGACGAGGCGGCGGCCGACCTCGACCGGGCCACCTCGTTGCGCCCGGAGCATGCCAAGGCCCACGAACTCTTTGGCGACGCGCTGGCGCGTACCGGCCGGATGGAGGAGGCTGCTCTGCAGTGGGCATTGGCCGAGCGGCTTCGTCGCAAGAAGAAACCTTAACCCCCCCCGAAAATACGATGCTGAAGAAACTGTATGCAAAGAACAACGACCCTGCGGTCATCGATTCCATCGTCCGCATTCTGGAGGATGGCGGCTTGCTGATTTACCCCACCGACACCATGTATGCCATCGGCTGCCATGCGCTGAAGGAGCGTGCCGTCGAGCGCATTTGCCGTCT
Source organism: Bacteroidaceae bacterium (assembly GCA_051875715.1). Lineage (GTDB taxonomy): Bacteria > Bacteroidota > Bacteroidia > Bacteroidales > Bacteroidaceae > DYCT01. The sequence continues at coordinate 22,280 of JBJEHD010000007.1, forward strand.
GAAGGGGATAGACCCTCGCAAGAACAACCTGTCCATCGTCTGTCCGGACATGAGCCAGGTCAGCGAGTACGCCAAGATGAGCAATGCCGTATTCAAGCTGATGAAGAGCCACCTGCCCGGCCCTTTCACCTTTGTGCTTCCCACGAGCAACCGCCTCCCCAAGGTGTTCCGCAACCGCAAGGAGGTGGGCATCCGCATCCCCGACCATCCCATCGTGCAGGAGTTGTGTCGCGCGTTGGATGCGCCGTTGTTGTCCACGACGCTACCGTTGGACTCCGACGACGAGACGGACTACGTCACCGTGCCCGAACTCATCGACGAGCGTTTCGGCCGGTGGGTCGACCTGGTCATCGATGGGGGAGAGGGTGGAACGATTCCCTCCACGGTGGTTGACTGCACGACCGACGAGCCCGTCGTGGTGCGCCAGGGGGCCGGATGGCTTACTTCTTCTCTTTGATGAATCCGTTCTGGTAGGCAATCAGCAGTTTTTTCAGGTCGGCTATCTGGGTGGCCAGGATGCGTCCCTTGTCCGTGTCCTTCACCAGCACGCGCTGCGAACTCAGTTCCACCAGGAATGTGGTCGACATGATGTCGCGTCCTTCTTCGATGGCTTTCTGGGTGGACTCGAACGGTTCGTGCTGTACCAGCTGGATGCCTCTCGAGTGATAGACCAGCGTGTATCCGGCGATGCCTGTTTCCGGTTGGTAGGCTTTCGAGAATCCACCGTCGATGACCAGCAGTTTTCCGTTGGCCTTGATGGGGTTTTCGCCTTTGATGGTCTTCACCGGCACGTGTCCGTTGATGATGTGCTTGTGCTTGCCTTCCACGCCGAATTCGTCGAGCAGCATGTCGCAGGTGCTTTCTTCGTTCCGAAGCCGGTAGTAGGCCCCTTTCTTTTCCACGTGCAGTTCTTTTTCGGCCAGGAAGTATCGTTCGAAGGTGGCCATTTTGTCTTTGTCGAACAGCGGTGCGTCCTTTCCGCACCACAGGTACCACACGTAGTCGAGGGCGAATCGTTTCATGGCCGTGTTGCTTTCGTCGAAGTAGGCCGTCCGCACCAGGTGGTCTATTTTGTCGAGCAGGCGTTTTCCTTTGTACTCTTTTCGTCCGATGCGCACGGCTTTCAGCGTGCCGTCTTCGTTGAGGGGAACGGATGCGTGGAAGAGCAGGTTCGAGTTGCACACCAGGTACATGCTGCCGTGTGTGAAGAGACAGCGCATGTGTTTGCGCAGTTTTTCGCTTCCGGCGAACGACTGCCGCAGTTTCCTCATCAGTTCTTCTTCCTCTTCCGTCAGGCGGTAGGGGTCGTTGGGGTCGATGGTCGGGAATCGGTTGTCCTTCAGGGTGTATTCTTTCCCGTTCAGGCAGATGGTACCTTTCTCGAAGTTGATTTGTCCCAGCAGTTTTCGGTCGGCCATTTCGAATTCGGGTCTCCGGTCGATGATTTGCGCCTCCACCTTCAGTTGGATGATGGTGATGGCTTTGTGCATCTGGGCGATGAGTCGGATGGTTTTTTCGTTGTAGGCGTTGTCGCCCGTGTTGGTTGTTTTCGGCACGAACAGGTCGCAGGGGTCGTCGGCATAGGCTTCCATGGCGAAGGTGGCCAGTGGCAGCAGGTTGATGCCGTATCCGTCTTCCAGGGTGGATAGGTTGGCGTAGCGCAGCGATTGTCGTACGACGTTGGCGATGCATCCCTCGTTGCCGGCGGCGGCTCCCATCCACAGGATGTCGTGGTTCCCCCACTGGATGTCGAAGTTGTGGTAGTCGCACAGGGTGTCCATGATGATGTGTGCGCCGGGTCCTCGGTCGAAGATGTCGCCCACGATGTGCAGCGAGTCGATGGTGAGCCGTTGGATGAGTTGGCTGAGGGCGATGATGAAGTCGTCGGCCCGCCGGGTGCTGATGATGGTGTTGATGATGACGTCGATGTAGGCCGACTTGTTCGGGTCGACGGACGATTCGTGTAGCAGTTCCTGGATGATGTACGAGAAGTCGGCCGGCAGCGATTTGCGCACCTTCGACCGGGTGTATTTCGACGAGACGTTCTGGCACACTTTCACCAGTTGGTTCAGGGTGATCCGATACCAGTCGTCGATGTCTTCTTCCACGTTCTTGACCAGTTCCAGTTTTTCTTTGGGGTAGTAGATGAGGGTGCAGAGTTCTTTTTTCTCGGTTTCGCGCATCGTGTTGTCGAATATTTCGTTCACCTTGCGCTTGATGGCGCCCGATGCGTTTTTCAGCACGTGCTGGAAGGCTTCGTATTCTCCGTGCAGGTCTGCCAGGAAGTGTTCGGTGCCTTTGGGCAGGTTGAGGATGGCTTCCAGGTTGATGATTTCGGTGCTGGCGTCCGCCAGGGTGGGGAAACTGCGCGAGAGGAGTTGCAGGTAGCGCAGGTCGCTCAGCACTTTCTCGGTGGTGATTTGGCTGAATCCGCTCATAAGGTTTGTCTTTTTGGCGATGGTTGCTTTTTCGGTTGTTATTAGGTCCTGCAAAGGTAGGAAAAACAATTGAAATTTCCCTGTTTGAATTATAAATCGTACTTTTGCCGCCAAAATCGAGTTTGTTTTTCACATGAGAAAGAAGATTGTTTGTGTGTTGTGGGTGCTGATGGCCGTCGGCGTGCTGGTGGCCGTCCTGGTGTTTACGGCCATTGCGCGTGGTTGGATTGGCTACATGCCCCCGGTGGAGGAGTTGGAGAACCCGACCTATAAGTTTGCCACCGAAATCATTTCGTCCGACGGCCAGACGCTGGGCACGTGGTCGCTCAGCAAGGAAAACCGCGTCTACGTGGGCTACGAAGACCTTTCGCCCCATCTGGTGCGTGCCCTGATTGCGACCGAGGACCTCCGTTTTGCCGACCATTCGGGCATCGACGTGCGTGCGTTGGTCCGTGCGCTCGTCAAGCGCGGACTGCTGATGCAGAAGAATGCGGGCGGTGGCAGCACCCTCACGCAGCAACTCTCCAAGCAGCTGTATTCGCCGAGTGCGGGCAATGTGATGGAGCGTCTGCTTCAGAAACCCATTGAGTGGGTCATCGCCGTGCAGTTGGAGCGCTACTACACCAAGGAAGAGATTCTGACCATGTACCTCAACAAGTTCGACTTTCTCAACAACGCCGTCGGCATCAAGACGGCTTCGAACACCTATTTCGCCAAGGACCCGAAGGACTTGCTCGTCGAGGAGGCCGCCGTGCTGGTGGGCATGTGCAAGAACCCCTCGTACTACAACCCCGTGCGCCGGGCCGAACGGACGCGCGGCCGCCGCAACATCGTCCTCGACCAGATGCGCAAGGCCGGCTACCTGACGGAGGCCGAGGCTGATTCGCTCAAGGCCCTCCCGCTCCAGCTGCACTATCGGAAGGTCGACCACAAGGAAGGCCTCGCCACCTATTTCCGCGAATACCTGCGCGGGGTCATGACGGCCAAGGAGCCCCGCCGGTCCGACTACCGGGGCTGGCAGATGCAGAAGTACTACGAAGACTCGCTGGCCTGGCAGACCGACCCCCTCTACGGCTGGTGCGCCAAGAACACCAAGAAGGACGGCAGCCACTACAACCTCTATACCGACGGCCTGAAAATCCATACCACCATCGACTCGCGCATGCAGCGCTATGCCGAAGAGGCCGTGCGCGAACATCTGGGCGGCTATCTGCAGCCCCGCTTCTTCCGCGAGAAGAAGAACCGGCGCAAAGCCCCCTACACCAACCAACTGACCGACGAGCAGGTGGACGAAATCCTCACGCGTGCCATGCGCCAGACCGACCGCTACCGTACCATGAAGGCCGACGGCTGTTCGGAGGAGGAGATACGCCGGGCCTTCCACGAGCCGCACGAGATGAGCGTCTACACCTGGGAGGGCGAGCGCGACACCGTGCTCACGCCGCTCGACTCCATCCGCTATTACAAGCATTTCCTGCGCACCGGTTTCATGTCGATGGATCCGCGCAGCGGTGCCGTCAAGGCCTATGTGGGCGGTCCGGACTACCGTTATTTCCAGTACGACATGGCCATGGTGGGCCGCCGGCAGGTGGGCTCCACCGTCAAACCCTACGTCTACACGCTGGCCATGGAGAATGGCTTCTCGCCTTGCGACCAGGCCCGCCACGTGGAGCAGACCTTGCTCGACGAGAACGGCATCCCCTGGTCGCCCCGCAACGCCAACCACAAGCGCTACGGCGAGATGGTGACGCTGAAGTGGGGATTGGCCAATTCCGACAACTGGATTACGGCCTACCTGATGAGCAAGCTCGACCCCTACGCCCTGGTGCGCCTCATCCATTCGTTCGGTGTGCTCAACCGCGATGTGCAGCCCACCGTGTCGCTCTGCCTCGGCCCGTGCGAAATCTCCGTGGGCGAGATGGTCAGCGCCTATACCGCCTTTGCCAACCGGGGCATCCGCACCGCGCCCTTGTTCGTCACCCACATCGAGGACGGCGAGGGCAACGTCGTGGCCGAATTCTCGCCGCAGGTCGAGGAGGTCATCAGCGAAGAGACGGCCTACAAGATGCTGGTCATGCTGCGTGCCGTGGTCAACGAAGGCACCGCGGGCCGCGTGCGCCGTCTGGGCATCCAGGCCGACATGGGCGGCAAGACCGGCACCACCAACCGCAACTCCGACGGCTGGTTCATGGGCTTCACCCCCTCGCTGGTGTCGGGTTGCTGGGTGGGCGGCGAAGAGCGCGACATCCATTTCGACGGCATGGCCGACGGACAGGGGGCCAGCATGGCCCTGCCCATCTGGGCGCTCTACATGAAGCGCGTCCTGGCCGATCCCTCCTTGGACTATTCGGCCGACGAGGTGTTCGAGTTCCCCGAAGAGTACGATCCCTGCCGCGACCGGGTCGAAGAGCAGTTGCATGACGAAATGGAGGGCTTAGACGCCATCTTCGAATAACGTTTCCGGCATCACCTCGCGCATGACCCCGGCGAAGTAGGGCCGTTCCCAGTCGGTCGGCTTCAGCCGTTCGCCGTCGAACCACACCAGGTCGATGTCCAGCCGGACGATGCCGGCAGCCTTGTCGGCCGGCGTGCGCCCGGCCTGCCGTTCCAGCGCCTTCAGCCTCCGGGTCAGTTCGTCCCGGTCCAGGTCGGTGCTGAAGCGTGCGCCCTGGTTGTGGAAGAGGCGTCCGTCGCAGGCGTCGCCGCAAGGCTCCGTGGCCTGTTCGCGCCCGAACACGATGTCCGGCAGCCACTGCTCCAGTGTCCGTCGGGCCCGTTTCAAGGCGGTCGCCGCCTCCGTGTTCGCTCCCATGCAGATGTATCCGGTTCGTCCTGCCATCTTTTCGAAAAGAATCGTTTCGCGAGCGCAAAAGTAAAAACAATTTTCCTATCTTCGCACACAAAAATCCAACACATGAAATACATCGGAATCATTCCCGCCCGTTACGCCTCCACGCGTTTCCCGGGCAAACCCCTGGCCATGCTGGGCGGCCGGCCCGTCATCCGCCGGGTCTACGAGCAAGTGGCACGCGTCATGGACCACGTGGTCGTGGCCACCGACGATGCCCGCATCCAGGCCGCCGTCGAGGCTTTTGGCGGCCGTGTGGTGATGACCTCGCCCCACCATCGCAGCGGCACCGACCGCTGTTTCGAAGCCCTCGAACGCGTAGGCGGCGGCTTCGACGTGGTCGTCAACATCCAGGGCGACGAGCCCTTCATCCAGCCTTCGCAGATCGAGTCCGTGAAGGCCTGCTTCCTCGACCCCGACACCCAGATAGCCACCCTGGTGAAACCCTTCACCCCTGCCGATGGCCTGGCCGCCCTGAAGAACCCCAATTCGCCCAAAGTGGTCGTGGGCGAGGCCGGCCGGGCCCTTTATTTCAGCCGTTCGGTCATCCCCTACCTGCGCGGCGTCCCCGAGGAAGAGTGGCTCGCGCGCCACACCTTCTACAAGCACATCGGCCTCTATGCCTATCGCGCCGAGGTGCTCCGCGCCATCACGCAGCTTCCGCCTTCGCCCCTTGAGCAGGCCGAGTCGCTCGAGCAGTTGCGTTGGCTCGAACAGGGCTACGTGGTCCGTGTGGGCCAGAGCGAGGTGGAGACCATTGGCATCGATACGCCTGCCGACCTCGAGCGGGCCGAACGTTTTTGGCAGCAGCACATGGCCGGGGGAGGAGGAACCGACCGATGACCGACCGCCGCCAGCCCCCCACGCTTCGCCCCTTCGGTGCCTTTGCGTTCCCCGACCCCGCGTGCGAACGTCTCGCCACGGGCGTTCCCCTTTACGTCCTGCGCGGAGGCAAGGAAGACGTGGTGCGCCTCGACCTCGTGTTCCGTGGCGGACGTTATCAGCAGACCGTGCCCCTGCAGGCCGTGTTTGCCGCCCGCATGCTGCGCGAAGGGGCCGTCGGCCTTTCCGCCGCCGACATCGAGCAGCGGCTCGACTACTACGGCTCGTGGCTCGAGACCTCGGCCGGACCCGAGCACACCTTCCTGACCGCCTACGCGCCCGGGCGGTTCTTCCCCGAGGTGCTCCGCCTGGTCGAGCATCTGGTCAAGCGTCCCACCTTCCCCCAGGCCGAACTCGATGTCGTCGTGGCTGGCAGCCGCCAGCAGTTCTTCCTCAACCTCCGCAAAGGCTCCTTTGTGGCCCAGCGATACCTGCGCTACGCCCTCTTGGGCGACGCCCATCCCGGAGGTCGCCTGCTCATGCCGGACCACTATGCCGGCCTTTCCTCCGCCTGTCTGGCCGATTTCCACCGCGCCTGCTACGGCACGGCCGGTTGCTCCGTTTTCCTCTCGGGCCGCATCACCGATGCCGTTCGCAGCAGCGTGGGGCAGGCCTTCGGCGCCTCGCCGTGGGGCGTGCAGACCCCGTCGGCCCCCTTCGGACCCTATCCGGCGCAGGGAGGTGGCGAACGCCGCCTGTTCGTGCTTCGTCCGCAGGCCCGGCAGCACTCGTTGCGCATGGGCCGGCTCACCATCCCCCCGTCGCATCCCGACTTTCCTGCGCTGCAGGTCCTTGTCACCCTGCTGGGCGGCTACTTCGGCAGCCGACTGATGAGCCGCATCCGCGAAGAGTTGGGCTACACCTACGGCATCTCCGCCGCCCTGCAGCCCATCCCCGAAGCCAGCCTCTTCGTCGTGGCCACCGAGACCGACGGTGCCTACACCGAAGCCGTGGTGGCCGAGGTCTATGCCGCCATGGAGCGTCTGCAGACCGAACTCGTCCCCGAGGCCGAACTGACCGTGGTGCGAAACTACCTCTACGGCCAGCTATGCCGCTCGTTCGAGGGCGTGTTTGCCCTGGCCGATGCGTGGATCGACATCTCCACCGGCCATCTCTCCCCCGACCACTACCGCCGCCAGTGGGACGTGCTGTCCGCCCTCACCCCCGAACGGCTGCGCGAGGTGGCCTGCCGCTATCTGCATCCGCACGACATGACCGAAGTCGTGGTGGGTGCAAAAAATGCTAACAAACCCTAACGAGTGCCCCCTATGTGCGCGCGAAATCATACCTTTGCCTCCATGCGAAACAAAACCCATTCCTCCGCCTCGCCCCGAGGCCTGCTGCCCGTCTGCCTGGCGGGCCTGCTGACGTTGTCGCCTGCCGGCGTGCAGGCGCAAGAGAAACCCCGCCTCGTCGACAAAGTGTCCGGCCTGTTCTCGTCCCCGATCAAGGTGGGCAGTTACACCTTCAAGGACGGCTCCGTCTACACCGGCGAACTGAAGCACGGCCGCCCCTACGGCAAAGGCAAGACCGTGTTCACCAACGGCGACGTCTACGAAGGCCAGTACGTGAAGGGCAAGCGCGAGGGCTATGGCGTCTACACCCTCCACAGCGGCGAGCGCTACGAGGGCCAGTGGTTTCAAGACCGCCAGCACGGCCGGGGCACCTACCATTTCCTCAACAACAACCGCTACGAAGGCATGTGGTATGCCGACTATCAGCACGGCCGGGGCACCATGTTCTACTACAACGGCGACCGCTACGAAGGCGAGTGGGCGGGCGACCGGCGCGAAGGCCAGGGACGCTACACATGGGCCGGCGGCGCCAGTTACGACGGCCAGTGGCGTGCCGACAAGAAAAACGGACGCGGCCGCCTCGTCTGGGCCGACGGTGCCAGCTATGACGGCCAATGGGCCGACGACCTGCGCAGCGGCCAGGGCACCTACGTCCATGCTAACGGCGACAAATACGTAGGCCAGTGGGCCCAAGACCGCCAGCACGGCCTGGGTGTCTACTATTTTCATTCGGGCGACCGCTACGAGGGCCACTACGCCCAGGGCGAGCGCACCGGCCAGGGCATCTACGTCCATGCCAACGGCGACAAATACGTGGGCGAGTTCAAGAACGGCGAGCAAGACGGTCAGGGCACGTTCACGTGGGCCAGCGGCGCCGTCTACGAAGGCCAGTGGCGAGCCAACCAGCGCAGCGGCTTCGGCTGCTACCGTTGGGCCGGAGGCGACGTCTACGAAGGCTATTGGCGCGACGGAAAGGCCAACGGCGAGGGCGTGCTCCGCCAGGCCGACGGCACCAAATACAAGGGCGGCTTCGTGGACGGACTGGAAGACGGAGCCGGCGTCATGGAGACCCCGGACGGCATCCGTTTCGAAGGCACGTTCCGTCAGGGCAAGAAAGACGGCCCCTTTGTCGAGACCGACAAAGATGGACACGTCGTCCGCCGGGGCACGTACGACTTCGGCCGGCTCCTGAAGGAGTGAGGCGGAGGAATAAGGACAATTGTAATTACGGCTTGAGACATGGCCTTTCCATATCCTTGACTAAATGAAGGCTCATTACAATTTTTTAGGGCCTTTGTCAAGGAAAGAGGCCAGTTCTTCTTCCACTTCTTCCACGCTGGGCAACGCTGATTTCAAATTCTCGGGAATCGCTTTGCTCAATTGGTAATCGCTGATGCCTATGGGTTGGTCGTAGCCGGCAAGGGCATATTGAGCAACCACTTCGTCTTTCCCCTTGCACAGCAGCAGCCCGATGGTCTTGTTGTCGTGTTTCCCTCTCAATTGGTCATCCACCACGTTGATGTAAAAGTTGAGTTGTCCGGCATATTCCGGTTTGAACGGAGTGGCTTTCAATTCTATGACGATATATGCGTGCAACGGAATGGAGTAGAGAATCAAGTCGGCAAAGAAATCGCTGTTACCCACTTGAAAATGCTTCTGCCGGGCAACGAAGGCAAAACCGTTTCCCATCTCCAACAGATAACGGGTGACGTGTTTAACCAACTGTTCTTCTATATCCCTTTCGTCTGCTTTTTCTTTGGATTCTGCCAAATCAAAGATGTACGGGTCTTTCAGCAGATAATTGGCAAGGTCACTTTGAGGAGCCGGAAGTGTGGTCCTGAAATTGTTAACCTTGTTGTTGCTGATTTGTCGACTGTACAAATCACTGTCAATCTGCATTTTCAATACATTACTGCTCCATCCCATTTCTACGGACTGCTTCATGTACCAATAGCGTAAGCCCAAAGGAAGCGAACTGTTAAGCATAATCACATGGCTTGCCCAATTTGTTTTAGCAAGGGGCGATGTCATGAATGTGCTTTCTATATCCTTCATTTCCATCCGGTAAATATCCGATATGGTTTTTGCTACATTGTGAATTTGCGCAAGAGGTTCTTGCAAAAATAAATCTTTCTTTGTGTCAAAAGTTTGGATTTGCGCAAGAGGTTCTTGCGTAAATTCCGAATCGTTCAAGTAGCGTACCTCATCAGTCGTTTTCGTTACGCTTGGAATCATCAGCTTTGCATCCGTTTCTATGAGACGTTGCAATGCTTTTAAAGGATATGCCTTTGCAAATTGACACATATAGGTAAGATTGCGTTCCGAATAGCCTTTCTTTTTAGGAAAGTTCAGCAGGATAGCCTTTGCCAGATGCTTGATGATTTTACTTCCCCATCCGTGCAACTGCTGGTGGTAAAGGATGTAATTGCCTACCTTCCAGTAGTGGAATAGCATTTGTGCATTGGCCGCAACAATCAGCCTTACTTGTGCTTGTTCTATTTCCGAACCGACCGCTTGTATGAATGCATCAAAATTCGTTTTTTCTATGTTGGATTCTTTGTTGCTCATATTGTGATGAAATTTTCTACAAATATATTCATTGGCAACTAACTATGAAATTGTTTGATGCTTGAGATTTTATAATATTCTGCGAGGGGTTAAGTTCGATAGTCTCCTCCCTCAGAGCAAACTTCCCAGTTCGTCGATGCTGCGGGCCGTCATCGTAGGCCCGGCAGCGCGCAAGGCCTGTTCGTCGCCATAGCCGTAGAGCACGCCGATGCTGTCCATTCCTACTTTTCGTGCGCCTGCGATGTCGTATTCCGTGTCGCCCACCATCACCGCTTCGTCCGTCCGTGTCCCGATGCCCGCTTTCTCCATCACGTAGGCGATGACCAAGGCCTTGTCGGACCGTGTCCGTTCCATCGTGTCTCCACCCACCTCGTCGAAGAACTCCCGCAGTCCGAAGTGCGTCAGGATGCGTTCGGCCAGCGGTTCGGGCTTTGTGGTGGCCACAAGCAGTGTGCGCCCTTCGGCCTTCAGCCGTGCCAGCAGGGCGGCGATGCCCTCGTAGGGTAGGTTCTCGTAGATGCCGTGGGGCAGGAAATAGTCGTTGTATCGTTCGCAGGCCTCATTGGCCTGTTCGGGCGTGAAGCCGAAGTATCGGCGGAACGAGTCTTGCAGCGGCGGCCCGATGAAGGGGACGAGCGTTCGTCGGTCGGCGATGAGGATGCCGTAGTGCGCCAGGGCGTGTGCCACGGCCTTCGTGATACCTTCCATCGGGTCGGTCAGTGTGCCGTCCAGGTCGAACAGCACGTATTTGTACGTCTTCTTCTTCATGTGTTTCTCGGGTAGGGGAGGCAAAGATAACGTTTTTCCTCCTGTTTGCCTAAAGAGAGGCAAGAGGCGGAGGGTCAGAGAGGGGGGAAGTCAGTTCCCCGCATCGACGAGGCCGTCTGCTTGCCCGGAATCGGGTGGATAGTCTCCCGCCCAGTCACGAGCCAGTACCACTGCTGTCCCGAGTAAGTGAAACTGCAGTACCGCCTATGCGAAACTGCAGTATCGGGTAAGCAGCATTGAAAGTGGTACTGGGGCTCTTCCCACATCCGCTTATATGCGTGTGTACCCATGCCGAACTGCGTCGGACTGCATCCCGTGTCGGCTATGCCGATGTTTTGTGATGCTGGCAAAAGGGGGCGTAAGCCGTTTTCGTTGGCTTGTTTGGTCTTGTGAGAATTTTTTGCCATCGAAAAGTTTGCTGCTTATAAAATTTTTCTCATCTTTGCGTCGGACTAAAAGGCCTTGATTCCAAATCATCGTTGTCGGACGAGTTCCTTCCAGATGACAAATGAGGCTGCCCACGCCGCGCCAACTATGGCGAATTGTTGGAAAAAGATGCAATATCGTCTGAGGCGGATGTTGGGTGGGAAGAAAGGTCCAAGACATATAAAGGCGTTTACTTGCGCTGTGTTTGAGGCGAGTCGAAACTTGCAAACTTTTGAATTGTTGTCTCAGATATAGTCAACGGTAGATGTCCCGGGTGTGAACTATCTAACCCGTGGAGACCTTCTAAACACGAATTGCGTTCTATCGGATGCAACCATTGTTTATGTAGGTCTCTTTATGGTGTGATGATTCATATTGGCGTGGGCATTGACGTTGTCTGTTCAACAACAATGGGTTTTGCAAGACCTCGACTCGTATGACGGACAACGGAAGGCACCACGCTCTTTTTATGTCGTGACGATGGTATTTTTTAAGAATGAGCACCACACGATATGAATGGACATGACATCGCATCAAACCTCTCTTTCGGAACACTCGAATCTGTGTCCCGGACTCAGCATTGTGTAAATTGGATGTGCCAGCAAGCGTGCCCTTCGGCGTGTGGAAGACAGGTGTGCCCTTTTCCCGACAAAACCCAATTATACATTATAAATAAATAACAATGAAAAAGTCAACATTTGTGTTTATGGCCCTGTGCTTGGGATGCTGTGGCATGAAAGCAGCAGCACAGAACGTCGCACAGAACGAGAAACGTGTGTTCCAGGTCAAGTATCAACCCACGTTCGTGGACAACTATTCCTACAAAGTATTCTACCTTTCCGACGGGAAGGTGTATAACCTTTCCAGTCTTTTGCTGGCGGATCGGCTGAAGGGAGTCCAGCAGTTTGCCGTGCAACCGGGCGGTGCCACGTGTGCCATGCTGGTGCAGAAGGGGGGCAGTTCGCTGAAGTCGATGTTGGTTGGCGGTTCGCTGGCGACGATGCTGAAGCAGAACGGGGACAAGTCGAAGGTGCAGAACTGGATTGAAATCTATGATGCGGTCGAGACTCGTCCTGCTTTGAAGAAAATCACCGACACCAACCTCTTTACGGCGTTGACATTCTCGCCGGACGGAAAGACATTGGCTGTAGCCTTGAGTTCGAACGAGGTCAAACTCTACGATACCAAGCAATTCCAAATGTACACGTCGTTCAACAGCCGGATTACGCCTACCATGATGGCTATCTCGGAGAACAACTATTTTGCAGCCCTTTCCGATGGCAGCCAGGTGGAAGTCTGGAACCTGCAGAGCCGGAGCGTGCGCACCAGCATCGCACCCACTGCTGCGGTCAACTCGGTCACCTTTTCGGCCGACAACAGCATGATGGCCGTGCTGACGGCCGACGGGTCGCTCACCGTGTACGACACCCGCAGTTTCTCGCCCCGTTACTCGTATAGCGACATGGGTTCCGGCGTGGAATGCCGCTTTCATCCCGACAACAAATACATCGGTGTGGTGAAGGATGACAACACCATTGTGCTGCAGAACCTGCTCAATACGGCCGACAAGATGGAAATCAAAAGCATGAAGGGCGGCGTGTGCAATGTTCGTTTCGTGCAAGACCTCAACTATGCCGAGAAGCAGTATATGCTCTATCCTTCGGGTATGGGCGTAGTCATGCAGGCACTGGCAGGCCTCCAGCCCAACCACAACCAGCAACTGGCCAATGCCGTCAATGCCAAGATGAACGAGTGGATGAAGATGATGGACGGCGAAAGCATGGAAGACTACCGCATCCGTGTCAACGACGAGACTCGCGCTCAGCAGCAACTGGCCTTCGAACGGGAGGTGGCCACCGACTTGGCCGGCGACATGATTGCGGCACAGACCATCAGTCTGGGCAACTACAACGCGCAGAAGGGCGTGCTGGCCGTGGAATTTGACGGAATGTCCTCCATTGCCCTCGATATTCCCAAGGAGGATATCGCAGCCTTCTCCAACTCGGACGACCTTTCGTTCTCCAACACGGTCTACGGCCTGAACGAGAACGACCAATTCGAGGTCATCTATACCGAGGTGCTGAATGCCAAGACCGGAAAGAAATACGTGTACGACAACCTCGACCGGAAGTCGGTGACGGCCATGTCGATTGACGAAGGTTTCGTGCCTCTCGAACTTGTTCAGCAGTCGAGCATGGAGGAGATGAAACTGAAAGACATCCGCCAGCAGGTGGTGGAAACAGCCAAGAAGGAAAATAAAATCACCGACCGCACGCACATCAACGTGAACACCGAGGTACAGAGCGCCGTGGATGCGTCGGGCAAGAGCATCATGAACTATAAGGTCGGCTACGGCTACGAGGTGGAAAAAGAATTCGTGGCCAAGGAAGACTTTCCGGCCGGACGCTACAAGACGCAGGAGAGCAATGCGGCCATCTCGATGCTGAAAATCGTGGAGCAGGCATTCGCCAACGACTTCGCACAATATATCAAGCCGGGCAAGCACATCCAAATCAAGATTACGGGTACGGCAGATGCTTCGCCGATTCTCGGCAAGATTGCTTACGACGGATGCTATGACGACTTCACCAACGAACTGATTTACAAGAACGGTCAGTTGGACAACGTCTCGGTCAGCAAAGCCTCGGGCGTGACGCAGAACGAACAGCTGGCTTTCCTGCGCGCCATGGGTGTGAAATCGTATATCGAGAGCCATGTGACCGCGCTCAAGGACATGGTGTGCGACTATCAGTACAATATCGAACTGTCTGACAAGAAGGGTGGCGAATACCGCCGCATCAGCGTAGAATTCCTCTTCATCGACGCGTTCGAAAAGTAGTCGGCAGAGGTGTACACTTCAGACATTCAATAACGAATAGGTATGATGAACAAACGAAACAACCTCACATTGGCATTGGTCCTGGCCCTGTCGGTCTCGACGGCTGTTGCTCAGTCCCCGGCCGTGGCAAAGGCCAATGCCGATGTGGCTGCGTTTATGAGCCAGGCTGCTGCCGGAAACAGCAATGCGTCGATGTACGAGTCCTTGTTTGCGGCCTATCGCACCTATCTTTACGTGGTCAAGAACAACGCCAACGACCGCGACGGACTGGACGGCTTGCGCAAAGTCTATCCTTACATGATAGACGGTGCCGTCTACTTCTCGCAACAGAATCAGGCGGTCAAGGCTTTGGACTATGCATTGGCGTATGTGGACATCCCGCAGATGCCGGTGTTCCGCAACGAGCGTTTCAGTCGTAGCGACTATTATCCTACGATATGCTATTTTGCGGCCACCACGGCCTACAACAACAAACGCTTCGACGAGGCCATCCGCTGCTTCCGCAGTTACATTGCGTGCGGTGACCGGCAGAACCTGGAAAACTCGTACACGTATTTGGCACGTGCCTGCAAGTTCAACGGAGATTTCCAAGGACAACTCGCCACCATCGACGAGGCCATCAAGGTGTACCCGACCACGTCCAACTTCTACTACGAGGCCATCAACGCCTGCATCGAGAAGAAGGAGGACGCGTTGCTGGAGAAGTATGTGAACAAAGCGTTGTCGCTCAATCCGCGCGACATGAAGGTGCTGCCCGTCAAGGCCAAACTCATGGCCGACAAGGGGAGGTACGAGGAGGCCCTGCCGTTGTATGAGCAGTTGTACAAGGCGAAGCCCAACGACTTCAATACCTGTCGGATGTATGCAACGGTGGCCTACAACTGTGCGGCCCTGCTCATCAACGGGGCGAATGCCCTGACGGATGCGAATACCTATCAGGCACAACGGCAGAAGGCCAACGGGTACCTGAACATTGCGGCTGGACTGTTCGAGCGCATCGTGGCCGTCTACCCCAACGAAACCAAGTATATGGCTTCGCTGGCCGACACCTACAAGTGCATGGGACGCGATGCCGATGCCAACCGGCTCATTGCACAGATTCAGCAAAGGGGCGGCACGTATGTGGCTTCCAACGTCACCAGCCTCGGGTCGGCTCCGGATCCGGGTCAGGCGGGAGGTCGTCCGGCGGACACCCGTCATCAGAATCAGCCGGTATCATCGGCGTATGACACCGGCGGCCTGACGCTGGCCGATGTGCCGGCCTTCTCGGCCTATGCCAAGGAGTATGTCGAATCGGCCATCAACAAGTGGCAGGTTAAGGACGACTACGAGACGCTGGAGGAGTATAAGGCGCGTGTGACGGACGAGGCGCGCGAGCAGAAGATTCCCGTGCTGGTGCAGGAAGCTGAGGGAAAATATATCGCCGATTTCGGCAGCCGCATTAAGTTCGACAACCTCCGGCTGGAGAAGTACGATGCCGAGCACGGCGTGTTCCTGATTACTTCGCCCGATTTGGGCAATATGCTGCTCCCGGTCCCCCGTCAGAACAACGAGGCACGCAATTTCGAATCGCAATGGACGACAGTGAAGACGGACAGTCCGCAATTTTGCATCGCCGACGACAAGTTGGCATTGGCACAACTGACCTTCCGCACAAACACCGGCCATCGGTATGTGTACAACAACGATGCGTCGCTCACCTATCAGAACACGCAAATCAGTTACAACTTCGAGGAGGTGGACATGAGCGGACTGACGGCGCAAGCCGGCCAAAAGACTTCGGGGGCAGGACCGACCATCGTCAACAGCAGCGTGAGCGTGGGCAAGTCGGACATCGACACCGACATCCCGACGGCCAAGAAGTCCAACGAGAACCTGTTTGCCGTCATCATCTCGAACGAAAACTATCGGCGCGAGTCGAAGGTGCAGTTTGCCAACAACGACGGAGAGGCCTTCCGGAAGTATTGCCTCAAGACGTTGGGCTGCCCCGAGAAGAACGTGCACTACGTGGCCGATGCCACCTACAACGACATGAAAGCCGAAGTCGACTGGATGCAGACCGTGGCCAACGCCTATGCCGGCAAAGCCAAGATGATTTTCTACTATGCCGGGCATGGCATTCCCGACGAAGCCAGCAAGTCGGCCTACCTCTTGCCGGTCGACGGATATGGTTCGAACATCAGCACGGGCTATAGCCTCGACCACCTCTATTCCATTCTGGGATCCCTGCCGGCCGAGCAGGTGACGGTCTTCCTCGATGCGTGCTTCAGCGGCTCGCAACGCGACGGCAAGACCATGGCCTCGTCGGCACGCGGCGTGGCCATCAAGGCCAAGAACAGCATGCCGAAGGGGAAGATGGTGGTGGTGACGGCTGCCTCGGGCAGTGAGACGGCCTATCCGTACAAGGAGAAGGAACACGGCCTTTTCACCTACTTCCTGCTGAAGAAACTGAAGGAGACCAAGGGCAACGTGAACTACGGCGAACTGGTGGATTACGTACACGAGGAAGTGGCGAAGAAGAGCATCGTTGAAAACAACAAGTCGCAGACCCCGTCGTGCATCCCCTCGGCAGAGGTGGGCGAGGCCTGGCGCAAATGGGATTTTAAGAACTAATGTCAATCAATAACTAATCAGTATTTATTTATGCGAAAAAGAATCTTAATGACTCTCATGGGAGTCTTGTCCGTATGCTCGATGGCATTTGCGGACGACCGAAACTACAGCGGCACTGTGGTCAACGAGGATGGGGAACCCATCATGGGCGCGACGGTCACCGTTACCGGGACGACTGTGAGCACCCTCACCGATATGGACGGACGCTTCATGTTGGTTGTTCCCGACGGATACGAAACCGTCACCATCACGTATTCGGGTATGAAGAAGCAGGTGGTGAACGTGCAGCGCGAACCCATCATGCTGTATGCCTCGGCCGATGCCGCGCAGCAGGCACGCCTGGCTGTTGTCACGAAGCCCGTGAAGCCGGTTGCCAAGAAGAGAAACTACAAAAAGAATGCGTTCAATCTGGAACAGTCGTTTGGCGCGTTCCGGTCGTTGGACGGCGAACGCTACAACATGTTCGAACTCAGTTATGGATGGAAACACAATTTTTCGCAGTACATCGGCTGGCACGTGTTTGATGTGAGCGTGGCGTTCAGTCAAAACTTATCTGGCGGCGATAACGAATACGATCATAATGAGTATTTCCATAATGATTATCACTATTTTGACAAAATTGATCCAGAGAATCAGGTGCGTACTTACAACGAACTATTCTGCGAGCCTGTGCTGAAGTTGGCCACAGGTATTATCCTACGCAGTCCGAATTTAGGGAAATTCTCTTTGTTCGCTTCGACTACCGCCGGTATCGGAGTGCAAGCAGATGGTTGGGAATATGTTGCCCCGGTTGTCAATGTACGGGCCGGTATCAACATCAGCAAGTGGTTCTATGTGGCATACAAGTATAGTTGGATTGCAATGGATGTAGAATATGATGAGAGATATTCCTATACGTATTATGACACCTATTATAAAAAATATAGGACTGCTTATGACTACAACTACGGTTTGACCAAAAAAATCAAGACTGGCACCCATGCCATCAGCATAGGCTTTAACTTCTAATTTCCCTTGATATACAAACTAAATAGAAATGATTCGTATGAAAAGAACAGCATTTATCATAGCAGGTCTCGTCGGTTGCGTGGCAGTCACCACGGCGCAGACCAACCGCGTTTCCACCGTCGTGCTCTCAGGCGAGACGGGCGAACCTGTCAGTGGTGCATCGGTCGTCGTAACCGGATCGAACATCGCCACCACGACCGACATGAACGGCCAGTTCACCATCGATGCACCGGCCGAGTATCAAACGCTGACCGTGTCGTACCCCAATATGCAGCCCTCCGTGGTCAGCATCTTGCCCGACCCTATTGTGATGAAGAGATCGCGGAGGACATTTTCTGCCTCTTCGGCATCGTCGCGCTGGGGCGTGGAGCTGGGTCTGATCCGCAGTACAGTTAAAATTGGAGTTCCCGACTCCGAAGGCGAAGCCGCCGACTTCGCGCGTAACAGTATGCTGATGGGGGGTGTCACCTACGACTACCCCATCCAGAAAGTGCCCAATCTTTCCGTGATGGGCGGTCTCTTCTTTACGTCGAAAGGTTACAAGTATGATGGAGTTTATGACGACGAGGTGGTACGGTCCAATTACCTTGAACTGCAGGCGACGGCCAAATACTCCTATCCGCTTCCGTTCGCTAACAGAGATCTCCATGTGTTTGCCTTGGCCGGTCCGTACATCGCTTGCGGATTGTTCGGCAGCGAGTTGGAGGAGATAGGAATCGCTTCGGATTATAAAGATGTAACCGTTTTCGACTTTTGCAAGCGAATCGACGCTGGTCTGGTGCTGGGCTTTGGGGCCGAGTATAAACGTTTCTCGCTGACGTGCAGATGGGGCATCGGACTGGTGAACATCATCGATGCCGAAAAGTGCATTGATTTGGATAAGAAGGCGGACTATGAATACTACAAGAATAAATATAACTGGACGTGGAACGAATTTCTTAAGGAATATGGTGACGACTACGACCCGAAGGATTATGATGGGTTTTCGTTCAAGAACCGCTCGTTCATGCTTACGCTGGGATATCGTTTTTAATCACTTCAATACAAAAGCAATATGAAGAAAGTTTTGATTTCGCTGTGTGCCCTCTTCTTGCTGGGCCTTCCGCTGTCTGCCCAAAACAGCGAGGACGTATGGAAAGAACGGAAAGAACTGCGCAAGATGTCGCGCGAGGCACTGAAGGAAAAAGCATCGAAAGATGCACGTAAGGAAGCCAAAAAACTGCAGAAGGAGGGATGGCAGTCCGCTCCGGGCGCATTGCCCATCGAACGTCAGCTGGACAAATCGTACATGATGCAGCAGGAGTTCGACGATGACATGTTCCCCAAATACCTGATGGGCGAGGCAATGAGCATCGCCGAAAACTACGATGCCGCCAAGATGCAGGCTGTAGAACTGGCCAAGCAGAACCTGGCCGGACAGATTCAGACGGAAATCACCGCTTTGGTGGAGAACACGGTGTCGAACAAGCAACTCTCGCCCGACGAGGCTGCTTCGGTCACCCAGACGGTGATGGGAGCCAAGAACTTCATCTCGCAGAGCATCGGCCGCGTCATCACGGTGGTGGAAGTCTACCGCACGAAGAAGAATGGCAACAAAGAGGTGCTGGTGCGCATCGCCTACAACTCGCAGATGGCGAAAGAGGCTGCCAAGAAGGCCGTCCGGAAGGAACTGGAGGACAAGGGACAGAACCTCATTGACCAGATAGACAAAACCATTGGCTGGTAAAAAAACAAACACAAGGGTTCAATATGTATCACCGCACCGCAGGTGCGCCGAGATATCCCGGTGTGCTTGCGGTGCACTTTTTTTCTGCGATGAAAAGATTATTACTCAGACGGTGCCTCTGGCTTCTCGCTTTCTGCGCGGCCGCCTTCACCCCGGCGACGGCGCAGAAGGTGGTGGAGGTGGAGGCCGAATACACGTATGTGACATCGCTGGAGGTGTCGGTTGTCGAAGCCAAGCGCGTGGCGACGGAAAGGGCCAGGCTGCAGGCGTTGGCCGACCGGTTCGGCACCACCATCAGCCAGACAAACTTGACGCACATCAGCAACTCAAACGCAAACTCGACGCTCGATTTCCTTTCCATCGGGAGCAGCGAGGTGAAGGGCGAGTGGCTGGCGGACACGAAGGAACCGGAATATGAAATTCAGTTCACTAACGAAAATCTGATTGTGAAGGCCTCGGTGCGCGGAAAGGCACGGGAGGTCGCATCCGCATCGGTCGACGTGGACGTACACCTGCTCCGAAACGGCAAGGAACGCAAGTTTGAAAGTTCGGACTTCCGCGACGGCGACGACCTCTACCTGCTGTTTCGCACGCCTGTCGATGGCTACATGGCCGTCTACCTGATGGACGAATCGGCTACGGCCTATCGGTTGCTCCCCTATAGTGGACAGAGCGACGGGGCGCAGCAGGTGAAGGCCGGGGTCGACTACCTGTTCTTCGACAGCGAGGCGGCCGCCACCGAACAAGAACGCAACCTCATCGACGACCTGACCATCACGACGGACAAGAGCGTGGAGCACAACGAGGTATACGTGTTGTTCTCCGAACGCCCGTTTGTCAAGCCGAACGACAATCAGACGTCCGAACGCCTGCCACGTAGCCTCGATGCGGACGACTTCCAACGGTGGATGGCGCGAAACCGCACCAAAGACGCCGGCATGGTGGCGGTGAACAAACTGATAAAGATTACGAAGAACTGACGCTTCGGTCCGCACCGACACCTCAAAGCGGTTGCATCTTGAGGCCGAACGACAGGTGCCCCTCGTACGGATGGGATTCGTTCGGTTCGCACGAGGCGGGCCTTGGCGGCCGTGGCTACCGACGGAGGGGGCGGACAGGCGCTCCACGGGGGGCGGACAGCCGTCTGGTCCGTTGGGGCGCAAAAAAATATATTGCTGTCCGATAAAAGTTGACGGGCACAACTATATTTGGCTCGACATCTAATTGCACTGTGGCCGAGCCCGATATTTGACTTACAAGCCCCCTCGGTCGATCAACGACGACTCCGGCGGGGTATCAGATGCCTTGCCGAGCAGGATTTTCCTATCTTTTCGGGATTGGTGAACAGACTGTAGAATTCAACGCAGTGCATCCGTGTTATCCGGACCATATAGCGGTTGTCCGCTAAATAGGGCATTGTAGTTTATCGTTCAGCCTTGGCTGAACGGTCAAGTAGGTTATATTACTTTGCCATTGAGCCTATATCCTACGACCGTTCAGCCAAGGCTGAACGCAAAGTGTAAGAGTATTGCTACGTGTTGGAACTTGCATCGCCTCAAAGGGGAAGGATACCTGCCAATGGTCTCCACCCTAATTTTTCTACGAATTAACAGCTTTATCGGACAGCATAAAAAAAATAGGAGAAGGGCGTGGGCCTCCGCAGCCCGCTTCGCTGGGTTTTTGGCTTTGTTTGGGCCGAGGCATGCAAATGTTTCTGAAATAATTGCTACTTTTGCGCCCTCGGAACGCAAAAAACAACGAATCATGAAGAAGGAGATGCCGATGCCGACGGCGGCCCTGTTCGACTTCGACGGGGTGGTGGCCGACACGGAAACGCAGTACAGCCGCTTTTGGGAGGAACAGGGGAGGACCTACCATCCCGAACTGGAGGGGTTTGCCGAACACATCAAGGGGACGACCCTGAGGCAGATTTTCGACACGTATTTCGACGGGATGGAACACGCCCGACAAACCATCCGGCAGAAACTGACGGACTTCGAACGCTCCATGCCCTTCGACTACATACCCGGACTGACGCAGTTCGTGGAACGACTGAGGGAACGGGGCGTGCGAACGGCCATCGTCACCAGCAGCGACCGCATCAAGATGGAGGCCGCCCGAAAGGCCATGCCCGAACTCGAACGCCTGTTCGACCGCATCCTGACAGCCGAGGACTTCGAACGCTCGAAACCCGACCCCGACTGCTACGTGAAGGCGGCTCGCGCCCTGGGCGCGCCCACGGAACGCTGCCTCGTGTTCGAAGACTCGAAGGCCGGACTGCAGGCCGGAAGGGCGGCGGGGACGACCGTGGTGGGACTGGCCACGACGCTGCCACCCGACGTGGTGGCCCCGATGGCCGACCTCGTGGCGGAGGACTTCCGGCAACTCGATGTCGACGCGCTACTGAAACGAATCGTTTAACCATATACATAGATAGATAAGGAGAAAAGAACAATGGCAGGATATATCTCGGACGACACCCGAAAGGTGACGACGCACCGTTTGCTGGAAATGAAGCAGCGGGGCGAAAAGATTGCGATGCTGACGGCATACGACTACACCACGGCGCAAATCGTCGACGGAGCCGGCATCGACGTGATTCTCGTGGGAGACTCGGCCTCGAACGTGATGGCCGGAAACACCACCACGCTGCCCATCACGCTGGACCAGATGATCTATCACGGAAAGTCGGTGGTGCGCGGCGCGAAGCGAGCCCTGGTGGTGGTGGACATGCCCTTCGGCTCGTATCAGGGCAATCCGCTGGAAGGCGTGGCCTCGGCCATACGCATCATGAAGGAGTCGCACGCCGACGCCCTCAAACTGGAGGGAGGGGAGGAGATAGCCCACACGGTGGAACGCATCATCTCGGCCGGAATACCCCTGATGGGGCACCTGGGCCTGATGCCGCAGTCCATCAACAAATACGGCACCTATGCCGTACGGGCCAAGGAGGCCGCCGAAGCGGAGAAACTGCTGGCCGACGCACACCGCCTGGAAGAGGCGGGATGCTTCGCCCTGGTGCTGGAAAAAGTGCCGGCCGAACTGGCCCGGCGCGTGGCAAGCGAACTGACCATCCCCGTCATCGGCATCGGGGCGGGGGCCGACGTGGACGGACAGGTCCTGGTGGTGGCGGACATGCTGGGCATGACCCAGGGATTCAGCCCGCGCTTCCTCCGCCGCTATGCCGACCTGCACACGGTGATGACATCGGCCATCGGCCAGTACGTGGCCGACGTGAAGGCGGTGGACTTCCCGGGAAAGGGGGAGCAGTACTGACATGGACAGGGTATCGGATAGGCAGCTGCCGCCGACGGAGCGGCTTTGGACGCATCCGTTCCGGCTGGTGTGCGCCAGCCATTTTCTGCTCTACGCCTCCATCTACCTGATGCTGCCCGTATGGCCGCTGTGGTGGACGAAGCAGGCGGGGTGGAGCGGAGGCGAGGCGGGGCTGCTGTGCGCCTGTTTCGCCCTCGGATTGTTGCTGCCCGGATGCTTCTACAGCTATCTGGCGGACAACTATACGCGCAAAACGCTCTCGGTGTGGACTTATGCCGCCGTGGTGCTGCTGCCGTTGGCCTTTGGACTCCCGGCGACCGAGTCGTTCGTGGCCACCGCCCTCCTGATGGGGGTGCGCGGGGCGTTGTTCGGGCTGGCCGCCACCCTCTCGGCCACGATGGCCATCGACATCACCCCGACCACCCGGCGCAACGAGGCCAGCGTGGGCCTGAGCTGGGCCGCCCGCTTCGGACGGATGACGGGGGCGCTGGCCGGACTGCTGGCCTATGCCGAGATGGGATTCGCCTTGACCGAACGTGCCGCCTTGGCGGCCGGAACGCTGGGATGGCTGCTGCTGCTGTGTGTGGAGACGCCGTTTCGGGCGCCCATCGGAGGACCGCTATGCTCGACGGACCGCTTCGTGTTGTGCCGGGGCTGGCTGCCCGCCCTCAACTGGGCACTGGCCTCGTTCGTCTTCGGCATGTGGCTGAAGGCGCTGGCTGCCGGACTGGGCGGCATGGCACCGGCGGAGGCCGGAAGCGTGGCGGCCGCGCTGCCATGCGGCGCACTGCTCTCGCTGGCCGTCGGACGATGGATGCGCCGGCTGGGCGGCGTGGCCCTGCAGACGGGGGCGGGATTCTTGCTCATCGCGGCGGCCACAGGCTTGTGGCTGGCAGACGCCGCACCGGCCGTACGGGCTTTGGCGGCCCTGGCAGCCGGCATGGGCCTGGGATGGGCCTCGGGCGGCATCCTGCGCTCGCTGGTGGAACTGAGCGAACACAGCCGACGCGCCACGGCGGTCACCACCTACCGGCTGGCCTGGGAGGTGGGAGTCTACGCCGGCCTGTGGGCCGGATGGCAGACGGATGTGTCGGCACCGTGGATAGCCCTGTGGGCCACGGGAGGTGCCCTGGCGCTGTACGTGCTGGCCACACGGCCCTACGTGGCGCACCACCGGCTACGCTGACGGGCCGGAAAGAAACAGAAATCAATAAGAACAACAGATACGGAAGATATGGAAATCAAATCGGCTGAATTTATCATGAGCAACACGCAGGTGGAGAAATGCCCTGCCGGAAACCGCATGGAATATGCGTTCATCGGACGAAGCAACGTGGGCAAGTCCAGCCTGATCAACATGCTGACCAACCGAAGCAAACTGGCCATGACCTCGTCGACGCCCGGCAAGACGCTCCTCATCAACCATTTCCTCATCAACGGGGAGTGGTTCTTGGTGGACCTGCCCGGCTACGGCTATGCGCAACGCGGCAAAAAGACGGTCGACGCCATCGGACGGATGATACACGACTACGTGGAACGACGCGCACAGATGGCCTGCCTGTTCGTGCTGATCGACATTCGGCACGAACCGCAGAAAATAGACCTGGCCTTCTTCAACTACCTGGGCGAACAAGGCGTGCCCTTCGCCATCGTGTTCACCAAGGCCGACAAACTGGGCCGGGGAAAACAGCAGGAGAACGTGAAGCACTACCTGGAGGTGCTGTCGGAATGGTGGGAGGAATTGCCGACGCACTTCGTTTCGTCCGCCGAGACTAAGATGGGGCGGGCCGAAATCCTCGACTACATCGACCAGGTGAACCGGACGGCAGGCAGCGAACAATAATCCCCCCTGCGTCCCTTTTCAGGGAGCAGAAACGGAATTTGCAGAATCACCATAAAAAAGAAAAATAAGGATATGGAAACAGGACTGAAAGAAACAAGCCGGATGACCGTGGACGAAGCCCACACGGCCCGGCAGATGGGCTCGGGCGACATGGACGTGCTGGCCACGCCCGCCCTGGTGGCCCTGATGGAGAATGCGGCCATGAGGGCCGTGGCGTCCCACCTGCCCGACGGGGCGACGACGGTGGGCGCGCTGATGCACACCACGCACGTGAAACCGACGGCCGTGGGGCAACCGGTGGAAGCAACGGCCGTGCTGACCGCCGTGGAGGGACGGAAACTCACCTTCGAGGTGCGGGCGGAAGATGCCGAAGGACTCGTCGGCGAAGCCACACATGTGCGCTACGTGGTGGACCGCACACGCTTTTTGGCCAAATTGAACGGATGCTGACCGGGACAATCTCCCCTCGGTTTGCATAATTTTAACACCAAACGGGGATGTGTATTGCATAAATTCGTTATTTTTGCCACATCAACCCGTATAAACTTTAGAAAAGATGAGAAAGAGACTTTTTGCGGCCTTGTTCCTCTTGATGGGGACTGCCTTTGGAATGTATGCCCAACTCCCTTCAGTGATGCTGAAAGACATCAACGGAAAGACCGTGGACACGGCCTTGCTTGAAAACGACGGCAAACCCTTCATCATCAGTTTCTTCGCCACATGGTGCAAGCCTTGCAACCGCGAGCTGAACGCCATCCACGAGGTTTATCCCGACTGGCAGGACGAAACGGGCGTGAAGGTAATCGCCATCTCGGTGGACCAGGCGCAGAACGTGGCCAAGGTGAAACCGCTGGTGGACGGCTACGGATGGGAATACGACGTGCTGCTCGACCCGAATGGCGACTTCAAACGCGCCATGGGCGTGAACATGATCCCCGCCGTGTTCATCATCGACGGAAAAGGACAAGTGGCTGAATCGCGCAGCGGATATACCGACGGCTCGGAAGGACACCTGATTGCCAAAGTGCGCGAACTGCTGAAAAAATAACCCCCGACGACGTATGAAGAAAACAACGTGGGCCGCCTGCATGGCGGCCGCTTTCCTTGCCTCGACGGCCAGCGCGCAAATCCGCCTGTGCGACGGACTCTCGCTGAGCGGAAGCCTGCAGACCGACATCCTCGTTCCGCAGGAGGACGAAGCCATCGGGGCCGACAAATCGGCT
The DNA here is from genome assembly GCA_051875715.1 of Bacteroidaceae bacterium. Classification (GTDB taxonomy): domain Bacteria; phylum Bacteroidota; class Bacteroidia; order Bacteroidales; family Bacteroidaceae; genus DYCT01. The sequence continues at coordinate 48,033 of JBJEHD010000007.1, forward strand.
TGGAACAACGACTGGGCCGTGACGAACACCTACCTCGACGTGAACCTGCTGAGCAAATACGTGAGCGCGGGCGCACGGCTGGAATACCTCGACCATCCGCTGCCGGGATTCGAGAAAGACTTCGCCGGATGGGGCGTGCCGCACATCTACGTGACGGGAAAGTACAAGGGGGTGGAACTGACCCTGGGCGACTTCTACGACCAGTTCGGAAACGGCTTCGTCTATCGGACCTACGAAGAACGTAGCCTGGGTGTGGACAACTCGCTCAGGGGCGCACGATTGGCCGTGCGGCCGTACAAGGGAATCCAACTGAAGTTCGTAGGCGGACAGCAACGCTACTACTGGCAGCACAAAGGATACCTGTGGCAGAAACAATACTGGAACGGCGACGACCACAAAAGTTACGTGATGGGGGCCAACGCCGAACTGAACGTAGAGCAGTGGAGCAAGCGCATGCAGGAGACGGGCACGTACCTCACGCTGGGCTTCTCGTACGTGGGCCGGCAGGAGGACGACGAAACCCTGCTGACCGACCAGATTGTGCAGACCGATCCCACCATCGTGGTGAAACGGCTGAACCTGCCCTCGCTGGTGAACGCCTACGACTTCCGCGCACAACTGCAAAAGGGCAACTACAACGTCATGGTGAACTATGCGCTGAAAGGATGCGACCCCTCGAGCGACAACTATTATACCTACAAGAACGGAAGCGCGCTGATGGTGTCGGGCTCGTACTCCAAACGGGGTATGAGCGCACTGGTGCAGGCCAAGCGAAGCGACAACATGTCGTTCCGCAGCACGCGGACCATGAACGGCGTGAGCACGGCCTCGTTCATCAACAACCTGCCCGTGTTCGCCTATCAGCACACCTACAGCCTCGCCACCCTCTATCCGTATGCCACACAGGCTGCCGGCGAGTGGGCCTTCCAAGGCGAATTCAGCTACAACTTCAAGCGGAGGACGGCCCTGGGCGGCAAGTACGGCACGACCGTGAAACTCAACTTTTCGCACATCCGTTCCATCTACGGCCAGTTTGACAACGTGACGGCCATGAAGGGAACCGACGGACCGAAGGCCGACTTCTTCGACATGAGCGGAGGGGTGTACTTCCAGGACGCACACATCGCCATCGAAAAGAAACTGTCCAAGACGTTCAAACTGAACTTCATGTACATCAACCAGTTGTTCAACCCCGCTGCCATCGGCCACGTGGACGAGAAGCAGGTGCAGAGCAACATCTTCATCGTGGAAGGCAAGTACCAGATCAACCCGAAACTGTCGTTGCGGGCCGAGGTGCAATACCTGCTGGCCAGCGACTACGAGACGTACAGCGGCAACGAGGTGGAACCCCTCGAACGCTCCAACCAGGGCGACTGGCTGTACGGCATGGTCGAACTGGCCATCGCCCCCTCGCTGATGTTCTCGGTGTCGGACATGTACAACGTAGGGGCTACGAAGAACCACTACTACAACGTGTCGGGCGTGTTCACCCACAAGGCACACCGCCTGCAGGTGGGCTACGGACGCACCCGCGCCGGATATACGTGCGCCGGAGGTGTGTGCCGCGAAGTGCCGGCCAGCAAAGGGGCGACCATTTCGTATACCTATAATTTTTAAGTCATGGCAAGAACGAAGATGTATATGATGGCGGCATGGGCCGCCCTGGCAATGACCGCCTGCAACGAAATCGACTTCGACGACCGATGGATAGACACGGAGTTGAAGGATCTGCAGCAGACGGTGCTGATGGAGGAGTTTACGGGACAAAATTGTCCGAACTGCCCGGCAGGGGCACAGACGGCCCATTCGCTGCAGGAACTCTTCGGCCGGAAGGTGATCGTGGTGGGCATCCATGCCGGCGGATTTGCCGCAGGATCGGAGTTTCAGACGGAGGCCGGTACGGCCTACTGGAACCACTTCTATGCCGACGGCGACGGCATCGGCTATCCCGCCGCCATGTTCAACCGAAGCGGAAAGGTGTCCACCGGCTATCAGTCGGAATGGCGCTCGCTCGTCATCGAAGGCGGACTGGTGACGCCGACCCACAGCCTGACGCTGCAGGCGGAATACGACCCGCTGACCCGCGAGGTACGGGCTGACGCCACGGTGGGCAAACGGACGGATGCGGACGACACTCCGACGAAACTGTTGTTCATGCTGACGGAAAACAAGATCGTGCACTACCAGATAAACGGCTCGAAATTCGAACCGGAATACGAACACAACCACGTGCTCCGGGGGGTCGTTGGCGACCGGGATGCCGAACCCAACTTCTGGGGTGAGGAACTGACGCTGACGGCCGGACAGGACGCAGAGGTGCGCTCGGCCGCTTACCGGCTGGACGACGCCTGGAAGGCGGAAAACATGCAGGTGGTGGGCGTGCTCTACGACGCAAAGACCTACCGCGTGCTGGCTGCCGACGAGGTGGCCATCGTGAAGTAAGCAAGTGAGAGAGAAAAACAAATAATAAACCTAATTAAAAAAACAGAGGAGACAACGTATGAAGAAATTTACTTTGATGGCGGTTTGGGCCTTGGCTACGATGGGCCTGAATGCGCAGGAACTGAACTTTGTCCATGAGGGCAAGGTGCTGGAAAACGGCGCCACGATTCGCGTGGAGGCGTTGAAGGAACTGGGCGGCGGCTACGGAAACATGGATGCCGAGGTGTTCGTCCAGAACGCCGGCGCAACCAATGTGGAGGCCAGCCTGAAAATCGAAGTGACCGAAGGCGAAACGATTGGCTATTGCCACTTCATGGAAGGCACGGGTACGTGCATGGCAGTGGCTGCAGGCAAGTCGCTGACGCGCACCCGCACGATGAAGGTAGGCGAGACGCACGACCCCGAGGTGCATTCGTTGATGTCGTATAAGGTGGACAACGCCACACTGAAATTCAAGTCGACGGTGGTGTTCACGCTGACCTACGGTTCGACGACGAAGAGCGTCACGGTGGAAATGGACTACGATGCCACTACGTCCATCAACGCATCGACCGTGAAACCCGAATTGTTCGTGGCCGGACAGGAACTACGCTACAGCTTCGACAATGCCGCCGACCGTTGGCTGAACATCTACAGCATCACGGGCTCGCTGGTAAAGCGTCTGCCGCTCGAAACGGCTGGCAGCGTATCGCTGAGCAACCTGAACAAGGGCGTGTACCTCTACGAAGTGGTAGAGAACGGACAGCGCGTGGCTGCTCACAAGTGCGTGCTTCGATAAGCCAGCCAGTCTTGAACACATAAAAAAGCCCCCTGCCGGTACGGATGGACGTGCGGCAGGGGGCTTTCTCAATTCTCTCCCGGAGGGCGTCAGATGAGTCCTTGTTCGGACAGGAAGCGTTCGGCCTCGATGGCTGCCTTGCATCCGCTGGCAGCGGCCGTGATGGCCTGGCGGTAGTGCGGGTCGGCCACGTCGCCTGCGGCGAACACGCCGGGGATGCCGGTGCGAGGCGTGTGGGGTTCGGTCAGGATGTAGCCCACTTCGTCGGTCTTGACGTAAGGTTTGAACACGTCGGAGTTCGGCTTGTGTCCGATGGCCAGGAAGAATCCGTCGATGGGCAGGTCGTAGCGGTAGGGGGCGCCGTCGCGGTCTTCGACCAGGTGGACGCCTTCCACGCCATTTTCACCATACAGGCCCACGGCGTTGTGCTTGAACAACACCTTGATTTTCCCGTTCTTCATGACGCGCTCCTGCATGATTTTCGAGGCACGCAGGTAGTCTTTGCGCACGACGAGGTAGACCTGCTTGGCCAGTCCGGACAGGTAGATGGCCTCTTCGCAGGCCGTGTCGCCGCCGCCCACCACGGCCACGGTCTTCTTGCGGTAGAAGAACCCGTCGCAGGTGGCGCAGGCGCTCACACCCATGCCGGCATATTTCTTCTCATCGTCCAGGCCGAGGTATTTGGCCGTGGCCCCGGTGGCAATGATGAGGGTCTCGGCCTCCACTGTGGTCTCCTCGTCGATGGTGATCTGGTAGGGACGCTGGCTGAGGTCGGCCTTGGTGACAAGCCCGGAACGGATGTCCGTGCCGAAACGAAGGGCTTGCTTGCGCAGGTCTTCCATCAAGGCAGGGCCGCTGATGCCCTCCGGATATCCGGGGAAGTTTTCGACGTCGGTGGTGGTGGTCAACTGGCCGCCGGTCTGCAGGCCCTCGTAGATGACGGGGTTCAGGTTGGCTCGTCCGGCATAGATGCCGGCTGTGTAGCCGGCAGGGCCCGAGCCGATGATGAGGCATTTGATTCTTTCTTTTTCCATGATTTGTTGGTATTTATCCGGTTTTTACTAAGTGTCTTTCGGGCGAAGGGGATTATCGCATGTCCACTACTTCGGCCTTCGGGTAGCGTTTGGGGTCGAACACGAAGGTGGAGTGCTCGAAATGCTGGCGGACGAGGTAGGTGGCGATGGTGAGGCGGGTGGTGAGTCCGGCCTGCGTCAGGTCGATGCAGAGCGGACGCAGGGTCTGCCGGCTGAGCAGCAGGGTGATGGATTCGAAACCCGTGTCGGCCGTGCGCGGGGTGAGCACGACCTCATGGACGGACTGTCCCTTCCAGGTGGTGCGTGAGCCCATGCGGCAGGAGAAACTCGAGCGATAGTGCTTCAGCAGCAGGCAGGGGTTGACGGTCTGCAGCTCGTCGGCCGTGGGGCGGCTGACGTAGACCTCGTCGCTCGTGGCTGCGTAACTCCACAATGTCTGTCCGTCGAACCACGAGGACGCGGCATCGGTCTGCAGGGCAAACTGCTCGCCTTGCAGCAGGAGGTTGCCGGCCTGGCTTGCGCCGGCCTGCCCGTTTTCCACCACTTGCAGGTTGAATTCGGCCCGGATGCCGTCGTCGCGGCGGAGGGCTTCGGCCGCACGGTCCATGACAGCATAGGCATCCGTCTGTGCGTAGGTCGTTTCGCTCAAGCCGAGGCAGAGCAGGAGGGCGAGGGCTTGTCGGAGAACGGTCATGCGTGCAGGTTTTGAAGTTTCATCTCCAGGTCGGTCTCGTCGAGGCAGAGCACCTCGCGGGGTTTGCTGCCCTGTGTGGCACCCACGATGCCGGCCTTCTCCAGTTGGTCCATCAGGCGGCCCGCCCGGTTGTAGCCGATGGCGAACTTGCGCTGGATGAGCGAGGTACTGCCCTGCTGATGGATGACAATGAGGCGGGCTGCCTCTTCGAACAAGGGGTCGAGGCGGTCCATGTCGACATCGGCGGCACCTGAGGCTTCGCCCTCCTCGCCCACGTATTCAGGCAGCATGAAGGCCGTGGGATAACCCTGCTGGCGGCTGATGTAGTCGGTGATGCGCTCCACTTCGGGCGTGTCGACAAAGGCGCACTGAACGCGTACGGGGTCGGCACCTTGCAGGAAGAGCATGTCGCCCCGGCCGACCAGTTGGTTGGCACCCGGCCGGTCGAGGATGGTGCGCGAGTCCATCATGGACGATACGCGGAAACCCACCCGGGCGGGGAAGTTGGCCTTGATGGTACCGGTGATGATGTTCGTAGTCGGACGTTGGGTGGCGATGATCATGTGGATGCCCACGGCGCGGGCCAACTGGGCGATACGGGCGATGGGGAGTTCCACCTCCTTGCCGGCCGTCATGATGAGGTCGCCGAACTCGTCGATGATGACCACGATGTAGGGCATGAACTTGTGGCCCTTTTCCGGGTTGAGTTTGCGGTGGATGAACTTGTCGTTGTACTCCTTGATGTTGCGCACATGGGCCTTCTTCAGCAGGTCGTAGCGCGTGTCCATCTCGATGCAGAGCGAGTTGAGCGTATTGATGACTTTCTTGAAGTCGGTGATGATGGCTTCCTCGCCGTCGGGCAGTTTGGCCAGGAAGTGCTTCTCGATGGTCGAATAGATGCTGAACTCCACCTTCTTGGGGTCGATCATGACAAACTTCAGTTCGGCCGGATGTTTCTTATATAACAAAGAGGTGATGATGGCGTTCAGCCCGACGGATTTACCTTGTCCGGTGGCACCGGCCACGAGCACGTGCGGCATCTTGCACAGGTCGACCATAAACACTTCGTTGGTGATGGTCTTGCCGAAGGCGATGGGGAGGTCGTAGTTGGACTCCTGGAAACGCTTCGAAGCGATGACCGATTGCATCGACACGATTTTCGGATTGGAGTTCGGCACTTCGATGCCGATGGTTCCCTTGCCGGGGATGGGGGCGATGATGCGGATGCCGAGCGCTTTGAGGCTGAGGGCGATGTCGTCCTCCAGTCCACGGATTTTCGAGATGCGCACGCCGGACTCGGGGGTGATCTCGTAGAGCGTGATGGTGGGTCCGACGGTGGCCTTGATGCTGCTGATTTCGATGCCGAAACTACGCAGGATGCTGATGATGCGGTTCTTGTTGGCCGTCTGCTCTTCCATGTCGATGGTCGGCTCGTTGTCGTCGTAGTGTTTCATCAGGTCGAGGGTGGGGTAGTGGTAGTTCTCCAGGTCCAGCCGAGGGTTGTAGGGCGTGAGTTCGGGCCCGGTGTATTCTTCGTCCTCGTCGGTACCGCCCTGCTGGATGATGATTTCGGGTTCGGCAGGGGCTGCTTCGGGCGTGGGGGCCGGATTGGCCGGCTCTTCCTTGTCGGCTTCCTTCACCCAGTCCGTTTCGGCCGGATTGGGTTCGTCGGGTTCGGGCTCGGATGGCGTGTCGATGTCGGCGTCGGGTTCGGCCGGGGGCGTGGGAGCGTCGAAGTCCACCACGGCGGGTTGCGGATCGACGATGGCCGGGCGGACTGCCTGCTTGGGCGTCTCGTCGGGCGAGGCCGGGGACGGTTCCGGCGCGGACTTCAGACGTGACAGGGAGGGATGGAAGGCCTTTCGGATGACGACGATGGTCTGCGCACTGAGGTAGATGAGGAAGCAGATGGCCGTGGCCAGCAACAGAAGCCACAGTCCGGGCACGCCAATCTGCTGGATGAGCCAACTGCTGACCCTTTCGCCGTGGAGACCTCCCCACCGGATGAAATCGTGGTGCGAAAGGCTGCCCAGCGAACCCAGCATCACCGAACCCCACACCGTCAGCAGGGTGCACGAGATGAACCACTTGGTGATTCGTCCGTGGTAGACCTTCATCAGTTTCAGACCGGTCGCCATGAAAAACAGAATCAGGCAGAAGGAGGAGATGCCGAAGCCTCCGTTGATGAAATAATCGGCCAACTGGGCACCACGGAGGCCTGCGAAATTGCGTACCACCACCTGGCCGTTCTGAATCTCGCTTTGGTCGGCCGAGCCGGTGAAGAAGAAAGAGATGAAGGCCAGCAAGGTGTAAACGGCCAGGATGACCATCGTCAGGCCGACTACAAAGTGCAACGTCTCGTTGTGAAGCCGGGCGGTCCATTTGCCGGGCTGGGCAGGGGCAGCAGCCGTATTTTTTTCGGTTTTCTTTTTACTCATGAAACAGATTTGTATAAAGGGTTTCTGGATTGATTGTGCAAATGTACGCGAAAATGGGGAATAAATACCCCTGGTTAATCCCTTTTTTCTTACCTTTGCGCACCAAATTCGGATAGAATGGAGAAGAATACGCAAGTCATATACGCACGTGGGACGGTGGAATTCACCACCGTGGCTGCGGAATTTTGTGCCTTCCTGGAACGTTCGGAGGGGATGAAGAGGCAGGTGTTTGTCGACACACTGCTCAAGGTGCTGCCGCTGCTTTACCTGAAAGCCTTGCTGCTGCCCGAGGCCGAACGGCAGTCGGACGACGAACTCGAGACCTTCGTCAGCGAGACGGACTACGAGGTGTTGCGCCTGACCATGGCCGACGTCATGGGCGAGAAGGACGACTACCTGGAGGTGTTCATGCCCGATATGCAGTACAGCGACACGCCTATCCGGGCCTCCGTAGCGGAAGGCCTGGCCGACATCTACCAGGACGTGAAGGATTTCGTGAGTGTCTATCGGCTGGGATTCGATGCCACGATGCACGATGCCCTGGCCCGTTGCCGCGAGAATTTCGAATCCTACTGGGGGCAGAAACTGGTCAACACGCTTCGTGCCTTGCATGACATACGTTACAATGGTAATCCCGACGAAGAGGACGAATCTTCGGAAAACGAATGGGGCGACGCGTTATGATAGTCAGAAGTAAGATAAGCAAGGAGGAAGTGTCCCAAATGCCCAAGGAAGGCTTTGGTGGTCGGATTGTAGTCATTCAGGCAGATGCCGAGGTGGACAAGGCCGTCCGTTTTTTGGAGAGCCAGCCCATCGTGGGCATCGATACGGAAACAAAGCCCAATTTTCGCAAGGGGCGTATGAACAAGGTGTCGCTGCTGCAGGTGTCGACCGATGAAATCTGCTTCCTGTTCCGGCTGAACCTGGTGGGCGTGAACGAGTCCATCGTCCGCCTGCTGGAGAATCCTGCCGTGCTCAAGGTGGGCCTTTCGTTGTCAGACGACGTGCGTGCCTTGCATCGCCGGGGCAATTTCCACCAGCAGTCCTTTGTGGACCTGCAGGACTATGTGAAAGACTTCGGCATCCAGGACAACAGCCTGCAGAAAATCTACGCCATCCTCTTCGGCAGCAAGATATCGAAGAGCCAGCAATTGTCCAACTGGGAGGCGGATGTGCTGACGGATGCGCAAAAACTCTATGCGGCCACCGACGCGTGGGCTTGCTATCGCATCTACGGCTTGCTGCAGGAACTGCAGCGTACGGGCGATTACGTGACTGAAACATTAGAAGAAGCATAAAAAGAAAGACAAGGATGAATTATCGAAAAGTGTATTTGCGCCCCGGCAAGGAGGAGTCGTTGAAACGTTTCCACCCGTGGGTGTTCTCGGGGGCCATCCAGCGTATCGAAGGCGAACCCGAAGAGGGCGAAGTGGTGAGCGTGCATACGGCACAAGGCGAGTTCATCGCGGTGGGTCATTTCCAAGTGGGGAGCATCGCCGTCCGCGTGCTCTCTTTCCAGCCGGAAGACATCGACACCGCTTTCTGGCGCAACCGGCTGGCCGTGGCCTACGAAGTGCGCCGTTGCATTGGGTTGACCGAGAACCCGCAGACCAACACCTTCCGCCTGGTGCATGGCGAGGGCGACAACCTGCCCGGACTGGTCATCGACGTATATGGCAAGACGGCGGTGATGCAGGCGCATTCGGCCGGTATGCACACCGACCGGCACGCCATTGCCGAGGCGCTGGCCGAGGTGACGGGAGGCCGCATCGAAAACATCTATTATAAATCGGAAACCACGTTGCCCTACAAGGCCGACCTGGGCCCGGAGAACGGGTTCATCCTGGGGGGAAGCCCGGACAACGTAGCCATGGAAAACGGCCTGAAATTCCACGTGGACTGGCTGAAAGGCCAGAAGACCGGATTCTTCGTGGACCAGCGCGAGAACCGGGCTTTGCTCGAACGCTATGCCAAGGACCGCACCGTGCTCAACATGTTTTGCTATACGGGCGGATTCTCGTTCTACGCCATGCGCGGAGGGGCACGCCTGGTCCATTCGGTGGACAGTTCGGCCAAGGCAGTGGACCTGACTAACCAGAACGTCGAACTCAACTTCCCCGGCGACAGCCGCCATACGGCTTATGCGGAGGATGCCTTCAAGTTCCTCGACCGGATGGGCGACCAGTACGACCTCATCATCCTCGACCCGCCTGCTTTCGCCAAGCACAAGGATGCGCTCCGCAACGCACTGCAAGGATATCGGAAACTGAACGCCAAGGCGTTCGAGAAAATCAAGCCGGGCGGCATCTTGTTCACCTTCAGTTGCTCGCAGGTCGTCAGCAAAGACCATTTCCGGACGGCCGTCTTCACGGCAGCTGCTCTCTCCGGCCGACGGGTGCGCATCCTGCACCAGTTGACCCAACCGGCCGACCACCCGGTGAACATCTACCATCCCGAGGGTGAGTATCTGAAGGGCCTGGTGCTTTATGTAGAGTAGTAATGTATAAACAATGTTAAAGGCAAGTAAAAAACAAACCTGATATCATGTTGTATAACATAAAAGTGCTACATTTGCATTGTGTTTTTCATGGTATTAGATTTAAGGTTAATGAAGATTGGTTGTCGTGATGACAATCAATTTTTTTTGCCCTTCGGTGAAGGCATCTGTGGCCGTGTCGGCCGACCCAAAGTCCTCCTCATTACAACAGTCGCCCAAAAATAGAAGTTGTTATCATCATAATACAAATGTTCAGCCAAGGCTGAACGGTCATTACGAGTAGTGTCAAGCAGCATAGAGGTGGCTCTCGTTGACCGTTCAGCCTTGGCTGAACGAATGGGATCATCGGGGTGTCTCTTCGAACCTTACGAGGCCTTTATCCGGAAGAACAAGGCATACAGGATGGGGATGAAGAGCAGCGTGATGATGGAGGCGAACAGCAGGCCTCCCATGATACTGGCGGCCAGCGAGCCGAACATGGCGTCGGGCAGCAACGGAATCATGCCGAGGATGGTGGTGAGCGATGCCATCATGACGGGCCGCAACCGGCTTTGCGAACTGTCTATCAAGGCTGTCATCGGGTCGATGCCCTGGCTGAGCTGCAGGTTGATTTCGTCCATCAGCACGATGCCGTTCTTGATGAGCATGCCGATGAGGCCCAGCGTGCCGACGATGGCCACGAAGTTGAACGTCTTGCCGGTGAGCAACATGACGGCCACCACGCCCACCACGATGAACGGGATGCAGCAGAAGATGATGAGCGGCTTCCGGTAGTCCTTGAACAGCATGATGAGGATGGCTATCATCAGGATGATGGCCAGAGGGAAGTTCTGGAACAGATACTTCATCGATTGCGTGCTGGCCCGTTTCTCGCCTTGCCATTGCAGGCTGTAGCCATCGGGCAGGGGGATTTGCTCAATCTTCTCGGCGATGGCCAGCCGGGCCTTCTCCGTCTCTATCCCGGCGGCCGGCGAGCACTGAACCCGCTGGCTGCGCTGCCCGTCGTAGCGGGGGATGACGGGGTCTTCCCAACGGATGTCGATGCGCTTGCAGATTTGCCGCAACGGGGTGGTGGCCATGAGGTTTTCAATCATGTCGTCCTTCGAGAGCATGCCTGTCTTCAGTTTCATCAGGTTCTCTTCGTTCAGCAGTGCGCTCATGTTGGGCAGGGTGGAGAACACCTGTGTGTTGCCCAGGTTCTCGATGGGGTTTCCGTTTTCGTCCAGGCATTTCACGTAGATGTTTTCCCGGTGGATGCCTTCGTAGAAATAACCTACGGGGATTCCGCCGGTGGCCGTCAGCAGCGAGAGGCTCACGTCGCCCCGGCTCAGGCCGAGGGCGCGGGCGGCGGGCTGGTCGTATTCCACCGACAGGAGGGGCACCTGGTCGTCCCAGTCGGTTGTGATGAGGCATACCTCGGGCGTCTGTTCCATGATGCGCCGGGCCGAGTCGGCCAGTTGGTGCAGCACGGCCGGGTCAGGCCCGATGAATTGCGCTTCGATGGGGTACTTCTTGAACATCAGGTTGTAGCGCTTCACCTTGACGTAGGCGTCGGGGTAGTGGGCGCTCAGGTATTCCTGAATTTCCTCCATGTTCTCGGTCAAGCTCTTGGGCGAGGTGAAGTCGATGATCAGTTCGCCGTAGGCCAGCGAGGGGTTGGCGATGCTTCTCACCAGGTTGTAGCGTCCCGGCGTGCCGCCCAGCGAGGCGGTTACGTGGGTCACCTCCGCCCGGCTTCGCAGGTAGTTGGTGATTTCGTCCAGGTCTTTTTCTATACGGGTGTAGTTGATGCCTTCCGGCAGTTTGTATTCCATGTAGAGTTGGTCGTACACCATGTCGGGGAAGAACCCTTGCCGCATGAAGCGGAACCCGAAGGCCGAGAGTGCCAGCAGGACGAGCATGACGCCGACCGCCCCGATGCGGTGAGACAAGCCGAAGCGGAGCGCGCGCCGCAGGAGGACGTAGAAGAATCCGTTGTAGGCTTCACCATTGGCCGAGGTTTTCCCGACGGTCGGATTCAGCCGGCGGTTGGCCATCAGGGGGACGTGTACCAGGGCCAGCACCCAACTGAGCAGCAGCGACACGGCCAACACGATGAAGAGGTCGCGGGTGTAGACGCCGGCCGTGTCGGGCGACAGGAAGATGGGCAGGAAGGCGATGATGGCAATCAGCGTCGCACCCAGCAGCGGCATGGCCGTTTGCCGTCCGATGGCGGTCATGGCCTCCATGCGGCTCTTGCCGGCTTTCAGGTCGACAAGGATGCCGTCGATGATGACGATGGCGTTGTCCACCAACATTCCCATGGCCAGCACGAAACTGGCCAGCGACACGCGTTGCATGGTGCCGTCCATGAAATAGAGGAAGAGGAACGAGCCGAACACCGTGACGACGAGGCTCACGCCGATGATGAAGCCGCTCTTGAATCCCATGGCCAGCATGAGGATGAACACGACGATGGCTACCGACTCAATCAGGTTGATGACGAAGGTCCCCAGCGAGGCGGACACGCGTTCGGGTTGGTAGAACACCTTGCGGCAGGCCACGCCGGCCGGCAGACGGGTCTCTTTCAGCGAGGCCAGTTTGGCTTCGACGGCTTTGCCTACCTTGAGAATGTCCGACCCGCTGGTGGCGGCGATGAGGATGCCCAGCGCACGCTCCTGGTCGTAGAACAACTGATTGCGCGTGGGGTTTTCGTAACCTTTGGACAGGTGAGCGATGTCGCTCAGCCTCAGTTGGTCTTCGTCGTGCCCCTGGATGAGCATCCGTCCGATGTCTTCCACCGTTTTGAACTTGTCGCTCACGCTCACCCGGATGCGGTTGTCGCCGTTGTCGTAGTAGCCGGAGTAGGTGGTCTTGTTCTGCCCGTTGAGGGTGGCCAGCACTTCGGCGGGTTTTACGCCCAGGTTGGCCATCCGATCTTGCAGCAGTTCGATGTAGATGCATTCCTTCCGTTGTCCATAGAGTTCCACCCGGTCCACGTTCTCCAGGCTGAGCACTTCGCGTTTGATCAGTTCGGCGTAGTCGGAGAGTTCGCGGTCGGTCAGTCCGTCGCCGGTCAGGGCATAGAACATGCCGTATACGTTGCCGAAGTCATCCTTGACGATGGGTTCGCTCACGCCGGACGGCAGGGATGCCTTGGCGTTGCTCACCTTGCGCCGGAGCATGTCCCAGCATTGTTCCACTTCGTCGTTGGGCACGGTGCTGAGCAGTTCGACCTGGATGAGGGAGAGGTCGTTGAACGAATAACTTTCCACGCTGTTGATGTGTCCCATGGTGCGGATGCTCTTCTCCAGCACGTCGGTCACTTCCAGCTCTACCTGGTGGGCCGAAGCCCCCGGATAGGTGGTCACCACCATGGCCAGTTTCACTTTGATTTCCGGATCCTCCAGCTTGCTCATCTGGTAGCAAGAGAAGGCGCCGCCGGCCATGAGCACGGCGATGAGGAAATATACCAGGTTCCGGTTTTGGAACGCCCATTTGCTCAGGTCCATCACAGCAGCCCTCCTACGTTGGTTTCAGTGGGGGCGGGCAGGGGTTTCACCTGTTCGCCGGGGCGCAGGAGTCGTGCGCCGGAAGCCACGATGGTTTGTCCCGGACGGAGTCGGGCCGAGCGTACCAGGCTGCGTCCGTCGTTCAGCAGGCTGACGACCTCTACTTCTTGTGCGTCGACGGTGCTCGTGGCGGGGTCATAGACGTAGACGTAGCTGCGTGCGTCTTTCCGCCACAAGGCCCCGGTCGGGATGCTCATCCGGACCTCGTCTGTTTCGCGCATGAGAATGCTGACCATGGTGTTCAGTCCGGGCGAGGGCATCGGGCCGTCGCCTTCCGTCAGTTGCAGGCGTACGGTATAGAGTTGGTTGGCATTGGCCTTGGGGGCCATGCTGAGCAGGCGCAGGCGGTAGGTGCGTCCGGGGTAGAGGTCGAAGGTGCAGCGATAGTCTTCGAATTGTTCGCGGCGGACGTATTCGGCAGCGGGCAGGCTGATTTCCACTTCCGGCCGTCCGTTGCCCACCAGGCTGACCACCGGCATGCCGGCCGCCACGGTCTCGTGGGCGTCGAACAGGTGTTTCTGCACCCGTCCGGCGAAGGGGGCTTTCAGCCGCGTGTAGGCCAATTGGTCTTTGTGGTGCTGGTACTTGGCGGTAATCTGTTGCAGGCCGTATACCGCCTTGTCGTAATTGCTTTGCGAGGTCGCTTCGCCCCGGTAGAGCGCCATGACGCGTTCGGCATCGGCCTTCACTTGTTTGTATTCGGCCTCGGTGGCGTCGAGTTGCACCTGATAGTCTGTCGGGTCCAGTTCGGCCAGCACCTGGCCTTCGCCGACGGCTTGTCCTTCGCTGACGAGGATGCGGCTGATGGTGCCGCTCACGCGGAAGGCGAGGTTGACGTCCTGGGCGGCTTTCACCTTGCCGGGGAATTGCAGGGCCGACTGTTCGCCGGCTTTGCGTACGGTATCCAGTTTGACGGTTTGGACGGGTGCTTCGTGTGCGGGCTTGGACTGGCATGCACCGCACAACAGGAGAAGCAGGCTTCCATAGAGAATAAGATTCTGTTTCATGGGTCTCTTTTGATTACTTGTTTTTCCGAATCGCAAAGGTAAGCACATTGCGTTTATCGGCCAACACCGAAACGTTTCTTATATTGTTCTATTTTCCGATGAGGCTTCCGTCCCGACCGGGCTTTGTTCCCACAGGTTGGCTGTCTGATATGCCTCTCGTCCGTCTTTTTTGGCCGAAATGTATGTTCGTTGGGGGCGATTCGCCTATTTGGGTGCTTTCCAGTAGAGGTAGATGGCGATGAAGGTGTAGAGAATGTTCGGAATCCATACGGCCAGCAGCACGGACATGTTTCCGTTGATGGCGAAGGTGGACGAAACGGTCTGGAAGAGGATGTACGAGAAACTCAGTGCCAGGCCGACGCCCAGGTGGAGTCCCATGCCGCCCTTGGTCTTGCGCGAGGAAAGGGATACGCCGATGGCGGTGAGGATGAAGGCGGCGAACGACATGGCGATGCGCCGGTAGTATTCCACTTCGAACTCCTTGATGTTGGCGAATCCGCGTCGTTTCTGCTTGTCGATGTATTCTTTCAGGGCGGGGCTGGTGAGCCGTTCTTGCTGGTTCCGGGTGATGAGGAAATCCGAGGGTTCCATCCGGACGATTGTGTCGAGCGCATCTCCGCGTGTGATGGACTCTTTCATGCCGCTTAGTTCGCGTATCATGTAGTCTTTCATCCGCCACCGGTAGGTCGACAGGGTGTCGTAGGTGATGCTGCGGGCCGTCAGGTGCGACACCAGTTTCTTGTTCTCGAACTTGTCGAGCGAGAATCGGTATCCCGTCTTGTTGTAGTCCTCGTACCTTTCTATGTAGGCTATCACGCCGCTGTCCACCTCCAGTTGCACGTTGCGGGCGTAGTCTATCTTTTTCTTCTTGATGTATTGGTTCTCGAAGTTCAGCCGGGTGGCGTTTCCGCGGGGGATGACGTAGGCTCCCAGGCTGAAGGTGAGCGTGGCGATGAGTGCGGCCGAAATCATGTAGGGGCGCATCATTCGTTTGAAACTCATGCCGGTGGAGAACATGGCGATGATTTCGGAGTTCTCGGCCAGTTTCGAGGTGAAGAAGATGACGGCGATGAAGACGAACAGCGGGCTGAACAGGTTGGCGAAGTAGGGGATGAAGTTCAAGTAGTAGTCGAAGACGATGGCTTTCAGCGGGGCCTGGTTCGTCATGAACTTGTCCATCTTCTCGTTGATATCGAACACCACGGCGATGGAGATGATGAGCGCAATGGCGAACACATACGTCCCCAGGAACTTGGTGATGATGTATCGGTCGAGCCGGGTGATGAGTTTGAACTTCTTCATGAGGCGGGGCGTGTAGGAGGGTTAGAGTCGTGTGGCCAGCCGTTTCACCATGGAGGCTTTCCACGTCGAGAAATCGCCCTCGACGATGTGCTTGCGTGCTTCGCCTACCAGCCAGAGGTAGAAGGCCAGGTTGTGGATGGAGGCTATCTGCAGGGCCAGCAGTTCCTGTGCATGGAAGAGGTGTCGCAGATAGGCTTTGCTGTAGAGTGTGTCTACGTACGAGGCCCCGTCGGCTTCGATGGGCGAGAAGTCGTTCTCCCACTTCTTGTTGCGCATGTTGAGGATGCCGTCTTTGGTGAACAGCATGCCGTTGCGCCCGTTGCGGGTGGGCATGACGCAGTCGAACATGTCCACTCCGCGTTCGATGCCTTCCAGCAGGTTGATGGGGGTTCCCACGCCCATCAGGTAGCGCGGCTTGTCGGTGGGGAGGATTTCGTTCACCAGTTCGATCATCTCGTACATTTTGTCCACCGGCTCGCCCACGGCCAGTCCGCCGATGGCGTTTCCGTCGCAGCCTTTCGAGGCCACGAACTCGGCCGACTGCCTGCGCAGGTCGGGATAGACGCAGCCTTGCACGATGGGGAAGAGGCTTTGGTGATAGCCGTATTTGGGTTCGGTTTCGTTGAACCGACGTATGCACCGGTCGAGCCATCGGTGGGTGAGCCCCATCGACTGTTTGGCATAGGCATAGTCCGAATCGCCCGGCGGGCATTCGTCGAAGGCCATCATGATGTCCGCTCCGATGATGCGTTCGATGTCCATCACCTTTTCGGGGGTGAAGATGTGTTTCGACCCGTCGATGTGCGAGCGGAATTCGGCCCCCTCTTCGCGCAGTTTGCGGATGCCGGACAGCGAGAACACCTGGAATCCGCCGCTGTCGGTCAGGATGGGTCGGTCCCATCCGTTGAAGCGGTGCAGGCCTCCTGCGCCTTCCAGCACCTCCAGTCCGGGGCGCAGGTAGAGGTGGTAGGTGTTGCCCAGGATGATTTGGGCCCGGACGTCGTTTTTCAGTTCGGTCAGGTGTACCGCCTTGACCGAGCCCACCGTGCCTACGGGCATGAAGATGGGGGTCAGGATGTCGCCGTGGTCGGTGGTGAGGATTCCGGCGCGTGCGTTCGATTTCGGGTCGGTATGCTGCAGTGTGAACTTCATGGCTACTTCTTGGGGGTATTCGTTTTTTCTTGGGGTTTATATCTCGATGGCCACCTCGTCGGTCAGGGCCAGGCCGAGCACCTCGCGGATGTCGTTCACGTAGTGGAACGTCAGCCCTTTGAGGTATTCGGGCGTAATCTCCTCGATGTCCTTGCGGTTGTCTTCGCAGAGGATGATTTCGTGGATGCCGGCCCGTTTGGCGGCCAGTATTTTCTCTTTGATGCCTCCGACGGGCAATACCTTTCCCCGGAGGGTGATTTCTCCGGTCATGGCCAGGTTTTTCTTCACCTTTCGTCGGGTGAGGGCCGAGGCCAGCGAGGTGACCATGGTGATGCCGGCCGACGGGCCGTCCTTGGGGATGGCTCCTTCGGGCACATGGATGTGGATGTCGCGGTTTTCAAACACTTCCTCGTCGATGTCCCATTGGGCGGCGTGCGCCTTGATGTATTCCAGGGCCAGCATGGCCGATTCCTTCATCACGTCGCCCAGGTTTCCCGTCAGGGTCAGTTTTCCGCCTTTTCCTTTGCTGAGGCTGGTTTCGACGAACAGGATTTCGCCTCCGACGGCCGTCCAGGCCAGTCCGGTCACCACGCCGGCATATTCGTTGCCTTGGTATTTGTCGCGCGAGTATTCCGCCGTCCCGAGGTATTCCTTCAGGTCGGAGGGCTTGATTTCGTGCAGCGGCATCGTCAGGTCGGTGGCATAGCGTCGGGCCACTTTCCGCAGCACCTTGGCAATCTTCTTCTCCAGTTCGCGTACGCCCGATTCGCGTGTGTACGATTCGACGATGGCCTCCAGGGCTTCTTTGGTGAACTTGAGGTCTTTCTTGTTGATGCCTGTGGCCTCCAGTTCTTTGGGCACCAGGTGCTTGCGGGCGATTTCTATTTTTTCTTCGGTGATGTATCCGCTCACTTCGATGAGTTCCATGCGGTCCAGCAGGGGCTGGGGGATGGTTCCCAGGTTGTTGGCCGTGGCGATGAACATCACCTTAGAGAGGTCGATGTCGATGTCGAGGAAGTTGTCGTGGAAGGCGTTGTTCTGTTCCGGGTCGAGCACCTCCAGCAGGGCCGATGCCGGATCGCCCTGCCGGTCGGAGCTGACCTTGTCGATTTCGTCGAGGATGAACACGGGGTTCGACGAGGCCGCTTTGATGAGGCCTTTCACGATGCGTCCCGGCATGGCGCCGATGTAGGTTTTGCGGTGTCCGCGTATTTCGGCTTCGTCGTGTACGCCGCCGAGCGACATGCGGATGTATTTCCGTTTCAGGGCGGAGGCGATGGAGCGTCCCAGCGAGGTTTTTCCCACGCCCGGAGGGCCGTACAGGCAGATGATGGGCGATTTCATGTCGCCTTTCAGTTTCAGCACCGCCAGATGTTCCAGGATGCGTTCCTTCACTTTTTCCAGTCCGTAGTGGTCTTTGTTCAGCACCTTTTCGGCGTTCTTCAGGTTGAGGTTGTCGTGGGTGTAGATGCCCCAGGGCAGGCTGAGCAGCGTCTGCAGGTAGTTCAGTTGCACGTTGTAGTCGGGCGACTGCGGATGCGTGCGCTCCAGTTTGGCCAGTTCTTTCTGGAAGGTGGCGGCCGTTTCGTCGTTCCATTTCATGTGCGCCGCTTTCTGGCGCATCTCTTCGATTTCCTGTTCTTGTCCGCTTCCGCCCAGTTCGTCCTGGATGTTCTTGATTTGCTGTTGCAGGAAGTACTCGCGTTGCTGCTGGTCGATGTCTTCGCGTGTCCGCATCTGGATGGACGCCTTGATGTCGGCCAGTTGCACCTCTCGGTTCAGGATTTCCAGCAGTTTGTAGGCCCGTTTGTACAGCGAGTCTATCTCCAGCAGTTCCATTTTTTCGTCTTTCTCCAGGGGCAGGTTCGTGCAGATGAAGTTGATGAGGAACATGCGGTTGCTGATGTTCTTGATGGCGAAGGCGGCCTCCTGGTGCATGTTTTCGGAGGTCTTGATGTATCGGATGGTGAGGTCCTTGCACGAGTCCACCAGGGCCTCGTACACCGGATAGTCTTTTTTGTCTTTTTGCGGCAGGATTTCTTCTTTCGGGCTGATGCGTCCCTTCAGGTAGGGGCTGGTCTGCACGAGTTCGTGCAGTTCCATGCGCTTGAGTCCTTGCAGGATGACGGTGGTCGACTGGTCCGGCATCTCCAGCAGGCGTACGACGCGGGCCACGGTCCCTACCCGGTGCAGGTCGTCCAGCGAGGGGTTCTCCGTCTCCGGCTGTTTCTGGCAGGCCACGGCTATCAGGCCGTTCTGTTTGTACGCTTCGTCCACCAGACGGAGCGACGAGGCCCTTCCCACGCTGATGGGCATCACCACGCCGGGAAACAGCACCATGTTTCGCAGGGGCAGCAGGGGCAGTGTGTCGTCGATGTCGATTTTGAACAACTGTTCTTCGTTGCCGTCGAAGTCGGCGATCAGCGAAAAGCCGTTTCCGCTCATGTCTTCCATCTCGCTCATGTATTTTCTGTTCTTCATCCTATTGATTCTCTTTATTTGTGTATGGCTTCGCGTCTCCGCTCGGTTTTGCGGCGGCGTAAAGCGGCTGCAAAGGTAGCATTTTTACCGATTAGTTGGCTATTCCTATTTATAATATTAACTTCGCCCCGTGTTTCATTTGCCTGAAAAAGCATACGTCGACCCATGGCCAATCCGTATTTCCAATTCAAGCAGTTCACGGTGTGGCACGACCGCTGCGCCATGAAGGTCGGCACCGACGGCGCCTTGCTGGGCGCGTGGGCCGATGTGTCGGGTGCGCGTCGCATCCTGGATGTCGGCACCGGCACCGGCCTGGTGGCGCTTATGTTGGCCCAACGCTGTCCCGAGGCCTTGCTGACGGCTGTCGAGATTGATGCCGATGCCGCCGCCCAGGCGGCCGAGAACGTGTTTCGTTCGCCTTGGCCGGAGCGCATCCGGGTGGTCTGTGCGGACTTCGCCTCGTTCGATGCCGCCGACCGTTTCGACCTCATCGTCTCCAATCCGCCGTATTTTGTCGGTTCGCTCCCTTCGCCGGACCAGCGCCGTTCGTGTGCGCGCCATGCTTCTGCGCTGACGTATGCCGACCTGCTGGTGCGTGCGGCGTCGTTGCTTGCGCCCGGTGGCCGGCTGGCCCTGGTGCTTCCGCTGGACGTGTGGCCCCAGGTGGAGCGCATCGCCCGTTTTTGCCGGCTCCATGCGCATCGCCTTGTCCGGGTCCGGACCACGTGGAAGGCCGCTCCCAAGCGCGTGCTGGTGTCGTTGGGGTGGGAGGAGGCGGCGTGTGCCGAGTCGGTGCTGGTGGTCGAGAGTGCGCCGCGTGTCTATTCGCCCGAGTTTGCCGCCTTGCTGAAGGATTTCTACCTGCGCCTGTAGTCCTGCGGGCCTATTCTTTGTCTTTCAGCCGGCGGATGAGTGATTTCGACTCCTCCAGCAGGTTCCGTCCCGGTTCCGTCAGTCCTTCCAGCAGTTCGCCCAATTGTTTCAGCCCCACCGCTACGGGCCTCAGTCCGTCGGCCTTCGGCTTGGGCAGGGGCGTGCATACGTTCAGTCCCTGGCCGACGATTTCCACTCCGATGGTGCATCCGGCCTCTGCGGGGTCGCCGTCGAAGTGGATGACGCCGGGCTGGCTGCGGTGGATGGTGATGCGTTTGCTCTTGAAGGTCTTGATGCGGCTGTTCTGGTCGAGCGTCTTGTTGAACAGCTGGAAGGCCAGTGCCGGCACGTCCAGCACGGTGAAGGGTTCCAGGATGGTCACGTCCATCAGGCCGTCGCTCAGCGAGGCTCCGGGGGCGATGTAGGCGTTGTTGCCGTATTGCGAGGCGTTGGCGCAGGCTATCAGAAACGCCTTGTGGCGCATGGTGCCGTCTTCGTTTTCTATCTCGTAGGTCTCGGGCTTGTATTTCAGGCTTTCGTGCAGCGTGTTTTCCAGATAGGTCAGCAGGCCCCGTTTGCCGGACTCGGCGAACTTCAGGCTGACGAAGGCGTCGAATCCCACGCCGCAGGTGCAGAAGAAGGGGATGCCGTTCACGCGTCCGTAGTCGATGCAGCGGGTGTGTCCCTCGTTGATGGTGTCGATGGCTCCGCGGGCTTCCATCGGGATTTGCAGGTGGCGGGCCAGTCCGTTTCCCGAGCCGCAGGGGATGATGCCCAGGGCCGTCGGCGTATGCACCAGCGAGCGGGCAATCTCGTTCACCGTGCCGTCGCCCCCGATGGCCACCACCATGTCCGCCCCCTCGTCGGCCGCCTGGCGGGCCAGCAGTGTGGCGTGTCCGGCGTACTCTGTCCGTAGCGTCCGGCATTCGTGGCGCGAGTGGTCCATGCGTTTGTCCAGCAGGGCCAGGATGGCCCGCTTGTTTTGTGTGCCCGATATCGGGTTGACGATGAAGACGATTCTCTTTTTGGCATCCATGCGTGTGGGTGTTCTGTTTTTCGTAAAACGCAAAAATACGACGAAAGTTTCGAATGGCGAAGCCGTACGGGTTCTTTTTCGCTTCGTACGAAAGTTTTTGGGTCGGAATGCACGCTAAAAAAACATAAAACACTATCTTTGCAGCCTGCTTTCGAGCGAGGTCTACTTGGAGGCAGAATGTATGAGAGATAAATAAAAGGTATACATTAAGAAGCATGAGCTTCATCAAGACATCATCTATGGGATTATTACAGCAAAAATTAGCGCGCTACACCTTGCCGCAGGAGACGATGGCCAAAGGGGTGTATCCGTATTTCCGCGAAATCGACAGCGCCCAGGACACCGAAGTGCTGATGGACGGCAAGAAAGTCCTCATGTTCGGCTCCAACTCCTACATGGGCCTTACGTATGACAAACGCATCATCGAGGCGGCCATCGCCGCCACCCGCAAGTACGGCACGGGTTGCGCCGGTTCGCGTTTCCTGAACGGAACGCTGGACATCCACGTGCAGCTGGAGCACGAACTGGCCGAGTTCGTAGGCAAGGAAGAGGCGTTGGTCTATTCCACCGGCTTTTCGGTCAACGAGGGCGTGGTGTCGTGCCTCACCGACCGCAACGACTATATCATCTGCGACGACCGCGACCACGCCTCCATCGTCGACGGACGCCGTCTTTCCTTCTCCACGCAGCTGAAGTACAAGCACAACGACATGCAGGCCTTGGAGAAGGAGTTGGCCAAATGCCGTCCCGAGTCGGTCAAACTGACGGTGGTGGACGGCGTGTTCTCGATGGAAGGCGACCTGGCCAACCTGCCCGAGATTGTCCGCCTGAGCGAGCAGTACAACGGCAGCATCATGGTGGACGAAGCCCACGGTCTGGGCGTGTTCGGCCGTCAGGGCCGCGGCGTGTGCGACCACTTCGGCCTCACCGACAAGGTTGACCTCATCATGGGTACGTTCTCCAAGTCGCTGGCCTCCATCGGCGGCTTCATCGCGGCCGACAAGGCCACCATCAACTGGTTGCGCCACAACTCCCGTTCGTACATCTTCTCGGCCAGCAACACGCCGGCCGCCACGGCAGCCGCCCGTGAGGCGCTCCACATCATCCAGAGCGAACCCGAACGGCAGGAGAACTTGTGGAAGATTACGAACTACGCCTTGAAGTGCTTCCGCGACGCCGGTTTCGAGATTGGCGACACCGAAAGCCCCATCATCCCGCTCTACGTGCGCGACATGGACAAGACCTTCATGGTCACCAAGATGTTGTTCGACGAGGGCGTGTTCATCAACCCCGTCATCCCGCCCGCCTGTGCGCCGCAGGACA
Organism: Bacteroidaceae bacterium; assembly: GCA_051875715.1. Lineage (GTDB taxonomy): Bacteria > Bacteroidota > Bacteroidia > Bacteroidales > Bacteroidaceae > DYCT01. The sequence goes on from JBJEHD010000007.1 coordinate 70,641, forward strand.
CCCTGGTGCGTTTCGCCCTCATGGCCACGCACACGAAGGCCCAGGTGGATTTCGCGGTGGACAAACTCATCAAGTGCTTCCGCCAGCTCGACATCTTGAAGTGACGGCGGCGGAACCGCCATCCGGGGAAAAAGCCCGGCACGCTACGGCCTCATGCGGACCGTTCCGGCGTGCCGGGCTTTTTGCGTTCGTCCGTGCGCGTCCCCGGGGGAAAACGAGGCGTCCGCGCGAAATCTCCGCGCGCGGGTTTGTGTGTGACGAACAGAATCGCTACCTTTGTCCGCCTAACGAAAGGAGAACCGTTTTTTTATATGATGATGAGACCATTCAACGAAATCAAGGTGGCCGTGGCCGGCACGGGCTACGTGGGGCTGAGCATCGCCACCCTGCTGGCGCAACACCACGAAGTCACGGCGGTGGACGTCGTCGCCGAGAAGGTGGAGAAAATCAACCGCCGCGTCTCGCCCATCCAGGACGAGTACATCGAGAAGTATTTCGCCGAGAAGCCCCTGCGGCTGACGGCCACGCTGGACGGCCGTTCGGCCTATCGCGACGCCGACTTCGTCGTCATCGCCGCGCCCACCAACTACGACCCCGAGAAGAACTATTTCGACACCTCCCACGTCGAGGAAGTCGTCGACCTGGTGCTGGAGGTCAACCCCGACGCTGTGATGGTCATCAAGTCCACCATCCCCGTGGGCTACAGCCGCAGCCTCTACCTGAAGTACGCCCGGCAGGGCGCGAAGCGGCTCAACCTCCTTTTCTCGCCTGAGTTCCTGCGCGAGAGCAAGGCGTTGTACGACAATCTTTACCCAAGCCGCATCATCGTGGGCTGCCCCAAACTCATCGACCGCGATGACTTCCGCTCTGAAAACGAGGCCATCGGCCGGCTGACGGACGTGGAGGCCATGCTGCAGGCCGCCCGCACCTTCGCCGCCCTGCTGCAGGAAGGCGCGCTGAAGCCCGACGTCGACACCCTGTTCATGGGCACGAAGGAGGCCGAGGCCGTCAAACTCTTTGCCAACACCTACCTGGCCCTGCGCGTCAGCTATTTCAACGAACTGGACACCTACGCCGAGATGAAAGGGCTGGACACGCAGAGCATCATCACCGGGGTAGGGCTGGACCCCCGCATCGGCACGCACTACAACAACCCCTCGTTCGGCTACGGCGGCTACTGCCTGCCCAAGGACACGAAGCAGTTGCTGGCCAACTATCGCGACGTCCCCGAGAACCTCATCGAGGCCATCGTGGAGAGCAACCGCACGCGCAAGGACTACATTGCCGACGCCGTGCTGCGCAAGGCCGGCTGGTACGGCTACTCCACGCACAACCAGTTCGGCGCCGAGCCCGCCCAGTGCGTCATCGGGGTGTACCGGCTCACCATGAAGGCCCATTCCGACAACTTCCGCCAGTCCGCCATCCAGGGCATCATGAAGCGCATCAAGGCCAAGGGAGCCGAGGTCGTCATCTACGAGCCCACGCTTCCCGCCGGCAGCACCTTCTTCGGCAGCCGGGTGGTGGGCGACCTCGAGGCCTTCAAGGCCGAAAGCCGGGCCATCATCGCCAATCGCTACGACCCCTGCCTCGACGACGTGGCCGACAAGGTCTACACGCGCGACATCTTCCGGCGGGATTAGGCCGGGGCAGAGAGGCCGACGAAAAAAACTGCCGCGCACATCGTTCTGTCCCCGTAGGGACGAAGGCGTGCGCGAGTACTCACGTGGCCCGATGCGAGTACTCGCTCAGCCCGGTGTGAGTACTCGCATGAGGACGGGTGCCGCCGGCGTGTTTCCCTCCTCTGCGTGCCGCCTTATTCTTCCCCTTCTTCCGTGGGCAGCAGTTTCTCCGCTTCTTCCGGCGGGAGAGCCTCCACGTTGCGCAGCCGCCGCTCGATGGCGCGGGTGCGTTTCCCCATCACTTCCTCCAGCTGGTCGCCGGCGGCGTGGAGGTTTTTCTGCACCTTCTGCAGCAGGCCGCCGAACTTGCCGAACTCGGTCTTGACGGCCCCGAGCGTGGTCCACACCTCGGCCGTGCGACGCTGGATGGCCAGCGTGCGAAATCCCATCTGCAGGCTGCTGAGAAGGGCTCCCAGCGTGGTGGGCCCGGCCACCACCACCCGCCATTCGCGTTGCAGTTGCTCCACCAGGGCCGTGCGGCGGACCACCTCGGCGTAGATGCCTTCGAACGGGAGGAACAGCAGGGCGAAGTCGGTGGTGAAGGGCGGGTCGACGTATTTGTCGTGGATGTCGCGTGCCATGCGCCTGAGGGTGGCTTCGAGCTGGCGCGAGGCGGCTTCGGCCCGGACGGTGTCGCCGGCCTCGAGGGCGTCGGCATACTGCTCGTAGGCATCCTTGGGGAATTTGGCGTCGATGGGCAGGTAGACGGCCTGGAGGGAGTCGTCGCGGCCGGGAAGTTTGATGGCGTATTCCACAAACTCCGTCGCGCCCCGCTTGGTCTTGACGTTGGCCTCGTATTGCTCGGGGCTCAGCATCTGCTCGAGCAGCGCGCCCAGTTGCACCTCGCCGAAGGTGCCGCGCATCTTGACGTTGCCCAACACGCGTTTCAGTCCGCCTACGTCCTGGGCCAGCGTGCGCATCTCGCCCAGGCCCTTCTGCACGTCCTCCAGTTGCGAACGCACCAGGGCGAACGACTGGCCGATGCGCTGGTCCAGCGTCTGCTGCAGCTTCTCTTCGACCACGGCCCGCATCTCGTCGAGCCGGCGCTCGGTGGAGCGCACCAGGGCCTCTTGCGCCTGCATCATCGACTGGAATTTCTCGCGTTGCACCTCGCCCGTCAGCTGGAAATGCTGGTCCATCAGTTGCCTCATCTGGGCGGCGAGGCGGTCGAACGATTGGGTCAGTTCGCTACGGAAGTCGCGGATGGTGCGGCTCAGTTCTTCGCGGTTCTGGCGGAGGTGTTCGTCCAGGGCGCGGTTGTCCTCCACGGTACGTTTCGTCCGGACGAGGAGGACGAGGAGCCCGGCCTCGATGGCGAGGGAGGCCAGGAGCAGAAGCAGGATTGGGGTGGTTTGCATAAGTCGTTTCGGGTTTTTCCCGGCAAAAATAGGGATTTTCATTCGTACAGACGAAGGGTTTTGCCTACTTTTGCCCATGTAAACAAAACGACAAGGAGGAAGCAAGATGAAAACGAAGATACGCAGATACGTGGGCATGGCGGCCCTGATGGCGGCCTTGACGGCGGGACTTTCGTCGTGCGACGTGACGTTTTATCCGGGTGAGCGCCCGATCACGATGACCGACTACCTGTGCGGACCGGTATGGACCGACGTGTGGGAGGCCGACTACCACCGCTACGAGCAGCGCTTCGTCTTCTACTCCGGCGGACGCGGCGTGGAATATTTCTACGACAACGGACTGGAGTGGCGCTACGACTTTTGGTGGGAATGGGAGCGCGGTAGCACGCGAAACATCCGTATGGTCTATGCCGACGGCACTTCCTACCTGGACGACGTCAGCATCCGGCAGGGCGTGCTCCGAGGCTACCTCAACAACGAGTATGTGGAGTTTGTGGCCCGATAGCGAAGGAACGGACAGAAAATTAATTGGAAATAACAAGAAAAGAACATGAAACGAACTTGGAAAGATTGGGTGGTGGCCGTACGGCCCTGGTCGTTTCCGGCATCGGCCATGCCGGTGGTGGCGACGCTGTGTTACCTCTATTGGTATGGAATGGATATGGACTGGACGGGCGGCCTGCTGGCCCTGCTGGGCATGGTGCTGTTTCAGGCAGCCGGCAACACCTGGAGCGACTATTTCGACTACAAACGCGGGGTGGACGCTCCCGACACGTTGGGCGTACGCATCCTGACGGACGGCGTGTTTCGTCCGCGCGAGGTGATGGCCTTGTCCGTCGGGTTGCTGACGGCGGCCGTGGCCGTGGGGCTTGCGCTGGTGTGGAGGGCCGGATGGCCCGTGCTGGCGGTGGGCCTCGGCGGAGTGGCCTGCACGTTGCTCTATCCGCCCTTGAAGTACAGGGCCTGGGGCGACGTGGTCATCCTGATGGCCTATGCCGTGCTGCCCTCCCTGGGCACGTCCTACGTGGCCTGTGCGGCCTTCGAGCCCATTGTGCTCGTGTTGGTGCCGCCCGTCGGGCTCATCACGGTGGCCATCCTGCACGCCAACAACACGCGCGACGTGGCGACCGACCGCCGTGCCTCCATCCGCACCCTGCCGATGGCCATCGGCACGCGGGCCTCGGTGCGCCTGTATCGGGCCGAGGTGCTTGTCCCGTTCGTCTGGCTGGCAGGCGGCATCTGTCTGGGTTGTTTCCCCGTCTGGGCCTTGCTGGCGTTCGTCGCCCTGAAGCCTGCGCTGGCGGCCGCCCGCTGCATGGATGGCTTCCCCACGCAGGGGCAGAAGGCCATCGCCCGGCTGGACGAGTCGACGGCTCAGCTGCAACTGATGTTCAGCGTATTGTTGTCGGCGGCCCTGCTGGTGTCGGCCTGGACCGGTTTGTAAAACAGAAGGAGAAGTGGAGGACGCGATGAAGATGAAACGTTTGACGGCATCGTTGGTGCTGGCCGCCGGATTGTGGGCGGTGATGTTCGCCCCGTGCATGGCGGCGTATGTCGATTTCTGGGGGATGATGACCCTGTCGGCCTTGGGGTTGGCAGGGCTGGCTTCGTGGTTCAATCCCGGTTGGTGGCGAGGGCTGCGTTTCGGCCCGGCGCAGTGGCTTTGGGGTATAGGCCTGGCCGTGGTGCTCTGGGGCGTGTTCTGGGTGGGCGACAAGGTGGCGGCCTGGCTGTTCAGTTTCGCCCGTACGCAGGTCGACTCCATCTACGGCATGAAGACGGGCGAGCAGGCCTGGCTGCTGACGGTGCTGATGCTTTTCCTGATAGGGCCGGCCGAGGAGATTTTTTGGCGTGGCTATGTGCAGCGCACGCTTGCCGACCGTTTTTCGCCGAACGTGGGCTATGTGCTGGCCACCCTGCTGTATGCCGGAGTCCACGCGCCCTCGTGCAACTTCATGCTGCTGATGGCCGCCGCCGTGGCCGGTGCGGTGTGGGGCTTGTTCTATCGGCTGCTGCCGGGCCATCTGACGGCCCTCATCGTCTCGCACGCGCTGTGGGACGTGGCCGTTTTCATCTGGTTTCCCATCTGACACGCCCACCGCACGCACGCCTTTTTCAGACGGCGCATTCGCCCGTCCACACGAAGCAGCCGGGGAACCAGGCGGAGGCCTGCTCCGGTCGGTCGGCAAACAGACCGAAGACCGACGAACCCGAGCCGGACATGGAGGCGTAGGCGGCACCGTGGGCGTAGAGCGAACGCTTGACGGCCCCGATGGCCGGATGAAGGGGGAAGACGCTGTCCTCGAAATCGTTCTTCAAAAGGTCTCGCCACGCTTCCACGGGCCGGCCGACAATCTCGCGGACGGAGAGGGCCGGCCTCTGCGGACGTATCAGCGCGAACGCATCGCGCGTGGACACGAAGATGTCCGGCTTCACCACGACCAGGTGCCATCCCTTCAGCGAGAGGCGGACGGACTCGAACCGGTCGCCGATGCGGGTGGCAAACACGGGTTGGTTTCGGACGAAAAAGGCGCAATCGGCCCCCAAGGTGCTGGCGTACGCCTCCAACTCGGCGTCGGAGAGGTGCAGTCCGCCCAGTTCGTTCAGCAGTTTCAGCATGAAGGCCGCATCGGCCGAGCCTCCTCCCAAGCCCGCCCCCGAAGGGATTTGCTTGTGCAGGTAGGCATCGACGGGCGGCAGGCGGTGGCTTGTCTGCAGCAGGCGGTAGGCCTTCATCACGAGGTTGTCCCCGGTGTTTCCGCCGACGGGCGTTCCGCCCATGTGCAGCGTGCAGCCTTCCGCTTCCCTGTCGTGGGGGACTACTTCGAGGGCGTCGGCCAGCCCTATCGGGTAGAACACGGTCTCGAGGTTGTGGTAGCCGTCGGGCCGGCGCTCCACGACGTTCAGCCCCAGGTTTATCTTTGCGTTCGGAAATGTAATCATAGGTCGGGTAGTGTATGCATGCTTTGTTCCAGCCGCCAAAGGTACGCTTTCCTTTCGGAACACGAAAGCGTGACAGACGGAAAAAGCCGTGGCGTACGGCAATGAACAGCCGGACATAAGACAGGCTGCATCTCGGAAAAACAATTTCAAGCCGGTGCTTGATTGTTTTTCTCTTGGCTTGCACTATCTTTGTCCACCCAAAAAGAGAAGAGTCATGGAACAACCGAAGAAGACAACAAGGGCGGCCAAGCCACGGGCAATCGCCACCGACGAGTACGGACACCTGCAGCCACAGGCACTGGAACTGGAAGAGGCCGTGCTGGGCGCACTGATGATAGAGAAGGATGCGTATTCGCTGGTGAGCGAAATCTTGCGCGCAGAGTCGTTTTACGAACGGCGTCACCAACTGATCTATGCAGCCATCACGGACCTCGCCGTACAACAGAAGCCGGTGGACATCCTCACCGTAGCGGAACAACTGCGCAAGAGGGGAGACCTCGACGAAGCCGGCGGACCGTTCTACATCACCCAACTGAGCGGAAAGGTAGCTTCGTCGGCACACATCGAATACCACGCACGCATCATCGCGCAGAAATACCTGGCCCGACAACTGATTTCCTTCACCAGCGACATCCAGACCAAGGCGTTCGACACCACGGTCGACGTGGACGACCTGATGCAGGACGCCGAGGGAAAACTCTTCGAAATATCGCAACGGAACCTCAAGAAAGACTACACGCAAATCAACCCCGTCATCCAGGAGGCGTACGAGATGCTGCAGAAGGCCGCGGCCCGCACCGACGGATTGAGCGGATTGGAAAGCGGATTTCATGCGCTGGACAAGATTACCTCGGGATGGCAGAACTCCGACCTCATCATCATCGCCGCCCGACCGGCCATGGGAAAGACGGCCTTCGTGCTGTCGATGGCCAAGAACATCGCGGTAAATTTCAAAACACCATTGGCCCTCTTCTCGTTGGAAATGAGCAACGTGCAGTTGGTGAACCGACTTATCGTGAACGTGTGCGAGATTCCGGGCGAGAAAATAAAAAGCGGACAATTGGCCCCGTATGAGTGGGGACAGTTGGACTATAAAATCAAGGAACTGTATGACGCACCGCTCTACGTGGACGACACGCCTTCGCTCTCGGTGTTCGAACTGCGTACGAAGGCTCGACGCCTGGTGCGTGAGCATGGCGTGAAACTCATCATGATTGACTACCTGCAGTTGATGAACGCCAGCGGCATGTCGTTCGGAAGCCGACAGGAGGAGGTCAGCACCATCTCGCGTTCGCTGAAGGGGTTGGCCAAGGAACTGAACATCCCCATCATAGCCCTGTCGCAGCTGAACCGTGGCGTGGAGAGCCGTGAGGGACGCGACGGAAAACGTCCGCAACTGAGCGACCTGCGCGAGTCCGGCGCCATCGAGCAGGATGCCGACATGGTGCTCTTCATCCACCGCCCGGAATATTACAAGATATACAAGGACGAGGAGACGGGAAACGACCTGCGCGGCATGGCCGAAATCATCATTGCCAAGCACCGAAACGGCGCGGTGGGCGACGTGCTGCTGCGGTTCCGAAGCGAGTTCGCCCGCTTTCAGAATCCGGACGACGACATGATCATCCCGCTGCCGAACGAGGGCGGGGTGGTGGCTTCGCGCAAGAACGCAGGGGGGCACGACGGACCGCCGCCTCCACCGATGGAGGCCATGCCGGACGCTCCTTCGCCCTTCGGCGGGGGTGGGTTCGACGGACCGTTGCCGTTCTGACGGGGAGTTAGAACCGAACCATCAGTTCCACCACAGCCTTGTCTTGTTCCGACTCCAGTGCCGCGGAGCCTTCGGGGTAGAAATACTTCTCGTAGTTCAGGCGAAGGTCGGCCACGAACCGCTTCGCGGCCATGCTGAGGGTGATGCCCCCGGTGGCGCGGTGGCGGCGGGCATCGTCGATGCGAAGCCGGCCGGTGGATTCGTCGGCACGGCCGTTGCTGTGGTCGGTCATCATGTCGTAGCGCAGCAGGAAGGAAATGTGGCTGAACACCTTGCGCAGGGGCAGGGCGTAAAGCGCCATGGCATTGGCCGCGTGCACGTTCTGAAACGCATGGTCGGCGTAGTGCTTGTAAAGGTATTCGGCCTCGAGGTGCCATCCGGCGCGCTCGAAATACGTGCCCACATCGTACATGAAGATGCGTACGGCCTCCGGCTGGATGGTCTGCATGCTCAGGGTGAGGTTGTAGCCATCGGCCGGAAACCACTGGGCCTTGGCCGTATAGTTGAAATTCGTTTGCCAATGCTTTTGCTCGCTGATGCCGTCGCCGTTGTAGAAACCCGCCTCCAGGACGAGGGGGACGTGTCCGGCGAAATCGTAACCCAGGGTGAGGCCCACGTCGCGCACGTTGCCCACCTGTTTGGCGATGAACGAACGGTTGGCGAAGTAGCGCAAGTGGGGCGAGCGGTGGGCGTCGATGGTGAAGGGGACGCGCATCTGACCCAATGTCGCACTCAATCCACGCCAGGGAAACAACTTGGCATAGGCATCCAGCATCTTGATTTTGCCCTCGTCGGACAGGTCAATCTCAGCCTTGTAGGCTACGGAGGGGTGGACGTTTCCCGTGAGGCTGAACCGGGCGTTGCGCACCTGAAAGCGGCCTGCCTCCATCTCCGGTTGGTACTCGAATTTGCCGCGCAGGGTGCCGTGTATCTCCGGCCGGTAATCCTGGGCCTCCATCTTCGCTTTTTCCAGTTTCTTTCCGTCGTCGCAGGCTGGCTCCTGTGCCTGGAGGCCGGCGGCCAACAGCAGGGATGCGGCAAGGCAGATGCATTGTCTCATGATAGGTTTTGAATTAGGGGTTTGGTTTCGTGCGGCAAAGATGGCCTTTTTTCGGCAGAAACGTGTGACAAATGTGTGACATTTCCGTCCGCTCGTGCACCTTCTTTGCATTTTCGCCCCAAATGTTTCGGCCCTACCAAAAATCTTATTAAATTTGCAGGTCTTTTTAGAAACGTATAATTATTGTAACAATATGAACATCAGTTATAACTGGTTAAAAGAGTACGTCAATTTCGATTTGACGGCAGAGGAAGTGGCTGCGGCCCTCACCTCCATCGGCCTCGAAACCGGCGGAGTGGAAGAGGTGCAGACCATCAAGGGCGGACTGGAGGGCATCGTCGTGGGCGAAGTGCTGACGTGCGTGCCTCATCCCAATTCGGACCACATGCACATCACCACCGTGAACCTCGGAAGTGGCGAACCGGTGCAGATTGTCTGTGGAGCGGCCAACGTGGCTGCCGGACAGAAAGTGATGGTCGCCACCCTGGGAACGAAACTGTATGATGGCGACGAGTGCTTCACCATCAAGAAGTCGAAACTGCGCGGCGTAGAGTCGAACGGCATGATTTGCGCAGAGGATGAGATAGGCGTCGGCACGAGCCACGACGGAATCATCGTGCTGCCCGCCGAGACCGAAGCGGGCACACTGGCCAAGGACTACTACCAGATAAAGAGCGACTATGTGCTCGAAGTGGACATCACGCCGAACCGGGCAGACGCCTGCTCGCACTACGGGGTGGCACGCGACCTCTACGCCTATCTGGTACAGCAGGGCCTGCCGGCCGAACTGAAACGTCCGTCGGTCGACGCCTTCAAGGTGGACAATCACGACCGGGACATCCGCATCACGGTGGAGAACGAAGAGGCCTGCCCGCGCTACGCCGGCGTGACGGTGAGCGGCGTGACGGTGAAGGAAAGCCCGGCCTGGCTGCAAGACAAATTGCGCACCATCGGGCTGCGCCCCATCAACAACGTGGTGGACATCACCAACTACATCGTTCATGCCTTCGGACAGCCGTTGCATTGCTTCGACGCCGCTAAGATAAAAGGTAACCACGTGCGCGTACGTACGATGCCGAAAGGCACGAAGTTCGTAACGCTCGACGAAGTGGAACGCGAACTGGACGAAAGAGACCTGACCATCGGCAACGAGGATGAACCCATGTGCTTGGCAGGCGTGTTTGGCGGATTGGACTCCGGCAGCACGGAGGCCACGACGGACGTCTTCCTGGAAAGTGCCTACTTCCATCCCACCTGGGTGCGCAAGACGGCGCGCCGGCACGGACTGAACACCGACGCTTCGTTCCGTTTCGAACGGGGCATCGATCCGAACAACGTGGTGTACTGCCTCAAACTGGCTGCCCTGATGGTGAAGGAACTGGCCGGCGGCACTATCTCGTCCGAGATTCACGACATCTGCCCCGTTCCGTTCGAGGACTTCATCGTCGACCTGAAATATGCTTACGTACGCGACCTGATCGGGAAGGAAATCCCGGTGGAGACCATCAAGCGCATCGTAGCCAGTCTGGAGATGAAAACGTTGGAAGAAACGGCCGAAGGACTCCGCCTGGCCGTGCCTCCATATCGTGTGGACGTGCAGCGTCCGTGCGACGTAGTGGAAGACATCCTGCGTATCTATGGATACAACAACGTGGAAATACCCACCACGCTGAAGTCGAGTCTGACCACGAAGACCGATGTGGACCGCTCGCACAAACTGCAGAACCTGGTGTCGGAGCAACTGGTGGGTTGCGGATTCAACGAAATCCTCAATAACTCGCTCACCAAAGCCGCCTATTATGAAGGTTCGGAGGCTTGTCCGGCCGAGCATCTGGTACGACTGCTAAACCCCCTGAGCGCAGATTTGAACTGCATGCGGCAGACGTTGCTGTTCGGCGGGCTGGAAAGCATCAACCGAAACGCCAATCGCAAGAACGCCGACCTGAAATTCTTCGAGTTCGGCAACTGCTACTATTTCCACGAAGAAAAACGGACAGCCGAGAAGGTACTCTCGCCCTATTCGGAAGACTACCATCTGGGCTTGTGGCTGACCGGCAAACGGGTGGCGAACTCGTGGGCACATCCCGACGAAAACAGCACGGTGTACGAACTGAAAGCCTACGTGGAAAACATCCTGCGCCGATTGGGCTTCGACCTGCGCCGACTTACGACGGGGGCGTATGCCGACGACCTGCTGGCAACGGGCTTGACCTATTACACCCCCGGCGGAAAACGTCTGGCCGTGATGGGCATCGTGGCACGCAAACAACTGAAACGGTTCGATATCGATGCGGACGTGTTCTATGCCGACCTGAACTGGAAAGAACTGATGAAGGCCAGCCGTTCGGCCAAGGTCAACTTCAAGGAATTGTCTAAATTCCCCGCCGTGAAGCGCGACCTGGCCTTGCTGCTCGACAAACAGGTGCCTTTCGCCGACATCGAAAAGATAGCCTTCGACACGGAAAAGAAATTGCTGCGTGAGGTGACGCTGTTCGACGTATATGAAGGCAAGAACCTGGAGGCCGGCAAGAAATCGTATGCCGTCAGCTTCCTGCTGCAGGACGAAACGCAGACGCTGAACGAAAAGCAGATTGATAAAATCATGTCCAAACTGATTGCCAACCTGCAGGCGAAACTGAACGCCAAACTGAGATAAAAAACATCTAAAATCAAAATCACACTAAAAAATACACTACCAATGGGAAGAGCGTTTGAATACAGAAAAGCTACCAAACTGAAAAGATGGGGCCACATGGCCAA
>JBJEHD010000008.1:0-25009 GCA_051875715.1 Bacteroidaceae bacterium
CATTCTGACGCACCTTTGAGGCTGCGCCAAAACATTCAGTTTTGACACAGCCTCGGAGGATAAATAGGGAGTTGCGTAGTTATTGCGGACGGATGATTTCCATGCCTTTCAGGATGGCTGCCTCGTTCATGGGCAGCAGGTGGTGGTGGCGTTCGGGCAAGGTCTTTTTCAGGCCCTTCATCACGCTTTCGATGGTCACCATGGGGCGCAGTTTCAGCAGTCCGCCCAGCACGATCATGTTGAACGCTTTGGCGTTCTTCATCTCGTTGGCTGCGTCCATTGCGTCGATGCGGTAGATTTGGATGTCCTTGCGGGTGGGCGGGTTGATGATGCCGTAGCCGTCGTAGATGAGGATGCCGCCCGGCTTCACTTTGCTTTCGAACTTCTCCAGCGAGGGCTGGTTGAGGATGATGGCGGCATCGTACGAACTCAGAATCGGCGAGGAGATTTTCTCGTCGCTGACGATGACCGTCACATTGGCCGTTCCGCCACGCTGCTCCGGTCCGTAGGCCGGCATCCAACTTACTTCTTTGCCCTCCATCAGTCCGGAGTAGGCCAGGATCTTACCCATCGACAAGACACCTTGTCCGCCAAATCCTGCTATGATAATTTCTTCTTTCATACGTTTACTTTCGGTTAAGAGCGTTTATCAAATTCATTTGTCCTTCAGGTCGCCCAGGGGATAGAAGGGGAACATGTGTTCTTCCATCCACTTGTTGGCGGCTTCGGGCGACATTTTCCAGCCCGAGTTGCAGGTCGACACGATTTCCACCAGGTTCGACCCTTTGCCGTTCATGGAGTTCTCGAAGGCCTTGCGGATGGCTTTCTTAGCCTTGCGGATGGCCGGTACGCTGTGGACCGACTGGCGGGTGACGTAGGCCGTCCCCTCCAGCGTGGCGGCGATGTCGCTTATCTTGAGCGGATAGCCGTGCAGCTGCGGGTCGCGGCCGTAGGGGCAGGTGGCGGTCTTCATGCCCACCAGGGTGGTGGGAGCCATCTGTCCGCCGGTCATGCCGTAGATGGCGTTGTTGATGAAGATGATGGTGATGTTCTCGCCGCGGTTGAGGGCGTGGATGGTTTCGCCCGTACCGATGCAGGCGAGGTCGCCGTCGCCCTGGTAGGTGAACACGAGGCGGTCGGGCCAGAGGCGTTTCATGGCGGAGGCCAGGGCGGGCGCACGTCCGTGGGCGGCCTCTTCCCAGTCGATGTCGAGGTAGTTGTAGATGAACACGGCGCAGCCGACGGGCGAGATGCCGATGGACTTTTCTTCCAGGCCCATCTCTTCGATGACTTCGGCGATGAGTTTGTGTACCACGCCGTGGCTGCAGCCCGGGCAGTAGTGCATCGGGTTGTCGTTCATCAGGGTCGGTTTGTGGTAAACCAGGTTTTCAGGTTTGATGATATCTTCTTTGGTCATAATGTGTCTCCTTATGTTAGCGGTTGAATCGGATAAAGAACTCCATCAGCTTCAGGAAGATGGCTGCTCCGCACACGTAGAAGAACGGGTGACGGTCGTCCATCACGAAATAGAGGACGACGGACAGGGCGGCCAGCGCCAGGAAGAGGAGGTTCAGTATGTTTCTTATCTTGTCAGTACTCATGGGGGGTGCTTATCGGATTAGTTTCTCGCGGATGGCGCTGACCACTTCGTCGGGATCGGGGACGATGCCTCCCAGGCGTCCGAAGTGTTCGACGGGCACGCGGCCGTTGACGGCCAGGCGGATGTCCTCCACCATCTGTCCGGCATTGAGTTCGACCGAGAGCATGCCTTTCACCTTGCCGGCATAGTCGGCAATGGCCTTCTTGGGGAAGGGCCAGAGGGTGATGGGGCGGAGCAGTCCGACCTTGATGCCTTCGGCGCGGGCGATTTCGACGGCTTTCTGGGCGATGCGCGAGCAGGAACCGAAGGCCACGATGAGGTATTCGGCGTCGTCGCAGAGGATTTCTTCGTAGCGCACCTCGTTTTCTTCAATCTGTTTGTACTTGGCCTGCAGGTGGATGTTTCGTTCCTCCATGATGTCCGGCTTCAGTTCGAGCGAGGTGATGATGTTGGGTCGGCGCGTCTTGGGCTTGCCGTTGGCGGCCCAGGGGCATTGTGCGATGATTTCCGCTTCGGTGCGGCGCGGTTTCTGCGGCGGCAGCACCACCTTTTCCATCATTTGTCCGATGACACCGTCGGCCAGGATGATGGCGGGGTTGCGGTATTTGAAGGCCAGCTCGAAGCCGAGGCTTACGAAGTCGGCCATTTCCTGTACGGAGTTGGGGGCCAGGGCGATGAGGCGGTAGTCACCGTGTCCGCCGCCCTTCACGGTCTGGAAGTAGTCGGCCTGGCTCGGCTGGATGGTTCCCAGGCCGGGTCCTCCGCGCATGACGTTCACAATCAGGCAGGGCAGTTCGGCTCCTGCGATGTAGGAGATGCCTTCCTGCTTCAGGCTGACGCCGGGGCTGGACGACGAGGTCATGACCATCTTGCCGGTGCCTGCGCCGCCGTAGACCATGTTGATAGCGGCCACTTCGCTTTCTGCCTGGAGCACCACCATGCCGGTGGTCTCCCACGGCTTCAGTTCGGCCAGCGTTTCCAATACTTCGGATTGGGGGGTGATGGGGTAGCCGAAATAGCCGTCGGCTCCGCAACGGATGGCTGCGTGTGCGATGGCTTCGTTCCCCTTCATTAAAACAACTTCTTCTGCCATATCTGTTTCCAATTAAGAGTTTCTGAAATAAGACTTGTTTATGCGTTCTCTACTTTGACCTTGTAGACGGAGATACAGCCGTCCGGACACACGGTGGCGCAGGAGGCGCAGCCGTTGCAGGTGTCGTCGATGACCTGCTGGGCAAAGTTGTATCCCTTGATGTTCACTTCTTTTTTGGTGAGTGCCAGCACCTTGAGCGGACACGCCACCACGCAGAGGTTGCAGCCTTTGCAACGCTCGGTGTTTACGACAATTGCTCCTTTGATTTTAGCCATAATCATTCATTTTATTGATTATACATATCTTTGTTGTAAAAGTTTAGGATATCCATCAGAATCTCCCGGGCCTGTACGGCGGGACTGTCGGGGTTGAGGTCGATGGCGCACAGGTAGTTGTTGAGGGCCTGCTGCCAGTTGCCGGTCTTGCGGTAGGCGTTGCCGCGCAGGTAGTAGGGCTCGTCGGAGGCATCCGGCCGGGCTTCGATGAGGGCATCCAGCGCACGGATGGCCTCTTCGGCCTTCCCTTCGTGGATAAGCATTTTGATATGATTCAGAGCGTCCTCCATCTGTGTAAAGGTTATTCTGGTTACAAAGATAGTTTTTTAATTGGAAAGCAAAAACATTTTGTTATCTTTTTATCCAAAATCGGCCGTGCGTCCGGCTGGCCTCGTGACTTTCTGTTAGGACAAGGGCCGACGGGCGGGGCGTTTCAGCCAAGCAGGCCGGCTATCTCGGCCGGATGGTCGACGATGTGGGCGGGGTGGAAGGCCTGGAGCTCCTCCTTCGGACGGAAGCCCCACGTGACGCCGACGGCTTCGACACCCGCGTTGAGCGCCGTCTGCATATCCACGCCCGAGTCGCCCACGTAGAGCACCTCGTCGCGCCCGACGCCGGCCATGCGGATGATTTCCTCCACCGTGCAGGGGTCCGGCTTGGTGGGGATGTGCTCGCGCTGGCCGAACACGGCGGTGAAGCGGATGGCGGGGAAGAAGTGGCGCACCAGTTTCTCGGTGGCCGACTGGTATTTGTTGGACGCAACGGCCAGCCGGATACCTTGCGCCTGCAGGTGTTCGAGCAGCGCCGGGATGCCCGGATAGGGACGGCTGAGGTCGGCGTTGTGGAGGTCGTAGTGGGCCAGGAAGGCCTCGCGGATGCGCAGGATGTGGCTTTCGGTGCGGGCGTCGGCAGGCAAGGCCCGTTCGAAGAGTTTGTTGATGCCGTTGCCTACGAAGAAGCGGTAGGCCTCGGTGGGGTGCGTGGGGTAGCCGTACAGCTGCAGGGCGTGGTTGGTGCTGGTGGCCAGGTCGGCAATGGTGTTGAGCAGGGTGCCGTCGAGGTCGAAGATGACGAGTCGTTTCATGTGCGATAATCGAATTACGTGTGTAAGATGCGGCAAAAGTAACCAAAAAGTTCTACCTTTGTGGCGTTAACTTAGTATTTAAACCAAATTGGTCGTTAGCGTTGTGATGATGGTTTGCGCATGACGGCCTAATGACTGTTTTTGGGTTTCATGTTTAATCTATTTCAAAACGTATGAAAAGAATTTGGAATTGTCTGGCCATGGCCGGCTTGTTGGCAGCCTGTTCGCCTGCTCCGACGCAGACGGCAGACTATCGGGTGGTTCCCCTGCCGGAGGAACTGAGTGTGACAGAAGGTGAACCGTTTGTACTGACCTCGCGTGTGCGGATTGGCTATCCCGAGGGGAATGCCGATATGGAGCGCAACGCCCGTTTTCTGGCCGGGTATGTGGCCAAGGCTACGGGACTGAACCTAAAGGTGGAGGCCGGTGCCGAGGGGGCGAATGTGGTCCGGCTTGAACTGGGAATGGAAGATGCCTCGCCGGAGGCCTACCGGCTGACGGTGGACAAGACGGGCGTGCGCATTGCGGCACCTACGTCGGCCGGTGTGTTCTATGGCATACAGGTGTTGCGCAAATCGCTTCCCGTGGCTCCGGGCGAGGTGGTGGCTCTGCCTACGGCTGAGGTGTATGCGTCGCCGCGCTTTGGCTACCGGGGGGCGCACTTCGATGTCAGTCGTCACTTCTTCACGGTGGACGAGGTGAAGACCTACCTCGACATGATGGCGTTGCACCAGATGAACCGCTTCCACTGGCACCTGACCGACGACCAAGGCTGGCGCATTGAAATCAAGAAACATCCTGAACTGACCGCTGTGGGCTCGAAACGCACGCAGACGGTCATCGGACACAATACGAAGGAATATGACGGCGTGCCCTACGGGGGCTTCTACACGCAGGACGAGATTCGCGAGGTGGTGGCCTATGCAGCTGACCGCTACATCACCATCATCCCCGAGGTGGACCTGCCCGGGCATATGCAGGCCGCGCTGACGGCCTATCCCGAACTGGGCTGCACGGGTGGCCCGTATGAGGTGTGGACGCGCTGGGGCATTTCTAAAAATGTGCTCTGTGCCGGAAACGACCGCGTGTTCTCCTTCCTCGAGGATGTCTTCACCGAACTGATGGACCTCTTCCCTTCGGAATACATCCACATCGGTGGCGACGAGTGTCCGAAGGAGCGTTGGGCCGCTTGTCCCAAATGCCAGGCCCGCATCCGCGAACTGGGCCTGAAGTCCGACCGCCAGCACACGAAGGAGGAACGCCTGCAGAGTTATGTTATCAGCCGCATGGAGAAGTTCCTCAACGAACACGGACGACAAATCATCGGCTGGGACGAAATCCTCGAGGGCGGACTGGCTCCGAACGCCACAGTGATGTCGTGGCGCGGCGTGGAGGGTGGCATCCAGGCGGCCAAGCAGCGCCACAAGGTGATAATGACCCCCAACAAGTACCTCTATTTCGACTATTACCAGTCGTGCGACCGCAAAAACGAACCGCTGGCCATCGGAGGATATGTGCCGGTGCAGAAGGTGTACGAGTACGAACCCGTGGCTGCGGAACTCTTGCCGGAGGAGCAAGCGTACATCATCGGTGTGCAGGCTAACCTGTGGACCGAATACATCGCCGACTTCGGTTCGGCACAGTATATGGTCTTGCCTCGCTTCGGTGCGTTGAGCGAACTGCAATGGTGTCGGCCGGAGCAGAAGGACTTTACCGATTTCAAGGCTCGTCTGCCCCGACTGGTCGACTGGTACGATGCCATGGGCTATCGTCATGCAGAACTGAAATCCGACATCCTTGACGAAAAGGAACCGACGGATGTTCCTTGGTAAGTGGCAAGGGTGCCTGCTGCTATGGGCCTGGATGCTGTGCCGGACGGCCATGGCGGCCGGGGCCGAGAGGGTGATTCCCGTGCCCCGGCAGGTGGAGACGAAGGTGGGCCAGTTTCACCTGACGGAGACCTTGTGGTGGCACACCGACCTGGAGGGGGAGGAGTACGAGCGGCTGGCCGAGGCGCTGAACGCCTTCCCGGCGCGGATGCTGCCTTGCAACAAGGCGGTCCGCAGCCAGTTGCAGTTCCGCCTGCTGGCCGACACGACGGCACTGCCCGGGCCGGAGGCGTATCGCTTGCACGTCGGGCCCCGGCTCGTCACCGTGGAGGCGCTGACGGGCGCAGGCCTGTTCTACGGCGTGCAGACCCTGCTGGCCCTGCTGGAGGAGGGCAAACGCCTGCCGTGCGTGGAGGTGACGGACCATCCGCGCCTGGCCTACCGGGGCGTGATGATCGACGTGTCGCGCCACTTCTTCTCCATCGACTTCCTGAAACGGCAAATCGACGTGCTGGCGCGCTACAAGATGAACCGCCTGCACTTGCACCTGACCGATGCGGCCGGCTGGCGGCTGCAACTGAACCGCTATCCGGAACTGACCGACGTGGCCGCCTGGCGTACCGAACCGCTGTGGAAGACCTGGTGGAACGGCGACCGCCGCTACGTGCGCCACACGGAGGGCGACGGAGCCTACGGCGGCTATTACACGCAGCAGCAGATACGGGACCTGGTGGACTATGCCCGCCGGCGCTATGTCGACATCATCCCCGAGGTGGAAATGCCGTCGCACTCCGAGGAGGTGTTGGCCGTGTATCCGCACCTTTCGTGCACCGGCGAGCCCTATCGCCATGCCGACTTCTGTCCGGGCAAGGAGGCGACGTTCGGGTTTCTCGAGGGCGTGCTGGACGAGGTGATGGACCTCTTCCCCTCGGAATACATCCACATTGGTGGCGATGAGGCCGGCAAGCAGGCCTGGACGACCTGTCCGGACTGTCGCCGACGCATGGAGGCCGAAGGCTTGGCCACGGTGGATGAACTGCAGGGCTACCTCATCCGTCGCGTAGCCGACTACCTGCATGCGCACGGACGCCGGTTGATGGGCTGGGACGAGGTCCTGCAAGGCGGCTTCCGCCCGACGGGCGACGCGGTGATGTCGTGGCGCGGTGAGGAGGGAGGCGTCCGGGCTGTGCAGGCCGGCGGAATGGCCGTGATGACCCCGGGCGAATATGCCTACTGGGACAAGTACCAGGACGCACCGCCCACGCAGCCCGAGGCCATGGGCGGCTATCTGCCGCTGGAGAAGGTCTATGCCTACAACCCCGTGCCGGACTCGCTCTCGACGGAGGAGCAGGCACGCATCCTGGGTGTGCAGGGCAACGTGTGGGCCGAATACGTGCCCACCGAGGCGCAGATGGAATATATGCTTTATCCGCGTGCGCTGGCCCTGGCCGAGGTGGGCTGGTCGGCACCCGAACGGAAATCGTGGCCCGACTTCCGCCGGCGGGCCTTGCAGGAGGTGGAACGCCTGCAAGGCCAGGGCTATCACCCCTTTCCCTTGCAGCAGGAGGTGGGCCATCGGGCCGAATCGCTGCAGCCGGTGCAACACTTGGCCGTGGGCAAGCCGGTGACGTATCGCGCACCGTGGCATCCGGCCTACGGGGCGGCGGGCGATGCGGCGCTGACCGACGGACGGCGGGGCGACTGGTCGTTTGCCGGAGGGGCCTGGCAAGGCTTCATCTCGCGCCAGCGGCTGGACGTGGTGGTCGACCTGCAGCAACCGACGCAGGTGCGCCGCATCGCGGCCGACTTCCTGCAGGTGGCCGGGGTGGAAATCTATTTCCCCGCCTCGCTCCACCTTTCCGCCTCGACCGATGGCGAGCACTTCGAACCCATGCTCGACGAGACCTACCGCGTGGAGACCGCGCTCCCGTATGCTTGCCGCCGGATGGAGTGGCTGGGAAACCGCGAGGTGCGCTACCTGCGCCTGCAGGCGACCGCCTCGCCGGAGCATGGCGGATGGGTCTTCACCGACGAAATCGTGGTGGAATAGCCGCTGCGTGAGGCTGTGTCAAAACTTCCAATTTTGGCACAGCCTCAAAGGTGCGTCAGAATGGTCGAGATGCAAGGCGCTGAGGCTGAGGTCGAAGGGAGTGTACTGGCGTACACGACCAAGGCCGAATGCCGATAGCAACGCCGCAGATGGGCCATTATGACACACCGCCATGCGGTTGCAATGCCGTTGCAACGAGGCCCGGAAGCACGTCCCCGGGCGGCTGCAGAGGGGTGCATACACGAAGGGCTTCGTCTGTACACGCGAAGGCAGATGCGTGTACAGACGAAGCCCTTTGCGTGTATACGCGCAGACTCCTACGTCGTTTCTACTTTTTGGTGATGCGGAACCAGTCGATGTCTGCCCAGCCGCCGTCGTTGATGACCATGTTCGGACGGGTGCAGAACATGCCCACTTTGGCACCAATCCATTTGCCTTCCTTCACCTGGAAGGCCTGGCCCAGCGGGGTGAACTTCTTGCCGTCGGTGCTGTAGCTGAACTCGCAGCGCACGAGCAGGTCGGCGCCGCCGTCGCGTCCGCTGTCGATGGTGCTGAAGTCGGTAGAGAAGCGGGCCTTCAGGTAGACGGTCGGTTGCTTCAGGTCGACGGAGGCGTGGCTCGTCTCGGGCGTGCCCTTATCGGCCTTCCGGCATTCCACCTGCGAAAGCACCAGGCCCCGGTCGGTGTTCTCGAGGAAGAGTCCGGCGTAGTTCAGGCCCATCACCACCAGACCGGTGCGCTCGCCCGTGTATTTGGGGCTGGGGCTGAAGGTCAGTTTCATCGTGGCGGTGAAGTTGGGGGCCGGTGTCTTCTGCAGCAGCAGGTTGGCCACGTCCCACAGGTTCTTGTAGTCGTCGCGCACGGGGTAGGAGTAGAGCCGGAGCACGCCCTTGTCGCCGGCGCAGTACGACCATTTCTCGTTGATGTTGGCGTGCCACTGCCATTGGGGCTGCAGCGTGAAGGAGTCGAACTCGTCGCTTTCCTGCGGCGTGCATATCGGGAGGTTCTTGGTTCCCACGTTGGGTTTTCGGTAGGTCAGCACGGGGTCGCCGCAGCCGTCGCCGTCGGTGTCGATGCCGATGACGGGCCAGTCGTTCACCCATTTCATCGGTTGCAGGTGGACCAGACGGCCGTAGGCTCCCACGTCCTGGAAGTGGAGGAACCAGTCCTCGCCCGTCGGCGTGTCCACCCAGGCACCCTGGTGCGGGCCGTTGACGGGGCTCTTGCCTTGTGCCATGACGATGCGGTCTTCGTACGGGCCGTACACGTTTCTCGAACGGGCCACCACCTGCCAGCCTGTCGGCACACCGCCGGCCGGGAAGAAGAGGTAGTAGTAGCCGTTGCGCTTGTAGAATTTCGGGCCTTCGCACGTTTCGTGCGCCTCATGCCCGTCGAACACGATGCGGCTGGGCGTGATGGCCTTTGTGGCCTCGGCATTGAGTTCGCAGATGGCGATGACGCTCTTCAGTCCGGCCCGGCTGCCGGCATAGGCATGCACCAGGTAGACGCGTCCGTCTTCGTCCCACAGCGGCGTGGTGTCGATGATGCCCTTTGCAGGCTTCACCATCACCGGCTCGGTCCACTGGCCGCGCGGATTCTGCGTCTTGGTCATGAACACGCCCTGGTCGGGGTCGCCCCAGAAGATGTAGAACCAGCCGTTGTGGTAGCGGATGCTCGGGGCCCACACGCGGTTGCCGTGCTCGGGCCGTTCGGGCATGAGGGCCGGCTGCAGCGTGTGCGGGATGGCCGCTCCGATGATGGTCCAGTTGACCAGGTCTTTGGAGTGGAGGATTTGCAGGCCGGGCAGGCTGTTGAAACTCGACGAGGTGAGGTAGAAGTCGTCGCCCACGCGGCAGGCGTCCGGGTCGGAATAGTCGGCGTAGAGAACCGGATTCTGATAGGTGCCGTCGCCTCGGTCGGCCACCCATACCTGCGAAACGTAGTTCTGGGCCGCCAGCGGTGCGATGGAAAGCAGGCACGCGCCCAACAGTGATTGGATTGTTTTCATAAATTCGGATTGTTTGGATACATGGTATGATGGAAAAGATACGGATGAAAGGCCGTTCGCACTCAACGGACAAACAAAGGCAGGCCTCGAAGCTATGCAGACCTGCCTTTGCCGATGCGTTCAGGGCCTCTGGCTTAGCGGATGTAGACTTTCTCTACCTGTACGGTGCCGTCTTCCAATGTGTGGCGCAGGATGTTCAGCCCCTTGACGGGTGCACTCACTTCTACGCCGGCAGCGGTGAAGCAGGCGGTGGAGACGATGGCTTTGCCGGCCACGTTGGCCTCGATGCCGTTGTCGTCGGCCGGACGCCAGCGCGGGTCGCCAGCCTGGCTGTATGCCTGTCCGGCAGCCAGCGTGAAGTCACAGTTGGCCGCATCCTTAAACAGTTCGGCTACGGCCGGAGCCTCGTTCTTCACCTCGTTGTCGGTGAAGTACTTGTCGCTGTTGGTGTCGACTTGCCAGCTGCTGGAGATGAAGTTGCCCTTCTTCGTGTAGAACTCGTAGTTCTCGTCGGTGCTTTGGGGCACCTTGCTGAAGATTTTCGTGATGCCGCTCAAAGGCTCGCCGAGCAGGTTGTTCTGGAAACTGAACGAACCGGCCACGGGAACGGCCGAACCGCCCACCTTGCCGAAGTCCACCACGTAGTTGGCAGCAGACGTGCCGCCCAGCACCACCTTGTTGAGGGTGTTGTTCTCCATGCAGAAGTTCGTCAGGCGCACGTCGGTCTCGCCGGTGGCGGCGGGCTTGAACGTCACCAGGTTCTTGGCCTGGTTTGCGGTGGAGAAGTTGAAGAAGGTGTTGTTCGTCAGCGTCAGCGTACCCAGCTTGCCCACCTCGAACGAGAGGAGCGAGTAGCTGCCGATTTTGGACACCAGGCAGTTGTTCACCGTGATGGAGCCGATGGCGATGCTTTCGTTGTCGCGTACACGGACCACGCCGCGCGATTCGGTCAGCACGCAGCCGTCGAACACGATTTCCTTGATGCTGGTCTTGACGGCCAAGGCATAGTCGCCGTCCTCGGCACCACGCGTCACCTTCAGGTTCTTGAAGCGGAAAGCACCCAGTTCGGCCACGCCCGAGAGGTCGTAGGCACCCTTGGTGGTCAGCACGGAGGCGTCGCCCTCGCCCTGCACGGTGATGCTGGTGACGGCGGCGTTGACGGCGATGCTCGTGATGGCGTCGGAGGTCACGTCGATGTTCGTCCCGGCCGGGATGGTGATGACAACGTCGCCGGCACCGTTGGCCAGCGCATTCAGATACTCATCGGCCGTGGCAACGGTCTGTGCCTGGAGGCCGAAACTGGCGGTCAGCATGGCTGCCGCAAGAAGTACATTCTTTTTCATACGTTTTTGGTATTAGACATTAAACATTGAGATAAATTGGTTTCTTTGTTTGGTAGGCAAAGATAGGTAGTGGGATAGATAGTGGTGTGCAACTATTGGCCGAAAGCCCCGTCGGGATGTGCAATTATTGGGTGAAAATAGGCGACTAATTGATACCTATTTGCGTTTGACGGTAATCTGACACGGGTGTGCAAGCCGCTCCTTCCACAGCCGCGCCTCTTCGAACCAGGCCTCGGCATCGGGATAGCCGAAGGTCTCCTTGGTGGAGGTGAACATGGTGTGGTAGGTGAACCGGGCCTTGCCGGGCGCATGGACGAGGTAGAGGTAGTTGTCCTTGTCCTTGGCCTCGCGCACCAGGTGGTGGGCCGGGATGCAGGTGGCCAGGCCGACGGTCTCCTTGGCATATTTCACCGTGTCGTTCACCGGCCAGTCGGTGCCCCAGCAGGCCACCAACCCATCGTGGTCGGAATAAGACGTGGATCCGACGATGTTTTGCACCCCGGTGCAGAAAATCTGCTGGGCCAGCGGACGGTCGAAACGGATGCCGACCTCGAGGTCGCGGTGTCCGGCATAGAGCGTGTAGCGGGTGGTCATGTTCAGCGTGCCGCCCTGGTAGTGCCAGCCTTCGTCCACCACCTCGACGATGGCACGTACGGGGCCGGTGGCCACGATGCGTTCGGTGCGCAGGTCGACTTCGCTCGCGTGGGTGGCCTGTTGGCCGTTCCAGCCCTTGAGGGTGCCCGGTCCGCAACTGTCGAACACGCGCAGCACGTCGTCGCCGAAGCCCTGGGCCAGTTGCTCGTCAGTGGGATAGAAATGGCATTGTTCCAGTTCCAGTCGCTTTTGGAATTTGCCGTACGGGTCGAGCGTCTGCTTGTGGTTGAAGTAGACGCGGTAGCCCACCAGTTCGGACTCCAGCATGGGACCGTGCGGGTAGACCAGGTTGTACACGTCGCTGCTGCCCGGGACGCTGAGCGAACGGACAGGTTGGTGCTTGCCTTTCTTCACGTCGCGCAACATCATGCCGGCAAACACACGCGAAGGGTAGGCCTGCGTGGCGGGTTCGGACGAGAAGGTGACGGTCACCTCCTTGGTGCTTTGGGCCGGGAGGTCGACCACGAAGGCCAGTTCGTCGGGTTTGCGGTCGGCGTCGAGGTCGTCCAGCTGGCAGGGAATCTCCCGACCGGCTTCACGTACGACGGCCGAACGTATGTCGAACCGAATGGGGCACTCGGCCAACGAAAGCACGACGGGGGCGTCGGCCTGAGGCTTGTCCCAGTCGTTGGTCAGGCAAACAGTGAGGGTTTTCTCTTCGGCCTGCAGGGCCGTGGCATGGCTCAGCGTGGCGCCGAACAATGCGAGGGTAAGGATAGAAGTAGGTTTCATAGATGTTGAAATGCAAATGGGAAACGAGCACGGTTGAGTGCTCGCCTCCCATACGATTATACATAAGGTTTATAGACTGAATACTTGTTCTGCCGCACCGATTTCTTCGACATCGGTTCCGTTGATGTGGATGTCCTTGGCGTTCTTCACACGAACCTGGGGACCCTTGTTCGGCACGATGGTCACGTTGGCCATGCTGACTCCGTCGGCGTTGTTGATGACGGCACCCTCTTTGGCATCGGTGATGACCACGTCGCTGATGCGGACGTTCTGGATGCGCATTTCAGGCAAGCCGTTGAAGAACATGGCACGTCCCGAACCTTTGCAGTTGACGTGGGTGATGGTGATGTCCTTGAAGGCGGGCGTCTCTTCGGTCACCGGAGGCACCACTTCCTCTTTCGGATTCTCGTCTTCGGCCGTCACGTCGCCCGGAGCCTTTCCGCCGTAGAAGAGGTCGAACAGCAACGGTTCGCCCGGGATGTTGATCATGTTGATGCGGTTGATGTAGATGCCTTCGACCACGCCGCCACGGCCGCGTGTGCTCTTGAAACGGAGGCCGACGTCGGTGCCCAGGAAGGTGCAGTCGGTCACGTAGATGTTCTTCACGCCGCCCGACATCTCGCTGCCGACCACGAAACCGCCGTGTCCGTGCAACACGGTGTTGTTCTTCACGATGACGTTTTCGCAGGGTTCGCCACGGCGGCGTCCGTCTTCGTCCTTACCGGACTTGATGCAGATGGCGTCGTCGCCGGCATCGAACACACTGTTGACAATCAGCGTGTTTTTGCACGATTCCAGGTCGAGCGCATCGCCGTTTTGCGAGTACCAGGGGTTGTAGACGCTGACGCGGTTGATGGTGATGTCCTCGCACGAAAGCGGGTGGAGGCACCAGCAGGGCGAGTTCTTGAACGTGACGCCTTCGATCAGCACTTGCTTGCACTTCACGAAACTGAGCATCACCGGACGCAACCAGTCGTGGATGCTTTCCCATTCCTCATCGGTGTGGATGCCCTCGGGGTTGTTGAAGTTGACGCAAGCCATGGCGCCTTTATAGGATTTCTCGCTGGGATACCATACCTTTTCGTCGGGACTTACCACACCGCCTTGGGCCGTCAGTTTCTTCCATTGGGAGGCCGTCAGCTTGTCGCGCTTGACGGGACGCCAGCTGTCGCCTGCGCCGTCGAACGTGCCGTGGCCGGTGATGGCGATGTTTTCAGCCTCGAGGGCGTAGATGGGCGATTGGCAGCGGCGCGTGTCCAGTCCTTCGAAAGAGGTCTGGATGATGGGGTAGGCGTTGAAGTCGTCGGTGAAGACCACCAGCGCGTTGTGCTCGGTGAAGAGGTTCACGTTGTCGAGCAGGACGATTGGGCCGGTCAGCCACAACCCTTCGGGGATGACCACCGTACCGCCTCCGCGCTCGTTCACCTGCTTGATGGCGGCGTTGATGGCTTCCGTGTTCAGCGTCTTGCCGTCGGACACGGCACCGAACTCGCAGATGCTGACTTTATAGTCGGGGAAAGACGGACGCTTCACTTGGTCCATCTCGAAAGGGAGATTCTGGTAGACGTCGGCCATGCAGTCGGCCGGACATTGTTTGCTGCATCCCGTCTGGCAACTCTGCAAAAGCGGCAAAGCACCGAGGCATACAATCGGAATGAGTTTCTTCAGATGTGCATTCATGGTATATCAGTAATGTTTGGGTTTTACGAAGGTGATATGTTCGTCAACAACCGGGAGGCCTTTTCCTTAGTCGTTTATTACCCGCGTAAGCGGCCCTCACGGGTGGCTTACGCAAGTGAATAAATCATGTTAACCTAATTCTAACCTTTAATAAATACTATGAAAAAACCTCTTAATTGTCGGGTGCAAAGATAAAAGACAGCAAACAAAGCGTATGTGTATATATTGTTGGTTTACGTGTATTTTTTCACCTAAAACAAGTGGACAAACGGCCGTAAATAGGGATTTAAAGGCCGTTAAGGGGCCATTATTGGCTTTTTTAGAGAATAAATCGAGGCTTCACACCTGCGTTTCCGATAATAGTTGTATCTTTGCAACCTAATTTAACATATTTATAAGGTATGAGTTACAATTTGTTGAAAGGTAAGAGAGGCATCATTTTCGGTGCATTGAACGAGCAGTCCATCGCATGGAAGGTGGCCGAAAAGGCCGTGGAAGAAGGTGCGGTGATTACGCTGTCCAACACCCCCGTGGCTGTACGCATGGGCCAGGTTTCGGCCTTGTCCGAGAAACTGAACTGCGAGGTGATACCGGCCGATGCCACTTCGGTAGAAGACCTGGAAAATGTGTTCAAACGCTCGATGGAAGTGTTGGGCGGTCAGATAGATTTCGTACTCCACTCAATCGGCATGTCGCCCAACGTACGCAAAAAACGTACGTACGACGATTTGGACTACAACATGCTGAGCACCACCCTGGACATTTCGGCCGTATCGTTCCATAAGATGATTCAGTCGGCCAAGAAACTGAACGCCATTGCCGATTACGGCTCCATCCTGGCGCTGAGTTACGTGGCTGCCCAACGTACGTTCTACGGATACAACGACATGGCCGATGCGAAGGCCTTGCTCGAGTCCATCGCCCGCAGCTTCGGCTACATCTACGGACGCGAACACCATGTGCGTGTCAACACCATCTCGCAGTCGCCGACCATGACGACCGCCGGTTCGGGCGTGAAGGGCATGGACAAACTGTTCGACTTCGCCAACCGCATGTCGCCGCTGGGCAATGCCTCGGCCGAGGAATGTGCCGACTATTGCATCGTCATGTTCTCCGACCTCACCCGCAAGGTGACCATGCAGAACCTGTATCACGACGGCGGCTTCTCCAGCGTGGGCATGAGTCTGCGCGCCATGGCCACCTACGAGAAAGGCCTGGACGAATACAAGGACGCCAACGGTAACATCATTTACGGATAAAATACACACGCCACCATTCGGACGAAGGGGGGCGTGACGGCCGGTCTGCGGTGCCCGTATCGGTTTTGCATTCCGACCATCCTGAAACCCCTCAGAGGCTGTGAAGAAGTGACAGCCTCGTCCGGTGGGCGGCAAGAGAAGAAGAAGTATTCACCTGACAACAGACTGCTCCGTGAGAAAGACCATTCGATACATCGTGTTGTGCCTCTGCATGCTGACAGGGTTGCTTGCTTCATGCCGTCCGGGCAAGAAGGAGGGCGAGAAAGTCAGCGAGTCGGTGCACGTGTCGGTGGTCCGCCTGGACAAACTGCTCGACGACTATGTGGAGTTCAACAACTTCTCGTCGTTGCAGCGGATGAATACGGAGTACACCATGCAGACCAAACTCCTCATCGAGGACATCATCGGTCTGGGCGAGGTGGGCGATGACCACATCTATACCCAGCTCAAAGACTATTTCTCCGACCCTGTGTTGCTGCGTCTGCTGCAGGATGCTCTGGTCATGTTCGAGGACATGACGCCATACGAGAAACGCTTCGACCAGGGCTTCGGCTATCTGAAACGCCATATCCCCTCTTTCGTCGTCCCTCAGGTCTACGCCCAGTTCTCAGCCCTGAACGAGTCGGTGGTCGTGACCGATACGCTGGTAGGATTCAGCGTCGACAAGTATCTCGGGGCCGATTATCCGCTTTACCATCAATATTATTATGACTATCAGCGACGGTCGATGCGTCCGGACCGCATCGTACACGATTGCCTGGTGTTCTACCTGATGAGCCGCTACCCGTTTCCGCTCGACGGCTACCGTACCTTCCTCGACTTGATGCTCCACTACGGCAAGATTCACTATGTGGTGGCCAAAGCCCTCGGCTGCGGTTCGATGGCGGAGCAGTTGGACTACACCGAGGCCGAACGGCAGTGGTGCAAGGCCAATCGGAAGAACGTGTGGGACTATATGTGGCAGCACGGCCATCTGAACTCGACCGACCCGATGCTGATACGCAAATACAACAAACCGGCTCCCTCGACCGCCTTCTTTGGCGAGCGTGCACCGGCACTGGTCGGCATCTGGATGGGGACGCAGGTGGTGGAAGCGTTCATGAAACGCCATCGCGACGTGACCATCGCCCAACTGCTGGAAATGACCGATTACCGTGCGTTGCTGGAAGCCTCGGACTTTAAACCTTGATTATGGACGTAGCGTTGTATCTGATTCCCGTCACCCTGGGAGACACATCTGTGGAGCAGGTGCTCCCGGAACATAACCGAACCATCATCCGTGGCATCCGCCATTACGTGGTCGAGGACGTGCGGTCGGCACGCCGCTTCCTGAAGAAGGTGGACCGCGACATCGACATCGATTCTCTCTCGTTTTATCCGCTGAACAAGCACACCTCGCCCGAGTCCATCTCCGGCTATCTGAAGCCGCTGGAGGCGGGACAGTCGATGGGTGTCATCTCCGAAGCCGGGTGTCCCGCCGTGGCCGACCCGGGGGCCGACGTGGTGGCCATTGCCCAACGGAAGGGACTGCGGGTGGTGCCGCTGGTTGGCCCTTCGTCCATCATCCTGTCGGTCATGGCCTCCGGCTTCAACGGACAGAGTTTTGCCTTCCACGGCTATCTGCCCATCGAACCGGGCGAACGCGCCAAACGCATCCGCCAGCTCGAACAGCGCATCTATGCCGAGAACCAGACCCAACTGTTCATCGAAACGCCTTACCGCAACAACAAGATGGCGGAAGACATCCTGCGCAACTGCCGGCCGCAGACGCGCCTGTGCATTGCCGCCAACATCACGTGCGAGGGCGAATACATCCGCACCCTGACGGTGAAGGAGTGGCAAGGCCATTTGCCCGACCTCTCCAAGATTCCCTGCATTTTTCTGATTTATAAGTAGGCGGATGCCTGCTCGGCCGATGGCCTTTGGCCCCTCCCGTATGAGGGCTGGGGATGTCGCCGTTTCCGTGTCCGTTCGCTGTTGCCGTTGTCTCGGTGGATGAACGGAGGCGGCTGGTGTCGCTTTGTGTCACGCATAGACGATACCGCAGTCCCGAGTACTCGGTACTGGAGTACCAAGTACGGAGTACTGCAGTACCGCATGCACGCGACTGTGCGAGCACCGGCACGCGGCTGTCCGGGGAAGGGATGGCCCGTGTACTCACACGGACTTCCGCCCGGGAGCGTATGCGTCGGCATGGTACGACGAGCGTACCAGCGGGCCGCTTTCCACCTGCGCCAGGCCTTTGGCCAATCCCGTTTGCTTGTAGGCCTGGAACTGTTCCGGCGTGATGTAGGCCTGTACCGGATAATGACGGTGTGTGGGTTGCAGGTATTGGCCGATGGTGAGCACCTGGCAATGAATACCGACCAGGTCGTCCATGGTGGCTTCTACCTCTTCCGTTGTTTCGCCCAGTCCCACCATGATGCCTGTCTTGGCCGTGATACCCGATGCGGCTATCCGGCGGAGTACGTCGAGGCTGCGGTCGTAGGTGGCGGCACTGCGTACTTCGGGCGTGAGGCGTCGCACCGTCTCCAGGTTGTGCGCCATGATGTCGGGGCGGGCCTGGATGACGGCATCAATCAGTTCTTCCCTTCCTTGGAAGTCGGGCACGAGAATCTCGATGGTGGTCTCGGGGTTGAGGCGGCGTACCGCTTCGATGGTCCGTACCCAATGGGCAGCCCCGAGGTCGGGCAGGTCGTCGCGGTCGACGGAGGTGATGACGGCGTGCGACAGTTCCATCAGGCGTACCGACTCGGCCACGTGCTCCGGTTCGTTGGCATCCAACGGGAGCGGCCGGCCGGTCTGCGTGTTGCAGAAGCGGCACGAGCGGGTACAGATGTTCCCGCCAATCATGAAGGTGGCCGTGCCCCGTCCCCAGCACTCGCCCAGGTTGGGGCAGCGTCCGCTGCTGCAGATGGTGTGCAGGTGGTGCGTGTCGACGATTTGTTTGGTGCGGGCATAACGTGCGTTAGCCCCGATGCTTATTTTCAGCCAGTCCGGCTTCTTGATGTGTTCCATGGGAGTTCGGTTAGAGATTGCTTTTCATGAATTCAGCCATCTTTGTGTAGAGGTGCAGGCGCGTGTTGCCGCCATAGATGCTGTGGTTGCGGTTGGTATAGACGTGCATGTCGAACGGCTTGTTCAGTTGTACCAGGTGCTCGGCATATTCCACACAATTCTGGATGTGTACGTTGTCGTCGGCTGTGCCGTGGATGAGCAGCAGTTTGCCCTGCAGTTTGTCGGCTCGGGTGAAGGCCGAGGCGGCCTGGTATCCTTCGGCGTTCTCCTTGGGCGTGCGCATGAAGCGTTCGCCGTAGATGGTGTCGTAGTAGCGCCAGTCGGTGACGGCGGCGACGGCGATGCCGGCCTTGAACACGCCGCTTCCTTCGCTCATGCTCATCAGGGTGCAGTAGCCTCCGAAACTCCATCCCCATATCCCGATGCGCGAAGCGTCGGCATAGGGGAGCGAACCGATGTATCGGGCCGTCTCCACCTGGTCTTTCGCTTCCTTCACGCCCAGCGTCAGGTAGGTGCATTTCTCAAATTCGCTGCCTCGTCCGCCGGTGCCCCGTCCGTCCACACAGACCACGAGGAAACCCTGCGTGGCCATGTAGGTTCCCCAGCTGATGCCGTTTCGGTCGATATCCAGCTGCCAGCGGTTCATCACCTCTTGCGAACCCGGTCCGCTGTACTGATACAGGATGACGGGGTATTTGCGCGAGGTTTCGAAGTGGAGCGGTTTGATCATCCAGCCGTTCAGTTCGACTCCTTCGGAGGTAGTGAAGCGGAAGAGGCTCTTTTCCGGCAGTTCGAGTTGGGCCAACTTCTGCTTGAGGGCCTGGTTGTCGATGAGCGTCTTGAGCACCTTCCCGTTTTGGTCGTTGATGGTCACCACGGGCGGTGTGTGCAGGCTGGAGAAGGTGTTGAGGAAATATTTCAGGTTGGTGCTGAACAAGGCCTGGTTCACGCCTTCGCCTTGGGTCAGGCGGGTTTTCTTGCCTTTGCCGTCCACCTTGTAGATGGCCGTTTGCAGCGGACTGCCCTCGTTGCTGCGGTAGTAGAAGGTGTTCGTCCGTTCGTCCCAACCCAGAAACTGGTCGACCACGTAGTTGCCTTGGGTCACCTGCCGCTTGAGGCTTCCCGTCATGGAGTACCAATAGAGGTGGTTGTAGCCGCTCTTCTCACTCATGAAGGTGAAGTGGTCGGGGTAGAAGACGATGTTGTCCAGGCAGGCATCGTTGAAGTAGCAGGCGTTCTCGTCGCGGACGATGAGGCGGCACACCGTCGACCGTGGGTCGGCAAAGTAGAGGTCGAAACGGTTCTGGGTGCGGTTCAGCGTCATAATGGCCAGTGTATTGGCATCTTTGGTGAAGCGGATGCGGGGGATGTAGCCGTCGGCCTCGAGCGGCAGGTCCATCTGCCGGGTGACGCGCGACTTGATGTCGAACGCGTGAACGGATACGCCGGCGTTCTTCTTTCCCGCCAAGGGATATTTATAGGAATAGGTGCCCGGGTAGTCCATGTACTCGGTCCGGGTCGGTTGCAGACCCTGGTAGCACATGAACGAGAACAGCGGCACCTGGCTTTCGTCGAAACGGATGTAGGCCAACATCTTGCTGTCGGCACTGAAGTCGAAGGCGCGGTTGTAGCCGAATTCCTCCTCGTTGACCCAGTCGGGGATGCCGTTGATGACCTCGCCGAAGCGGCCGTCCTTGGTCACGGCCGACTCGCTGTTGCCATAGAGCAACTTAACCAGATAGAGGTTGTTTTCGCGAACGAAGGCCACCTGTTGTCCGTCGGGCGAGAAGAGGGGCACCTGCTGCGGTCCGCCGTCCGACAGCGGCTCCACCTTGTTGTTCTTGATGCTGTAGAGGTAGTACACCGCCGTGAACGACCGGCGGTAAATCGGTGTGGTCTCCGTCTGGATGAGCAGGCGGCTCTCATCGGGCGAAAGGATGTAGTTGTCGAACGTCTTGAACGGACAGTCGCGGGCCGTGCTGACGTCGAACACGGTTTCCTCCTCGGCGCCGGTGCGGAACGAGTGGCGCGTGATGCGTGTGCCTTCTTGATTCATTTGCAGATACGATTCGCCATCGGCCATCGGGGTGACGCGCCCTTGATATTGCGGCCTGTAGGTGCCGGATGTGATGTCTTCGAGGGTCAGTTCGGTGCGAGCGTGTGCGAGGGGGAAGGTCAGGCAGACAGCCAGAACCAGGAATATCCATTTTCTATTCATCTGTACAGTTGTTAGGTTAGATTCACCTGCAAACATATCGAATTTTCCCTTAATTTTCGGTAGTTTTGCGCAAAAAGAAAGAAACGAGGCATGAATCAACCCTTATACAACGATTTCTCCACCTTCCTTCGGCAACGATTCCAGACGAAGGTGCAGAAGATTTCCATCCATGCCGGCTTCACCTGCCCGAACCGCGACGGGAGCAAGGGACGGGGAGGCTGCACCTATTGCAACAACCAGACCTTCAACCCGGCCTATTGCCATACCGACAAGTCGGTGCGCGAGCAGGTGGAGGAGGGGTGTGCATTCTTTGCCCACAAATATCCGGAGATGAAATACCTGGCCTATTTCCAGGCCTACACCAATACGTATGCCGACCTGGCGACGCTCCGCTCGCTTTACGAACAGGCGTTGGAGGTGCCCGGCGTGGTCGGCATCGTGATAGGGACCCGGCCCGACTGCATGCCCGATGCGCTGCTCGACTATTTGCAGGAGCTGGCGAGCCGCACGTTTGTGCTGGTGGAGTATGGCATTGAGAGTGTGAAGGACGAGACACTGCTCCGCATCAACCGCGGACATACGTATGCCGATACGGTCGGTGCGGTGTGTCGGACGGCGGAAAGGGGCATCCCCGTTGGCGGCCATGTCATCCTGGGGCTTCCCGGAGAGGGACACGAGGAGTTGATGCGCCAGGCCGACGAGTTGTCGCGCCTGCCCTTGACCACGTTGAAACTCCACCAATTGCAACTCATCCGGGGCACCCGTATGGCGTACGAATACGCGCAACATCCCGAGGAGTTCCATCTGTATGGTGTCGACGAATACGTGGACCTGCTGGTGGACTATGTGGAACGCCTGCGCCCCGACCTGGTGTTGGAACGCTTTGCCTCGTCGTCGCCTAAGGAACTCCTCATCGCCCCCGACTGGGGCCTGAAAAACTACGAATTGACCGAGAAGGTGAAAAAACGGCTGAAAGAACGCCAATCTTATCAGGGGAAGATGTATTAGCGGCGCTTCGGGGTCTATGCAGGAACTTTTCTTTGTGCAGACACTATTTATGATGCTTGTGAGATTACGCAGTCATTAAACCCAAAACGGTCATTAGGCCGCCCCTGCGCAAACAAACTTTCTTTTTGGTATCTGTCTTCCGGTTTCTCGGTTGCAATGGAGCCCCATTGCGCCCACAAAACGAGAACTCATCTTCTCAAAAATAGAAGTTGCTATCATCATAACGCTAATGACCGATTTGGGTTAAATGAACATGAACTATAAATATCCCATTTGGGATTATTGATTATTTCTGCTTCGCAGTGATTATTTCGGGAAAAACAACTACATTTGCTCACGTTTATCATTTTAAGGAAAGCAAAACTATGAAGATAAAAGGAAAAGTACATTACGTAGGAGTGAACGATCGTGTGAAAGCCCGCTTCGAAGGGTTGTGGCCGTTGCCGTATGGTGTGTCGTATAATTCGTATCTGATTGACGACGACATGGTGGCACTGGTCGATACGGTCGATGCCTGCTATTTTGACGTATTCCTCGAAAAGATTCGCGCCGTCTTGGGCGACCGTCCTATCAACTATTTGATCATCAATCATATGGAGCCTGACCACTCCGGCTCGATTCGCTTGATTCGCCAGTTCTACCCCGACGTGGTGATTGTGGGCAACAAGCAGACCTTCGGCATGATAGAAGGCTACTACGGCCTGGCAGGCGACCGCTACCAGGTGGGCGATGGCGACATCCTCGACCTCGGACACCATCACCTGCGTTTCTATCTGACGCCGATGGTGCATTGGCCCGAAACGATGATGACCTTCGATGAGACCGACGGCATCTTGTTCTCCGGCGACGCATTCGGATGCTTCGGCGCACTGAACGGGGGAGTGGTGGACAGCACGATGGACACCACCCACTACTGGGGCGAGATGGAACGCTATTATGCCAACATCGTAGGAAAATATGGCCAGCCCGTGCAACGCGCGTTGCAGAAATTGAGCGGGGTGAACATCCAGACCATCTGCTCGACACACGGACCGGTGTGGCAGACGGAAATCGCCAAAGTGGTGGAGACCTACAGCCGCCTGAGCCGCTACGAAGCCGAAGAGGGCGTCGTAATCGCATACGGAAGCATGTATGGCCACACGGCACAGATGGCCGAACTCATTGCCGAAGAACTGGCTGCGCAAGGCATCCGCAAAATCAAGGTGCACGACGTGTCGCACACGCAGTCGTCGTACATCCTGGCCGACATCTTCCGCTACAAAGGCCTTATCGTCGGCGCACCCACCTATAACACCAAGATTTATCCGGAAGTGGAGGCCTTGCTCTCCCAGATTGCCGCGCGCGACATCAAGGGCCGCTACATGGGCTGGTTCGGCTCGTTCACCTGGGCGAGTGCCGCCGTCAAACTGATTGGCGAATACAACGAGAAGTTGAAATTCGAACCGGTGGGAAATCCCGTCGAGATGAAGCAAAGCCTGAAGGAAGAGACGCGCCGCTACTGCCGCGAACTGGCCGTGGCCATGGCCGAACGCCTGAAGGCCGACCGTACAAGCAAATAATCGAGAACCTAATATTAATGTTAAAACCAAGTAACCTATGAGACTTATCATTCAGCCTGATTACCAGACTATTTCCAAGTGGGCAGCCAACTATGTGGCCGCTAAAATCAACAAAGCACAGCCCACGGCTGAGAAACCTTTTATATTAGGATTGCCCACCGGCTCGTCGCCTCTGGGCATGTACAAGGAATTGATTGAACTGAACAAGCGCGGTGTGGTTTCGTTCCAGAACGTGGTTACGTTCAACATGGACGAATACGTCGGCTTGCCGAAGGAACACCCCGAAAGCTATTATTCTTTCATGTGGAACAACTTCTTCAGCCATGTAGACGTGAAGCGTGAGAATGTGAACATCCTCAACGGCAACGACGAAGACCTGGAAGCCGAATGCGCACGCTACGAGGCCAAAATCCAGTCGTACGGTGGCATCGACCTCTTCTTGGGTGGCATCGGTCCGGACGGACACATCGCGTTCAACGAACCGGGGTCGTCGCTGACGTCGCGTACGCGCCAAAAAACGCTGACGACGGACACCATCATCGCCAACTCCCGCTTCTTCAACAACGATGTGAACCAGGTGCCCAAGACGTCGCTCACGGTAGGCGTCGGCACGGTGCTCTCCGCCAAGGAGGTGCTGATCATCGTAAACGGTCACAACAAGGCTCGCGCACTCTATCACGCTGTGGAAGGTGCCGTTACGCAGATGTGGACCATCAGCGCCCTGCAGATGCACGAAAAAGGCATCATCGTGTGCGACGATGCTGCAACGGCCGAACTGAAGGTGGGCACGTATCGGTACTTCAAGGACATCGAGGCTGCCAATCTCGATCCTGAAAGCCTGCTGAAGTAAAGCACTCCTAAATAAAACCGGTCGTCAGATTGCCCATGCGCGCACCTTGTTGTGCTGGATCGCAATCTGACGGCCGATTTCTTTTTTTATAGCCGGCAGGCTTCAGCCGATAGTCTACCTTATCTTCCTTTCCCTACAGTTCCATCGTGCTGTCGCCCCGTTTGACGGCGGCGAGCAGGCGCCTTTCGTCTCTTCGGTTGATGTTCTCCTGGAAGTGGGCGTCGCGACGGAGGTCCTTGAATTCCGGGCTGGGCTCCCAATTGACCCGGATGCCGGTGATGTGCGCTTCGGGCGAAAAGGCCTCCATGGAGTCGGCTCCGTCGCAGACCAGGGAGGGATAGAACTTCCCCATCTCGCATAGGTCGACCTTGTAACCTTCTTTCATCTTTCTGGCCAGTTCCTCGGCCACTCTGGACACGATTGCCTTGTAGTCTCCCCGGCTGTGCGAAGAGCCGTGGAGCAGGATGCCGTCGATAAACTCGTCCAGGGACAGCGTTTTTTCTACTTGTGCGCTGGCATAGCACTTCTTCCCACGCTCGGGATAGCGCGGGTTGCCTCTCATTACCAAACTGTATTTCATAGGTTTCCGTGTAAAATGATGTTTTCCTGTTTCTGACAAAGATAATACGCGGCGAAGGCGAAAGCAAGTACTTCGAGGGAAATGTGCGAAAACGGGCCGAAGGAGAGGCTTATACGGCTCAGTAGCTATTCAGTGTGGATAGGCGTAAAGTTTAGCAATGCGAAAGAGA
>JBJEHD010000009.1:0-62404 GCA_051875715.1 Bacteroidaceae bacterium
GGTACTCAGCCCTAATTTCTATCGTCTCCAAAAGTTTTACCGGACAGCAATATATCTATTTAGGTTTCGCAAATATAAAATTCCGTCCCTATACCGCCTAAAAATGAACTACCCTATTGCTACGCTAATTATTCCGAGGCTGTTATTTTACTACGGCATCACCTGTTATCAGAATGAGTTTCAACATCTTATATTACCGTTACACGCAGACTCATTTGTATTAAAATCCCTTTTTAGACCCATAATTAGGTAGGGATTCAGTGGGGGAAGAGCATCACCAACACCTTGAATTCGTCAGAGAATAGATGTTACAGCCTACTGTTTTTTACTTGAAAACAAAGAATACTATCAATTTGTTTATCGCATCAATACAAAAAAATTGCAGGCGCATCCGCTCCGCACGCCGACTTTCGGATAATTTTGCTACATTTGTTGCGGTCGCATAACGGCCATCATAAACGATTGTTCCTCACTACGCATATGAAAACGAGGTTATTTCTTGTCCTATACATCCTCTGCGGAAGCCTGCTTGGTTCCACACTTCAAGCCAGCGACTGCAGACGGGAACTGCTGAATCAAGTACGGCAAAGCCTGACGGCCGAACAATACGAACCCGCACATTCGGACATCGTACAGGCCATAGACTCATTGATGCAACTCAAGCAAATGTCCGACAGCACTTTCTGCGGACTAATTGTCGGCATCGGCAACATGATGCGCCGGCAAGGACGGCTGACTTCGGCCATCGAACTCATCCTCGAAGCCGTGTCGTGTTACGAACAGCAGCGCGAGCCCAAAAGAGACGAACAATTGGCTTTGATGAATCTCTATCTCCCGTTGGGGGCGGCACATGAAGAAATGGGCATGTGGAACCGGGCTATGGGCTACTACATCAAAGCCCTGCACATAGCCGAAGAATACGGTCACGCAAGCGCCAAAGCAAAACTGTACAACAACATCGGCGTGGTGTACTACGGTCAAAAGGAATACGAGCAGGCAGAGAAATACCTCCAACAATCATTAGGAATCAACCTGCGCACCGGGAACAAATACGAACTGTACAACAACTACAACAACCTGGCCGGCATCTGCCTGCACACACAACGAGAGGACAAGGCCCTGGACTACGGACTAAAGGCCATCCAACTGCTCGACAGCGAAGAGGACGCCTACTCCTACTATTCGATGCAAACCAACATCGCCAGCCTCTACCTGCTGCGGAGAGAATACCCCTTGGCCATCACCTACTTGCGAAACGCACTGACCCATCAACAGAAATACGGGTTCAAGCAGTTGCTGGTGCAGACCTACGACACCATGGCCGAAGCCATGGAAAAGACCAACCGCCAAGACTCGGCCCTGCACTACATGAACCTGTCGCTGCAACTGGTACGCGAATTGGACAACAAATACGCCGAAGGAGCCATACAAGCACGATTGGCCGCGTTCTACCAACGAACAGGTCAGACGAAAAAGGCATACGAGGCCCTGCTGCAGTCGGTCGCCATCAACGATTCCATCTCGGAAGTGGACAATCGCAAGCGCATGGCCGACATGGAGCGAGTGGCCAACGCCGACAAGAAGGTGCAGGAAAACGAATTGCTGCTGAAGGATATAGCCTTGAGCAAAGCCAAGACCGACCGCTTGTGGATTATCGCCCTGTCAGTGTCGGTGATGCTCATCATTCTTCTTCTCCTCCTGGCCAACTGGCTGCGCAGCAAGGAGAAGCAACGCCGCGCACAAGAACAACTGGCTCGTCAGCAGGCCGCCCATTTCGAGAAAGAAGCCGACCTGCAACACCAGAAAGAGCAGGAACTGAACACGGTCATCGACCAACGAAACCGAGAACTGACCTCCTACACGCTGCACCTGGTCAAGACCAACGAATTTCTGACGTACATCCAAGAGGAGCTGAAACGGCTGCAACTCGAAATAAACCCACGCGACAAGGAGCACAAGCAGCACCTCCAGCAGATTCTCGTACAACTGCAGCAACAGAACACCACCACCGACTGGAACGAGTTCCGCTACTACTTCGAGCAGGTTCACCCCTCCTTTTACGAGAACCTGGAGAAGCAATGCCCCGACCTCACGCCCAAGGAGAAACGCCTCTGCGCCTTCCTGCGCCTGGGCCTCTCGTCGAAAGAAATTTCAGCCATCACCTTCAAAGAGGTGCGCAGCGTGGAGTCGGCCCGCAACCGGCTCCGCCGCAAACTGGGCATTGGGCCGGAAGGCAACCTGACCGACTTCCTCGCCCAGCACTTTTCCTGAGCGGTTCCCAGAGGACGGAGCCGAAGGGAAAAAGGGAACGAAATGTCAGATAAGCGGCATGCCCAACCGGGCACACTCCTGCCGCATCTCGGCCGGCCAGATGCTGGCTTGAATCTCGCCGATATGGGCCTTGCGCAAATAGAACATACACAGGCGCGACTGTCCGATGCCGCCTCCAATGCTCAGTGGCAGGCTTCCCTCCAACAAACGACGATGGAAATAGAGCGACTGGCGGTCTTCATGACCCGACTGCCGCAATTGGCGCAACAGAGCCTCCCGGTCCACACGGATACCCATCGAGGAGATTTCGACGGCACGTTCCAACACATCGCTCCACAACAACAGGTCGCCGTTCAGGCCAGGCAAACCATCGGTGCCGGGGGTGGTGTAGTCGTCGTAGTCGGGAGCACGACGGTCGTGCACCTGCCCGTCGCCCAACGGACATCCCACACCAATTAGGAAAACAGCCTTGTGTTCCCTCGCCACGGCATCCTCGCGCTGCTTGGGCGTAAGGTCGGGATAGCGGAGTCTCAGCGTTTCGGTATGGATGAAACAAACCTTCGAAGGCAGCACGGGCTTGATTTGCGGAAAGATTTCCTGCACCATGTACTCCGTACGCACCATGGCCGCATAGATACGCGAAACGACCTCGCACAAGAAGTCGACCGTCCGGTCTTCGGGACGGATAACCCGCTCCCAGTCCCACTGGTCCACATAGAGCGAATGGAGGTTGCCCAACTCCTCGTCCGAACGAATGGCGTTCATGTCGGTATAGATACCATATCCGGGTTCGACGGCATAGTCGGCCAACGTCAGCCGTTTCCACTTGGCCAACGAATGCACCACCTCGGCCTGCGCGTCGCCCATGTCCCGGATGGGGAACGAAACGGGCCGCTCTACCCCGTTGAGGTCGTCGTTGATGCCCATCCCCTTCAAGACGAAGAGGGGCGCCGTAACCCGACGCAGGCGCAACTCCGACGAAAGGTTCAATTGAAAGAAGTCTTTAATATGTTTGATGCCTTGCTCAGTCTGTTGCAGGTCAAGCAGCGGACGATAATGTTTGGGACTGATTAAGTAACTCATCGCTGTATCTGTATTTAATTTCGTTGGCAAATATAATGATTTGACATACACATTGCACGCATTTCCAAGTTTTTATTTTCATATTGTACACATCTTCACCGAAAGCAATTACAATAAGAAACACGCACAAGCAAGCCCACGAATGAGTCCACGCAAAAAATACTTGGCGGAAAAGTGCGGCCGTACACTTTTATTTTTTACCTTTGTGGCGCAAAGTCAGAAAGAATGGCTCCGTAGCTTAGTGAATAGAGCGTCAGATTCCGGTTCTGAAGGTCCTGGGTTTGAGTCCCAGCGGGGTCACCACCAAGCATCCTCGTAGGCAACTTGCCTGCGAGGATTTTTTGTATCTGCCCGGTTCACCCAACGACATTCCTCAAAAGAGATGATTAAATTATGCAAAATGAACCGACATCGACCCGTTCGCTCTTGCAGGTTTCATAAAATGGTCGTTCATTTGCATTGGTTTTGTACTAATTACAAACCCTGTCTATAAGGAACAAATGTTGTATATCTAAAAATAACTGAATTATGATGACTGAAAGATTACAAAACGCTATCAACGAGCAAATCACAGCCGAGTTGTGGTCTGCCAACCTGTACCTCTCCATGGCTTTCTATTTGAAGAAAGAGGGTTTTGACGGTATGGCACACTGGATGTTCCGCCAAGCATCGGAAGAAAAAGGTCACGCCATCGAAATGGCCGACTACATGATCAAGCGCGACGGCACGCCGAAGGTGGACAAAATCGACGTAGTTCCGCAGGGCTGGGGCAACCCGCTCGAAGTGTTCGAACACGTCTACAAGCACGAATGCCACGTTTCCGCTCTGATCAACGAATTGGTGAAAGTGGCTTCGGAAGAGAAGGACAATGCTACGCAAGATTTCTTGTGGGGCTTTGTTCGCGAACAGGTGGAAGAAGAAGCCACCGCATCGGGCATCGTGAACATGCTGAAGAAAGCAGGCGACGCAGGCATCTTCTTTGTAGACTCCAAACTGGGCGAACGCAAATAACCCAATCGGCAGAAACCACATTTTTATAGTCGATAGAGGCTGTGCCAAAATAGGCGCAGCCTTTTTTTCAATAGGCACCCGAACCGAAGCCGCCGTGCTGGCCGTTGCCGTTTGGTAGCTCACCCTCACGCCGCCTCAAGCGTAGCCCGCCCCCGCCCTTTCCACGCATCGTTGCAACGGTATTGCAACGGCATTGCAATGCGGTTGGAACGCCCCACCGAACCGCAAGCATACAAACCGGGGAACCTGTGCGCCCGAAACGGGTCGTCGCCGTAGACAGCGGAGAGGACGCGCATAGAGTCTTCCCAGGTACGATTATTAATCGTACCGCGATACGATTGTTAATCGTACTGCATTACGATTATTAATCGTACCTGAAGCGAGTGTATACGTCTCCCCCGGAGCAAACGCCCGCACCTCTCTTTGCCTCTACTCCGAGGGACGAGGTCGGACGCTGTTGGCGCGCAAATCAGGACGGCCGAACGATTAGGACTCGATATCCTTGCCGGCAATCAGGCCCTCGAGTTCGTCCGTGGTGAGCGGCAACTTGTCTGCTCCCTCCGTGATGACGGCCTGCGACAAGCGCGACTTTTTCCGCTGAATTTCCAGGATACGCTCTTCAAGTGTGCCGACCGTGACAAAACGGTAGACGAAGACGGCTTGTTTCTGGCCGATGCGGTGGGCGCGTCCTATGGCCTGCTCCTCCGCCGCCGTGTTCCACCAGGGGTCGAGGATAAAGACGTAGTCGGCTTCGGTAAGGTTAATGCCCACGCCGCCGGCCTTCAACGAGATGAGGAAGAACTGGCAATCGGGATTGTCGGCAAATGCGGCAATCTGCTGTTCCCGGTCCTTGGTGGCGCCCACCAGCCGGGCGTAACGCCACGAGCGGTTGTCCATTTCGGCCCCGACGAGGTCGAGGTATTTCACGTAGTCGGAGAAAAGCAGCACCTTGTGGCCCGTATCGCGCAAGGACTCGAGCATGCGGAACACTTCCTGGAACTTGCCCGACTGAGCCGTCTCTGCTTCATCGAGCAGGCGAGGTTCGTTGGCCAACTGACGAAGCCGGCCGATGGCACGCAGTGCGTTGAACGCCCGATGCGAAGCAAACGGGTCCGATGCCTGTTCGAGCAACGAGTTACGCGCCTTCGAGAGTTCCTCGTCGTAGACTTTCTTCTGCTCGGGAGTCTGTTCGCAATAGACTATCTCGTCGGTGCGATCGGGCAGGTCTTTCAGCACCTCGCCTTTCGTTCGGCGCAGCACGAAAGGTTGCACCAAGCGATTCAGGCTCTCCAGGTGTTTCTCGCTAAAGGTGGTCTCGACCGGGCGGATGAAGTGTTTCTGGAAGGAAGTGAAGCCGCCCAACAGACCGGGATTGATGACGTCCATCAGCGACCACAGGTCGCTCAGCGAGTTCTCGATAGGCGTACCCGTCAGCGCCACCAGATGGTCGGCCTTCAGTTGCTTGACGGCCTGGTAGAGTTGCGAACCCCGGTTCTTGAACGACTGGGCCTCGTCGAACACCACCACGCCGAACTGCTGCGAAGCGAAGAATTCCACATCGTTTCGCATGGTCTGGTAGGTGGTCGTCACCACGTCCCACGTTTGCAAAGCCTCCCGTTTGCGCATCCGGTGCACGCCGATGTAGGAAAGCACCGTGAGCGAGGGAGCAAAACGCCGCAACTCACTCCGCCAGTTGTGTTCGACCGAAGCAGGTGCCACAATCAGACACGTATGGTAGTCGGGTTTGGACTCATCTTCCGGTTTGCTGACATAAAACGAGTCCGTCCGCCGGCAGGTTTCCTCTTTGTATTTCAGTAGCAGGCTGATGGTCTGCACCGTTTTACCCAGACCCATGTCGTCGGCCAGGCAGGCCCCCGCCCCTTGGTGATAGCAGCGGCAAAGCCAGCGGAAGCCGTGCAACTGGTAGTCGCGCAGCGTGGCCTTCAGGGACGCCGGAGGGAGCAGGTCGGGTTCTTCCAACGGTTTCGGTTCATCCTGCCCGCCCTCACCCGTCGACATCATCCGGTCGAGCAAAGCGGCCTGCCCGGCCTTCAGCATGATGGAGCCGCTCTTGCCTTGACGGGCGAAAAGCAGCAGGCCGGAATAACGGGCGAACCACTCTTCGGGTATCAAGAAGATGGAACCGTCGGGCAACACGAACTCCCGTTTGCCGGAAAGGATGTTGTTCCACAAATCCTTCAACTGAAACTTGACTCCGTTGTCGAGCACGATTTCAGCCTTGAGCTGAAACCAGTCGGCCGCGGCAGCCTCGCGGCTATGGGTAATCCGATAGCCACCTATATAATAAGGATGGGAAAGCCGTTCTTGCGACACGGCAATGCGCAGGTAATTCAGACTTTCCTGCTGGTCGTGCACCCAGTCGAGCATCTGGTCCCACGTGTCGCAGCCTTCGACCACG
Organism: Bacteroidaceae bacterium; assembly: GCA_051875715.1. Classification (GTDB taxonomy): domain Bacteria; phylum Bacteroidota; class Bacteroidia; order Bacteroidales; family Bacteroidaceae; genus DYCT01. The sequence goes on from JBJEHD010000009.1 coordinate 6,785, forward strand.
AACGCCGAGTCGGTCCGGTTCACCCCCATCATCTCCAGGTAGTTCAGCATCTCACGTTCCCAAGCATAATCGCGGCTCAGTTTGTAGAAGCGGTAGTTCCCTTCTTCTTCCTTCAGTTCCACCAGATACGACTTTTTGCTGTTGAGTTGCAGTGTTCGTCCGTTGTACTTGAAGCGCACGTCCAGCACGGGACGGTCCTGCAGGTCAGAAGTCAGTTGCAGCACCATCTGCTTGCTGACGGGCACGTCGACGATGTCGAACCCTTCCACCTCGATTTCGGCATGGCCGATGTTCTTCAGGATGAACGTGCGGAAATAGGCAGCCTCGTTCTCGCGCGAGATGACGATTTCGGACTTTTGCAAGAAAGGCTTCACACGCGTTCCGCTGAAGCCTTCGGCCAATGCGTAGACACAATTGTCCCACAGCACCAGCCCGGGCTGTTCGGCCAGGATGCGCATGCCCGACCCGCTGGGGCGTACAGTCTCTTCGTCCACCAACAGGCGCAACGAATAGCGGACGTCTTGTTCGCCTCGTTTGAACGAAAGCAACGGACGCATCACCTTGTCCGAACGCTTCAGTTGATTCTTCTTATAGGGATTGTCCCAACGGTCTTCGCGCAAGAACAGCGGCAAGCCGAGCCGGAACACGACGTCGAGCAATTCGCCCACCGTTTTGTCCACATAGGCCCGGACGGATTTCAGTGTTTTGTCGTCCATTTTCGTTTGGAACAATTGCTCGGTCTTGTACTTCTTGCCAAACCGGGCGTAAAGTTCGCCCGGCTCGAGCAGCCGGCATTGCGACAGCAACTTCCGTTCCTCCTCGGGCAAATCTTTCCCTTCCGCCTCGCCATAACGGCCCAGGTAGCAATAATACTCTCCTTCGTCGGTCACACGAGCCGGATATACCACATAATTCCCCCACTTGGGTTCGGGGGACAAAATGAATACTAACTGTTCTTCGCGTTCGTTCACAAAAGTTCGTTTTGGGGTTGAAGCGACAAAGTTACGCTATTTTTTGCAGTCGGCATACCCCGTATGTGCATTTTTCCACCCTCTTCCCTATTTTTTCGACTAAAAGCATTACCTTTGTCCCGATTTATAACAACTGTGTATCTAAAAATTACAACCATCATGATAGAGAAAATCAAGCAACTTCTCGCCGAAGTAGAGGCACTGAAGGCCAACAATGCCGAAGAACTGGAGGCCCTCCGCCTTCGGTATCTCAGCAAAAAAGGAGCCATCAACGACCTCATGGCCGACTTTCGGAATGTAGCCGCCGACCAGAAACGCGAGGTGGGCATGTTGCTCAACGAACTGAAAACGAAGGCACAAGAACGCATTCAGGCCTTGAAGGACGAGTTCGAAAGCAAAGACTCCGGCACCGACGAATACGACCTGACCCGTACGGCCTATCCCGTCGGCCTGGGCACACGCCACCCGTTGTCCATCGTGAAAAACGAAATCATCGACATCTTCGCCCGTCTGGGCTTCAGCATCGCCGAGGGGCCTGAGGTGGAAGACGACTGGCACGTGTTCTCGGCCTTGAACTTCGCCGAAGACCATCCGGCCCGCGACATGCAGGACACATTCTTCATCGAAGCCCATCCGGACATCATCCTGCGCACGCACACCTCGTCCGTACAAAGCCGTGTGATGGAATCCAGCCAACCGCCCATCCGCATCATCTGCCCGGGACGCGTCTACCGCAACGAAGCCATCAGTTACCGCGCACACGCCTTCTTCCACCAGGTAGAGGCGCTCTACGTCGACAAGAACGTGTCGTTCACCGACTTGAAGCAGGTTCTGCTCCTCTTCGCCAAAGAGATGTTCGGTGCCGACACGAAGATACGTTTGCGCCCGTCCTATTTCCCCTTCACCGAGCCGAGCGCCGAAATGGACATCAGCTGCAACATCTGCGGCGGCAAGGGTTGCCCGTTCTGCAAAGGCACGGGTTGGGTGGAAATCTTAGGATGCGGCATGGTCGACCCGAACGTGTTGGAGAGCAACGGCATCGACAGCAAAATCTATTCGGGCTATGCCCTGGGCATGGGTATCGAACGCATCACAAACCTGAAGTACCGGGTGAACGACCTGCGGTTGTTCTCCGAGAACGACACCCGTTTCTTGCGCGAATTCGAGGCGGCCTACTAAACAGGCAAGCCCACTGATACAGGAACAACGAAGAACGGAGCGGAACACATCCCCCCCCGATGCGTCCTCCACCCGTTCTTCCTTGTTCCTTTTTCCATATCACGATATCACATCCATGTCCGATCGTCTCGTCACACCCAGTTATTGCTGCATTCTGGCCGCCAACTTTCTGTTGTTCTTTGCCTTCTGGTTGCTCGTGCCCGTACTGCCGTTCTATCTGGCCGAAGTATTCGCTGCCGGAAACGCCGCCATCGGGCTCATCCTGTCGTGCTACACACTGGCGGCCCTGTGCATCCGTCCCTTCTCCGGCTACCTGCTCGACACCTTTGCCCGCAAGCCTCTCTACCTGCTGGCCTTCACCACCTTCACCGTCATCCTGGCCGGATATCCGTTGGCCGGCACCCTGGCCTGGTTCACCTTTCTGCGTATCCTCCACGGCGTCGCCTTCGGCATGGTGACCGTGGCAGGCAACACGGTCGTCATCGACATCATGCCTTCGTCCCGCCGAGGCGAAGGCTTAGGCTATTATGGACTGGCCAACAACATGGCCATGTCGGTAGGCCCCATGGTGGGCCTGTTCCTGCACAACACGTGTTCCTTCACCACCATCTTTCTGACCTCGTTCGCCGCCGGCGTTTTGGGCGTCGTCATGGCCTGGCTGGTTCGTACCCCTGTCAAACCGCCGGTGAAGCGCCAACCCATCTCGCTCGACCGTTTCTTCCTGCTCAAAGGGATTCCGGCCGGACTCGATTTGCTGTTGCTCTCCATCCCTTACGGCATGACAAGCAACTACGTGGCCATGTATGCCAAGCAAATCGGCATACGGGCCGAAACCGGTTTCTTCTTCACCTTCATGGCCGTCGGGATGGCCGTGAGTCGGTTGTTCTCCGGCCGCCAGGTGGACAAAGGACGCACCACGCAGGTCATTGCTTTCGGCATCGCGCTGGTGTGCGTCTGTTTCTTCCTGCTGTCGGCCTGCGGACCGCTCATGGCCTGGGACGGCCGGGTCGCCACCGGGTTGTTTTTCGGCGTAGCCGCCGGGCTTGGCGTCGGGTTCGGCACCATGTTTCCGGCCTTCAACAGCCTGTTTGTCAATCTGGCCCCCAACAGTCAGCGAGGCACGGCCACGTCGACCTACCTCACGTCGTGGGACATCGGCATCGGACTGGGCATGATGGCCGGAGGATACATCGCCCAGGTGAGCACCTTCGACAAGGCCTACTTTTTCGGCGCCTGCCTCACGGTGGTCTCCGCCCTCTACTTCAACCTGAAAGTTTCACCTCACTACCACCAAAACAAATTGCGATGAGAAAGAAAGACCTCTACGCCCACGTGACCGCTTATTTCGAGCAGGCCATGCCTGTGGCCGAAACCGAGTTGCACTACGAGAATCCGTTTCAACTGCTGATAGCCGTCATCCTCTCGGCTCAATGCACCGACAAAAGGGTCAATCTCATCACCCCGCCCCTGTTTCGCGATTTCCCCACCCCCGAAGCATTGGCGGCCGCCACGCCCGAAACCATTTTCGAGTACATCCGCAGCGTGTCCTACCCCAACAACAAGGCCAAGCATCTGGTCGGCATGGCCCGCATGCTGACCACACAGTTCGACAGCCAGGTGCCCGACACACAGGAGCAGTTGGTCCGCCTGCCCGGCGTAGGCCGCAAAACAGCGAACGTCATCCAGGCCGTGGTGTTCAACAAAGCCGCCATGGCCGTGGACACCCACGTGTTCCGCGTGAGCCATCGCATCGGCCTCGTATCCGACCGATGCACCACTCCCCTGGCCACCGAAAAGGAACTGACCCGACACCTGCCAAGCGACCTCATTCCCAAAGCACACCACTGGCTCATCCTTCACGGACGCTACGTATGCACGGCACGCGCTCCCCACTGCGACCAATGCGGCCTCGCCGCCGTATGCCGCCACGCACGCCTGCACCCGCTGGAGACTCTCGCCCGCGAACATTCCTAAACCCGTCCCGCACGACGGACGACGGAGGCGCAACCACCCTGCACCCGAGAAAGACAAAACGGCAGTCGAAGCGGCCCGCCCGCTGTCATTTTGTCTTGTTTATTTACTTCTCTCCTGCCGAAAAGGCTCAAACGTCCTTTTGGCCGCCACTTTGCGAGAAAGAAGGCGTAAACATCGTATCAATAGCGAAAAGAAAGGAGAGACAACGATATGAACTTCAACAATTTTACCATCAAATCGCAAGAGGCCGTACAAGAAGCGGTCAACCTTGTGCAAGCACGCGGCCATCAAGCCATCGACCCGGTGCACCTGCTGGCTGCCGTGATGAAAGTGGGCGAAAACGTGGTCAACTTCATCTTCCAGAAACTGGGGATGAACGCCGCACAATTGTCGACCGTCGTCGACCGGCAATTGGACTCGCTGCCGAAAGTGACAGGCGGCGAACCCTACCTCAGCCGCGAGGCCAACGAGGTGTTGCAGAAAGCCACCCAGTACAGCAAAGAAGCGGGCGACGAATACGTCTCGCTCGAGCAAATCCTGCTGGCGTTGCTTTGCGTGAACAGCACGGCCGCATCCATGCTGAAGGACGCCGGCATGACGGAAAAGGAATTGCGGGCGGCCATCGCCGAACTGCGCCAGGGCGGGAAAGTGACCTCGCAATCGAGCGAAGACACCTACCAGTCGCTCAACAAATACGCCATCAACCTCAACGAAGCCGCCCGTAGCGGCAAGCTGGACCCCGTTATCGGACGTGACGAAGAAATCCGCCGTGTGCTCCAGATTCTGAGCCGACGCACCAAGAACAACCCCATCCTGATTGGCGAGCCGGGTACCGGCAAAACGGCCATCGTCGAAGGGCTGGCCCATCGGATTCTGCGAGGCGACGTGCCGGAGAACCTGAAAGACAAGCAGGTCTACTCGCTGGACATGGGTGCGCTGGTGGCAGGAGCCAAATACAAAGGCGAGTTCGAGGAACGTCTGAAGGCCGTCATCAACGAGGTGACCAAAAGCGACGGAAACATCATCCTGTTCATCGACGAAATCCACACCCTGGTAGGCGCGGGAAAGGGCGAAGGAGCCATGGATGCCGCCAACATCCTCAAACCGGCCTTGGCCCGGGGTGAACTGCGCAGCATCGGCGCCACCACGCTGGACGAGTATCAGAAATACTTCGAGAAAGACAAGGCGCTCGAACGCCGGTTCCAGACCGTGATGGTGAACGAGCCGGACACGCTCAGCACCATCTCCATCCTGCGTGGACTGAAAGAACGGTACGAGAACCACCACCAGGTGCGCATCAAGGACGATGCCATCATCGCCGCCGTGGAACTCTCCAACCGCTACATCACCGACCGTTTCTTGCCGGACAAGGCCATCGACCTGATGGACGAGGCCGCCGCCAAGTTGCGGATGGAACGCGACTCCGTGCCGGAAGAGCTGGACGAGATTTCACGTAAAATCAAGCAACTGGAGATTGAACGCGAAGCCATCAAGCGCGAGAAGGACGAAGCCAAACTTGAGCAGTTGGGCAAAGAAATTGCCGAACTGAAAGAGCAGGAAACGGCCTTCAAGGCCAAATGGCAGCACGAAAAGTCGCTGGTCGACAAAATCCAGCAGAACAAGCAGCAGATGGAGCAACTCAAGTTCGAAGCCGACAAGGCCGAACGCGAAGGCGACTACGGCAAGGTGGCCGAAATCCGTTACGGGAAACTGAAAGCCCTGGAAGACGAAATCCACACCATCCAAGCCCAACTGCACCAGACGCAAGGCGACAACGCCATGATCAAAGAAGAGGTGGACGCCGAAGACATTGCCGACGTGGTATCGCGGTGGACGGGCATCCCCGTCAGCAAGATGCTGCAGAGCGAACGCGAGAAACTGCTCCACCTGGAGGACGAGTTGCACAAGCGCGTGGTGGGACAAGACGAAGCCATCGCCGCCGTAGCCGACGCCGTACGCCGCAGCCGGGCTGGCCTGCAAGACCCGAAACGCCCCATCGGCTCGTTCATCTTCCTCGGCACCACCGGTGTGGGAAAGACCGAACTGGCTAAGGCCCTGGCCGAATACCTCTTCGACGACGAGACGCTGATGACCCGTATCGACATGAGCGAATACCAGGAGAAGCACGCCGTGTCGAGGCTGATTGGTGCCCCTCCGGGATACGTGGGCTACGACGAAGGAGGCCAACTGACCGAGGCCGTACGCCGCAAGCCCTACTCCGTGGTCTTGTTCGACGAGATTGAAAAGGCTCACCCCGACGTGTTCAACATCCTGCTGCAGGTATTGGACGACGGACGGCTGACCGACAACAAGGGACGGACGGTGAACTTCAAGAACACCATCATCATCATGACCTCCAACCTCGGCAGCGCTTACATCCAAAGCCAGTTCGAGAAAGCCAACGAGGCCAATCACGAGGCCCTCGTCGAGGAGACCAAGAAGGAAGTGATGTCCATGCTGAAGAAGACCATCCGGCCTGAGTTCCTGAACCGTATCGACGAGACCATCCTGTTCCTGCCGCTCGACCAGGCCCAGATTGAGCAGATTGTGACGCTGCAAATCCAGGGCATCCAACGTCGGTTGGAAGAGAACGGAGTCACCCTTCGCCTCACGCCGGCCGCCACGAAGTTCCTGGCCAGCGCAGGCTTCGACCCCGAATTTGGTGCCCGTCCGGTCAAGCGGGCCATCCAACGCCACTTGCTCAACGACCTGTCGCGCAAGTTGCTGGCCCAGGAGGTGGACCGCAGCCGGCCCATCGTCGTGGACGCCACCGAAGGCGGACTCACGTTCCGCAACTGATACGAACCAATACCCCCTGCAGAGAGGAGGCGCACTAATCCCGACACCGGGAGGTACGCCTCCTCTTTTTTTATCCCACATTTGCGTCTGTACACACATCGGCCTTCACGTGTACACGCATCGGGATGAGGGTTGCAACGGCATTGCAATGGCATTGCAACAACATTGCAATGGCTTTTAAATGATAATATAATTTGGATTTCCCAAAGAATGCCTACCTTTACCGTCGAATTTTTCCGACTATGACTTCCATGGCAAACCAACTGATATTTCTGGCCATCGGCATCCTTTGGTTCTTCCTGCTGATATGCGGCTGCCACATGATAGCCACCCGCTACGTACACCGCGACCGCTCGCGCGTGTTCTTCGGCATCTTCGCCATCGCCAGTTCGTTCGCCCTTCTGCTGAAAATCATTCTCATCCTACAGGCGAAAGAGATGCAGGATTATTACTACGTGCTCCCCCTGCGCGAACTTGTTTTCGGCCAACTGTGCCGCTACCTTTTCGTGCTCTACCCCATCGAGGTGGCCCGGCCCAATTGGCTGACATGGCGCCGATACCTGCGGGGGTTCATCCCCTGGCTGACGTATCTTGCCCTCTACGGCCTCCTGCTCGGCTTCCACCAGACCCCGCTGCGCACCTTCTCCGACTACCTGCTCCACCTCGACCAGCCCGACGTGTTGTTCCGCACCGGCCTGCTGGTCTTCATGCTGCCGTTCGAGTTCGTGTGGACCCTTGTCTACGACCCGCGCCACAGCAGTGCCGGCCGCCGTTGGTTACGTCTGATGACCCTCTTCGTCAGCCTCATCGCCTTGGGTTTAGTCGGAAACATGCTGACGCGAAGCGTGGCCTGGCGTTCTTTCCACGCCATCCTGTACCTGTCGTACACCATCTACGTCATGTACATCGAGTTGTTTGTCCGCATCCCCGTTCCGAAACATGCAAGCCATACCCCAAGCCCTGCCGCCCCACTCAAACAGGCCGAGCCTGCCGCCCCCAAACAGAGCGAGCCCGTCGTCCCCCAACAAAAAGCCGACCCGCTGCACCAACGCATCCAGCAGGTCATGGAGCAACAAGCACTCTGGCGCGAGCCGGAACTCTGCCTGGAAGACCTGGCGCAACAGGTGGGCAGCAACCGTACCTACGTCACCCGTGCCATTCAGCAGTTGGGCTATGCCGGATTCAAGGACTACGTCAACCGCCTGCGTGTCCGCCACATCAGCCAGCAGCTCAGCCTGCCTCAGCACGACAAGATACAGGCACTCTTCTTCGATGCCGGCTACCGTTCGCGCGGAGCGGCCTGGCGCAATTTCACCTCCATCATGGGGTGTTCGCCCAGCGAATTTGAAGAGAAAAGCAAGGAACAGGCAAGGGGCAACGAACTATAGACAAGTGCGTTGCATATTTTGCACAGACCATTTTGCGGAGATAGGACATCTCATCGAAGGGGAATCCGTTCCTTTACACATATTCTTTATGTTTAACCTCACTAAACCACCTAAAGCGTGATGAAAAAGTACATTTTCCTCCCCCTGCTCTTCCTCTGCCTGGGCCTCTCGTCCACCGCACAAGAACTGCGCAACCGCATCCGTTACGAAGCCTATGCCGACAAGGACTACCAGCATTATGTCACCCACTACCTCATCGACCGCAAAGCCATGGAGTTCCATTTCGACTGGGACAGCGACAATGAGATGGCCATCAAGAATTACAAGCGAAGCGGCAACACGGAGACTTTCGACGTCTTCTTGCCATCGGAACCCGGCAAGCGGTACGCCCACATCGTCCTCACCATCGACCCGGCCGACCAGGAACATGGCCAAATCACCGTCAGCGTGAACAACGGGTATGAAAAGCGGACCGACAAGCAGTTCCTCAAGGAAATGAAGGAAAACCAGGGCGGCAGTGGTTCCGCCACCGTTGCCACCAACCCCAAGGATGCCGTCAAGGGCGGTGCAAAAGGAGCCATTAAAGACGGCGCCAAGAACATCCTGAACAAGGGGAAGGACCTTTTCAAGAAAAAGAAATAATCCCGCCACGCCTTCGATGAAGCGGTCGCAATCCGGCAGACAGACAAAACCGGATGGCCGATTTGGAACAAAAAAACATCCCTCCCCTGCATCGAGGATACTTTTTTTCCTTATACATTTGTGCCGGAGTTGCTTCCCTCTTTCAGGAACGGCTTCGGCACAATTGTTTCATACCCATGAATAAACATCTACTCCTTCTCCTCCTGTGGGGCTTCCAAACCCTGGTTTGCGCACAAACCAGCCCCTGCCCCGAGTACATCACCGACTCAGCCATTGCCACCTGGCAAGGCACCCCTGCCAAAGTGAACGTCAGCGATGACACCCAGTCCAAAACCCTGTGGTGCGACTCGGCAGGGCACGTCATTTGCCTGGAATACGAACAATACCGCACCATCCAATACCAGCGCATCCTGGTGGCGTTGGAGCGCATTTTCTACGAGCGCACCGACACCCTGCACGGACAACTCGGCCAAGCCACCGTTCTGCAAGAAGAGCACTACCGCCGCTACCACCGCATGGGCGAGCTGGAGGAGCAGGGACGAGACACCTTCATCCTGCGCCACACGCGCGGATACGATGTCATCTCGCCCAAGAAATACCCCAAACTCTATTTCAATCTGTCGACCGACGTGTTCGGCGAGAACCCTTACTACCGCATCGAACAATGCCGCACCGACCGGCAGGGCAACTGGACCCGCGTACGCCTGCCGAATCGCGACTTTGAGCGCACCCTTGTTTATCCTAACCAACTGAGCACCGCCGACCGGGCCCACCTGGCCGAACTGCGGGCCACGCACGCCATGCTCGCGGCCGACAAGGCCGACTACCGCGCCACGCAAGAAGGCAAGAAACACTCTTTCACGGCCATCGCCGGCTTGGCAGGCGGACTCCTCGGCCTGCTCTACCTGGTGGCGTTGTTCTTCGTCTGCCGTATCGACAACCGCCGCAGCAGCACCAACCGCCCCGTGGCCCTGCTTGTCATGGGCTACGTCGGCATTCCCTTCTTCACCGGCATCGGCCTCGTGCTCTTGCAGCTGGGCCTGATTGCGCTGATACCAGTCCTGCCCCTTGTTCCGCTGGCCGTGGTCGCGTTGTGGACTTTCCGCTGGCACATGCCGCTGCTCAACCGCATGTTGTACGACCGCCGTCCGAGCAACAACTTCATCGTCTTCTACTTCGTCTTGGCCGACCTGCTCATGAGCATCTATGTGGCCATAAGCATCCCGACCGCAGGCTTCCTCGCCGGCATCGCCTATTTCATGGCCATGTCGATATGGCGCCAGGTGGGCGACCACGTCCGTTTCCGCTGTCCCCGTTGCCATGCCTACGGAGGCAGTTCGGTTGAGTTTGTCGGCCGCGTCCCCTCGGGCACGCTGACCATCCATCACAAAGACCGCTCCTCCTATACCGAGCATTTCGACCTCTCCGACCAGGTTGAGCAGGTCGACACCGACACCCGCACGCACCGGGTCGACACCTACCAGATGTGGACACTCCATTTCCACTGCCACGAGTGCCGGAACGAATGGAAGGTGAAGGAAAAAGGCAAACTGCTCCGGCAGTACTTGGAGAAGGAGACGGAGACCACGACCACTACGTTCTACAAGTAGCAGCACTCCATAAACGAGCGAAGGCGGCCCCTGCGGGACCGCCTTCGCTCGTTTATGTTCACCGGGTCTTTACTTGATGCCCAGCTTCTTGGCAATGTCTTTGGGCACGGCGTTCTTGTGTACCACGTAGTTCATCGTCTTGTAGGCGACAAAAGCCTTCGAGGCATACCAGATGCCTTTATACTTGCCAGCCATACCCCAGGAGTTCTTTACCATGAAGTAGGGCTTCCCGTTTTGGTCCTTGGCCAGACCGTAGATGAGCATGCCGTGGTCGTCTGTCGTTTCCCAGTTGTCGAAAGCCTTTTGGCGCATTTCCTGCGTCACTTCCACCTCGGGCAACGGACGCGACGTCAGTTCCTTCCGTTTGTCGGCCGGCGTCATGCCCGTCCAGCGTGCCATGTCCGATCCCGTCAGTTCCGCTCCCTTGCTGGCATCGGGCATCACGGCCAAGCCGTCGCGCGTGAAACCTTGCTCGCTCACGTCCGACCCCCATGCGATGGTGTAGCCTTTCTCGATGGCGTTGTCCATCACGCGCATGAACTCGTCGATCGGCAGGTTGTACGATTCGCCGTTGCGCCAGTTGTCCTGGATTTCGAGGGCGAACTTGGAGTAGAACGGATGATGTGTGAACGACGTGATGGACACATAGTCGTCCGGGTTCAGGCCCAGCATGTCGGCAAACGAGCGCGGGGTGTATTCCTTGCCGTTGTAGGTGAACGTTTCGGGGCACACGCCCAGATAGGTGTCATAGATGGCCGTCAGACCCTTCTTCCATACCGGGGTCAGTTTGGAATATTTGCCTTTGGCGATGGCGTTGGTGTAGGCTTCGGCCACGGCGTCCAGTTCGTTGTGTACCGGCAGGCTGTCGCCGTACATGATGCCCGGCATGGCTTCCTGGGGCACCAGTCCGTAGTGGCGGAGGCAATAGATGCCGTCGTTGAAGGCACCGCCCGGCGAGAACGAGCCTTCGGCGTGCATCCGCACGTAGCGGTCGGCACGGTCCACCATGGTTTTGTGTACGAGGAACATCTCGGACAAGTCATATTCGCCTTTGCCCATACGGAGCAGTTCGGCTTCGAAGAATCCCATGGTAGAGAAACTCCAGCACGTGCTCGAGCGGTTCTGGTTCTTTACGGACGTGATGGGGAGTTCCTTCACGGTAGTGAATACGAAGCCTTCCTGCTTCGTCGAATCGGTTTTCTGTTCTTGCGCCGTCATCATCATGGCCGTCAGGCCGAAAGCGGCGAGGAGCATGGTTCTTTTCATCTTCATTCAAAAATTTAGGATAGTTACTTGATTGTTGATTGTTCATTTCTCATTCGTTCATGATGGCTTCCACCTCTTTCACTGTGATGGGGATGCGTTTCTCGCCCAGGAAGCGCGAGCCGGTAGCCGTGATGAGGATGTCGTCTTCCAGCCGGATGCCGCCGAAATCCTTGTAGCGTTCGATGGCATCGTAGCAAAGGAAGTCGGTGTGCATGCGTTCGGCCCTCCACTTGTCGATGAGCGCGGGGATGAAGTAGCAACCGGGTTCGTCGGTGATGACAAAGCCTTCTTGCAGCCTGCGACCCATGCGCAGCGATGCGGTGCCGAACTGGGGGATGGGGCGCACCTCGTCGTCGTAGCCCACGTAAATCTGACCCAGGTCTTCCATGTCGTGCACGTCAAGACCCATCATGTGGCCCAATCCGTGCGGCATGAACAAGGCATGTGCACCGGCGGCCACAGCCTCCTCCACGTCGCCCTTCATCAGGCCCAGGTCCTTCAGACCGGCTGCCAACACCTTGCACACCTCCAGGTGTACCTGCTGGTAGGTTCGTCCGGGACGGGCCTCATCGATGGTCTTGTCGTGGCAGGCCAGCACGACCTCATAAACATCGCGCTGTCGGCTCGAGAAGCGACCACCCACGGGGATGGTACGGGTGAAGTCCGAGCAGTAGTTGTTGACGTTTTCGGCGCCAGCGTCGGTCAGCATCAGCCGGCCAGGGGTCAACAGTTGGCTGTGGTCGTGATTGTGGAGGGTTTCTCCGTTCTGCGAAAGGATGGTGGCAAACGAGGTCATGCTGCCATACGAAGCAGCGATGCCGTCCAGCACGCCGGCAATGTATTGTTCCTTCACGCCGGGCTTGCAGAGGCGCATAGCGGCCGTATGCATCTCGTAGCCGATGCGGCACGCGTCCTCGATTTCGGCAATCTCTTCCGGCCCTTTCACCGAGCGTAGGGCCACCACCGCCTTGATGAGTTCGACCGAGGCATACGCCTTCTGTACGGCCGGACGGATGCCCGTAAGCCGTTCCAGCAACAAGGCGTTCTCGGCCCGGTAGGGAGGCAGGAAATGGATGCGGCGCCGTTTTGCCACGGCCTCCTGCATCAAGGGTTCGAGGGCAGCCGACGGACGCGTCGTGGCCACACCCACCCGGGCGCCCTGCTGAGCGACCGAGGGTTGTGGCCCCATCCAGATGATGTCGTCCATGTCCACATCGTCGGCAAAAAGGATTTCCTCGCCGCTCTCCGCGTCAATCAGTCCGACAAAACCGGGTCGATTCAGTCCGAAGAAGTAGAGGAACGAACTGTCCTGCCGAAACCGATACGTATTGTCCGGATAATTGGCCGGTGCTTCGACGTTGCCCGGCAGGAGGATGAGTCCCTCGCCCACCTTGTCGCGCAAGGCGGCACGGCGTTTCTGATAAATGGAAGCTTCAAACATGTCTTTTACGTTTCAAAAGTTAGTGCTTCCCGACCGTTCTACCCGCCTCCGCCGATGCATTGGCTTGCAGGACACGCAATCGGGTGACGCAAATATACGATTTCTATTGAACAAAGTACTATCTTTACACCCCAAAAAGGAGGAAGACATGAAAGCCGGACAATGGACAATGAACAAACAGACGGGTCTCGTACTCGAAGGCGGTGGCATGCGAGGTGTATTCACCTGCGGTGTATTGGACTGCTTCATGGACCATGGCCTGCGTTTTCCCTACGCCATCGGCGTATCGGCCGGTGCGTGCAACGGGCTATCCTATATGTCGAACCAGCGCGGACGGGCCAAATACAGCAACATCGACCTGCTGGACCGCTACCATTACATCGGTCTGCGTCACCTGCTGACCAAGCGCAACATCATGGATTTCGACCTGTTGTTCGGCGAGTTTCCCCAGCACATCCTGCCTTACGACTACGACTATTATTTCCACTCCGGCGAACGGTTCGTCATGGTGACCACCAACTGTCTGACCGGACGGGCCGACTACTGGGAGGAGAAGTCCGACCCGCAGCGACTGGTCGACATCGCCCGGGCCTCGTGCAGCCTGCCTTACGTCTGCCCCATCGTGCGCATCGACGGCGTGCCCATGCTGGACGGCGGCATTGTCGACTCCATCCCCCTTCAGCGTGCCATGTCCGACGGATATGACCGCTGTGTAGTCGTGCTTACCCGCAATCGAGGTTATCGGAAAACGGAACGGGACATCCGCGTGCCCCACTTCATCTACCGGCAGTTCCCGCGCCTGCGCGTCGCCCTGAGCAACCGCTGCCGCGTCTACAACGAACAGCTGGCGCTGGTGGAACGGATGGAAGACGAAGGACGCATCCTGGCCATCCGTCCGGAACGGCCCGTCGAGGTGGACCGCATCGAAAAAAACACCGATCGGCTACGCGCCCTCTATGACGAGGGGTATGCGTGCGCCGACCGGCTGTTCCAATGTTCCGTATTGCCTTCGAGGCATCAGAAGTAGAAGCCGAAGCCCAACTTGAGGCCCACCTTGCTGTAGTCCTTGTGATGCAGGAGGCTCTGGTCGTAGTAGATGGCAGGTTCCAGCGTCACCGTACGACTCAAGAAGAACGCATAACCCACTTCCGCACCGAGGCCGAAGTCGCTCCGTTCCGCTGCTTCCTTACCCAGCAGGCCATAATGTAGGCCAAGGCCCAGGAAGATGCCCACCCGGTCGAAATAGTAACGTCCGCCCACGCCCAGACGGGTGTGGTTCAGCATCCGCTTTCCGTAGTCGCCCCCGACGCGCACCAGCAAGGCCGTATTGTCGGTGAGGAAATTGCCCACCTGCGCATCGAAACCGAAACGCGTTTTCTCACTTCCGCTATACGACAGGCCAAGGCCCGTCAGCGAGGTATTCACAAACCACTTGTTTTTCTCGAACTGTGCCTGTGCGCCCACGGCCAGCAGCAGCAAGAGCATGCACATAACTGTTTTCTTCATCGTTCTGTTTCCTTTCTTATTTTTGGGGTTGATTTTGTTCTCGTCTCTTCTTGTCCGCCTCGGCGATGTCGCGTTCGCGTTCGGCCGCCAGCCGTTCTTTCCGCCGCAGCACGAACCAAAGTAACGCCACGATGACATAGGCTCCAAACACCGTGAGTTTCTTTTCCATATCGCCCGTCTGCGTGTTGCGGGGCAGGAAATAGACGGCCATCGCCGTCACATACACCAGCAGCAGGCTGATGAGCCAGGTCGATTTCTTGAGTTTCTTCATCTGTTCCTCCTTTGTTTGTTAAACCAGGTTGCAAAATACGCCGCAGCCGCCACCGTGCAGAGCCCACCGATGCCGTACGACAGCCAGGGAGCCAGCCTAAGCCCCTCGGGGGCGATGCATATATAAGTGCTGCACACGGCCGTCATGAACAAGGCGGGCAGCAGAGTAATCCAGCAGTTCTTGCCTTCGCGCACCAGATAGACCGTGGCGGCCCAAAGGGTGAAAACGGCCAGTGTCTGGTTGCACCACGCAAAATAGCGCCACAACACGTCGAAGTGGATTTGCATCAACGCCAGGCCGGCGGCGAACAAGGGGACGGATATGGCCAGCCGACGCCAGATCTTCTTCTGGTCGACGTGCAGAAAGTCCGCCACGATGAGCCGGGCCGAACGGAAGGCCGTGTCGCCGGACGTGATAGGGGCAGCCACCACGCCAAACAAGGCCAGCAAGGCGCCCACGCCTCCCAGCCACTGGCCGGCAATGTCGTTCACCACCACGGCGGCGTTCTGTTCGTCCATCCCATGCTGACCAAAAAAGTAAGTGGCCGCAGCGGCCCATATCAAGGCCACGATGCCTTCGGCTATCATGGCGCCGTAGAACACCGGTCGGCCGTATCGTTCGTTTTTCATGCACCGTGCCATCATGGGCGACTGCGTGGCATGAAACCCGGAGATGGCACCGCAAGCGATGGACACGAACATCATCGGGAAGACGGGCACCCCGTCAGGGTGCTGGCTGGACAACGCACCGGCATCCGTCAGTTCGGGCAGAGCTGGCCAATGCCACAGCAGCATCGCTCCGATGCCCACCGCCATGAACAGCAAGGCAAACGCAAACAACGGATAGACGCGGCCGATGACCTTGTCAACAGGCAGGAAGGTGGCTATCACATAATAGGCGAAAATCAGCGCGGCCCACACGGTGAAGCCCCACGTGTCCGGCGTCAGGTTGGCCAACAATTTGGCCGGACCGGCCACAAACACCACACCCACCAGGACCAACAGCAGCACCGAAAACACACGCAGCACCTGACGCAAACTGCCGCCCAGGTAGCATCCCACCAGTTCGGGCAGGCTGGCACCCCCGTGGCGCACAGAGAGCATGCCGGAGAGATAGTCGTGGACCGCTCCGGCAAAGATGCTGCCGAACACAATCCACAAGTAGGAGGCCACGCCAAACTTCGCCCCCATGATGGCGCCGAATATCGGTCCCAATCCGGCAATGTTCAAGAACTGAATCATGAACACCTTCCACGTGGGCATGGCCACATAGTCCACACCGTCGGCCATCGCCTCAGCGGGCACCTTCCGCCCGGCATCGGGCGCGAACAAGCGCTCCACAACCCTACCGTACACAAAGTAGCCGGCCACCAAACAGACCAGCGCGACCAGAAATGTTATCATACGTCCCTACTTGTTTTTCCTGCAAAGATAGGCTTTTTCGGAAGGAAGACAAATTTGTAGAACTTTTTTGCATAAATTGGAAAGCATACGGGGAAAAAACAGTAAAATCAGTCATAGTCAGGGAGCATACCCTCTCAGGCTCAAGAGGGTACTCACACGAAGCCACGAGGGTACTCGCATCGGCCCGCGAGGGTATCTACTCCGGAGCTCGTAGACAGTCGGCCCGGAAGGCGGGGCAGGCCAAACTGCAAGCAAAGGCATCCACTGGCAACATGTATATAAATAGGAGAGAACATAGACCCGTCCGATAAAAAAGGCAAAAAAACAGCACACAGGCAAAAGAGGATAGCCCGATTTGACCTATCTTCGCCCTGCAAAACCAAATCCAAGGACAAGAATGAACGCACGCCGACTATGGATGGGCCTGCTGCTGGCCCTGACCGCCTTCGCCTACGCTTCCGCACAACCCAAGCGGGAGATGCGGGCCGTATGGGTGGCGACGGTGTACGGGCTGGACTGGCCTTCGTGTCCGGCCCGAACGGACCGTGACATGCGCTGCCAGCAGGACGAATTACGACGGTTGCTGGACCGCTGCGTCGAAGCAAACCTGAACACCGTGATGCTACAGGTGCGTCTGCGAGGTGATGTGGCCTACCGCTCTGACCTCGAATCTCCGGCCGAATGCTTCGACCCGAAAGGAAGCGGCCGGATGGCCTACGACCCGTTGGCCTTCGCCATCGACGAATGTCACCGACGCGGACTGGAACTGCACGCCTGGATGGTAACGATGCCGCTGGGTTCGGACCGCCTCGTTCGGCGACAGGGGAACCGTTCGATAGTACGCCGGAGGCCGGGCCTCTGCATCCACCACCGTGGAGAATGGTTTCTCAACCCCGGCGAGCCGGCCGCACGCGACTATCTGACTCGCCTGGTCACGGAGGTGGCAGAACGATACGACGTGGACGGCATCCACCTGGACTACATCCGATACCCGGACCAACCACAAGGCTTCGGCGACGGCCGCACCTACCGCACTTACGGACAGGGACAGACGATAGCCGACTGGCGGCGCGGAAACCTGACGGCACTGGTGGAAAGCATCGCCCTTGCCGTACGGAGCCGCAAACCCTGGCTGAAACTGACGTGCGCCACCGTGGGCCGACGGGCCGACGGCACATGGAACGCCTACCACACCGTCTACCAAGACGCCGAACGCTGGCTGCGCGAGGGATGGGTGGACGGCGTGACCCCCATGCTGTACGTACGCGACGAGGCCTTCTTCGGCCCGGCCTTCGACTGGCTGGCACACCGCCACGACGGATGGATGATACCCGGGCTGGGGCTCTACCGTCTGGACCCCAAAGATGCCGACTGGGAAACTGCCGACATCGAGCGGCAGATACACACGGCCCGCCTGTCCGGCATGGACGGCCAAGCCCTCTACCGCGCACGCTATCTGGCAAATGACGTCAAAGGCATACACCGACGCCTGGCGACCGACCTTTACGCCTGTCCGGCCCTGCCGCCTGCCACGCCGCGTGCAAGCATCAACTCCCCGCTGCCACCACACTGCCTGCGTGTCGATGACGATGGTACAACGACACGCCTGACCTGGAAACCGAGCCCCACCTCGGCCGAACGGGAGGTGCGCTACGTGGTTTACGCCTCGGACACATGGCCCGTCCCGACCCACGAAGCCTCCTGCATCGTCAGCACGCACGTCGGCGCGCCCGCCTATACCCACCGATACATCTACCCCACACAGCGCCGCCGTTTCTATGCCGTAAGCACCTTCGACCGCTACGGCCAGGAGAGCGAGCCCTTGCAGCAACTCCAGCCCGCTACGCAAGCACTGGCCGCCCGGACGGGCGGAGAGTTGCACCTTCCTGCCGCACCGGAAGCCCGGACAGTGATTATCACGGACGTATGCGGCCTCGTCAAGGCCCGGATGCCCTACGCCCCCGTCCTGCACCTGCCGGCCTCGCTGCCCGCAGGCTGCTACCGTCTGCTGCTGACCGGCCGCGACGGCACACACCTGACCGTGCAAACCTGCATCCTGACCCATTGAACAGCAGCGGTGAATTTCCATGTATATTTTGTCATGTCCAGTTTGCAATTTGAGGAAATGTCGTTATATTTGCACACAATTATAACCCCAATACGATGGAAGCATTCTTCAGAACACACAATTACCTGGTTGAGCATACGGATGCACCCGTACGTCGCAACCTGATGGACGAAGTGGACTGGAATGACCGCCTCATCGGAATCAAGGGTACACGAGGTGTGGGAAAGACCACCTTCCTCCTGCAATATGCCAAAGAAAAGTTCGGGACAGATCGTTCGTGCCTCTTCATCAACATGAACAACTTCTATTTCTCGGAGCATTCCATCGTGGACTTTGCCTACGAGTTTCAGAAGAACGGGGGCAAGGTGTTGCTCATCGACCAGGTGTTCAAGCATCCGAACTGGAGCCGCGAACTGCGCATGTGCTACGACCGCTTTCCGAACCTGAAAATCGTATTCACGGGGTCGTCCGTCATGCGGCTGAAAGAAGAAAACATCGAACTGTCCGGCATCGTACGCTCGTACAACCTGCGGGGCTTCTCCTTCCGCGAATTCCTCAACCTGCAGACGGGAAACCATTTCGCCCCCTACACGCTGGAGGACATCCTGCGCCACCACGAACAAATCGTCAAGGAAATCCTGCCGAAAGCCAAACCGCTGGACCACTTCCAGGACTACCTGCACCACGGGTTCTACCCCTTCTTTCTGGAGAAACGGAACTTCTCGGAGAACCTGCTCAAGACGATGAACATGATGGTGGAAGTGGACATCCTGCTCATCAAACAAATCGAACTGAAATACCTCTCGAAGATAAAGAAACTACTCTACCTGCTGGCGGTGGACGGCCCGGTGGCCCCGAACGTAAGCCAACTGGCCGCCGACATCCAGACCTCGCGCGCCACGGTGATGAACTACATCAAATACCTGCGCGACGCACGACTCATCAACATGGTGTACCCCAAAGGAGAGGAGTTCCCCAAAAAACCGGCCAAAATCATGATGCACAACACCAACCTGATGTATTCCATCTATCCGGTCAAGGTGGACGTGCAGGACGTGCTGGAGACCTTCTTCCTCAACACGCTCTACAAAGACCACCGGCTGAACAAGGGCGACAAGGGAACGTCGTTCCTGGTGGACGAACACATCCCCTTCCGCATCTGCGCCGAGGGATTCCGGCCGAAAAACAACCCCAACATGGTCTATGCCCTGCAGAAGGCCGAGGTGGGCCACGGGAACCAAATCCCGCTATGGTTGTTTGGTTTCCTCTATTAGAATGAATTAACGTGTTTTAATTACTTATTTATTAACAACAAAATTATGGCTAAAGAAAAAAAGTTTATCACGTGTGATGGTAACGAAGCAGCTGCGCATATCTCGTATATGTTCTCTGAAGTGGCTGCCATCTACCCGATCACTCCGTCGTCCACGATGGCTGAACACGTAGACGAATGGGCCGCCGCAGGTCGGAAGAACATCTTCGGCGAAACAGTATTGGTACAGGAAATGCAGTCGGAAGCCGGTGCCGCAGGTGCGGTTCACGGTTCGCTGCAGGCTGGCGCGCTGACGTCGACGTACACGGCTTCGCAGGGTCTGTTGCTGATGATCCCGAACATGTACAAGATTGCCGGTGAAAACCTGCCTTGCGTGTTCCACGTTTCCGCCCGTACGCTGGCTTCGCACGCCCTGTGTATCTTCGGCGACCACCAAGACGTGATGTCGTGCCGCCAGACCGGCTTCGCCATGCTGGCCGAAGGTTCCGTACAGGAAGTAATGGACCTCTCCGGAGTGGCTCACCTGGCTACGCTGAAAGCACGCGTTCCGTTCATGAACTTCTTCGACGGCTTCCGTACGTCGCACGAAATCCAGAAGATTGAGAAGTTGGAGAACGAAGACCTCGCTCCGCTCATCGACCAGGAAGCCCTGGCTGAGTTCCGCGCCCGCGCACTCAACCCGATGAACCCGGTTATGCGCGGTATGGCCGAAAACCCGGACCACTTCTTCCAGCACCGCGAATCGTGCAACAACTTCTATGACGCCGTTCCGGCCATCGTAGAAGAGTACATGGAAAAGATTTCGGAAATCACCGGCCGCAAATACGGCTTGTTCGACTATTACGGCGCACCCGACGCAGACCGCGTCATCATCGCCATGGGTTCGGTGACGGAAGCCATCCGCGAAGTCATCGACCACCTCACCGCACAGGGCGAAAAGGTCGGCCTCGTAGCCGTTCACCTCTATCGTCCGTTCTCGGCAAAGCACTTCCTGGCTGCCGTGCCTAAGACGGCCAAACGCATCGCCGTACTCGACCGTACGAAGGAACCGGGTGCCAACGGCGAACCGTTGTACCTCGATGTGAAAGACTGCTTCTACGGACAGGCCGATGCCCCCGAAATCATCGGCGGACGCTATGGTCTGGGCTCGAAAGACACCACTCCGGCACAAATCATCGCCGTATACAAGAACCTGGCTCTGCCGATGCCGAAGAACCACTTCACCATCGGTATCGTCGACGACGTGACCTTCACTTCGCTTCCGCAAGAAGAAGAAATCGCCGTAGGCGGCGAAGGCATGTTCGAAGCCAAATTCTACGGTCTGGGTGCCGACGGTACGGTAGGTGCCAACAAGAACTCCGTGAAAATCATCGGCGACAACACCAACAAGCACTGCCAGGCATACTTCTCGTACGACTCGAAGAAGTCCGGTGGTTTCACCTGCTCGCACCTGCGCTTCGGCGACACGCCCATCCGCTCGACCTACTTGGTGAACACGCCTAACTTCGTGGCTTGCCACGTTCAGGCTTACCTGCACATGTACGACGTGACCCGCGGTCTGCGCAAGAACGGTTCGTTCCTGCTCAACACCATCTGGGAAGGCGAAGAACTGGCCAAGAACCTGCCGAACCGCGTGAAGAAATACTTCGCCAAGAACAACATCACGGTTTACTACATCAACGCTACGCAGATTGCACAGGAAATCGGTCTGGGCAACCGCACCAACACCATCCTGCAGTCGGCATTCTTCCGCATCACGGGCGTCATCCCCGTTGACCTGGCTGTAGAGCAGATGAAGAAGTTCATCGTGAAGTCGTACGGCAAGAAGGGCGAAGACGTGGTCAACAAGAACTATGCAGCCGTTGACCGCGGTGGCGAATACAAGCAGTTGACCATTGATCCGGCATGGGCTAACCTGGCCGACGACGAAAAGGCTGCCAACAACGATCCGGCATTCATCAACGAGGTAGTTCGTCCGATCAACGCACAGGACGGCGACTTGCTGCCGGTATCGGCCTTCAAGGGCATCGAAGACGGTACGTGGGAAGCCGGTACGGCCAAGTATGAAAAACGTGGTGTAGCCGCCTTCGTTCCGGAATGGAACCCCGAAAACTGTATCCAGTGTAACAAGTGTGCTTACGTTTGTCCGCACGCTGCCATCCGTCCGTTCGTACTCGATGCCGAAGAGCAGAAGGGTGCCAACTTTGCACAACTCAAGGCTGTGGGCAAAGTATTCGACGGCATGACGTTCCGCATGCAGGTAGACGTAATGGACTGCCTCGGTTGCGGCAACTGCGCCGACGTATGTCCGGGCAATCCGAAGAAGGGCGGCAAGGCTTTGGTGATGAAACACCTCGAAAGCCAGTTGGCCGAAGCCGACAACTGGACGTACTGTGTAGAAAACGTGAAGACAAAGCAACACCTCGTAGACACGAAGGCCAACGTGAAGAACTCGCAGTTCGCCACTCCGCTCTTCGAGTTCTCGGGTGCATGCTCTGGCTGCGGCGAAACTCCGTACGTGAAGTTGATTACGCAACTCTTCGGCGACCGCGAAATGGTGGCCAACGCTACCGGCTGCTCGTCCATCTACTCCGGCTCCGTTCCCTCGACTCCGTACACCAAGAACGAGAAGGGTCACGGTCCGGCATGGGCAAACTCCTTGTTTGAGGACTTCTGCGAATTCGGTCTGGGTATGGAACTCGCCAACGAGAAGATGCGTGCCCGCATCGTGAAGGTGATGACCGAAGCCATCGAGGCAGAATGCTGTCCGGCTGAATACAAGGAAGTATTCAAGGAATGGATTGAGAACCGCAACGACGCCGACAAGAGCAAAGAACTGGCCGAGAAGATCATCCCGATGGTAGAGGCTGCCAAGGGAAGCTGCAACCACTGCAAGCAGATTGCCGAACTGTCTCAGTATCTCGTGAAGCGCAGCCAGTGGATTATCGGTGGCGACGGTGCTTCGTACGATATCGGTTACGGTGGTCTCGACCACGTCATCGCTTCCGGTAAGGATGTCAACATCCTCGTGCTGGATACGGAGGTTTACTCGAACACGGGTGGACAGTCGTCGAAGGCTACTCCGGTGGGTGCCATCGCCAAGTTTGCCGCTGCCGGCAAGCGTGTACGCAAGAAAGACCTCGGCTTGATGGCTACGACGTACGGTTACGTTTACGTGGCTCAAATCGCCATGGGTGCCGACCAGGCTCAGACCCTGAAGGCCCTGCGCGAAGCCGAAGCATATCCCGGTCCGTCGCTCATCATCGCTTACGCTCCGTGTATCAACCACGGTTTGAAGGTGGGCATGGGCAAGTCGCAGGCCGAAGAGGCCAAGGCCGTTGCTTGCGGTTACTGGCACTTGTGGCGTTACAACCCGGCTCTCGAAGCAGAAGGCAAGAATCCGTTCACGCTCGACTCGAAAGAACCGGATTGGACGGGCTTCAAGGACTTCTTGAAGGGCGAGGTTCGCTACGCTTCCGTCATGAAGCAGTATCCGGCAGAAGCCGAAGAACTGTTCCAGGCTGCCGAAGACAACGCGAAGTGGCGCTACAACAGCTACAAGCGTTTGGCTGCTGAAAACTGGGGCTCTTGCGCTGAATAAGTTCACGCATCATAACTAATGCGAGCGGGGGTGTGTCGGTCGACACACCCCCGCTCTGCATTTAACCCAAAACGGTCATTCGCGTTATGATGATAACAACTTCTATTTTTGAGCAGATGTGTTCTCGTTTTGAGGGCGCAATGGGGCTCCATTGTAACCGAGAAACGGGAAGACAGATGCCAAAAAGAAAGTTCGTTTGCGCAGGGGCGGCCTAATGACCGTTTTGGGTTTAAGCCAACCCCTCGCCGTTGCGGCTTGCCAAGCGGGGCTTGAAAAAGAAAGAGGCTGTGTCAACATGCGAAATCTTGACACAGCCTCTAAGGCAACGCCGCAGGCGGGCCGCTATGACGCGCCGTCCTGCTTGACGCGCTTCTTTGTTTTCTTCTTCTGGCCCACCTTCTCCTTGTATTCGGTAGGAGTCATGCCGTAGCGTTGCTTGAAGCACTTGCTGAAGTAGCGCGGGTCGTTGATGCCCACCATGTAGGATATCTGCGTCATGTTGAGGTCGCCCGCCTCAATCAGTTGGGCAGCACGCTTCACGCGCATCTCTTTGATGAACTCGATGGGGGCCAGACCGGTCAGGCTCTTCAGTTTCTTGAAGAAGACGGAACGACTCACGGCCAGTTCCTTCACCAGGTCGTCGACCACGAGTTCGCCGTTGTCCATGTTCTTTTCCATCAGTTCGACCAGTTTGTCCATGAACTTGCGGTCGCTGGCCGACATTTCCGGCTGGTCGGCTTCGGCGTCCAGTTCCTCGTCCGGGTCGCTCATCAGGCGCGAGCGGTAGATTTCCTGCAACGCACGGCGCTGCTTCAGCAGGTTGTCCACACGGGCCAGCAGGTACGACGAACTGAAGGGCTTGGTGATGTAGTCGTCGGCTCCCCACTCCAGGCCCTGCAGTTTGCTTTCGATGGAGGTCTTGGCCGTCAGCAGCACAATGGGGATGTGGCTGGTGGTTACGTCGGACTTCAGGTCGCGGGTCATCTCGATGCCGTCCTTCTCGGGCATCATGACATCGCTGATGATGATGTCCGGGACGAACTTCAATGCCTTGGCACAACCTTCCTTGCCGTCGGGGGCCTCGATAACGCGGAACTGCGGTGCGAAGATGCTGCGCAGGAAGAAGCGCAACTCCAGGTTGTCCTCCACCAACAGCATGGTGTCCTTCTGAGACTCGTCGGGGCCTTCGGGCTCTTCCTCCGTAGCGGCAGGTACAGGCGCGTTCGGGTCGATAACCTTCACTTCGGAAGGAGTGGGAGGAACCGGGTCGTCGACGATGAACTCGACGCCCTCGTCGTAGTGTTCCTTGCCTTTCTGGAAGTGGACGGTGAAGCAACTGCCCTCGCCCAACTTGCTTTCCACCTCGATGACACCCTTGTGCATCTCCACCAGTTCCTTCACCAGCGAGAGGCCGATGCCTGAGTTGTTTTGGTTGAACAGGTTCTTGTCCATCAGGTTCTCGAAGCGGACGAAGAGCGACGCCTTGCGGTTCTCGGCGATGCCGATGCCCTGGTCCTGCACGCCGATGGCCACGGTCTTCGCCTCTTCGTGGATGAAGACCTTGATCATCTTGCCTTGGGGCGTGTACTTGAATGCGTTCGACAGCAGGTTGAAGACGATTTTCTCCAGTTTGTCCTCGTCGACCCACAACTTGCGGCACTTGACCTCGCTTTCGAACACGAAATCGATGTGGTGCTCTTCGGCCATGCTTTCGAAGTTGTCCATCAACTTGCGAACGAAGGGGACGACGTCGATTTCCTGCACGTGCATCTTCATCTTCTTGTTTTGTATCTTGCGAAAGTCCAGAATCTGATTGACCAGACGGAGCATGCGGTCGGTGTTCCGTTCGACCACCTGCAACTGTTCACGCGCCTCGGCCGGCAGGTTGGTGTGTTTCAGCACGAACTCCAGCGGACCGGCAATCAGGGTAAGCGGAGTGCGCAACTCATGCGAGATGTTGGTGAAGAAGCGCAATTTGATGTCCGACACCTGCTGTTCGACCGACACCTCGTGCTTCAGCCGGAAGATGGTGAAGAGAATGTAGACGGCCGTCAGGACGAGCAGCAGCAGGAACAGGAAATAGAGGAAATAGGCCAACGGTGTTTCCCAGAACGAGGGAAGCACCTTGATGTGCAGTTGGCGCTCGTTGTCGACCCACACGCCTTCGCCGTTGGTCGACTTCACACGCAGCACGTACGTGCCTTTCGGCAGGTTGGTGTAGGTGGCCGAGCGCAAGCGGTCGACGTAGTTCCAGCCTTCGTCGAAACCCTCCAAGCGGTAGGCGTACTTGATGTTCTCGGGCTTGACCATGTCCAGAGCCGCGTATTGCAGGGTGAAGAGGTTGTCTTTGTGCGAAAGCACCAGTTCGGAGGTGTCGTCGATGCCTTTGCGCAGCACGGGGCCTTGCGAAGAGGGCACGACCTCGGTGTTGGCTATCAGCAGACGCGAGAAAATGAGGTGAGGCACATAGGTGCTCTTGTGGACGTGGTCGGGCAAGAAGGTGAGGATGCCACCGCTCGTCCCGAAATAGAGACGGTTGTCGGCCGAGCAGACGGACGCGCCTTCGTTGAACCGGACGATGCGCTCGAACCGGCCCTCGTCGAAGTTTTCGAACTTGTCGCTCTCGGGGGTGAACTTGCTCAGTCCGCTTTCGGTGCTAATCCAGAGCCATCCCTGCTGGTCTTCCTGCATCGACAGCATCACGTCGGACTGGGCTCCGTCACGTACGGTGTACGACTTGAAGGCGGCGTGCCCTTCCTTGTCCATCGAGAGGAGTTTGTTCAGTCCGCCGCCGAACGTGGCCAGGTAGATTTCGCCGCCACGCGTGCAGGTTATCCAATGGACGTCGTTGTTGCTCAGGCTTTGCTCGTCGCTCGGCACACGCGAATAATGACGGAAGACGATGTGCTCGGGGTTGGAGAAATTGCTCTCGAAGCACAGCGCACCCGTGGTGGTGCCCACCCAGATGCGGCCGTCGGCGTCGGCCGTGATGTGGCGCACGCGGTAGCAGCGGTCGATAGGGTATCCCTTCAGGTTGTTGCGATGGTTGATGAAGACGATTTTGCCGTGCTTGTCGCGTTCGACGTAGTTCAGGCCTCCGCCGTAGGTGGCGGCCCACAGGTGGCCGATGGAGTCCTCGAACACGTAGTAGACGTCGTTGTGGCTCAGGCTGTAGATGTCGTCCGGGCTGTAGGTGTAGCGGGTCAGGGTGTAACCGTTGCCGTTTTTCACAGCCCGCACCAGGCCGTCGCCTTTCGTGGCGAGCCACAGCGTGCCGTCCTGCGTCTGGGCGAAGCAGTAGACCACGCCCTGCATGGGCCGTCCGCTTTGCGCTATCTGTCCGTGCTCCGTGAGGTAGCCCCGGTAGCGGCGGTTGGCATCGTAGACCCGCACATAGCCTTCTTTCACGCTGGTCCAGAGATTGCCTTCCTTGTCCTGCATCAGCGCACGTACGTCGTTGCTGAGCGACTCATAGTCGTGGGTGAAGGGGGTGATGAGTTCGAACTCGTCCTTCACAAACGAAATTTTCTCCAGCCCTTTCGAGTGGGTGCAGAGCCAGAGGTTCCCCTGGCGGTCCGACATGGCGGAATGCAGTTTGTTCGAGAAACGCCAATCGGCCGAGCCGGGACAGTTGAAGAAGGGTACCAGGCAGTTTCGTTCGCGGTCGAAGTAGGACAGGCCGCCGTCGAACGGATGCACCCAAAGGCGGTCGTTCGCATCCTCGTGGATGTGGAAGGCGGGTTCGGAACGTGCGGCCGAACCGGGCTCGATGACCATCCGTTCGCGCTTCAGTTGCTTGGTGTGGGGGTTGAAATGGGCGACCTCGCCGGCCTGGTCCAGTTCGAACCACAGTTCGCGCGAGCGGTCCACGTAGGTCGACAGGATGCGTGCGCCGGTCAGTTCGCGGTGCGTGGCGGGCGTGTAGGGCGTGACCTGCTTCGTTCGGCGGTTATAGACAAAGAAGCCACTCTCGCTGGTGGTGGCTACAAATTCGTCGGCCGTCAGGGAATCGACACCAATGATGTTGTCCTTTACGGGCAATTCGGACAGTTGGAAGCGGTCGCCGTTCTTCTGATAGCGCCACAGCCGGCCTTTGTCCGAACCGAACAGGATTTCCGAATCGAGTTCGAGGTAGGAGTAGAACAGTTGTTTGCGGTCGTAGCCGTTTTCCTTGGTTTCGATGAAGTAGGATACAGGCTCCAGCGCATCGGGTTTCACCAGGGCAAGGCCGTTGTCGGTCAGCAGCCACTCGTTGCCACGGCTGTCTTGCCGCACGTCGAACACGTGCTGGCAGGGGAAGAGGCCGGACTTGAGCGAATAGACGTGCGACGTGAGGCGGTGCGTGACGGGGTCGGTCATCACCCGGATGGCACCTTCGTTTTCGGTGAGCAGCCATACGCTCCCCTTCGGCATCACACGGATACGGGTGATGTTCATCCGGCTGCCTTCGCCCGAAGCGGGCACCTGCTCGAAGGTCTCCATGCCGGGGTCGAAGCGGTGGGCGCGGTTGTCGTAGGTCAGCACCCAGATGTAGCCCAGCGAGTCTTCGTCCATAAAGTCGACGCGGTTGTTGGTCAGGCTAATCTGGTTGTCCTGGCTGGCTTTGTAGGTTTTAAAGGAATAGCCGTCGAACTTGTTGATGCCGTCCCACGTGGCCAGCCATATCACGCCTTTGTGGTCTTGCAGCATGCTCATGACGGTGTTTTGCGAAAGGCCGTCCTCCGAAGAGTAATGCCGGAACGTGCAGCGCATCTGCGGGAAGGCCGGGGTGGAGAGAAGGCACAAGAAGGCCAGGGTCAGGAGGGTATGGATTCGTTTCATGTCTTTCACGGTATTCGTTTGTTGGACAAAAATAGACAAAAGCCCTTAATTAAAAAATGTTCCACCCATATTTTACGGCCTCTGCAGCCATATCCATGCGGTTTCACGGGCCATACGGCGGATTGGGCGAAAGAAATGCGGCCGCGCGGCGATGTCGTATTCCGAATTGCGTTATCTTTACAGCCGTGCGGATGCCCGCCCTGCCGGCGGGTTATTCCTCCGCACACCCCGACCCAATGAGACGAATGATGCTTTTGCTTGCCCTGCTCCACGCCGCCCTGCCGGCCTATCTGTCCGCACAGACGGACGACAGACGCTACGAACTGGTGCGCGACGTGCCCACCTATTACGACCAATTGCTGACGAGGCTGACCTATCCGCTGGCCTGGCCGGCCAACGGGATGCGCTTCGGCCGCTGGCGCAAGGAGGCCCGGAACGAACTGATGCGCTGCCTGCAACCAGCTCCGCCGCGCGCAGATTTCCGCCCGGAGGTGGTCGCCACGGAACGGCGCGACGGCTACGAGGCGCGGCGGCTGACCTTCCAGGTGTCGGCCTGGACGCGCATCCCGGCCTACCTGCTGGTGCCCGACGGCGAAGGCCCCCACCCCGCCGTCCTCCTGCTGCACGACCACGGGGCCAAGTTCTCCATCGGCAAGGAGAAGATGGTGCGCCCGTTCGGCGTGCCCGATTCGGTGCGGGCCGAAGCGGAAGCCTGGGTCGGAAAATGCTACGACGGATGCTTCGTGGGCGACGAACTGGCCCGTCGGGGCTACGTGGTGCTGGCCGCCGATGCCCTCTTTTGGGGAGAGCGCGGCCGGAAGGAGGGCATCCGCTACGACTCGCAGCAAGCCCTGGCGGCCAACCTGATGCAGTTGGGACTGTCGTGGGCCGCCCTCATCACGGCCGACGACATGGCCTCGGCCGACTTTCTGGCCACGCTGCCGGAGGTGGACAGCCGGCGCATCGGCTGCTTCGGGTTCAGCATGGGGGCCTACCGCTCGTGGATGCTGGCCGCCGCCACCGACCGCATCCGGTGCGCGGCCTCGCTCTGCTGGATGTGCACCACCGAGGCGCTGACGCGGCCCGGAGGCAACCAAGGAAAGGGCGGTTCGGCTTACGCCATGCTCGTGCCCGGCCTGCGCAACGCGATGGACTATCCGCACGTGGCCTCCATCGCCTGCCCCAAGCCGATGTTGTTCTTCAACGGGCGGCGCGACAAACTCTTCCCCGTGGACGGCGTGGAGGCGTCGTACCGCATCCTGCGCGAGGTGTGGGAAAGAAGAAAGGCGGGCGACCGTCTCGTCACCCGCCTGTGGGAGGAAAAACATTTCTGCAGCCACGAGATGCTGGAAGAGGTGGAGGCTTTCTTCCGCGCCCACCTCTGAATCCGGCGGCGCGTCAACGCACCACGCGCACCACTTCTTCGTTCGGGTCCCAACCCAGTACCTCGGCCACCGTGTAGCCTTTCGGGCTCTTCAACTGGCGGCTGAACTTGGCGCGCGCCTTCGGGTTGGCTCCCTCGCCGGTACTGCCGTATTCGGCGTAGCGCACCGTCTTCTCAGCCTCCTTCTTGTTCCAGTTGTGCCAGCCCTCGGGGGCGATGTGTCCGTCCATCTGGCAACGGACGAACACGGCCTGGGCGTACGGACGCCACGGACGCGACAGGTAGACCTTATCCACTCCCGGCGCGGCGGTCAGGCGGCAGTCGAGGAAGACGTAACCGTGGGCTCGGCCCTGGTCGGTTGACGGGGCCGTCACGTAGCCATTGCCCAGGCTGTGGATGGTGCAGCGGTTGAACACGGCCGTCGACCAGCCGAAGATGAAGTCCACCGTACCCTCAATGTAGCAATCCTCGTAATACTGGCTGCAGGTGCGCCCGTAGGTGTAGAGGGTGTCCTGATGGCCCAGGAAGCGGCAATGGCGGAACACCGCGCGGTCTGCGCTGACAAAGCAGGCCACCGCCTGGCCCACGCGTCCGGCCCGGTTCTCGAACGTCAGGTTCTCGGCGTGGAAGCCCAGGCCGTAGATGTAGCACGAGGCCGACCCGCTGGTCGACATCTCTTCGCCGAAGCGGTTCTTCCGGCTGGCATAGTCCGCCCCGCTGATGACCGCGCCCTCTTGCCCGATCAGGGTGACGTTGATTTTGCTGGGAGGTACGATGAGTTTCTCTTCGTACACACCCTTGCGCACCAGGATGGTGGTACGGCCTTCCTTCCGATAGTCCGGCACGGCATCGATGGCTTCCTGGATGGTGAAGAAATCGCCCGAGCCGTCTTGCGCCACCACGAAGTCGTAGTGCCGCACGTAGGGGGCCAGGGCCGGAATCTGCTCGGCTATGGCGTCGACAGCCAAGCCGGCCACCACGCGTGCGCCATATACGTTGAGGTGGGTGTTGTCCTTCTTACCCTTGGGATGGGCGGCCACCGTGTTGGCGGGCACCCACATAAACAGTTTGCGCGACTCCACCGGGCCCATGCCTTCCACCAGGTCGTGCGTCAGCCGGTTCATGTCGATGAAGGTCACGCCCTCTTCGCGGGCCACCCGCCGGGGCGACTCCAGATAGGCTCCGTGCGTGTCCACCAGCCGGTTGCCTTCGGGCTTGTCGTCGGCCGAGGCATCCTTGGGCTTGTCGTCGGCCAGGACGGCCGTCGGGTCCACACCGAAGTTGCGGCGCACGATGGAGTTGAACAACACGGGGATGCCCCCCTTCTGCCTGGTTTCGCGCACGAAGCGGCGCAAGTTTTCGTCGAAGGTCGTGCCCGGGTCGGTATGGCGCAGCGAGTCGGGCTTCTCGTCGTTGTGGCCGAACTGGATGAACACGTAGTCGCCCTTCTGCACCTGGGCGATGACGCGGGACCACCGGCCTTCGTCGATGAAGCTCTTCGTGCTCCGTCCGTTCACGGCATGGTTGTCGATGCGTACGTCTTCGCTGAAGAATCCGGGCAGCACATGGCCCCATCCGCGTTCCGGGTTGCCACCGTCCAGTTTCTTGTTGGCCATCGTCGAGTCGCCAATCATGTAAATCGTCAGGCCTCCGCGGTCGGCCTTGAAGGCCACGCAGCACACACACGCCAGCAGCAGCCATACCAGTCTGTTTTTCATATCGTTCTTGGTTTTTAGGTTTCGATGTGCAATATTAACCATTCCCCTGCAAAACCACGTGGAATAATTGACCTTTTCACGCGTGTACACGCATCGGCCTTCGCGTGTACACGCGAGAGGCTTCGTCTGTATAGGCGTTTGGAGGCCCGTCCGCACGCAACTGGCCGGTGCGTTGCAACGGCCTTGCAATCGCGTTGCAACGGCGTTGCAACACCGGTGCAACAGGGTCGTCCGAAAACGGAAAAGGCTGCAAGCAAATGCCTGCAGCCCCTCCCAAAAAATGTCTAATATCTATCAATTGTAACAACTAATAGCCTTGTTCCATGTGGATTATTTTACCACCTTCACAACCTTCACGTTGCCGTTGGCCAACGTCTGCTTTACAATGTTCACGCCCTTAACCGGCTGAGCCATTTCCACACCGTTCGTCGTGAAGTAAGATTCAGCAACCACTTCGGCAGCCTCTACCGTGCTGATGGCATCGCCTTCGCCCGGAGTGAACTTGTAGCCGCAGAGCATCAGTTTCGAACCCGTAGCCAATACGATGTATACCTTGCCGGCCTTTACGTTCAGCGTGCAGCCCATGAAAGCGTTTTCGTTCGTAGGCTGAGCAGCAGGAACTTCAGCAAGGAAAGTACCCCACGTAGCGGCGTCAACATCGGTGCTCCAGTAGCCGCCCCAGTACTGACCGGCGTTGTAGCCCCATTCAGCAGCAAACGTACCGTCGAACGCGTCGCCTTCGAGGAATTCCTGTGTGGTTTCGATTACCCAGAACTGCTTGTTCCAGCCGGCCTTGAAGGCAACGTCCAACGAACCGTCAACCGTCGGGCGGAATTCAGCGCGAGCAGCGTCGAGCGTAGCAGCCTTGTTCAACGAAGGAATCTTCGGATCGCCAATGGTAGCACCGTTCACCGTACCCTGCACATAACCCTTGCCGTAGGTTTCGCCGTTGAATTCGAACGTACCGGCTTCTGCATCCGGTTTTGCCAACCAGCCCGTACCGTCGGCCGTAATCTGGGCAGCCGTGAACGTGATGCCCGGAACGGACGTGATTTCCTGACCTTCGGTCAAAGCCTGAGCGTCAGCTGCAAGACCCTTTTCCGTGATGTAGTCGGCAGCTTTCCATACACCCTGTGCAGAAGCACATACACTTGCCATCAAGGCAGCAGCAAAAAGTAAATTCTTTTTCATACCTGTAAGTTTTTAAAGTTAATAAATGATTAAATGTTGTTTAATTGCTATTTAAAAGGCTGCGGACGGTGTGCGGCCCCTGCGGCCGCACACCCCGCTTGCCTCACGTTTTATTGTTTCGTCCCGTTGAAACGGTAGGTCACGGCCGTGGCAGCATTGCTCAACGACGTGCCGGCCTTGTTCAAGGGCACATAGAAAATCAAGTCGTTGCCCGACAGGCGTCCGGCCAGTTTCGGATACTGGCTGCCGCACGAGAAGGTGATGTCCTCGTTGGCCTTGGCCGGATTCACCACACCGGTCAGGTTCAGTCCCTTCGAAGCCGAAGAGAACTGGAAGGTCACGGCCCAGGTCTTCTCGTTGGTCGTATATTCGGCGAACGAAATCACGGCATCGTCGCAGAAGGCGGCCTCGTTGGCGGCGTTCACCATCGCACCGCTGAAGGTCAAGCCAATCACATTGTCACGCACATCGGTCTTCGTACGCACTTCGTCATCGTCGTCGCATGCCGTGAATGCCAAGACCACACCCATCAGCATCATATAGAATATGCTTCTCAGTTTCATAGTTTGTATCTCCTTTCGTTAATGTTTATTTTGCTTCCTCTTCGGCGCTCGGTGCCGTAGCCGTGTAACCCGGGTTCTGGTCCACCGGATTCAAGCCGGTGTTCAAGCCCATTTCGTTGGCCGGAATCGGGCGCAGCCACTTGATGGCACCGCCCACACCCTGCATATCGGCCTCGGAAGCCACATCAGGATTCCAACGGACGTTGTAGCGGACCAACTGGCGCGTACGGCGCAGGTCCATCCAGCGGTAGTATTCGCCCAGCGTTTCGCGGGCACGCTCGTCGAGCACCACGTCGATGTCCTGCTCGGCAGCCACGTAAGCCTCATCGTCGGCATCGTAGCGGCGGTACGAAGCATAGTCGGTCAGTTCGGCAGCGTTGGAACGCTTGCGAACCGCGTTCAGATACTTCAGCGAGTTGGTCTTGTCGCCAGCCAAGAGGTAGGCCTCGGCAGCCGTCAGATAGATTTCGCTGGCGTTCAGCACCACGATGTCGCGATAGCAGCCCTTGCTCTGGCCGATGCTGGAGTCCGTCTCCTTGTCGTCGAACTTGCACACGGGCGGGAAGGCGCCCACTTTGCCCGACGCTTCGGTGAACGAATAGCGGTTTTCGCTTTCCAACGAACCGTCGGCCTTGTAGGTAATCCAGCGGGCGTCGTTGGCGCTGCGGATGATCTGAGCCTTGTTCTTGTAGCCCGTCGTCACGAACTGAGCGGCATGAGCCGTCACGTAAGCATCCACGTCGGCATCAGTCTCATACCAAGCGGGGAAGTAGAACGAGATGGGCGTTGCGGCCAGTTTGTCGGCAGCCACCTTGTAGGCAGCATAGTAGCCTTCGTTGTCCCAGTCGCCTTTGTAGTTGTAGATGGTCTTCATGAAGGTGGCATCGTAGCGGGCGTCGCCCTTCTCGAAGAGGTAGAACGTCTTGGCCGTTGGGCAAAGGCCGTTGGCCATACCCTTCACACCCAGCGTGTTCGCGCCAAGGTACGTACCGAAGTAGTTCTGCTGCGAGTGTCCGCCATCTATTTGGTTCAGCATCGAAGCACGGTCGTATTGGATGGCGAAAATCACCTCCTTGTTGTTCTCGTTGCTCGGCGACCACTTGTCGGCAAACGGCATCGTCAAAGGAACGGCATCGGCCACAGCGGCAGCCGTCGTGGCAGCCAGCGTGAAGCGTTCGGTCGACTTCACCGAGTAGGTACCCTTGGCGGCATCGGTCAGTTCCGTATCGAGGTCCCAGGCCTGAGCAAGATAGACCTTGGCCAGCAGCGCCTTGGCAGCCATCTTGCTGGCACGGCCCGTGTTGTCCGTCTCAGGCAAATTGCCATCGCCGAGGTCCTTCAGTTCGTCCACCAAGAAAGAGTAGACCGTAGCCACATCCGCACGCGGATAGTCCGACGAAGCGGAAGCAATGTAGTCCTTCACCAAAGGTACGCCGCCAAACTGCTGCGTCAGCACGTAGTAAGCATAGGCACGGATGAAGCGGGCTTCGTCCACCCAGACCTGCTTTTCGGCAAAGTCGCCGTTCTTCGGAGCGTAATAGAGCACGCAGTTGGCCGAGTTGACGACATTGTACAAGTGCGTGTAGAGGCTGGTCACTTCGGCATCTTCCGACGTCAGCGAGTAGCGTTCGAGGGTTTCCGAACCACGGCTGTTGCGCATCGGCATATAAAGGTCGGTACCGGAAGCGAAGATGTAGGGCGACGAATAAGCGTCGCGCATCGCGAAATAAGCCTGGTTGAGCAGCGTGGAGAGTCCCTCCTTCTGCGAGAACTGCTCGTCGGCAGTCACGGTCGATTTGTTGTCCGCATCCAAAAAGTCCGAGCAACTGCTCAAACCGCCCAGCATCAGGCAAGCGACTGCGGAATATGCAAGAATATTTGTTTTCATGATTGGATTGGTCTTTTTTAGAATTAGAACTTCAAGTTAACACCAAACTGATACGTCACCTTGCTCGGTCCGTCGTTCTTCAGCGCTGCGCCGGCCCATTCGGGGTCGAAGCCTTTGTACTTGCTGAATACGAACGGGTTGGTCACGTTGACGTACAGACGCAGGTTCTGCACCTTGATCTTGTTCATCCACTTCTTCGGGAAGGTGTAACCCAGGATGATGTTGCGAATCTTCCAGTACGAAGCGTCGGTCACAGCGGCCATGTTCAATTTTTCTTTCACGTAGAATTGGCTGCCCACACCGTTGTTCGTCACACTGGCGTTCGGGAAGGGATATTCGCCGTAGTGCGTCGATTCCTGGTAGACCGGGTTGATGTACGAACCGTCGGCATTGATACCGTCGCAACCGATAATCGTACCGGCGGGGATGTAGTAGTCCATGTCGAGGTTGTTCCAGCCACGGTAAGCGTAGTCGTAGTTCTCATGCAGGAAGGAGGAGTACACCTTGTAGTTCTGTTTGGTGTAGACGCCGATGGTCAGGTCCCAGTTCTTCCACGACAGGGTGGAGTTGATACTTCCCGTCCAGGCGGCATCACGGCTGCCCAGCACCTGACGGTCGTTGTCAGCGTCGATGACACCGTCGCCGTTCACATCTTCGATAATCGGCATACCTTCACGCCAGCCATAGACGGCATAGTAGTAGTCGGCCGACTTCACATTGTCGCCCACCTGCATGCCGTGAGCCGCAGCATAAGCCTGGCCGGCCTTGTTGTCGGGGATGGCGATGTTCTTGTCGTTGACGATGCCTGCCCAGTTGTAGCAATAGACATTGTTGACCGGCTGGCCCACCTGCAGCGTCTTGACGATGTCGGCATAATCCTCATCATCGCTATTTCCTACCAGCAGGTCACTGGCTCCGTCGATGGTGAGCACCTTGTTCTTGTTATAAGCGAAGGTGAAGTTGGTTTCCCATCTCCAGTCGCCACGCTGTACGTTGACCGTGTTCAACGAGATTTCCACACCCCGGTTGCGCACCTCGCCGACGTTGTCCGTCAATTTGCCGCCACCGGAAACCAACGGCAGATAGCGTTCATAAAGCAGGTTCTTCGACAGTTTGTTGTAGAAGTCCACCGTACCGTTGATGCGGTTGTTGAAGAAGCCGAAGTCCACACCCACGTTCACTTCGTTCGACGTTTCCCAACTCAGCGCACGGTTCACCACGCCGCTCGGATAGTAGCCGAGAGCCAGTGCATTGGCAAACGCGTAATAGTCCGGGCCGGAAGGCGTAGTGTGCGTAGCATAGTTGCCGATACCGGAGTTGTTACCCGTCACACCGTAGCTCAAACGCAGTTTCAAGTTGTCGAGCCAGTCGCGCTTCAACCAGCTTTCTTCCGACAGACGCCAAGCGGCAGCCACCGAGGGGAACCAGCCCCAACGATGTCCGTCGGCGAACTTCGACGAACCGTCGGTACGGACCGTACCTGTAATCATGTATTTGCCCTTGAACGAGTAGTTCAGACGCATGGCGTAGGAAACGAGGCTGTTCTCCTGATAGTCGGAAGTGTAAGACTGCATCGTACCCGTGCCGAGGTTGTACCACAACGTACCCTCAATCGGTTCGGTCACTTCCGTGTAATACTTCTCGTAGTTGTACGAATTCAAGCTGAACAAAGCCATCGCGCTGAACGAGTGGTCGTTCTTCGTGAAGTTGTAGTCAATCTGGTTGTCCCACGTCCAGTCCATCGCGTCGGTCGACGTCACCGAAGCCTGCGGTGTGCGGCTGGCAAAAGTGCCGTTGTATTCGCCCGTGCGTACGCGGCTGTAGTTGGGCGAGAAGGTGGTCTTCAGCGTCAAGCCCTTCACCGGAGCCAGTGCGAAATAGATGTTACCCAGCGCGCGGTAGGTCTTGCTCTGCTTCACATCGTCCTCGATATAGCCGAACGGGTTGTACGTATCGGTGAACTGGTTGGAAGAATTGGAGCCCAATGCCTCGAAGTTACCCGGTTTGGGGTTGAGGTTGCCATCCGCATCATACGGAACGGCAAACGGCACCTGACGGTAGGCAATCTTCACGGCGTCGTCGCTGGCATAGTCATCGGCCATGTGCGTCAAGTTGAAGCTGATACCGGCCGAGAAGTATTTGTTGATTTTCGCATCCACACTACCTTTCACGTTGAAACGCTTCGAAGCGTCACCCTGGTAGATGCCTTCGTTCTCGTTGTAGCCCACACCCAAGTGATAGTTCACCTTATCGGTCTGACCGCTGACGGAGATGTAGTGGTTCTGCTCGTGTCCGTTCTGCGTAATCAAGTCCGGCCAGTTGTAGGTCTTACCCGTACGCAAAGCCTCCTTGATGCGAGAAACACCGTTGTCGTCATAAATCATGCACTGCTCGTAGTTCGCGCCGCCCACCATGCGGTAAATCGGCTGAGCCGCATTGGGATTCTCGGTGGTCAAGAACTGCATGAAACGCCACTGCGCAAACGCATCGGCATCCATGAATTCCGGCATACGGGCCACCTGCGATACGCCGTAGTATCCGTCGTAGCTCACGGTTGCCTTCGAGAGTTGTTTCTTCGACACCGTCGCACCGCTCTTGGTCGTCACCATGACCACACCGGCCGTAGCACGCGAACCGTAGATGGCCGTCGAAGAAGCGTCCTTCAAGATATCCATCCGCTCGATGTCCTGCGGGTTGAGGAAGTCGATGTCGGAGCAGATGATGCCGTCCACTACGTAGAGCGGAGTCACATCGCCGTTGATGGAGGACTTACCACGAATCTGAATGTCGAAACCGGCACCGCCACGGCCGCCGTTCTGCGTGATACTGGCGCCCGGCACCGATCCCTGCAAAGCCTGCAAAGCCGAAGTCGTACCTTTCGCCGTCAGGCTTTCTGCGCTGACCGAAGCAACCGAACCCGTCAAATCGCTCTTCTTCATCTGGCCGTAACCGACCACCACCACCTCATCCAAGGTCTCGGTATCCTCGGCCAGGGTGATTGTCACATTCGTCTTGCCGGCTACCGACACTTCCTGCGTCGTATAACCAATGTAAGAAACAACCAACGTTGCCTTGTCGGGCACGTTCGTCAATGCAAATTTGCCATCAAAATCAGTGATTGTTCCGTTCGTAGTCCCTTTCACCAACACGTTCACGCCAATCATCGGCTCGCCGGCTGCGTCTTTCACCAGACCGGACACGGAACGGGATTGTGCAAAGGCTACCACACAAAGCATACTCATCAAAACGAAAGAATACGCTCTTCTTGTGAGACTTTTTAAATCCATACAGATGTGTTTTTATAGTTATTAAATTTAATTCGTGAGAGTTTCCCCTCTAATTCATCGATGCAAAAGTGCACGGATTTAGGCAAGGCGTTGTGGACTTTTTAATGTATTATGTTGAATTTTTGTCTTCCTTCACACTTCCGTCCGTTACATGCCCAGTCCAGCACCCTCTGCCTCAACATAATAGCCAAGGCGGTGTGTCATAATGGCCAATCTGCGGCGTTGCTATCGGCATTCGGCCTTGGTCGTGTACGCCAGTACACTCCCTTCGGCCTCAGCCTCAGCGCCTTGCATCTCGACCATTTTGACGCACCTTTGAGGCTGCGCCAAAACATTCAGTTTTGACACAGCCTCCCGTTTACCAAGCCGCAAGACGGCTATTTTACCAACGAGTTAATGTACACTTCGATGTTCGTATAGGCCTTGTCCAGCGTGCAGGCCGATGCGTCGGCCGCGTCCTGCGGATTCAGGCCGTGCGCCTGTTCCCACCGGTCGGGCATGCCGTCGCCATCCGAGTCGGGTTCAGGATCGGTCACCATCTCCTGCATCAAGAAGCCGCCCACCTGCTCCTGCGAGTCAATCAGGCCCTTTTGGCCGTAGGTGTATGAGCCCTTCTTCACCTCCTTGATGATGCGCTTGTCGATATCGTC
Source organism: Bacteroidaceae bacterium (assembly GCA_051875715.1). Lineage (GTDB taxonomy): Bacteria > Bacteroidota > Bacteroidia > Bacteroidales > Bacteroidaceae > DYCT01. Next base: position 45,679 of record JBJEHD010000009.1, read on the forward strand.
GCGCACCAGCGAACAACCCACGCCGGCCAACACCGACCGATAGGCATCCTGGGCCGACTGCGTGTTCACGGCCTCGTAAGGGAAAGGCTCGAAAGCCATCAGGCTGATGAGCGGCACCTCCTCGCCCGTGTCCGGAGCCTTGGGCTTCACGCCCTTCCAGTTGCTGGCACTGACACCTTCCTCACCATCCACATAGTTGCCGTCCACGTAGAACTTGCCATACGGATAGTAAGGCTGCAAGATGCGCGAGCGATTCTTCTCGGTGGCCGGTCCGGGCTTGAAATAGTTGTTCACCATGTTGACCGTCCGGGTGTCGGCTCCGTAAGGGCCGTTCTTTCCCCAGTTGTAGATGACGTTGTTGCGGAAGTCGATGACACCAGCCACGTCCGTGATGCCCGGATGGCAGAAACGCGGGTTGCGGCTGTCGTGATGGGCCAGCAGGTTGTGGTGGAAGGTGGCGCCGTCGCCGCCCCAGATACCTCCGTAGCCATGTTCGCCTTTCGCATGAACACTCTTGCGGAGGCTCTCCGAAATCAGGCACCACTGCAGCGTGAAGTAGCGGTTGCCATAGAAAGTGGCACACTCGTCGGTGCTCCAACTCATCGTGCAGTGGTCGATGATAATGTTCTCGTACGCCGGTTTCCCATTTCGTCCGCCCATGCAGTTGATGGCATCGTCTTCCACCTGGTTGATGTCCCCCAGCCGGAAGCGCAGGTAACGGATAATCACGTTGCTCGCTTTGATTTTCACCGGATAGCCGGCGATGGTGATGCCCTGCCCCGGAGCCGTTTGTCCGGCAATGGTCACATCGCCCTTGTTGATGTCCAACGAGCGCGACAAGAAGATGGTGCCCCCCACTTTGAAGACGATGATGCGCGGCCCTTCTTTCTGCAAAGCCGCCCGCAGGGTTCCTTCTCCCTCGTCGGCCAGGCTGGTCACACACACCACACGGCCTCCGCGGCCACCTGTCGTATAAGCGCCGTAGCCCTCCGCTCCGGGGAAGGCCAGCGTCTCGGTCTGAGCCCGGCCCGCCATCGACCCGCAAGCCAACAGCAAGGCCAGACACCACGCTTGCATTCTGTTCATGCTTTTTCTCCTTTTATATATTATATGCCACATTCAGAGTCGACGGTTTATTTCTTGGACGGGTGCAGACGTTCCCATTCCAGCGAAGCCATGATGAACGGGCCGACCGCCTTCGGGTCGTTGCTGCGTATCGTTTCGTTGATGTAGTAATCGTAGTCGCCCATGCGGTAGTTCTTGCCGCCCAGTCCGGCCACGGCGCAAGCACGCGTCAGCGAGACCACGCCATTCTCGTCGACTTCGATGAAGTGTTTCAAGATGCCCTTGTATCCCTTCTCTGCCACCTTCAGGTACGACTCGTCAAGCAGCCCCAGACGTACGCCCTTGAACAAGGCATTGACAAACATGGCCGAGCACGACGATTCCAGGTAGTTCCCCTCGTCGCCGCTGCGGTCGAGCACCTGATACCAGAGGCCCGTCTTCTTATCCTGCAAACGTTTGATTTGGCTGGCCACCTTGTTGAAGAGCACCAGCATCGTGTCGCGTCCGGCTTCGTGCTTGGGCAGGAACTCCAACACGTCGGCAAAAGCCATGGCATACCAGCCCATGGCACGGCCCCAGGCGTGCTGCGACTGTCCCGTGGTCTTGTCGGCCCAGCGTTCGCGGCGGCTCACGTCGCACGCATGGCGGAACACGTCGTTCACCGGGTCGTAGGTATGGCGGGCCACCGTCACAAACTGGTTGATGATGTCCTGATAGTCTTCCGGACGGCTGTTGCGGTAGGCATATTCGGCATAGAACGGCGAGCCCATGTAGATGCCGTCGAGCCACATCTGGTTCGGATAGATCTTCTTGTGCCAGAAGCCGCCATCGACGTTGCGCGGATGCGAGTCGAGTTGGCTGCGCAAGAGGTCGAGCGCGCGCTTGTATTTCCGGTCCTTCGTCTGCTCGTAGATGCGGAAAAGGAATTTGCCCGAATTGAGGCGGTCGATGTTGTATTCGTGCAGTTTGTACGTCTTGATGGTACCATCGTTCAGGATCATGGTGTCAGCATAAGCCAGCGCGTAATCGAAAATCTCCTGGTCGTTGTAGCGGTCATACACGTCGAGCATGGCACCCAGTTCCAAGCCATGGCAATAGTCCCACTTCAGCGTGGGCTGGAAGTCCAGTTGCCACGACTCCGGGCAACGGATCATCTCCGACCGGGTCATCCGTACCGACCAAGGAAGTTTGTCACTGACAGTTTGCGCACACACGGAAGCGAAGGCCACTGCGCCTACGGCTCCAAGAATAAAACGATTCGTCCAGATTCGATGCATGATTGTATGTTTTTAATTATTAGATTTCGTTATGTACGACAAAAGTAGAATTTCCGGCCTACGAGCGTGTGTAATTTTTAGTTTTTTCCTGCCTTTATACCCCTAAATAGGCAGAAAATGCAGGGTTTAGTAAAAAAAGCATAAGATTTAAACGGCAATCCGTTGGCTTGTCCAATAAAAAAAGTATTTTTGTAACCGTTTGCGTTTACAAACTTACAATACCTTTGGAAATCATTAATCTAATCGTATAAATACACAAAGAATGGAACAAGTTTTCAGTTACATTATCGGTTTGGGTGCGGCCGTCATGATGCCGGTCATCTTCACGATATTGGGCGTATGCATCGGTATCAAGTTTTCGAAAGCACTTAAGAGCGGTCTCTTGGTAGGCGTCGGCTTCGTAGGTCTGTCAGTTGTCACAGCCCTGCTCACCAGCAGCCTGGGCCCGGCCTTGAGCAAGATGGTGGAAATCTACGAATTGGAATTGGGCATTTTCGACATGGGTTGGCCTTCGGCTGCCTCTGTGGCCTACAACACATCGGTGGGAGCCTTCATCATCCCTGTCTGCCTGGGTGTGAACCTGCTGATGTTGCTCACAAAGACCACCCGCACAGTCAACATCGACTTGTGGAACTACTGGCACTTCGCCTTCATCGGTGCCATCATCTATTTTGCTTCCGACAGCATTGCATGGGGCTTCTTCGGCGCCATCATCTGCTACATCATCACCTTGGTTGTTGCCGACCTCACGGCCAAACAGTTCCAGGGCTTCTATGACAAGATGGACGGCATCTCCGTGCCGCAACCGTTCTGCCAGAGCTTCGTTCCCTTCGCCGTTGTCATCAACAAGGTGCTCGACCTCATCCCGGGCTTTGACAAGCTGAACATCGACTCGGAAGGCATGAAGAAGAAATTCGGTTTGCTGGGCGAACCGCTCTTCCTGGGTATCGTCATCGGTTGCGTCATCGGTGCCTTGTCCTACCCGTCATGGGAGGCTCGCATCGACGGCATCCCCGCCATTTTGGGTCTGGGCATCAAGATGGGTGCCGTGATGGAACTTATTCCGCGCATCACCAGCCTCTTCATCGAGGGTCTGCGCCCCATTGCCGACGCCACACGCGAACTCATTGCCAAGAAATACAAGAGCAACACCGGTCTGTACATCGGTATGAGCCCGGCTTTGGTCATCGGCCACCCCACCACGCTCATCGTGTCGCTGCTGCTCATCCCCGTCACCATCCTGATTGCCGTTGTCCTGCCGGGTAACCAGTTCCTGCCGTTGGCATCGCTGGCCGGTATGTTCTACCTGTTCCCGCTCGTATTGCCCATTACGAAGGGCAACGTGCTCAAGTCGTTCATCATCGGTCTGGTGGCCATGATTTGCGGTCTGTACTTCGTGACCGAGTTGGCCGGATTCTTCACCTCGGCTGCCCAACACGTGTATGAAAACACACACGACGCTGCCGTGGCCATTCCGGAAGGATTCCAAGGCGGTGCGCTCGACTTTGCGTCCGGTCTCTTCTGCTGGGTCATCTTCCACCTCACCTACAGCCTGAAGTGGATTGGTGCCGGCATCCTGGCCGTTATCGCATTGGGTATGGCCATCTACAACCGCAGCCGCATCGTGGCTGGAAAAGAATAAAAACCATTTTTGAGAATCATTTAAACCATAAACTGACATGAAGAAATTAGCTATTGTCCTTATGATGGGTGCCGCCAGCCTGACGGCCAATGCCCAAATGAATTACACGGTTCAGACCGCTTGCCATCCGCAGGATGTGAAGCACTATGACACCGAAACCCTGCGCAGCCGCTTCCTCATGGAGAAAGTGATGTCGCCTGATGAAATCAATCTGACCTATACGCTCTACGACCGCTTAATCTACGGCGGCGCAATGCCGGTGAACAAGGTGCTGAAACTGGAAACCTTCCGCGAATTGGGCCCGGAAATCACCTACTTCCTGGAACGCCGCGAACTGGGTGTCATCAACGTGGGTGGCGACGGTGTTGTGACGGTCGACGGTAAAGAATACCCGATGCGCTTTAAGGAAGGCCTGTACGTGGGTTGCGGCAACAAGGAAGTGACCTTCAAGAGCAACGACCCGGCCAATCCCGCCAAGTTCTACATCAACTCGGCACCGGCTTACAAACCGTATGTGACGCAGCTCATCACCACCGACAAGAAGGCCGACCCAAAGAAGTATGCCATCGCCCAGTCCGATGCATACGGCAAAGCTGAAGACAGCAACGCCCGTATCGTGAACCAACTCATCGTACAGCCTGTGCTGAGCAAGGTGAAAGGCGGCGGCACGAACCAGTTGCAGATGGGTCTGACCGAACTGCAGCCGGGTTCCGTATGGAACACCATGCCGGCCCACACGCACACGCGCCGTATGGAGGCTTACTTCTACTTCAACGTGAAGCCGGGCAACGCCATCTGCCATCTGATGGGCGAGCCGCAGCAGGAGCGTTTGGTATGGTTGCAGAACGAGCAGGCCATCACGTCGCCCGAATGGTCGATCCACGCTGCCGCAGGTACCAGCAACTACATGTTCATCTGGGGCATGGGCGGTGAGAACCTGAAGTACAGCGACAAGGACGAAATCAAGTACACGGATATGCGCTAAGCCTCATTCCATCCTCATCCTACAGCAGCATCCCTTTCGGCGTTCATCTCCGGAAGGGATGCTTTGTTTTATCCCTCGGTAAAACAGGTATGTGTCAGTAAATACATGATTCTGACCAATTATTACAACGCACCAACCTTGGAATATCTCTACTTTTGTCCAAAATTTGAAAACGTTCACACAATTAAATCTAATCATTATGAGTACACTTCAGAAGGCAGGACAAAAGATGACCAACTATCGTTGGACCATTTGCGCCATGCTGTTTTTCGCCACCACGGTCAACTACATGGACCGTCAGGTGCTCTCCCTCACTTGGAAAGACTTTATCGCACCGGAATTCCACTGGTCGGACGACAACTACGGCAACATCACGGCCTGGTTCTCCATTGTCTACGCCATCGCCAACTTGTTTGCCGGCCGTTTCATCGACTGGCTCGGCACAAAAAAAGGCTACTTGTGGGCCATCTTCATCTGGTCGTTGGGTGCCTGCCTGCACGCCGTTTGCGGCTGGGCCACCGAACAGGCAGTAGGAATCCACGATGTGAACGAGATGATTGCCGCCACCGGTGCCACGGCTGCTACCATCGCCACCATCAGCGTCTACTTCTTCATCGCTGCCCGCATCGTGCTGGGCGTGGGCGAAGCCGGCAACTTCCCTGCCGCCATCAAGGTGACGGCTGAATACTTCCCGAAGAAAGACCGTGCGTTTGCCACCTCCATCTTCAACGCCGGCGCCACCGTGGGTGCCTTGATTGCTCCGGTCACCATCCCCTCGCTGGCACGCTACTTCAAGGGAATCGGTGTAGGAAACGGTTGGGAAATGGCCTTCATCGTCATCGGCGGACTGGGCTTCATCTGGATGGCCCTCTGGATGTTCATGTACAAACGTCCGAGCGAATGCGCACACGTGAACAAGGCTGAATTGGAATACATCGAACAGGACAAGGCTGCCGACCAGCAGTTGACGAATGCCGCCCCGGACAAGGAGGAAAAGAAGATGTCGTTCCTGCAGTGCCTCAAATACCGTCAGGCCTGGGCCTTCGCCATCGGCAAATTCATGACCGACGGTGTGTGGTGGTTCTTCCTCTTCTGGACTCCGGCTTATATCTCCGACGTATATGGCTACTCGTCCGACACGCCTATGGCACAGTTGCTCATTTTCGTACTCTACGCCATCACGATGCTCTCCATCGTGGGTGGCAAGTTGCCGACCATCATCATCAACAAGACCGGCAAGAACCCCTATGCAGCCCGTATGCAGGCCATGTTCATCTTTGCCTTGTTCCCGCTGTTGGCCTTGTTCGCCCAGCCGTTGGGTGAATACTCCTGCTGGTTCCCCATCATCATCATCGGTATAGCCGGAGCCGCTCACCAATCGTGGTCGGCCAACATCTACTCCGTCGTAGGCGACATGTTCCCCAAGACGGCGGTAGCCACCATCACCGGTTTGGGCGGTATGGCCGGAGGTATCGGCTCGTTCCTCATCAACAAGGGTTCGGGTATGCTGTTCACCTATGCCGACGAGTCGAACATGGCGTTCATGGGTTTCCAGGGCAAGCCGGCCGGTTACTTCATCATCTTCTGCGTCTGCGCCGTGGCCTACCTCATCGGGTGGACGGCCATGAAGACGCTCGTTCCGAAGTACAAACCCATCGAGATTTAACCCTATTTTTATACTGATTCCTTTCGAGGGGGCGAAGCGCCATACCGGCGGCTTTGCCCCCTCTGTTTTTCCTGCGTCACGCGGCAGGCACGCTTCCGCCTATCCCACGTGGATATCGTCGATATTCACCAGTTTGTTGGCGATGGCATAGATGGTCAGGCCGGCCGTGGTGTGAATCTGGAGTTTGTTCGAGATGTTCCGCCGATGTGTGGTCACGGTATGCACCGACAGATAGAGTGCATCGGCTATTTCCTTGTTGCTCATCCCCTTGGTCACACAAGCGATGATGTCCTTCTCCCGGTCGCTCAGCGTCTCCAGTTTGCTTTTCTTGTCGCAGCATGCTGCGTCCACCTTGTCTGCAAGGGCGGCCGCTCCCTTCTCTTCCAACCGCTGTTCGACCAGTTTGACGGCAGGCACGAACAGGTCGTCCTCAATCTGGCAATGCGAAGTCAGGTCCTGCTCGCACGCAATGATTTCCAGCAACGCCGCATTCAGCAGATAGTTGTTCTTCTCGGGATAGCATCGGATGATGACATCCTTCAGTTCCTTGAGTTTGTCGCCGATGGGCGCATGCCGGCTTGCAAATTCCGAGATGGATTACCTCTATCCCGTACAGCCATGACGAGCCGCCACCTCCTCACCCTCGGCCTCACCCTGTTGCTGACGGCACGGGCCGGCTACTTCTTCCGCGAATGCAAAGCATACCGTTTCCCGGCGCACACAATCTATGTTTCAAACTTTGGAATGTACGTTTCAAAGTTTGAAACGTACGTTTCACGGTTTGAAATATACGTTTCAAAGTTTGAAACATAGAATCCGAAAGCACGAACAGACAAATGCACACAGACGAAGAAAGGCTTTCGAACGCGGTTAACCCCCAATGAAGACAAGCATAACAGAATGGGAACGTCCCCCCGACGCTACGCCTCCGGAACCTCGCACACGTCCACCGACCGCAACAGGTCGGCATAAATGGGATTGTGATTCAGAACCGACGGACACCCCACCAGGAACAACTGCCGGCGGGCACGCGTCAGGGCCACGTTGAGTTTGCGGTCGATGGCATGGCCGTGCTCGTAGATGACGTTGCACAAGAAGTGCAACTGCCACGGATGATTCACACAGAAGGAATAGATGATGATGTCGCGTTCGCTGCCCTGATAGCGCTCCACCGTGTCGACCATCACGTCGTTCAGCGCCGCGATGCCCTGCAGGGCCAGTTCGCGACGGATCTGGGCAATTTGGCTGCGGTAGGGCGTGATGACGCCCAGCGTGCGCGATGCATCGAACGCCTCGGGCCGGCTCCGATAGACCTCGGCCGCCAGACGGGCCACGATGGAGGCCTCCTCGGGATGGGTCTTGCCCGACACCGCTCCCACACACGGCCGCGAGGGGATGAAGGCCATGCGGCGCAGCAGCAGGTCGCGCCAGGGGGATTCATAGTCGGGCGGAAGCGTCAACCGGTCGCACTGGTGCGGAAGGCCGAGCGGAAGGAGGCGGTCCTCGTAGAACGCGCGGTTGGGGAACGACGCCACGGCAGGATTCATGCGCCCCTGGCGGCACAAGTGGTCCACCGCACGCGGACACCGGTCGGCATACGTTCGGTAAAGCCGTTCGAAAAGCGAGTCGCGCCAGTTGGTCAGCCCGATGGCGTTCAGTCCGGGCTCCTTCACCCGGGTCTGCTCCTCGCTCTGCAGCACGACGGCCGGCAGCTGCTTGTGGTCGCCAATCAGGATGAAACGCTCCACCGCATTGCATCCGTCGGGCGTCCTGGCGCACAAGACGGGCAGCAGATGGGGCTCCAGTATCTGCGTGGCCTCATCCACCAAGGCCGCATCGAAATGCTTCAGCCGAAACAGTTCGGGCTTCGTCGACACCGACGCCACGGTGCCCACGAACAGCCGGCACGACTCGATGCGCCGACGGGCCTCCGTTCGCCGGCGGCATCCGTCCAGGACGTTCTCCAGCAGGTAAGGCCGATACGCCTCCTCGCACGTGAGTTCGTTGCCGATACGGATGAACGACACCTCCGGGCGGATGGAGCACAACGACCGGCAGATTTCGTCGACGGCCCGGTTGGTGTAGGCCAGCAACAACAGCTGCGTCGCAGGATTGGCATGCAGCATCTCGACCATGCGCCGCAAGGCCTGCGAGGTCTTGCCCGTGCCGGGAGGCCCCACCAGCAGGAAGAAGTCGCGTGCGGCACAGGCCTTCAGCGCCACCCGCTCGAAGTCGTCGGCCGCCGCATCGATGGCGGCATCATACGAGGCATCGAACCGGGGCTCGCGAACGCCCAGCAGGAGGTCGCGCCGCTGCGGCAAAGCCTCGGCAAACGCCCGAAGGCCGTGGTAGAGGGAACGGAAGGTGACGTCGGAGGCATCGTGCTCGACGGCATACAGGCTCCCGGCCGGCAGCACCGACAGGTTGCGCTGGGCCGCCCGGAAACGGATGGTGATGCGGTCGGGTTCCAGTTTCTCGATGTTGCCCTTGAACACCATCTTGTTCGTGACCAGGTCCGTAGCCACGTTGCGCTCGTAAAGCACCACCGCGTCGCCCCGGCGGAAGTTGGAACAGAAGTCGTCGGCATACATCGGGACAGACAGCACCACATACGCCTTGCGAGGCTGGTCGGCCCGGTTCTCGACGATGCGGAGGTCGAAGAGGATTTCGCCCGCCTCGCACTTCTCGGCCAGCGTCGACAGCCACAAGGCCGCTGCCCCTGCCCGTCCGTCGTAGTCGATGTCGCCCGACTTGGACGTGTAGAGTTCTTTCGTGACGAAATGGTAGAGGGAGAAGAAGTAGGTCTGCTCCAACGGCGAAAGAGACGCGACCGACGTCCGGAAGTCATCGATGGGCGGACGCAGATAGTCCCTCCAGAACCGCCCGGTGAGTCCGCGCTCGTTCATCACCTCGGCCTTGATGTCGCCCAAGCGGAGGGCCGTGTGGCGCACGTCGTCGTGACGCTGCACCTCGAACTCGCCCGCCACAATCCGGTTGCGCACGTCCATGACCCGCTTCACCGTCGACCACGAGGCCGAGGCCGGATAGAGCAGCGGATAGCGCGTATAAAGCAGGTACGGATGCTGGTGCCGATGGTCCACCCCCATGCTGAACTCGAGCACGGCCATGTAGAGCAACATCTGCACGCGGTTGTTCTCGCGCGGCTCGATGTGGTCCGGCCCGCCATACTCGTTGGCCCGGCCCGACTTCATTTCGATGAAACTCTCCATGCTGCGCTGCATGTAGTCCAGCCGTCCCTGCACGCCAAGGGCCTCGCACATGTAGGCCGGCTCGAGCACCGCGTCGTCCTTGTCCAGCCGGTAGCCCGGCTGGCGGAACGTCTGGGTGACCACCGTGCGGATATGGTCGAAATGCATCCGGCAATCGGCAAAGAAACGGCGTTCGGCCTCGGGGTCGCAAAGTTCGTCAGCCGTGGCCAGTTCGAGGGCATACATCCGGAAGCCTTTCTGCATGACCGACTGGTAGTCCACCTCGCCCTGCGCATGAATCCACTCGTCCAGGAACAGGTTGGCCAGGTTACCCAGCAGCAGCGGAAGCGCATTCTCGGGCGGAGTCAGGCGTGCCAGCCAATAATTGGCCGGATGGCTGCCGTACGGCCGGAAGCACTCGGCCAGCGAACTGATGTCGACCAGGTAGTCGGGCTCGAGGATGAGGAAACCGGGCACGTAGTCGCCCTGCTCGTCGACCGACACGTCCAGCAGGTTGAGTTGGGCATGCTCCCACAGGACGGAGACGGTCTGCCGGAATATGTCGTTCACGCCCGGCACGCCATATCGCACCCGGATGCCGTCGTCCGCCACGAAATCCAGCGGATTCACATACAGATAGGTCTCGTCCGCACGCAAGAAACTGACGCGAAGCCGCTTGAAGAACCGGACCGCCTTCGGACGCCGGCTTCTGACTTCCGACGAAGGAAACAACCGAAGCAACGACTCGGGCACCGGCGTGCCGCTGATGCGCTCCACGGTGAGGCAGACCGTCCGCAGGTCGCGCCCGAAGAGGTCGGCCTGCGGCATTTCGCGCCGGTTCAGCACGGCGGCGGCCGTCAGTCGGAAGGTGTGCAGGGCATTCAGTTCCGCCCGCGTCCACCCGTGTTCGCGGGCCAGGTAATTGAGCCGGGCCCCCAGGTCGGTCATCTGCAACGCCGTATCCGATACGGACGCACGGCACAAGCGTTCCAGGCACTCGCGCATCTGCCGGTAGGCGGCCTCAAGCGAACGCCCGGCCACGGAAGCCGCCTCGGCCAGCGACGCATAGAATTCGTCGGGAGCAGGATTCATAACTCCTCCGGTTTGTCCTTCACCAGCCAGATGCTAAACTCATAGAGCAGCCACAGCGGAACGGCCACGACCGACAGGGTGAACGGGTCGCCGGTGGGGGTGATGATGGCCGCCAGCACAAACACCGCCACCACGGCATGGCGGCGATACCGGCGCAGGAACGAACGCGTGAGCAGGCCGCTCAGCGACAGCAGCCAGGCGACGAGCGGCAACTCGAACACCAGCCCCATCACCAGCACGAGCATCATGAAATTGTCGATGTAGGAATTCAAGGATATCTGGTTCTCAATCTGTCCGCTCAACTCGTAGGTGGAAAGGAAGCGCAGGGTGAGCGGATAGACCATGAAATAGCCCAACGCCACCCCCACGAAGAACATGCCTCCGCCCAGCCAAAGCGCCTTGCGCATGCCCCGCTTCTCGCGCGGATACAAGGCCGGCTTGACAAAGCGCCACAGTTCGAACAACAGATAAGGGACCGACACCACGACCGACATCCAGAAGGCCGTGGACATGTGGACAAAGAAAGGAGAAGCCAGGTTGATGTTGATGAGCCGCACCTCGAAACGGCTCGTGAAGAAGTCGCCCGTCAGGTCGAGATGCTCGCCGATGACCCGCAGCAGACGATAAAACACGAAATCGTCGTGGCACGGAGCCAGGATGACAGAGTCGAACCAACAAGGCATGGTGGCGAAAAAGCCCACGGCCAAGACCAGCCATACCCCCAGCACACGAAAGAGGGAACGACGCAACACATCCAGGTGGTCCCAGAACGTCAGTTCGGCCATCTCGCTCACTCCTTAGCCTGCGTATCGGTTTTGTCCGCCGGTTTGTCTTCGTTGAGGGGCTTCTTGATTTCGGCCTCAGCCTCGGCCACCCCCTGCTTGAAACTCTTCACGCCCTTGCCAAGGCCCTTCATCAGTTCGGGAATCTTTTTACCACCAAAGAGCAACAGGACAATCAGCACGATGACCAGCAACTCGCCACCGCCCAGGTTGAAGAATAGAAGGATTGAATGCGTCATAACTTTGTCAGATTAGGATTAGTTCCGCAAAACTACAAAAAATTTGATATCTTTGCCACATCGCCTCCCAAAAGGGCCGCGAATTAACAGGAAAGCACCCGTATGAACGTAACCATAGAAGAAAGTTGGAAACGGCATCTGATGCCGGAATTCGAAAAGCCGTACTTCAAGCAACTGACCGATTTCGTCCGCAGCGAATACAGCCAAGGTCCCGTCTACCCGCCGGGCCGCCTCATCTTCAACGCCTTCAACCTGTGCCCGTTCGACCGGGTGAAGGTCGTCATCCTGGGACAAGACCCCTACCACGGCCCCGGCCAGGCGCACGGGCTCTGCTTCTCGGTCAACGACGGAGTGCCCTTTCCGCCGTCGCTGGTGAACATCTTCAAGGAGATACGCAGCGATCTCGGCACCGAACCGCCCGCCACGGGCAACCTGACCCGATGGGCCGAACAGGGTGTGCTGCTGCTCAACGCCACGCTGACCGTACGCGCGCACCAGGCCGGATCGCACCAACGGCACGGCTGGGAGGAGTTCACCGATGCGGCCATCCGCATCCTGGCCGAACAACGGGAGCATCTGGTCTTCATCCTGTGGGGAGCATACGCGCAGAAGAAAGGTGCCTTCATCGACCGCAACCGGCACCTGGTGCTGACGGCGGCCCACCCCTCGCCCCTCTCGGCCTACCGTTTCTTCGGCAACCGGCACTTCAGCCAGGCCAATGCCTATCTGCAGGCACACGGCGAGACGCCCATTGTCTGGTGAGCATCGGCCGGACCCGTCAATACCACTTCACGTTGCTGTTGTTGGAGTTGTTCCGCTTGTCCCACTTCAATGCATCGGCCAGCATGCTCGAGTTAGCCCGGATGCTGAAGTTGTAGGACTTCCACATACCCACCGGCGATATGCTGCACGACATGGTGAAACAATGGAGGTCGCGCGTGATGGTCATGGTCGTCTGAGCAATCTTGTGCGCATCGAAGTCGTACGACGTCGAGAAGGTCATGTTCCACCGGTTGGCAATCTTCAGGTTTCCCGAACCGCTGAGCGTATGGACGATGCGATACGGATAGCGCATGTTGTGCACGTGGATGGGCTTGGCCGTGTTCTCGCGGATGTTGAACGAATAGGACAGACTGAACGACCACGGCATCTTGAACGGCATGTAGCCGTCGTCATCCACCGAAGCCTTCTTGGAGGCCTTCTTCTGCGTGCGGGCTTTCTCGTCCGTACGGTCCTGCTCGCCGTCGTCCGCAGCCTTGGCGTCGTCCTTCGGGCCAAACCACTTCTTCCACGTCTCGTTGTTAAAGGTATAGGAGAAAGAGGTGCCCATGCCCTGGAAACGTCCGAACCGGCCGTACGACCATTCCGTACGATCGCCTACGACGACATTCCCCTGCTCATTGAACTGATAGGCATAGGTGGCGAACGATGTGCTCAGGTTCAGCGTATAGTTCTTGGTCAGTTTCATACGCAGGCTCATCGAGAGGTCGCTCCACGGCCGGGTCTTGGCGGCGAAGTTGTAGGACATGCTGGCCGAGATGTCGTCAATCAGGCTAATCTTCCGGATGCCGGTCGAGTCCTTGTCGGACTTCACCTTCATCTCGATGTTGTCCGACAAACTGAACGAAACGCTTCCCTGCTTCCCCTTCCCGGGGTAACTAAAGATGGCCCCCTCATACGGAGAGTACTCCCGCGTACGGACTTCGCCCTCGGAGTCGGTATAGGTCACGGTCTTGTAGTAGCCGTAGCGGCTCGAACCGAAGTCGGGCGCACCGCTGAGGCTGACCGAGGGAGTGAGGACGTGGCGTATCATCTGCATCTTCTCGCCAAAGAGTTTCTTCCACGGCTTGCAGAAGATGTACAGTTTCGTGTTCATGCTGATGCTGGCCGAGTAGTCGTAGACGCGATAAAAGCCATACGTCGTATCGACCGCCACCACATCGTTGCGCACAGGGTCGTAGTCCTTCTTCACCCGGCTGGTGTACCAGCGAGAGTTGTAATTGAAACTCGGGACCACGTTGATGTACTTGAACAACTGGAACGTGGCGCTGACGGGCACGTTGTGCTTCATGCCGTTGTTCCAATCCTTGATGAGATTGGACTTGAACAGGAGATTGTCCTTGGTGTGGATGCGGTTGTCCAACTGGCCGGTATAACCGATGGAGATTTTCTCGTACCAACGCTCTGCACCCGCCCGCTTCTTGCGGCGGAAAGGGAACTTCTTGCTCATGGAGATGTTCAAACTGGGCAGAGTGACGGCTATGGAGGAGTCGCGCATGGTCTGGGCGATGTTGAACGTTCCGCTGAGCGTCACCCCGGCCTCGGCAAACGTGCGCGAGTAGCTGACGCTGGAGGTCTTGGTGTTCTGCGCATACAGGTTCGGGTTATAGTAACTGTCGAGGTTGGAGCGTTCGTAACTGCTCGTGGCGAAGTTGACGCTGGCCGAGAAGGTGCTGTTCGGGTTGGCCTTGGCGTCCTGCCGGTGCGTCCAGGCAATCTTGAAGTCTTTCGACACCGAATAGTCGGGCATGTTCTTTTCTCCGGTCTTGGTCACCAGGTAACTGACGTTGATGTTGCCGGAGAACTTATACCTTTTATTATAGTTGCTCTGTGCACTCAATCCCCACGAGCCCTTCGTGAAGATCTCGCCCCGCAAGGCCAGGTCCATCTTGTCGCTGATGGCAAAGTAATATCCTCCGTCGCGCAGATAGAAGCCCCGGTTCATCTCGTCGCCATACGTCGGCATGATGAAGCCGGACGAGTATTTGCTGCTGAACGGGAAAAAGCCGAACGGGATGGCCAGCGGCAGGGCCACGTCCTCCACCACCAGGTAGGCCGGTCCGAAGACCACATTCTTCTTCGGCCTCACCTTGGCTTTCGTCAGTGCCAGGTAGAAGTGAGGATGGTCGTGATTGTCGCACGTGGTGTACTTGCCGTTCTGCAGGTAGAGGTTGTCCTCGGCGTCCTTCTTGGCATCGTTGCTGGTGACGTACCCCTCGCCCTGTTGCGTCACGACGTTGTTGATAAAACCCTTTTTGGTCTTAAAGTTGTATCGCATGATTTCCGATTCGTACGGCGTTTCGCCGTCCTTGAACACCGGCTTCCCTTGCATGACACCCAGCGTGTCCGCCACACCCGTGGCATAGACTGTGCTGCTGTCCATGTTCATCGTGATGACATCGGCCGTCAGTTCTATCTTCTCGTAGTTCACCTTGCCTTGCCCGTACAGATGGGCATAGCCGCCCTGCGTGAACACGATCGAATCGTTCGCTTCGTAGATGACCGGCGCGTCAAGCGGCTGTTTCTTCTTCGGTGCAACAGCCACAGAATCATGCACAAGCGAATCTACAGCCACACTGTCGGCAGGAGCCATGGGCACACGCCCCCTCCGCTGAGCCAACGCCCAGCCCGGAAGCAGGAGAAAGAAACCCATCAGCAGGAGCGATATCGTAATTCTGGTCTTCAAGTGCATTCTAACTACAAAGCATTTGCTTGGTCGGCAAAAGTACACATTCTACAGCAAATAGAGGGCCTCATCCGCCATTTTTCTTCGTTGCACGTCGCAGCGTCCCCATTTACCCGCCGCCGGCCATGAGGAACCACAAATTGCGGGTACGCCGCAGGAAAAACAGCACGACAGGGCGCAGTCTTCGATTTTTTGCATACATTTGCAGAGTCCGGCAGCCAGTCGGAACAATTGCAGGAACACGTATTCATTCCTGCAACCCTTACAGGGGACATGGACAGAATACGAGGTCGTACAAAAAAGTGGACATACGAAACAGACAGCAACAAGAAGAAACAGAAACGCTACGGAATGCCCAAGCCACAGGCCGGCCTTCCACACGAGAAAACCAACCGAGGCTCAGCCTCAACAATCATCAACTCGGCGTTTCCGTTCTGACAACTTGATCAAGAACATGGAATAAAATATGGAGCGTTTAGCTCTTGTTCTCTTCTACAAGAATACCGCCAATATTCAACGCATGAGGACAAGCAGGCTGAAGGTTCATGCTCATCGGGCGTGGACCATTCTGTGCTTGTTATGCGTGCAGGTCACTTGGCGGTAACCTTTGTAGAAGGCAAGCAAAAGAATGGTTACACGCCTTTTTTATTTACTATCATCATGAAAAAAATTTTATTACTCCTCACCTTCCTCTTGAACGTCACCCTGTCCTGGGGATCCGTCGAAGTGGATGGAATCTATTACGACCTAAATGAGACAGACAAGACCGCCAGTGTGACATTTGTTCCTGATGAAATTGAAGGTGAATATGAATTTGTTGGCGACATTGTAATTCCCAGTTCCATCGTTGTAGGCGGAACAACCTATGTCGTCACGAGTCTAGGATATGACTGTTTCGCTGAGTGCACAAGCCTGACATCCATCACCATTCCCAACTCAGTTACAAACCTAGGAAAAGAATGTTTCTACGGTTGCACCGGCCTGACATCTATCACCATTCCCAGTTCCGTCACAAGTATGGGATTGCAGTGCTTCAGTTACTGCACCGGCCTAACATCCATCACGATTCCCAACTCTGTCACAAACATAGGAGAGGATTGTTTCTATGGCTGCACCGGCCTGACATCCATCAACATTCCCAACTCTGTCACAAACATAGAAGAGGATTGTTTCTATGGCTGCACCGGCCTGACATCCATCAACATTCCCAACTCAGTTACGAGTCTGGGGGATTACTGCTTCGCGGATTGCACCGGCCTGACATCCATCAACATTCCCAACTCAGTTACGAGTCTGGGGAATT
>JBJEHD010000009.1:62504-79506 GCA_051875715.1 Bacteroidaceae bacterium
TGCACCGGCCTGACATCCATCAACATTCCCAACTCAGTTACGAGTCTGGGGAATTACTGCTTCGCGGATTGCACCGGCCTGACATCCATCAACATTCCCAACTCTGTCACAAACATAGGAGAAGGATGTTTCTCCGGTTGCACCGGCCTGACATCCATCACGATTCCCAACTCCGTTACGAGTATAGGCTATCGTTGCTTCTATAGCGGCACATACCCCATCTACTGCTGTCAGAATCTCTATGATCAACTGAAGGGCGAATACGGAGACCGTGTCATTCTCTATGACCCCACCAGCATCGACGAAACCGTTGGTACGGGTGTCGGCCCAAAACCCATCGTCGGCTATTACGACCTGAGCGGACGGCCTTGGCATGGTAGCCTGCAGGGCCTCGTCGTGGTGCGCTACGCCGACGGCACCGCCCGCACCCTCTATCTGAAGTAGGCTACATCCCGGCCAGTTACAACAAGGGCTATCCCCGCCTCGGTATCACCGGGCAGGGATAGCCCTTTCGTATTGGATATGTGGTCCTGCAAAGGTGTCCTGTGCAGGGGCGCAATGACTTGCCGGATGCTTGTCGACTCACAGGAAGCGTTCGCACCACCCCCGAAAACGCGCCACGCCTTCCTCGCCGAACTTAGACAGACTCTTCAAGGCGGCATCGACCGACTTTTCCCGCTCCAGATGCGTCTTGGAATAGAACTTGTCGGCAAAGCAGATGACTTGTTCCTCCAGACTGACCGGGCGCATGTCGCGATGGGGGACCGGCAATGAGCCCGCCTCTATCTGTTCCAGCGAAAGGCCCGCCCCGGTGTGGCGTTCGCACACAAGCGCATGACGAGGATAGCCCTCGGCCCGCAGCAGGTCCGCCCCCAGATAGCCATGACAGATATAGGGTTTGTCGCCCAGGCAGTGGATGCCTGGCGCATCGGTCAGAAATATGCCTACATCGTGCAGCAACGAGGCCTCTTCCAGAAATGTTTCGTCCAAACCCAACTCGGGGTGGACACGGGCTATCTGCAGGGCCTTGTCGGCCACCGAACGGCTGTGTTGCAGCAGAATACGTTTCAGTTCGTTCGCATCAGGATAGTATTTGTCAATCAAAGCAAGTGCATCCATTTTGTCTACATTAAAGGGGAAAGGAATCGGTTTATCGGAGCACAAAGGTAAAACATCTTCGCCAATATTCATGCGAAACGGAAACTTTGCTTACATTTGCCCCAAACAATGCGCCACCGTATGATACGTTTGATTTGTTTCCTCATGGCCCTACTGGGATTCTTCCCATCGGTTTTGTCGGCCGACGGCCCGGCCCCGATACGGCCCGGAGCCGAGCGGACGGAGGCTTATCTGCCTTTGCTGAACGGGAAAAGAGTGGCCCTGGTGGTAAACCAGACCTCACGCATCGGGCAGACTCACCTGCTCGACACCTTGTTGCGGCGAGAGGTACGCATCCAGAAGGTGTTTGCGCCTGAACATGGATTCCGGGGAGATGCCGACGCCGGCGAACAGGTCAGAGACGGCAAAGATGCTGCCACCGGCATCCCGCTCGTCTCCCTCTATGGGAAGAACAAAAAGCCGACGGCTGCACAACTGGCCGACGTGGACGTGGTCGTCTTCGACATCCAAGACGTTGGCGCCCGCTTCTACACCTACATCAGCACCTTGCACTACGTGATGGAGGCTTGCGCCGCACATGGGAAGGAGTTCATCGTCCTGGACAGGCCCAACCCGTGCGATTACGTGGACGGCCCCATCCGCCAGAAAG
This sequence comes from Bacteroidaceae bacterium, assembly GCA_051875715.1. Lineage (GTDB taxonomy): Bacteria > Bacteroidota > Bacteroidia > Bacteroidales > Bacteroidaceae > DYCT01. The sequence continues at coordinate 64,273 of JBJEHD010000009.1, forward strand.
GGTTCCAAAGCTTTGTAGGCCTCGACCCCATCCCGCTGCTGCACGGATGCACCGTGGGCGAACTGGCCCGAATGATGGAAGGGGAGAAATGGTTGGGAAACGCATCGCCATGCCGCCTGACCGTCGTCGCCGTAGAAGGATGGAGGCACGGAGAACCTTATTCACTGCCGGTTAAACCCTCCCCCAACCTGCCCAACGACCTGTCGGTGGCCTACTACCCGTCGTTGTGTCTGTTCGAAGCCACCCGCATCAGCGTGGGACGCGGAACGACCTTCCCGTTCCAAACGATAGGCGCACCCGACACACGCTATGGGACTTTTGCCTTCACTCCCACCCCGTTGCCCGGTTTCGACAAACACCCGCTCCATCAGGGGAAGACGTGCTACGGCATCGACCTGCGCCGCCAAACGCCCCCAAGCGGACTCTCCTTGCAATACCTGCTTCAGTTTTACCGACTGTCGGGAGAAGGAGCGGCATTCTTCGCCAATCCACGATGGTTCGACCTGCTCATGGGAAACGACCAAGTGCGGCAGGACATTCTCGACGGAAAAAGCGAGGAAGAGATACGGGCCCGCTGGAAAGCAGACCTGGAGGCCTACAAAAGAATCCGGGAGAAATATCTGCTTTACCGCGAACGGCCGGCGATCCGCAACTGACTGAAACGCCTTACACCCCGAACGTAATAACGCCAAAGGATGCCATAAGGCACGCGCACATCCCGGTCGTTTCGCTCACGTTGGGCCGTTTCACGCTCCCAAATCAGTTCGTCGCGCATCCGGCGGTAGGCTTTCCGAGCCCGCACCACTTCGCGTGCATTGGCCCATTGCCCCGTCAGGACAAACTGGAGGGCGGCCAGATAGTCGAGCAGGCAACGTACACGCATGACGGATTTCAACTCCGCATCGGGCAGATTCTTATAGAGCATCAACAGATTGTTTCGGAAGTTCAGGAAGGTCTTACGCGGGTTTTCCTTCTTCAGCGTGGCTCCCCCCACATGGTAGACCACGCTCTGCGGAATGCAGACCAACCGACGGCCGCGTGTATGCAAGCGCCAGCAGAGGTCTATCTCCTCCATATGGGCAAAGAAGCGTCCGTCCAAGCCCCCGGTCTCCCAGTAATCGTCTGAACGGATGCATAAGGCCGCACCAGTAGCCCAAAACACCGGGACGATGTCGTCATATTGCCCCCTGTCCGTTTCGACCGTTCCGAAGATTCGGCCCCGGCAGAAGGGATAGCCATACTGGTCCAAGAACCCCCCACAGGCCCCGGCATACTCAAACTGCTCCGGATTCCGCCAACTTCGAATCTTCGGCTGACAGGCCGCCACCTCCGGATGGGCATCCATGTAATCCAGCAACGGCTCCAGCCAATGGTCCGTCACCTGCACATCGGAATTGAGCAATATATAATAGGAAGCGTCGACGGCGGCAAGCGCCTTGTTGTATCCTTCGGCAAAGCCATAATTGGCATCCAGCGTAAGCACCTTCACTGTTGGGAATTCGTGGGCGAGCATCGACACGGAGTCGTCCGTCGACGCATTGTCGGCCACCCATATCTCCACGCCGGGCGCGGTGGCATGGCGTATCACCGAAGGGAGGAAACGGCGCAGCATCTCGCTTCCGTTCCAGTTGAGAATCACTATGCCGACTTTCGTTTTTGTTTGGGGTTCCATGATGTGGCGGTTTGGTGCTACGTTGTTTGCTCCAGCAGGACGGACTTCATCGCCGTGGCATCGGCATTCATCTCTTCCAGGCGGACCCGTACCAACTGATTGTCGAGCGAGGAGTCGGCATCCACCTCTACGCGGATGTAGTTTTTCGTGAAGCCGTGCATGGGCATTCCGGCCTTCGACTTTTCAAGAAGCACTTCGAGCGTCTGGCCTTGATGGGCCCGGTAGAAGGTTTGCAACTTGACATCCGACAAGGCCAACAGCCGCTGGCTGCGTTTATGCTTCTCTTCGGCCGTCACCACCGGTTCAATTTTCAGGGCTTGCGTGCCCGGACGTTCGGAGTAGCTGAACACGTGCAGTTGCGTCACGTCCAGCGATTCGATGAAGCGATAGGCTTGTTCGAAATGCTCGGCCGTTTCGCCGCGCATGCCCACGATGACATCCACCCCGATGAAGGCATCGGGCATCACCGACTTGATTTTCTGTATTTTCGATGCAAACAGGGCCGTATCGTAGCGACGGTGCATCAGGCGGAGCACCTCGTCGCATCCGGACTGCAAGGGGATGTGGAAATGAGGCATGAAGCGACGCGAATGCGCTACGAAATCGATGATTTCGTCCGTCAGCAGGTTCGGTTCGATGGACGAGATGCGATACCGATGTATTCCTTCGACCCGGTCCAGGGCCTGCACCAGGTCGAAGAAAGTTTCGCCGGTCGTTTTCCCGAAATCGCCCGTATTGACGCCGGTCAGCACGATTTCCTTTCCTCCTTCGGCTGCCGCCTGTTCTGCCTGCCGGACCAGATCGGCTATCGAGCCATTGCGGCTCCTCCCACGGGCAAAGGGAATGGTGCAATACGTGCAGAAATAGTCGCAACCGTCCTGCACCTTCAAGAAGAACCGGGTGCGGTCGCCGCGCGAGCAGGAGGGGACGAACGAACGGATGTCCTTTGTTGCGGATGCAATGGCCTCTCCCTTGGAACGTTTCTCCAGGTTGCCCAGATAAGCCAGCAGGTCTTTCTTTTGTTCCGCTCCAAGCACCAGGTCGACACCTTCTATGTCGGCGACCTGCCCCGGCTTCAGTTGTGCGTAGCACCCAGTCACCACGACGAATGCCCCCGGATGCTGCTTCACCAGCCGGTGTATGGCCTGGCGGCATTTCTTGTCGGCCACTTCCGTCACCGAGCAGGTGTTGACGATGCACACGTCGGCCTTCTCGCCCCGGCGCGCGGTGCGGAATCCGGCCTCCTGCAATGTGCGTCCGATTGTAGAGGTTTCGGAGAAATTCAGTTTGCAGCCCAATGTGTAGTAGGCGGCTTTCTTATCCTGAAATACGGTGGTATCGATCATCTTTCTTCCTTTTAAGCGGCAAAGGTAGAACTTTTTGCAGAAAAACGCTAATTTTGCGTCACATACCATCTGAAGCCCAAAAGACTATGACTACGATTCAACTGCCCGAAGCCGACCTCATAAAGGCCGCCCACGAAGGAATGGACGAGTTCATCCGCGTGTTTACCGACAAGTATCTGGAGACTATCGGGGGAGAACTGACCGCCCAGACCATGCCGATGCTCAACGGCTACCAACACGCCTTGCTGAGTTATCATTTCTTTCGCGAGGAGGTGATGGTGGGCGGATTCGTGCAACTGATACAAAACGGATACGGCGCCTACATTTTCGAAAATCCGTTCGCCAAATCGATGCGGCTGTTCGGCGCAAACGAGTTCAGCAAACTTCTCTACAAGGCCAAAGAAATCTACGACCGGCACAAGGAGGACTTGACCCGCGAGCGGACGGACGAGGAGTTCATGGCCATGTACGAGACCTACGAGGCGTTCGACGACCTCGAAGAGGCGTTCATCGAAATGGAAGAAGAGGTCACGGAGACGATAGCCCGTTACGTCGACGAGCATCTGGAGCGTTTCGCCGAGGTCGTCAAGGCTTAGCCTTGGCCGCCTGTTCGAAGAAACGCTTGAAGAAGACGATGTGATACCAGATGGCGTTGCGCCAGTAGGCTGCATTGTGGCCTCCCGGACGCACATAGAAATCATGTTCTATCTTGTACTGCAGCAGTTTCTCGTGAAAATTGTTATTGACCTCGAAGAAGAAATCGTCGTAGCCGCAATCGATGATTAAGGCCAGGTCACCTTTCTTCAGGCGGTCAATCTGGTTGATGGCAGCGTGTTCCTCCCAGGAGGCCCGATTGTCGGCCTCACGCCCCAACTGTTTGTACATATCCCAGTTGTTCGGGAAGGGTCTGATGTCTACCCCGCCGCTCATGCTTCCCGCAGCCCCAAACACATCGGTATGGCGCATCGACAAGTACATGGCCCCGTGTCCGCCCATGCTCCACCCCGTGACGGCCCGATGGTTGCGGTCGGCGACGGTCGGATAGTGTGCGTCAACGTATTTCACCAGTTCGCTGGTGCAAAAGGTCTCATAGCGGTATTCCGTTAGGGGACTATCCCAGTACCAACTGTTTTGCCCGTCAGGGCACACCCAGATAAAGCCTTCGCGGTCGGCCACCGCCAATGCGTCAGGGAACATGCCCACCCAGGAGCGGGCGTTTCCGCCGTGGCCATGCAGCACGTAAACGGAGGGATAACGTCCTGGCTTGTCGGGTGTTACGACTACGACTTTCACATCTTTCTTCATGGATGGGCTCTTCACCAAAACGGTATCGACCTTGGCTGCCTTGGCGCAGAGGAAGCAAAGCAGCATGGAAATGACAAAAAGGGACTTTTTCATGGATTTGTTCTTTACGTATGGTTATGTGATGAATGTGCACAAAATTACACATCCCGTCACACTCCAACAAGCATTCGAGCACCTTTTTGCCGGCATTTGGGTGCATACGAAGAGAGTTTCAAGGTATTTACTAAAAAAATGGTCTAAAAACTTTTGGGAAAGACACAAACAATTAAATTTGCAACCAATTAGGTAACGTGCCCCGAAAGGCACCGGTATGTTTAATCAAATTATTCAAGTCAAAACAATGAAAGAGTTAGTAGAGAAAATCCAGGCAGGATTTGCAGCATTCAACGAGGATGCCGTGGCACAGATGGAGAAAGGAAACAAAGCAGCCGGCACTCGCGCCCGCAAAGCTTCCTTGGAAATTGAAAAACTGCTGAAAGAATTCAGAAAAGTTTCTTTGGACGAATCGAAGAAATAAGGAAGAATCCCCATCGCCCCAAAAGAAGCTTCGTGCCCATAAGGCTTACGGAGCTTTTTTTATGCCCGTCCGGCTGCTACAGCACCAGTTCCATGCTTATCTTTTGCGGGCGCAGGCCCATCCGTTCATAAAAGCGCAAGGCCGACTCGTTGCAACTCCATACGTTGAGCGTCACGTTGTAGCATCCCTGCCGGCGGGCAAAAGCCACGACGGCCTGATAGAGCGACCGGCCGACATGGTTTCCACGGCAATGCTCGTCTACGCACAGGTCGTCGATGTAAAGCGTCAGCACATCGGTGAGGACGTGTCCGGACCGGGGACGTTGAAAAACACAAAAGGCATAGCCTTGCACCGTGTCGGCCTCGTCGACAGCCACAAACACCGGTGTCTGCTCGTCGGCCAAGATAGACCGCAACTCGTCGTCCGTATACTTCCGGCTGGCCGGTCTGAACAAATCCGGCCGTCCGGCGTGATGTATCGCCGCCACCTGAAGCAGCAACTCGGCCAGGCGGGGGATGTCGTTTTCTTCAGCTCTGCGAATGGTTGTTTGCATCGTTTCTCTGTTTTCAGTTTCACACTTCACTTAGCTTCGTGGCCGAGGCCGGTCGGCCGCTTCGGGCCTTTCATTGCAACAGCGTTGCAATGCGGTTGCAATGGCGTTGCAACGCCGTTGCAACGAGTGCGCAGGCACATGCCGACGCGTGTACACGCATCTGCCTTCACGTGTACACGCGTTTGCCTTCGTCTGTACACGCATCGGCCCTCGCGTGTACACGCGTTGATGCTCGTCCGCCGGGCTTAAGGAATCATCCGCTTTATCAAACGCAGATGATGCGTATAGAAGCCTCGTTCCTCGCTATAGATTCCCTCCGCGTCGAGCCGGTCGAAATGGACGTTGCCGGTCGCATGGAGGATGCGTCCTCCGTCAACCACGATACCTACATGGGAGATGGGGCCGTCGTGATGGTCGAAGAAGGCCAGGTCGCCCGGACGAGCGTCCTGCAAGAAAGGCACCAGTTCGCCCTGTCCGGCCTGCTGCGACGAGTTGCGCAGCAACTGGACGCCATGCATCCGAAACACCACCTGGGTCAGCCCGGAGCAATCGATGCCCATGGCATGTTTGCCGCCCCACAGGTACGGGCTGTTCAGATAGTGCACGGCCGTTTCCAGCACCGATTCTCCCCGCAGTTCGTCGACATGGGAAGGCGCGAGACGATAACGCGTGTCCTTCACCCGGAATGTCCCGTCGGGACGATAGTCGGGCAACACGCTTCCGCCCGTCAGCAGCAGATGCTCGCCGGTCTCTTCCCGAAACGCTTCGGCATAATAGGATGTCACGACAGGCTGGATTGTCGGGTCGTAGGCGTCGTACTCCGCCTGGTCGACAGGGGTCAGCATCTTCGTCGTGACCCAGCCTTCAAACCCATCGGCCTTGTTGCGTACACGGGCCCACGTCTTGTCATGCTCGTAGACGACACAGGCATCTCCGAACAACAGTTCGGTAGCCATTTCGCCCCCGTCCTCGGCCGTCAGCCGCAAAGGGATGGTAGGCAGGTAACACATCGCGTAGTTCATGGTCTGTATGATTGAATGCTAAAACATTTTCTCTATTTCTTCTTCGCGGATGATGGTCAGCACCGTCTTTCCGTCGGGCGTGTAGTTCGGGGTCGGGCAGGCGAACAGGTTGTCAATCAGTCCGGCCATCTCATCGGCCGAAAGCACCTGACCGTAGACGATGGCGGCCGAACGTGCCAGCGAAAGGGCCAGTGCCTGCTGCACTTCGTCCTTCGCGCCAGAGCCCTTCTCCTTGGCCGTGTTCACCATGTTGTGCAGCAGGTCGACGGGGTTCAGCCCCTCGACACCGGCCGGCACGCCGTTGATGGCATAACTTCCCTGGCCGAAATCGCTCAGGTCGAAACCAATGGCGGCCAAATCGTCCCAGATGGACTGCAGCATCACCACGTCCGAACTGGGAAACTGCGCCACCTCCGGGAACAATACGCCTTGCGACACTCCTTGCCGCGAACGAATCTGCTCCAAATAGCGGTCGAACAGGATGCGCACGTGCGCCCGGTGCTGGTCAATCAGCATCAACCCGGACTTGACCGACGTGACCACATAACGCCCTTTGAACTGGTAGTGCTGCACGCTCACGTCGACGGAATGGCTTTCATACAAGCCTCCTTCCTTCCGCCCCGACACAACCTCCGCGTCCGGCGCACCGGCCTGAGACAGCAACCGTCCGTCGTTCGGTTCCGTACGGGTCAGCCCATCGTAGAGGCTTTCCCAGCCTACAGCCGACTGCTGCGAACGCGAGGGGCTGTATCCCGACCCTCCGGACGATTGAAAAGGGTTATAGTCGGTCTTCTCCGCCTCGAATGGATAGCCTCCCGCCGTCCGAGGAGCGAAAACCGGGATGTCGGGCTTATCGGCCACATCAAAATCAATCGTCGGGACTGCGTTGAACTTGCCCAACGTCTCCTTGACGGCCGCGGCCAGGATGGGCCATATCGCCTGCTCGTCCTTGAACTTGATTTCCGTCTTCGTCGGGTGCACATTCACGTCGATATCGGCCGGCTCCACCTCGAAATAGATGAAATACGGCACCTGCTCGCCTGCGGGAATCAGTTGCTCGTAGGCCTCCATCACCGCCTTGTGGAAATACGGGTGGCGCATAAAACGGCCGTTGACGAAGAAATACTGATGCGCACCCCGTTTCCGGGCGGCCTCCGGCTTGCCTACGTATCCGTATATCCGGCCGAGCGCCGTCTTCAGGTCCATCGGCAAGAGTTGTTGCTCCAGTCTCTTCCCGAACACGTTCAGGATGCGCTGACGTTGCCCCGCGGCCGGGAGGCTGTACATCTCCACTTCGTTGTGGTGGAACGTAAACGAAAGGTCGGGATGGACCAACACAATCCGTTCGAATTCCGTCAGGATATTGTTCAGTTCTGTTTGGTTGGACTTCAGGAATTTACGTCGGGCCGGCACATTGTAAAAGAGATTCCTCACGGCGAAATTGCTGCCTTTCGGGCAGGAAACGGCTTCCTGGCTTTCCACCTTCGAGCCCGCCACGACCAGTTGCGTTCCCAGCTGGTCCTCCTCCATCCGGGTCTTCAGTTCCACCTGCGCCACGGCCGCAATGGATGCCAGCGCCTCGCCGCGAAAGCCCATGGTGTGCAAAGCGAACAGGTCCTCCGCCTGGCGGATTTTGGATGTAGCATGGCGTTCGAAGGCCAGCCGTGCATCCGTCACCGACATCCCTTTTCCGTCGTCGACGACCTGGATGCACGTTCGTCCGGCATCCGTCACCAGGACATGTACCTCCCGTGCTCCGGCGTCAATGGCGTTCTCCACCAGTTCCTTCACCACCGAAGCGGGCCGCTGGATTACTTCACCGGCCGCAATCTGATTCGCCACCGAATCCGGCAGCAAACGTATTACATCGCTCATCCTTTCTTCCTATTATATACTTAAAACGCCCACTCGCCCGTAACCAGGTAGTGGAGAATGAACAACAACACCAGAATGGCAATCAGAATCCGGCCGTATCCCCACGTAGACCGACCGCTCTCCTTCCGGCGCTTCAGGTGCGTCGTGGCCGCCACAAACTTGCCACGTATTTCCTCCGGATCGAACTCTTTGGGCGGGAGCATTCCCATTTCCCGCTTGGCGTCCTCCTCCATCCGTGCCAATTTCTCTTTCCGCTCGTCCACGTAAATATACTCATGATGGAACCCGCGCGGTTTGCGTATGCTAAACATTCCCATGGCTATCGTTTTTTAATTAAATCCGCATTAGGCAACGGAGCCGGCCTCCGGTCCGATTGCTTCAACTCCTGCCCGCTCTGTTTGCCCCTCCACCGGAAGATGTCGTCTTTATGAAGCGGGCGGATATAATCAAACCAGGCAAAGTTGTTCAAGTACATCTTGTCCGGAGGCAGCTGGTCCATCGGATACAAAGCGCCGTTCGACTTCGGGCTCATCACCATCTTTTCCATCTTACGCTGCCGCAGATACATGTTCAGCACACTGGTCTCCGACACGTTCATGCCAATCATGGTGCTGTCCTTCTCCTCGGGATAATAAACCACGTGCACACTGCCCAACACATCGACACGGCGCACCTCGCCCCCGTCGAAATAAGCCTTGATTTCCTTTCCGTTCACCTGGTTATAGTGCACCGAATCCTTCCGTTCCACCGTCAGCGCCTGATTCACGATGTGCGCCCAATCGATGGTGCTATCGTTCATGAACACCCGGATTTCCTCGCCCAGCAACTGCTGGACACCGTTCCATACGATAGGGTCGCGATACATCACCAGGCAGGAATCTTGCGAGGAGAACACCAGAGAGTCGCATACGGCCTGTATGTCCGGGCGGAACACCCGAACCCGATGATAGGCATGAAGCGTCCGATAAGCCGAGTCCGTCTCCAAATGGAAACTGAACAAGCGCAACGTATCCGCATGCAGGAACAAGCTGTCGCCCTGCGAATAGTCCACCGCTACAGCCCGCTGCGTGGCCAACGCCCTTTGGCGCATCTCGTCGTAGAAACAATAATCGCCCCACAGGCAATTGCGGTTGACCGTGTCGTTCATCTCAACCCGGCGGAAAGCCTCACCATAGCCCCTCACCCGGTCGTAGAACAGACTATCGCCCGTCAGCGTCCGTCCGTCGCTGGTCAACACCGACCGGTTCAGCAGTTCCGCCTGCTGCGTGGACGTGTTATAGAAGCCCTGTTCGGAATAGATATGATTGTTGTCGCTCACAATGTCCGACGGACCAACGATATTCGCCACCTTGCTCTGCGTATTGTAGCGCAACGTGTCAGAGGTCATCGTAAACCGGGGATTCACCAACTCGACATCGTAGTTGAACACCGCCTGTTTGGTGGCCGGGCTATATTGCCCCCACACCGAGGTCAGCACATTCTCTTCGTCCTCCAGCATGCCGCCGTCAAAATAATAGCCCAAATTCTGCACACGGTCGTAGTTGAGGCTGTCGGTGCTCAACGTCGCATTCCGATTGATCATGCGGACATTTCCCCTGACCCTGGCCAATTTCGCATTACCGTCATAATACAGGCTGTCTCCATAAAGAAACAGCGTATCGCCCTGCTCCATGCAAACATGGCTGAAGGCCTTCAGCGAGTTTGTCTTGCTATAAAAATAAGCACTGTCGCACGTCATGTAAATGCTGTCATGCCTAAAACGGACATTCCCCTCCACAATCTGGGCATCCGGATTCTTCTTTTTGTCAAAGCGGAGCACATCGGCATGAAGCAAATACACCAATGTCTTTTTCTCCTCCGGTTTCTTGGGTTCAACCTGAGAGGCCCAGCAGACGCCACACACACACATCGCAAGCGCCAGACACGCTTTACACCAATTCGCGGCGTTTATACACATTCTTCTTTTACGCATAGGACACTCGGTTGATACCTACTTCACCCAACCCGAATACTTAAAGGAGCAGTTCTTCCAGTTTTCGTTGATGCGCACATACGTCGTCTTCTGTTTCTCAATGATCCACTTCTCCAGTTTTTCCTCCTTCAGCTTATTGATGTACATCTCCTTCAGTTGCTGGTAATCGTCGCGGATGTTGGCTTTATGCCCATTGACCTTCGAGCGCAATCGAACAATGGCGCACACTTCCTTCCCATTCGATTCGTTCGTGTAAACAAACGGACGTGAGATTTCACCCACATGGAGTTGGTCGACCGCCTTGGCCACGTCTTGAGGCAGTTGCTGCATTTCAAACTTCGACGTACCGTCGTACGGATTCGGCATCAACCCGTGGTTGTTACGCGTATCCTTGTCCTGCGAGATATACGTGGCAGCCTGGTCGAAAGTAAACTTCTCGTTTCGTATGTCGTCAGCAATGGAGTCCAAACGGCTGAGAGCCACCTGACGGTCTTCGTCTGCAATCTTCGGCTTCAACAAGATATGGCGGCAATTCACGCGGTCGCCACGCTTCTCTATCAACTGAATGATATGATAGCCGTAATCCGTCTGCACGATTTTCGACACCTTCTTCGGATCGGTCAAGTTAAACGCCACATTGGCAAACTCCGGCATCAGTTGTCCACGCCCCATGAAGTCCAGTTCCCCACCTCGGCGTGCACTGCCCGGGTCCTCGGAATACAACAAGGCCAATGTGGAGAACTGCGCCTCGCCCGAATTGATGCGCTCGGTGTACTCGCGCAACTGCGCCTTCACCCGTTCAATCTCCTCTGCGGGGATTTTCGGTTCCAGCGTGATAATCTGCACTTCAACCTGCGTAGGGATGAAAGGCACACTGTCTTCAGGCAAACGGCTGAAATATTGCCGTACCTCGGCCGGCGTGACCTTGATGTCTCCAGCCAATTGTTCGCGCATGCGCTGCACCGTCATCCCTTCACGGACATTTTCGCGCATGGCTTCGCGAATCTGCGTCATCGACTTGCCAAAATACTCCTCCAGCTTCTCCTTCGTCCCGACCGAGCGGATGTAGTTGCTAATCGTACTTTCCACCTGTTGAATCACCTCCGAGTCCGACACCTCCACACTGTCGATGACGGCTTGATGCAAAAACAGTTTCTGGATCGCCAACTGTTCCGGGATAACGCAATAGGGGTCCCCGTCGAACTTATATCCTTCATATTGCGCCCGCAACCGTTCCTCTTCCACCTCAGACTTGAGGATGGCCTCGTCTCCTACGACCCAAACCACTTCGTCGATTACGTTGTCTTGTGCGCACAAACTTCCGCCCGACAACAGGAGCAGCGCAATGAGTACGATCATCTGTATTTTCATCTTTCTATTGCTTATAGTAAATTATTCGATTCCGTTTCGTTGCCCTTTCATAAAGTTCTTCTTTCACCTCTTTCATGAAGGCAACCCGCTTCATGTTCGACAAGATGCCCCTTATCTCCGTCTGCGCAAATTCAAGAGGCTTTTGTTCTCCTTTCCTTAGATAGGCATCCACATGAAGGAAATAATAGTTGGCCGTATCCTTTGTTTCCACATAAGCATGTTCGGCCAAGTACTGCTCCGGGTTGTCTACCGTCAAAGGAATCTTGTCGATTACGTCTCGGGCCGACACCCACCTGTCATAAAAATATTCATAACCCACCGCGTGCTGAAAACTATAACGTTCCAGTTGGTCGCGATTTTCCGGAGTGTTCTTCTTGTACCATGTACGCACTTTGTTCACACCGGGGGAGCGAAGCGGGACCTTGACAAATACGCCCCGAACAAGCGGCACGTCTACCAAAAACAGGTTCTTGTTACTTTCGTAGTAATTTCGGACTTCCTCGTCTGAAATCTCGTCCTTGAGCCTTTGTTCTATCAGGTGCTGCTGATACGTATGAACAATCAACGTCTTGCGATAGTTGTCCACCAGCGCTTCGATGCGGTCGTTGTCCGGGATGTTGTTCTCTGCCTTTTCGTACAGCAAAGCATCCTCCACCCATTCTTTCATGTAGCGTTCCGAAAAAAGGAGACTGTCGGCAGAAGATATTCCCGGAGGTATCACCGTCTGCAAATCCTCCTTGTACAAAAATTGTCCTCCAACCTCCACCAATGGGGTCTTGCCCCGATGGTCTTGCTCGGTATGGCATGCCGCCAATGCAATCAGCATCATGAGCAAAGCAACCTTATATTTCTCCAGAAAAACCTTCATAACGAGCACGAGTCGAGTATCAGACCATAAAAAAACACGCTACTAATGATTGTTGACCGTTTTCAGAACGTCCCGATTCACTTCCACCTCGTATTTGGCCCGAAGTTCCTCCACCCAAGCAGCCTCCAGATAATTCTGATAGTCTGCCGTGACAGGACCACGAACATCCTTATACGTTTCCGGTCCTTTTTTCAGCAACTTACCATATACACCTGTATGAGGATATTGGGGCATCGGGTCGAACGAACCCGTCTTGAAAACCAGTTTGTCTACGTATTTATTGTCGCCCTTGGCATACAGACCTTTTGACATCTTTATCGCCGTGACAGAATCATTGTTGAATGTGCTACGCAGCATGGAAGCCCACTCCTCTTCCGGCAGTTTACACTTTTTCAACGCCTTCTGGGCCAGTTTCAACGTATCCGCGCTGATGCAGTGCAGAATAATGCCTCGGTAGCGGGGAGCATCCCAAGCGTAATTCTTTTTATTCGCCTTGAAGAATTTCTCCAGCCCGGCCTCATCCTTCGAAGCGCGGTCCCACACCTGCTGATTGCTGATCTCGAACAACAAAATGCCATCACGATATTCTTGCATCAAATGGCCAAAGTCCGGATATTTCTGCTCCAATCGCGCGTCTTCGTAAGCCAGCACCTCTTTGTCCACGTACTGATTCAACAGTTCGTCCACATTCGACACGCCGTCTTTAGCCCAATCCACGAAACCTTGCACCGGATACTTCTCGCCCGCGAGGGTAAATAAAATGCCATCGACCTTCGGAGCCTCCGTCAAGGTGGAGTCAGTCTTCACGGCCGCTCTCCGGGCCAACGCCTCTTTGGCCGAGGCCACACCGGCTTCGTCCAACGCATATCCATATTCTTTTTTCAAACGGGCAATCAATGCAGCGACGCCCTTATTCCCTTCGCCCATACGAGCCAATCTACGCATGATCTCGTCCTTCTTTTCTTCAAAGGGTTCTATTTGTCGACGATCAATCAATTTAACGATATGTATTCCACCTGGAGATTGGAACGGTTTGGAGATTTCGCCTTTTTGTAGAGCAAAAGCAATATCCTCAAACTCCTTTACGACCTGATGCGTCCCTATCCAAGGAAGTTCACCACCACGCATGGCCGAGCCTCTGTCCTCCGAACACTTGCTTGCCAATTCTGCAAAGTCAGCACCTCCTTGCAACACAGCATACAAAGAATCCATTTCCGCTACAATCTGCGCACGCTTTTCCGGGGTTGCGCCTTGAGGCAGGAATTTATAAATATGAGCAACCAACACTTTGCCCACATCCGGTCGACGATCGGTCACCCGGATGACATGATAGCCAAAATCCGTTCGCGCCGGTTCACTGATTTCCCCCGGCTGAAGCGCATAAGCGGCATCTTCGAAAGGCCGTACCATCTGCATGGCAGTGAAATAGCCCAAATAACCTCCATTCTTCTGAACCGACGGGTCCTCCGAAACTTCCTTCGCCACCTTCTCAAAAGATTCCCCGTTGAGCACACGCTGACGAGCACGTTCGGCCCGGTTGTAGGCATCCTGCACTTGTTCAGGCGATGCATCCTTTGCCAGACGAATCAGGATGTGCCATGCTTCCAAATTCTCTTTCATCCGATTATATGAAAGCAGTGCATTCGCCTCGTCCACAGAAGAATCTGTCAAGTAACCCTTCGCCAGTTGCTGACGATACCCCCTAAATTCCTTCCTAAATGCAGCCGTGGTATCCAAACCGGCCTCTTCGGCAGCAGCCACCTTCAGTTTGAAATTCACAAACAAATCCACATATTCATCCAAGGTCTTCTTGTCGAGTTCGTTGTTTGAATTGTTTTTGTTGTAGATGTATTCAAACTCCGAACGAGTGATATCTTTTCCATTGATGCGCATTAAAACAGGATCTGTCTGCTGCGCCCACACAGAAAGGCCTAAGGCCCAAGCCGCCAAAAGCGAAAGATTCTTTTTCATTACTCTATCTATTAAGCACTTATATTTTGACTATGTTTCAAATTAACGGCAAAAATAATAGAAAAATCATGTAACCGTGCATCATTTATATTTTTTTCTATATTCCCACAATCGGACATCACACCAACACCTCCACCGCAACCCATCCAGCCTCTCACTTCTGTGGGGATTCTGCGCATTCTGCCAATGCATGTATCTGCGACACATGCAGTTCCAAATGATCCGCATATCCCATGATCATCTCTTGCAATGTCACCCGATGACCCTCATAGTCAACCCAATAATTGCCCAGTTTGGTTTCATCCACCGATTTGATTACTTGAATCACGTGAAGGTTGTAATACTCCCACAAGCACACGATTGCCTCCCAATCTTCATGCTGATAATCCTGCAAGCGAATCCACAGGTCATTGTCTTGGGTGTAGTCCGGAAACACCAACATACCCATCTCTGTGTTCGGCATGGAGTATCCACACCGCGGAGCATACTGCAGCCGGACCATACGCTGATGGTTGTTGCTTGCTGAATCTATCATATGACCGACAAGCATCTTTATGCTGCGATGCTGTTCGTTGAATCGCTGTGAAACAACCTCCTCCGGCAAGCTTCGGAGGAACGGCACTTCACGCTCCACAATGAAGCGAATATGCTCCATTACCATCTGACGCCAATTAGCCTGATTTTCTTTCATTGCATTTCTTCTTAACCCCAAAACGGTCATTAGGCCTTTATGCGCAAACGAACTTTCTTTTTGGCATCTGT
>JBJEHD010000010.1:0-24620 GCA_051875715.1 Bacteroidaceae bacterium
GTAAGCCAGCAGATTTACAGTCTGCCCCATTTGGCCACTCTGGTATTTGCCCAACAAATTGGTCTTTGCACAATTGGAAAGCGGTCTTTCCTCAAATGCGGTGCAAAGGTAAAACAATTATCTTAAACTCCAAGCGAAATCCACCATTTTTATTGCGGTGGCTGCGCATTCTGCTCCTTTGTTGCCCAGTCGGCCGCCTGCACGTTCTTCCGCTTGCTCTACCGTGTTGGTGGTGATGAGTCCGAAGATGACGGGTGTGTCGCTTGTGGCGTTGAGTTGGGCCAGCCCTTGTGTCACGCCCATGCAGACATAGTCGAAATGGGGGGTGTCTCCTTTGATGACGCATCCGAGGGCGATGACGGCGTCAACGTCGGCATATTCAATCAGTTGGCTTGACCCGAAGGTCAGTTCGAAACTGCCGGGGACGGTTTTTACGAGGATGTTCTCTTCTTTTGCACCATGCTGCAGGAGGGTGCTGACTGCCCCGTCCAACAAAGCGGAGGTGATGGGGCTGTTCCATTCGGAAACAACGATGCCGAATTTCATCTCCGTTGCGTCGGGGATGGCTTGCGTGGAAGCATCGGAAAGGATATGGTAAGCGGTAGCCATAGGGTTTTGAGGAGATTAGAAAAAAACTACTCCATGGCGGAGTAGCTTTTTAGGTTAATAATGAGTGTGTACCGGGAATCCTGGTACGCGGTGTTATTTCTTCAGTGCGTTGGCGCGTTCGATGTACTTGTCTACATCCATGGCCTGATACGAATTGAAGTACTTTTCCTTGATTTGCGTATAAGCCTTGATGGCGTCGTTGTACTTGCCCTGCTTTTCATACACCTCGGCGGCTTTCTTCAGGAAGAGAGGGCTCAAGGTATTGTTGTCGGCTTTCTGCGCTGCTTTCATGAATGCGGAGGCTGCTTTGTCCAGGTTGTCCAGGTTGGCGTAGCAGTCGCCCAGTGCGCCCTGCACGGCAGGAGCCACCATTTGGTCGTCGCCATCGAATTTCTCCAGGTACTTGATGGCTTGTTCCCACTGGCCCAATTGAGCGTAACTCAGTCCGGCATAGGCTTTGGCCAGTTTGCCGCTTGCCGTGCTGCCGAACTCGTCGGCTACCTTGATGAACCCGATGTAGCCCAGGCTGTCGCCGTTCAATGCGAGTTCGAACTGGTCGTTACCGAAGTATTGTTCTCCTTTGAAGAGGGCGGCCGCAGCCTTCTGCTCTCTCGGTTCGGAGATGAAATTCTTGTAACTCATGAATCCGGCGATGATCACAACGATGGCGATGATTGCACCGAGGATGGTCTTTTTGTTCTTGATGATAAACGCTTCAGACTGGCTCAAGGCTTCTTCCACGCTTGCTTCCGGTTTGTTCTTTACTTCTGCCATTTTATTTTATTTTCTTTTCTTGTTATTCTTTGCGTAAGTCGCTATTTCGGTGGGCAAAAGTAGTGGATTTAGGTGTATAAACGAAATTTCAAGGCATATTTTTTACAGGGAGAATGAAAAAGAAAGCCTTTGGCGTCAGTTTCGGTTTTTATGGTTACTTTTGTTCGCTTAATACGTGATAAGACATGATACTGAAACACATCTCCATATTGAACTATAAAAACCTGGAGCAGGTGGAACTGGACCTCTCGCCCAAGATGAATTGTTTTGTCGGGCTGAACGGAATGGGGAAGACCAATCTGCTGGACGCTATCTTCTACTTGTCTTTCTGCAAGAGCGGGAGCAACCCGATAGACTCCCAGAATATCCGGCACGAACAGGACTATTTCATGATTCAGGGAATGTACGAGATGGAGGACGGGACGCCTGAGGAAGTATATTGCGGCTTGAAAAGGAGGCAGAAGAAACGCTTCAAGCGCAACAAAAAAGAGTACGACCGCCTGTCGGACCACATCGGGTTCGTGCCTTTGGTCATGGTGTCGCCTGCGGATGCCGCCTTGATAGGGGGTGGAAGCGAAGAACGCAGACGGTTTGTCGACGTGGTGATTTCGCAATATGACAAGGAGTACCTGAATGCACTGATTCGTTATAACAATGCGCTGGCGCAACGCAACATGCTGCTGAAGGCGGAGAAGGAACCGGAAGCGGACCTGATGGAGGTCTGGGAAGAGGCCATGGCTGCAGCCGGACAGACGGTCTACGAGAAGCGCAGGGCTTTCGTTCAGGAGTTTGTGCCGATATTCCAGTCGTTCTATGCCGCCATTTCGCAAGAAAAGGAGCAGGTGGAGTTGCACTACCTCTCTCATGCGGCCGATGGCGACTTGATCGCCTGTCTGCGTGACAGCCGGCAGCGCGACCGCATTATGGGTTATTCGCTGAAGGGAATCCACAAAGACGAACTGGAAATGCAGTTGGGAGGTTTTCCCATCAAGCGGGAAGGTTCGCAGGGACAGAACAAGACCTACTTGGTCGCCTTGAAGTTGGCGCAGTTCGACTTCCTTCGCCGAACGGGCAGCCGGACCACTCCGCTGCTGCTGTTGGATGATGTGTTTGACAAACTGGACGCGACGCGTGTGGAGCAAATCGTGAAGCTGGTGGCCGGAGACAGTTTCGGACAGATATTCATGACCGATACCAACCGGGAACACCTGGACCGGATTCTGGATGAAGTGGGCAACGACCATAAAGTGTTCTGGGTAGAACAGGGCCGTGTAGGCGAAAGGAAGGAGGGACAGTCCAATGCGTAGATGCAAATCAGAGCCGATTGGAGAACTGTTGAGGAAGTTTATTCGTGAGGAAGGACTGGAAACTCCGCTGAACGAAAAACGCCTGCTGGATGCGTGGCCGGTGGTGCTGGGCCCGACGATTGCTTCGTATACGGAGAACCTTTACATCAAGAACCAAATCCTGTATGTGCATCTCACGTCGTCTGTGTTGCGTCAGGAACTCATGATGGGCCGCGAACTGCTGGTCAAAAGCCTGAACGGGCAGGTGGGGGCCACCGTCATCACGCAAATCATTTTCCGGTGAGAAATCCCTGGTCTGTCAAGACATGATCCATGGGGATGTCGTGCGCTTCGCAGGGGATGTCCTCGCTGCATTGGAACGAGTAGCAGATTCCGACCTTGCAGCAGTGGCGAAGATGCGGAAGCAGTCGGTCGTAGTATCCCTTGCCCCTGCCGAGCCGATGCCCTTTTGCGTCGAATGAGACGCCGGGGATGATGGCCAGGCGGATGGCATCGTAGTCGGTGAACAGTTCGCCGGTCGGCTCCTCGATACCGTATGATCCGACCTGCAGGTCTTGCGGGCCGGTGTACCGTCGCAGTTCCAACGTATCGCCCACCACGACGGGCAACAGCAACTGCTTCTTCTCACCCCATTTGGCCACAAAGGCTTGTGTCTGCACCTCGTCGGGCAAGGCGTAGTAGAGCAGGATGCAGTCGGCCTGACCGAAGAAGTCGCATTGCTCCAGCCTTTGGAGCAATGCGGCCGACAGTCGCTCTTTCTCTTCGCGCGAATGCAGCTTCTTTTCCTGGGCGATGCGCCGGCGTATTTCTTTCTTCGATTCGGTCGTCATTCGGCTGTGGCGATTGGAGTGGGTGTCACAGGCCACGATTTCCCTTCTCGAAGCACCTGGAGGGCTTTCTCCACCGTCGGGTCGGTTTGGTTGGCATATTGGATGTAGGCCTCGAGTCCCAGCATGTTGTAAATGATGTTCCCAAATACGTTCCGCTCCAGCAGCCGGCGCGAACGCTGTATCTGCAGGTTGCGGCGTTTGATTCCCTTCCCTTCGGCGTATCGGATGAACTGTTCGAGCACGCCTTGCTTTTGCAGGTAGTGGTGAAGCGACTGGATTTCCGTGTGGGCGGACAGTTGCTTGCGGTGCTGGTCGGTGTATTGATAGGCGAACTGGATGGGCAGGCCGCGGTTGGCCACCAGGGAGTAATAGGTCGTGATGTCGGTCGTGTCCTGCGGCACGAAGATGTCCGGCATGATGCCTCCTCCTCCGTAGACGGTCCGTCCTAAAGCCGTGTGGTAGATTTGCAGGGTGTCTTGTCGGATGCTGTCTTCCGAGAAAAACTCTCCGTGTTCGTATCGGTTGAGGATGTCCATCTCGTATGCGTCGTTTTCTCCCAGGTCGTAGGGCTTTTGGATGCATCGTCCCGAAGGCGTGTAGTAACGGGCCACGGTCAGCCGGATGGCCGAGCCGTCGCTGAAGTCGATGGACTGCTGCACCAGGCCTTTCCCGAACGAACGCCGGCCGATGATGGTGCCTCGGTCGTTGTCTTGGATGGCGCCGGCAAAGATTTCGCTGGCGGAGGCCGAGCCTTCGTCGATCAGCACGACCAAAGGTGTCTCTTCGCAACTGCCCATGGGGATGGAATAGTATTCTTCCCGGGGATATTGCCGTCCTTCCGTATAGACAATCAGTTCGTTGGGCGACAGGAACTCGGAAACCATCTTGATGGCTGCGTCCATGTAGCCGCCGGTGTTGCCGCGCAGGTCTATGATGAGGCCCTGCGAACTGTGGCTTCTCAGTTGGGCGATGGCCACCAGCATTTCCATATAGGTGGTCCGGCCGAACTTGTTGATTTTGATGTAGCCAATCTGGGGGTCAATCATGTAGGACGCATCCACGCTCTTGACCGGGATGTCGCCGCGCTCGATGACGAAGGTGAGTGTCTCTTTCTCGCCGGGGCGCACGATGCCCAGTTTCACCTGGCTTCCTTTGGGCCCTTTCAGCTTGCGTGGGGCGGACTGCGGAGTGATGTGCTTCCCGACGAACGATGTATCGTCGACCGAGATGATGCGGTCGCCGGCCATGAGCCCGACCTTCTCGGACGGCCCTCCGTGGATGACGCTGTTCACGTGGACGGTATCGTCTTGTATGTTGAATTGAATGCCGATTCCGCTGAAACTGCCTTCCAGTTCGGCGTTGGCCGTTTCCAGGTCTTGCGCGGGGATGTAGGTCGAATGCGGGTCCAGTTCGCTCAGCAGTTGGGGGATGGCCTTTTCTACGAGGTCGGCCATGTCCACGGTGTCAACGTATTGTCCTTCGATGATGCGCAGCAGTGCATTGACCTTGTTGGACGAAGTGTTGATGATGCCCAGTTTGTTCCCGGTGGAACGGTTGGAATAGAAGGCCCCTATCAGGATGCCCGCCACCATGCTGATGGCGATGATAAGAGGGGTGAATCGGAAAGGGCGGTTGTTGCTCATGATGTTATGTTGTCAGATGGAGGTGTTATTCGTTTGGGTTGAGGTAGACTACTTCGATGTTGGCGCGACGCAGCAGGTTCAGTCCGTCCTCCAGCCGGTATTGCTCGGAGTAGACCACGCGTTTGATGCCGGCTTGGATGATGAGTTTGGCACATTCGATGCAGGGCGAGGCGGTGACGTACATGGTGGCACCGTCGCTGCTGTTGTTCGACCGGGCTATCTTGGTGATGGCGTTGGCTTCCGCATGGAGTACATAAGGTTTTGTCACGCCGTTGTCGTCTTCGCAGACGTTTTCGAATCCGGAAGGTGTCCCGTTGTATCCGTCGGAGATGATCATTTTGTCTTTCACGATCAAGGCTCCCACTTGGCGCCGTTGGCAGTAGGAGTTTTCGGCCCAAATGGCGGCCATGCGGATGTATCTCCTGTCCAGTGCTTCTTGTTTCTTTTCGTTGTCCATGGTGGAATTTATTGTTGGTCTCTTCTGATTTTAGTCAGTTGCATGAATGACTGCCGGTCTTCCGGGAAAAACTTCAGCCAGATGGTGTTGCCCCGATAGAATGCGGCCTGGCTGAAGGCGTCGTAGAACTTCCGTGTGACTTCTTGCTCCAACCCGTTGCCGGACGAGGAGCTTCCTTGGGTGATGTGGAAACTGACGGTGTTGGTCTTTCCGTCGGCTCTCCATGTCCCCGAAAACGTGTTCCCTGTCCCTTTCGCCACGAAGGTGTTCTCGGAGAAACGGACATAGAAACGGTCCGTCCCGTTCCCCAGAATCAGTTTGGACGCTTCGCTGTTGCCCGTGTAGACGGGCTTCTGGTTGTTGTCGTCTTCCCAATTGGTGGTCTGGTAGAAGTCTCCCAGATACCAGGTCTGCCCGACGAAGATGGCGTTGATGTCATCTTCGTCGTTGCAGGCAGTCAGCGAGGCGGCCAGCAGAAGGGTGGCTAACACCCATTTCCCGTATCGGATGTGAAGGGTTCTCATGCGTTCCTATCGTGCAGAAAGTGGTTGGATTCCGTTGCGTTTGAGCAGGGCGTCGATGGAGGGTTTCCGGCCCCGGAAGCGCAAGTACAGTTGCATGGGGTGTTCCGTACCTCCTTTTTCCAGGATGTTTCGGCGGAACGACTCGGCCACTTTGCGGCTGATGACGCCTTTCTCCTGGAATAGCGAGAAGGCATCGGCGTCCAACACTTCCGCCCACTTGTAACTGTAGTAGCCGGCAGCATAGCCGCCCGAGAAGATGTGCGAGAACTGGGTGCTCATGCACGTCTCTTCGACGGTGGGGAGCAACTGGGCGCTGGCCCATGCCTTTTGCTCGAATGCCTTGATGTCGCCTTCGTAGGGGCTCTGCAGCGTATACCACGCCATGTCGAGCAGCCCGAAGCTTACCTGGCGGATGCAGGCGTAGGCGGCGTGGTAGTTTGCCGCATCCACCAGTCGTTGGACGAGGGTGTCGGGGATGACTTCCCCGCTTTGGTAGTGACGGGCAAAGGTGCTGAGGAAGGCCTTCTGGGTGGCAAAGTTCTCCATCAGTTGCGAGGGAAGTTCCACAAAGTCGCGGTAGACGGAGGTCCCGCTCAGTTGGGAATAGGTGGTGTTGGCGAACATGCCGTGGAGCGAGTGGCCGAACTCGTGCAGGAAGGTGTTCACCTCGTCGAAGGTGAGCAGGGCGGGCTTGTCGCCGGTCGGTTTGTTGAAGTTCATCACGATGGTGATGTGCGGCCGGCTGTTTTCTCCGTTTTCTTTCCATTGGCCCTTGAATTCGGTCATCCATGCGCCGGAGCGTTTGCCGGCTCTCGGGTAGAAATCGGTGTAGAGCACGGCCAGGAAACTGCCGTCTGCATCGAACACGTCGAATGCTTTCACGTCGGGATGGTAGATGGGTATCTGCGGATTCTCTTTAAAGGTGATGCCGTAGAGCCGGGTGGCCAGGCCGAACACGCCGTCGATGACCTGGTTGAGTTCGAAGTACGGGCGAAGCATCTCGTCGTTCAGGTTGTACTTCGTGTCTTTCAGTTTTTCCGAGTAGAACGACCAGTCCCATGGCATGAGGGTGAAATCATCTCCTTCGGTCTGGCGGGCGAACTGCTGGAGTTCGTCCACCTCTTTCAGGGCTGTGGGTTTGTAGGCGTCGAGCAATTGCTCCAGCAGTTGGTAGACGGCCTGGCTGTTCTCGGCCATCGTCTCCTGCAGCGAGTAGGCGGCATGGCTCGGATAGCCGAGCAGGTTGGCTTTCTGCAGGGCCGTGTTGGCCAGTTGGCGAACTACCTCTGTGTTGTCGTATTCGTTGCCTTGCGCCGTTTTCGAGCCGTAGGCCAGGTAGAGCTGGCGGCGCAGTTCGCGGTTGGGGTTGTAGGTCATGAAGGCGCTGTAGCTGGGGGCGGAGAGGTCGAATCTCCATCCCTCTTTCCCTTTCTCCTTGGCCGATTGGCGTGCCGTTTCCAGGACGCTCTCGGGCATGCCTTCCACTTGTGCGGGGTCGGTAAGGACGAGTTCGTAGCTGTTGGTGGCCTTCAGCAGGTTCTGCTTGAACTGAAGCCCGAGTTTGGCCCGTTCTTGCGCGATGCGTCGGTAGGCTTCCTTGCCGGCTTCGTCCAGGTTGGCCCCGTTCCGGGCGAAGTTGCTATAGGTGTCTTCCAGCAACTTCTCTTCCTCGGCGGACAATGGCGTCTCGTTGCGGTGCTCGTAGACGTATTTGATGCGGGCGAACAGTTTCTCGTTCAGCAGGATGTCGTTGCCGTGGTCGGTGAGCATGGGGATGACCTGGTTGGCCACGGCTTCCAGTTCGTCGCTGGTCTCTGCGCTCAGCAGGTTGCCCAGGATGGTCTCCGTGCGGGCGAGCGTCCGTCCCGAACGTTCCAGTGCCTCGACGGTGTTTCGGAAGGTCGGTGTCTCGGGGTTGTTGCAGATGGCTTCGATTTCGGCTTTCTGCAGGCGGATTCCTTCACGCAGGGCCGGCTCGTAATGCTCGGTTTTGATCAGATGGAAGGGGGCTGTGGCGTGCGGCGTTTCGAACGCTTCCAGCAAAGGGTTTTGGGCTGCAATAGTCATGGTGGTCAATACGCTTAAAAGGGTCAGTGCTGTTTTTTTCATACGTGGTTTGGCTTTTTTTTGAAAGGTTTGCTAAGTCTGTTGTTGTACATAAGTGACGAGATGGCTCATCTCGGGGATTTCTATTTCTTTTCGGCGCAACGCCACCAGGCCGTTGTCTTGCCAGTCGTTCAGCACGTGCGAGACGCTGAGGCGTGTGTCGTTCACAATCCAGGCCAGGTCTTCCATCTTGATGTGCATGAGTTTTCGCCCGGTGGGGTATTCGCAGTTGCAGAGGAAAAAGGACAGGATTTGTTCCTCCGCCGAGTGCGAGACTCCTTGCAAAAGCCTGTCCCGGAAGGTCTGGGCCCGGTTGCTGAGTATGTTCAGATAGTTCAGTTGGAACACGTCGTACTTGCTGAGCACCGACAGAATGTAATTCTTGTCGACGTGGAGCAACTGGGCGTTGTCCTCGGCGCGATAGTTGGCCGTGTAGTGCGGACGCATCCCGAACAGCGAGTAGGGCTCTACGACGAAAGGCGCGTGGAAGAACTCGTTCCACGTGAACAATCCTTTCGGGTCTTTCCGCTCCGAGGCCAGTTCGCCCTTCAGCAGAAACACCAGTTGCCTGCACGCCTCCCCTTGCTGCGCTATCAGGGAGCCGTCCGGCTGCTTGACGAAGTGCAGTTTCACTTTTTCGATGATGTTCGTCAAGTCTTCCGTACAGAGTCCTTGAAACAGCGGGAGCTGCAATAAGGTGTCGTACATTGTTGTTTCCATACTCGATAATTTTCTTGCTATGCGTGGGATGCACGCTTTTCGGGTCAAAAGTAGGTATAAATTAGCGATTAAGCGTCTCCTGGAGAACTAAAAAATCCAAATAAGCGGGGAATCGCGTCTTTTCGTGCGCAAGGGCATGGGTTTGCTCACGCACGCTCCCGGTTTTGTGCGAGTACTCGCATGGGCTTGCGTGAGTACTCATAGGGGCGTGTGCGAGTACTCATCGGGACTTGTGTGAGTACTCGTGCATCGGCCGGGGGCAATGTGTACCCTTGTCATACTTTTGCGGAAAAATCATAGAAATATGGACAACGATAGAGGTCAAGGCTTGATAAGCAAATCGTGTCTGCCCGGATGTGATGAGGGGAGGAGTTGTGACGAAATGAAAGAATTTCCGGTCGAAGATGTACGTTTTATGGGTGCTTTTCCTATCTTTGCGGCTGAAAATCTAAAATAAAGCAGCCGTATGTTAGCCTCCTTCTTCACTGCATTCAATTTCCAGGAACTGATTAGTGCGTTCATCGTCTTGTTTGCTGTCATCGACATCATTGGCGCCATCCCCATCATTCTGAACTTGAAACAGAACGGGCGTCAGGTCAATGCGACGAAGGCAACGCTCATCTCTTTTTCCTTGTTGCTGGCCTTCTTCTTTGCCGGGGACGTCATCTTGCGCCTTTTCCAGGTGGACATTGCCTCGTTTGCCATCGCTGGTGCTTTTGTCATCTTTCTGATGTCGTTGGAGATGATTCTGGACATCGAAATCTTCAAGAACACCGGCCCCATCAAGGAGGCGACACTGGTGCCTTTGGTGTTCCCGCTTCTGGCCGGTGCCGGCGCGTTCACCACCTTGCTGTCGCTTCGTGCGGAATATGCCTCGGTCAACATCATCATCGCCCTGGTGCTGAACATGGTGTGGGTGTACGTGGTGCTGAAACTGACGGGCCGCGTCGAGCGTCTGTTGGGGAAGGGCGGCATCTACGTCATTCGCAAGTTTTTCGGCATCATCTTGCTGGCCATTTCGGCCCGTCTGTTCACGGCCAATCTGTCGTTGCTGATAGAGCAGCTCAAGGGAGTCAATTGAGGACGCCCGGCGGCGTGGTCAGCGCAGTTTGAAGTAGTAGGTGATGGTGCCGGTCTGGTTGTCCACGCCGTTGATGCTGTTGAAGCGTGCCTGTTTGGCGGCTTCCTCGGCGGCACGTCGAAGGGTGGTGTTGACCGTGTTCGTCCGCTTGTTGATGCTGGTGCCGACGACGCGTCCCGAGGGGTCGACCGTGATGGTGACGACTACGCGCCCTTCTTCTTGCACGTTGTAGGCCGGACGGGGCAGTCCGCCTTCGCCCAGCGAGCGGCCGTTCAGGTCGAAGGTGCCGTATCCGCCTACGCCGGTGGTCTTCCCGGTGTCGGAGTTGCCGTCGGGGCTTCCTGCTACGCCTTTTCCCGATGTGGTCCCGCTGCTGCCCATTTGCGAACCCTTGCCGAATGCACCGGCCATGAGTTGCGAGGCCCGTTCGGCGGCCGCTTTTTCGGCTTCGGCTCTTTTCTCGGCTTCGGTCTTCTCCCGTGGCTTGGCCGTCTCTTCTTTCTTGGGCTTTGCTTCCGGCTTCTTCTTTTCGGGGATGGCCACCGTCTGTTCTTCCGTCTGGGTCAGCAAGGGCGGCTCGTCCACTTCCACCTGAGGGGTGGGAGGGACTTCGGGAATCGGCTGGATGTCCACTTCGGTGAGTCCGTCGGGCATGGACGTTCCTTCGGCCAGGTCGGTGTTGCCCAGCACGACAGGCACGCCTCCCTCCTCTTGCTGGAGCGGCCGGTTTATGCCGACCAGGTATAGCAAAACCAGCAGCAGAGCGTGCATGACAATTGTCCCGGCCATTCCGGCCATCTGTCGTTTATCTCTTTTCACGGTTCTCTCTTTCCTTGTTTAACGGTTCTCTGGGGGCCGGGTGGCCAAGACCATCTTGAAGTGGTTTTCGTTGGCGATGTTCAGCACACGGACGATTTCGCGGTAGGGGACGCTCTCGTCGGCATAGAGGGCTACGTACATCTCCGGCTCGCGTGCGGCGCATTCGCGCAGAAAGCCGGTGAGCTCCTCCAGGGCTATCGGCATCTCCGCCTCATTGCCGAAGGCGGCGTAGAAGTTCAGTTCCTTGTCGATGATGACCCGTGCCAGCGGCTTGGCCGATGTCTGCTGTTTGCCCTGAGGCAGCAGCACTTTGATGGCGTTGGGCGAAACAACGGTGGATGTAATCATGAAGAATATCAGCAGCAAGAAGATGATATCCGTCATGGATGCCATGCTGAAGTTGGGCGATATTTTCGTTCTTCGTTTTAAAGCCATGGTTCAAGGTGTCTTTATTGCTTTTCGGTTTCACCGATGAGGTCGAGGAAGGCGATGCTTTTGGCTTCCATCTTGTTGACGATTCCGTCCACCAGCGATACCAGGTAGTTGTAGGCAAACAAGGCGATGATGCCTACGATAAGTCCGCCCACCGTGGTGATCATGGCTTCGTAGATGCCTCCTGACAGCAAGGTGATGT
This sequence comes from Bacteroidaceae bacterium, assembly GCA_051875715.1. Taxonomy (GTDB): domain Bacteria; phylum Bacteroidota; class Bacteroidia; order Bacteroidales; family Bacteroidaceae; genus DYCT01. The sequence continues at coordinate 11,505 of JBJEHD010000010.1, forward strand.
CGATGTTGTTTCCGGCATTGGCCATTTCCCAGAAAGCCTGTACCATGCCGGTGACGGTGCCGAGGAAACCGATCATCGGGGCTCCTCCGGCGATGGTTGCCATGAAAGGCAGTCCCTTCTCCAGGTTGGAGACTTCCAGGTTTCCTACGTTCTCGATGGCGGCCTGTACGTCGCGTGTGGGGCGTCCCATGCGGGAAATGCCTTTCTCAATCATCCGTGCAGCCGGCGTGTCGGTCATCTGGCAATAGTTGATGGCCGATTTGATTTCGCCGTCGGCGATGTAGTCTTTGATGCGGTCCATGAAGCGCGGGTCTTCGCGTTTGGCTTTGCGGAGCACATAGAGCCGCTCGAAGAAGATATAGAAGCAAATCACTGAGAGCAGGGCCAGCACCAACATAATCCATCCGCCTTTCAAGGCCATGTCCAGCATGTTGATGCCATTCTCGGTCGATACAGGGGTTAATACGGGATTGCTCGCCAGCGTATCGCCCGCCGGCGAGGCGATTTGTGCCAAAATCAGTAATAGGTTCATGAGTGCAGTTGTTTTTTGTATTCCTCGATTGTTTTTTGCAGTCCCAGATAGAGTGCGTCGCTGATGAGCGCGTGGCCGATGGAGACTTCGTCCAGCCAGGGGATGTGTTGGTGCAGGTAGGCCAGGTTCTTCAGGCTCAGGTCGTGTCCGGCGTTCAGGCCCAGCCCCAGGCTGCGTGCCGCTTTGGCGGCTTCGACGAACGGTTCGACGGCCTTTTCCCGGTTTTGCTCGTACATGGCGGCGTAAGGCTCGGTGTACAACTCGACGCGGTCGGCTCCGGCTTTGGCGGCATATTCAATCATGTCGGCATCGGCTGCCACGAAGATGGACGTGCGGATGCCGGCTTTGTTGAACTCGTTCAGCACCTCGGTCAGGAAGGAGAGGTGCTTGCGCGTGTCCCATCCGGCGTTGCTGGTCAGCTGGTCGGGCGCATCCGGCACCAGAGTCACCTGGTGGGGCTTGACTTTCAGTACCAGGTCGATGAATTCGGGCGTGGGATTTCCTTCGATGTTGAACTCCGTCCGCAGCAACGGACGCAGTTTGTACACGTCGGAGCGACGGATGTGGCGTTCGTCCGGACGGGGATGTACGGTGATGCCATCCGCCCCGAACGCTTCGCAGTCGAGGGCAACTTGGACTACGTCGGGCGTATCGCCGCCTCGCGCGTTGCGCAAGGTGGCCACTTTGTTTATGTTTACGCTTAATTGGGTCATGTTGGTTATCTTTTTTATCGGGACTTTCTTTGCTTGCACGAAAAAAAGTCCCACATTTGCATTCTTATCATGTTACCAATGAGCCGCAAAAGTAATAGTTATTATGCAAAGAGACCACGATTGCGGAAAAAGATTCAAGAAAATTAAAGGTTAAAGCAGAGATTGCCATGAGATTTGCCTTGTTTGGAAATACCTATCAGACCAAGAAATCGGTCTATGCACAGTCGTTGCTCTCTTTGTTGGAGAAAAATCACGACGAAGTGCTGGTCAGCCGTGACTATTACGATTTCCTGACGCGCGAGCAGGGACTTTCGGTTCGTGCCGACGGCGTGTTCGACGAGTGGGATGTCGAGGCCGACATGGTCATCAGCATCGGCGGCGACGGTACTTTCCTGAAGGCGGCCAGTCGGGTGGGCGACAGGGGCATCCCCATCTTGGGCGTCAATACGGGACGGCTGGGCTTCTTGGCCGATGTGTCGCCTGGAGAGATGGAGGCCACGTTCGCCGAAATCCATGCGGGACGTTTCGCGGTGGAAGACCGGAGTGTGCTCCAACTCATGTGCGAAGGGCAAATCCTGCGCGGATATCCGTATGCGCTGAACGACATCGCGGTGCTCAAGCGCGACAGTTCGTCGATGATTAGCATCCATGCGTCCATCAATGGGGCCTATCTGACCACTTACCAGGCCGACGGTCTGGTCGTGGCCACCCCGACGGGCTCCACGGCCTACTCCTTGAGCGTGGGCGGGCCGGTCATCGTCCCTCACTCCAATACCATCGCCATTACGCCGGTTGCCCCTCACAGCCTGAACGTGCGCCCCATGGTGATTCGCGACGATTGGACGGTGACGCTTCAGGTGGAGAGCCGCAGCCACAACTTCCTCGTCGCCGTCGACGGGCGGAGCGAATCGTGCCGGGAAGGAACCGTGCTGACTTTGTGCAAGGCACCGTATGCCACCAAGGTGGTGAAGCGGTGCAACCATGTTTTTTTCGATACACTGCGCACGAAGATGATGTGGGGGGCCGATACCCGCCTGTGACGGTCGGCTTTGAAACCAGTCTGAAACTTTTTTGATGGATAAAAAGATACTTCGTTTAGCCGTACCGTCCGTTGTCTCGAACATCACGGTGCCGTTGTTGGGACTGGTGGATGTGGCCATCGTAGGCCATTTGGGCGCGGCTTCCTACATCGGTGCGATTGCCGTGGGCGGTATGCTGTTCAACATGGTGTACTGGTTGTTCGGTTTCTTGCGGATGGGCACGAGCGGCCTTACCTCGCAAGCGTATGGCGGGCATGATTTGGCCGAGGCGGTCAGTGTGCTGGCCCGTTCGCTGCTGGTCGGTCTGCTGATGGGAGGTGTGCTGGTGGCGTGTCAGGCACCCCTTCGCTGGCTGGCCTTTCGCTGCATGGAGATGTCCGACGATGTCCGTAGCCTGGCCCAGACCTATTTCCACATCTGCGTATGGGGTGCACCGGCGGTATTGGGCCTGTATGGGCTGAACGGGTGGTTTGTCGGTATGCAGAACGCCCGCTTGCCTATGTGGGTGGCCATTGCGCAGAATGTGCTGAACATTGCGGCCAGCCTTTGTTTCGTCTATGGGTTTGGCATGAAGGTCGAAGGGGTCGCCTGGGGCACGCTGGTGGCCCAGTATGGAGGCTTTCTGCTGGCTCTCGTGTTGGCTTGCCGTTTCTACGGACGATTGTGGGGCCGATTTCGTGTGGCTTCGGTGTGGCATGGAGGTGCGTTGCGCCGTTTCTTCCGGGTCAACCGCGACATCTTCCTGCGTACGTTGTGCCTGGTGTCCGTGAGCGTCTTTTTCACATCGGGCGGAGCGCGGCAAGGCGACATGGTTTTGGCTGCCAACACGTTGTTGATGCAGTTCTTTACGTTTTTCTCTTATGTGATGGATGGTTTCGCGTATGCCGGCGAGGCTTTGTCCGGACGGTATGTGGGTGCCTGCGATGCCGACTTGCTGAGGCGTTGTGTGCATCGGTTGTTTCGCTGGGGCCTGGGGCTTGCCGTGTTTTTCTCCTTGTTATATCTATTGGGGGGAGAAACCATCTTGGGCTGGCTGACCGACGACCATGACGTATTGCGCACTGCCCGCGACTATTTGGGATGGGTGTGGCTGGTTCCGTTCGCCGGTTTTGCGGCATTCTTGTGGGACGGTATCTTCATCGGAGCCACGGCTTCCCGGCAGATGCTTCAGTCCATGTGGGTGGCTTCGGTTGTCTTCTTCGCCTGTTTCTTCGCTTTGAGGGGTTGGTGGGGGAATCATGCCTTGTGGCTTGCTTTTGTGGCCTATCTGGCTGTGCGGGGCGTGATGCAGACGTGGCTGTCTCGCTCCATCTATACGATGATTACCCGGTCGCCCCACCGTTTGGCCAGGCAACTCTGAATCTGGCTGAGTTCCTGATACCGTTTCATCAACTGGATGTACTGCGTTTCGTCGCTCAGGATGTTCGGGTCCTTGAGTTGTTGGAGCAGCCGGTCCAGTTCTTCTTTGACAATGGCGATTTTATAGTCGGCCAGCAGGTGCGGTACCAGTTCGCATAGCCGGTCCTTGTCGTCGACGATGGTCTGCGACTTGGTGTGGTACTTGCTTAACTGGTAACGCTCGCTCACCAGGTCGGCGGCCAGACGGCTGATTTCCGGCGAAGGATGCGTCAGGAAATACCGCTCGGCCACGAATCCTTCGTCGTGGATGTGTCGTTTGGCTTCTTCCAGCAAAGTTCGGTGCAGGGCGTTGTGAAACGTGAGTTGGTCTTCCTGCAGGTCTTGCAGGATGTGCTCGACCACCGTGACGGCCACCGTTTGTCCGTCCTCCTCTTCCAGGTTGTACATCACCTGTTCGCCGTAGCGGATTAGGATTTGCAGGATGAGTTGCTCCTTGGTGTTGAGTTCTGCGTTCTCTTGTTCGGCGTAGGCCAGGAAGGGGTTCGCCGTTGCAGTTCCTGCCTCGGAGGGCTGGGCGTCCGTTCCCGGCGATGTTTCGGCAGGTCGGATGCTGCTGGCCGCTTCTTTGGCCCCTTTCTGTTGCAATCGTTTGCCTACTTCGGCCACCAGCAGTTTTTCGTCCACCTGCAGCAGTTGGCTGCATTCGTGGATGTAGACCGTCCGAACGATGGCTTCCGGGATTACGGAGATGCTTTGAACGATGTCTTGTATCAGGCCGGCGCGCTTGATGGGGTCTTTCCCCGCCTCCTCCAGCAACAGATTGGTCTTGAATCGGATGAAGTCCACTTGGTGGGCTTCGATGTAGTTCTGGTATTCGGTGGCATTGTGCTTTCGGGCGAATGAGTCGGGATCGTCTCCGTCGGGCAGAAGCACGACCTTGATGTTCATCCCTTCCTCCAACAGCATGTCGATGCCTCGGATGGAGGCCTTGATGCCGGCCCGGTCGCCGTCGTAGAGCACCGTGATGTTGTTTGTGAAGCGGTGTATCAGCCGTATCTGTCCGGAGGTGAGCGAGGTGCCCGACGAGGCCACCACGTTTTCAATACCTGCCTGATGCATGGAGATGACGTCGGTGTACCCTTCGACAAGGAAGCATCGGTCTTGTTTCACGATGGCTTGTTTGGCGAAGTAGATGCCGTATAATTCACTGCTTTTGTGGTAGATTTCGGATTCGGGAGAGTTGACGTACTTGGCGGTTTTTGCGTCGGTCTTCAGTACGCGTCCGCCAAAGGCTACCACCTTCCCCGACAACGTGTGGACGGGAAAGATGACGCGTCCCCAAAAGCGGTCGCGGATTCGATGGTCGTCGGTTTCGTAACACAGACCGGTCTTGACCAGATACTCCGGCTTGTATCCTTTTCGTTGGGCTTCTTGTGCCAGGGCGTCGCGTTTCTCCAAACTGAACCCCAGTTGGAACTTTCGGATGATGTCGTCGCGGAAACCCCGTTGGCGAAAATATCCCATGCCGATGGCCTGTCCGTCGGCGTGGTTGTGGAGGATGTCCTGGAAGTATTGGGCGGCAAACTGGTTGACAATGAAAAGGCTTTCGCGCAGGCTTTGTGCCTGCCGCTCTTCCTGAGTCAGTTCGCGCTCTTTTATTTCGATGTTGTACTTCTTGGCCAGAAACTTCAAGGCCTCCACATACGTCATCTGTTCGTGCTCCATGATGAAGTGCACTGCGTTGCCTCCTTTGCCACAACTGAAGCACTTGCACAAGCCCTTCGAAGGCGACACGACAAACGACGGCGTCTTTTCGTTGTGAAACGGACACAGCCCTTTGTAGTTGACTCCGGCTTTGCGCAGGGTGACAAATTCCGACACGACGTCGACGATTTGTGCAGCGTCCAGAATGCGGTCGATGGTGGCTTGGTCTATCATGGTTCGATGGATGCGATTGATTTTGCGGGGCGAATTTACGAAAAAGGAGTGGGATTCTGCCTGCTCAAAAGATGTTAATAAGCGCGCCGAACGGTTAATAATAGCCAAATCAAGTATAAATGGTGATGATATGTGTGAAAACTATATTTTCGTTTCAAGTTTTCTCTCTATCTTTGCCGCCGCTCAGCAAAAACGAATGTGAGAAAGTATCAGCACCGCTTCATTCGAAGCCATGAGAGAGTGGATTCAAGCGGTTGTCCGATGTCTTTCTGTAAATAAGGAAACAGATACAAGAATAATGGTACACAAAGACCCAAGCGAATTGTCTCAGACACGTAAGGAATTGCGCGAACGCATCATCCTCACCGCCATCGATGCGTTCGAGAAGCATGGCATCAAATCCGTCACGATGGACGAGATAGCCGCTTCTTTGTCCATATCGAAACGTACGCTGTACGAAATCTTTCGCGACAAGGAGACACTGCTTGAGGCTTGTGTGGAACGTCGGCACGAATTGTTCAAGCAGTCGGTCGATGCGTTGGTGCAGGATGCCGAGAATGTGATTGAGGTTATCATGACGGTGTACAAGCGCACCTTGGAGTTGTATCATTCCACCCATAAACGTTTTTTCGAGGACTTGGCCAAGTATCCCAGACTGAAAGCCATCAACCGGCATTCCGAGGAAGAAGAAGCGCAAAGCCAGTTGAACTTCTTTCGGAAGGGCGTGGAGCAGGGCATATTTCGGGATGACATCAATTTCTTGATCACCCGGGAATTGTCGCGGGTTCAGATGTCGTTGCTGAACGATGCCGATGTTTGCCGTCGTTTCTCGTTCGAAGAGGTGTTCGAATCCATCGTGCTTGTTGGCGTACGGGGCATCTGCACGGAGAAGGGCCGGGCAATTTTAGACGAATATGTAAAGAATCACCGTATATAATCAACAGAACAAAATCGTATGACAAGTAAAAAGATGTTCGTAGCATGTGCGCTTTTGGCCGTGATGCCATGGGTGAATGCACAAGACACGTTGAGGATCGATTTAAAGCAGGCTATCGAGATAGCCTTGAGTGAGAACCCGACCATCAAGGTGGCCGAGAAGGAAATCCAACTGAAGAAAGAGACCCGCCGGGAGGCCTTTGCCGGTTTGTTCCCGGAGGTTGCTTTGCAAGGCTCCTACTCCAGAGCCGTCAAGAAACAAACCATGGTGATGGAGTTCGGTGGTGTGGAGCAAACCATCCAGGTTGGTACAGACAATGTCTACAGCGGAGGCTTGGTGGTTGGTTTGCCCATCTACGCGCCTGCACTTTATAAGAGCATCAAACTGACGCGCACCGATGTGGAACTTGCTTGGGAAAAGTCGCGTGCTTCGCGCCTGGACATGGTCAATCAGGTGACTAAGGCGTTCTACCAGTTGTTGCTGGCACAGGACAGTTACGAAGTGCTCAAGCGCAGTTACGCCCAGAGCGAGGAGAACTACCGCGTGGTTAGCGCCAAGTATGACCAGGGATTGGTCAGCGAGTATGACAAGATTAGTGCCGAAGTGCAGATGCGCAGTCTGAAACCCTCGGTGGTGTCGGCTGCCAATGGCGTCAACCTGGCCGGTCTGCAGCTGAAGGTGTTGCTGGGTGTGGCCAACGACCTTCCGGTGGCTGTCTCGGGCCGTTTGCAGGACTATGAGATGGAGATGTTCCGCGAGCAGTTGAGCGACACGGGCATCAACCTGGCGGGCAACAGCGACCTGCGCCAGTTGGACTACAACGCCAAGATGCTTCAGCAGAACCTGAAGTTGCAGCGTACCAACTTCCTCCCGACCTTGTCCGCTTCGTTCAATTATATGTATACGTCGTTGAACAACAATTTCCGGATTGCTCACTATCGTTGGTATCCCTATTCTACATTCGGACTGAACCTGAGCATCCCGTTGTTCAAGGCATCGAACTTCACGAAGACCAAGCAGACGAAGATTCAGATTGCCCAATTGGCCGACAACCGGGTGAACGTAGAACGTCAGCTCACGATGCAGGCGCAGAGTTTCAAAAACAACATGGCGTCCAGCACCGAGCAGGTGGTCAGCAACAAGGAGGCCGTGATGCAGGCCGAGAAGGGACGGACCATTGCCGAGAAACGCTATGAAGTGGGCAAGGGTACGATTCTGGAACTGAACAGTTCCGAAGTGGCATTGACGCAGGCTCAGTTGGTCTACAACCAGTCTATCTACGACTACCTGGTGGCCAAGGCAGACCTCGACAAGGTGCTGGGCCAAGGTGGCGAATGGGTGAAAGAAACAGCAAACGAAAACGAATAATCAATAACAATCCAGTATGAAACGAATGGGAAATAAGAGCATGGCAGTGGCTTTCGCTGCCTTGGTTTTGACGGCTTGCGGCGGTGGCAATCAGACGACCGAGCAGCAGGCAGAAGTAGTCAGTGAAAAAATCAAAGTGAAATTGGCTGAAGTGAAGATGCAGCCGGTCGACCAAGTGGAAAGCTTTACGGCAACCGTTGAAGCCGACGTGAAGAACAACATCGCTCCCTCGTCGCCGGTGCGTATTGAAAAAATCTTGGTAGAGGTAGGCGACCGCGTATCGAAAGGCCAGAAACTGGTCCAGATGGATGCCGCCAACCTGAAGCAGGCCAAGACGCAGTTGGAGAACCTGCAGATTGAGTTCGACCGTGTGGACGAACTGTACAAAGTGGGTGGCGTCTCCAAATCGGAATGGGATTCGCGCAAGACCAGCCTGGAAGTAGCCAAGACGGCGTTCCAGAACTTGGAGGAAAACACCTATCTGGTCAGCCCCATCAATGGCATCGTGACCGCTCGTAATTTCGACAACGGTGACATGTACAGCGGGGGTACGCCGGTCTTGACGGTGGAACAAATCACTCCGGTCAAACTCATGGTCAACGTATCGGAAGGCTATTTTGCCTATATGAAGAAAGGCATGCCTGCCACTGTCAAACTCGACGTGTACGGCGACGAGACGTTTCATGGCAAGGTCAGCCTGATTTATCCCACCATCGATTCATCCACTCGTACGTTCCCCGTGGAGGTGACGCTCGACAACCGCGACCAGCGTGTCCGTCCGGGCATGTTCGCCCGTGTAACCATGAGTTTCGGTGTGCTGGACCACGTGGTTGTACCCGACCGCGCCATTGTGAAGCAGGTTGGTTCCGGCGAACGCTTTGTCTATGTTTACCAGGACGGCAAAGTATCGTACCGCAAGGTGGAACTGGGTCGCCGTTTGGACAGCGAGTATGAATTGCGTTCGGGCGTGGAGAACGGTGCGCAAGTGGTAATAGCCGGCCAGACCCGCTTGGCCGACGGTGTGGAAGTAGATGTGGAGTAACCCCTAAAACGTACCAACTATGAGTTTATACGAAGGATCGGTCAAACGACCTATTATGACATCACTGATTTTCATTGCAGTGATGATATTCGGCCTCTTCTCGTTGCAGAAGCTGCCTATCGACTTGTACCCGGATATCGAGACCAACACCTTGATGGTGATGACGGCCTATCCCGGTGCCAGTGCGGCCGATGTGGAAAACAACATCTCCCGTCCGATGGAGAACGTGCTCAACACGGTCAGCAACCTGAAGCATATCACGTCGAAATCGCGTGAGAACATCTCGGTCATTACCATGGAGTTCGAGTTTGGCGAGGACATCGACGTGCTCACCAACGATGTGCGTGACAAGTTGGAAATGGTCAAGTCCAGCTTGCCCGACGATGCTGAGAACCCCATCATCTTCAAGTTCAGCACCGACATGATTCCTATCTGTCTGCTTTCTGTGCAGGCAGACCAGAGTTTGCCGGCTCTGTACAAGATTCTCGACGATGGTGTGGCCAACCCCTTGGCGCGTATCGGCGGTGTCGGTACGGTTTCGGTGGTGGGTGCTCCCCAGCGTGAGATTCAGATTTACGTCGACCCCATCCGCATGGAGGCGTTCAACCTGAGCATCGAATCCATCTCGTCCATCGTAGCTGCCGAGAACAGAAACATCCCGGGTGGTAACTTCGATGTGGGTACGGAGACGTATTCCGTACGTGTGGAAGGTGAGTTCAAGGATGCACGCCAGATGGAACAGATTGTGGTAGGAAGCCACAACGGCAAGAACGTGTATCTGAGAGACGTGGCCCGCGTGGTCGACTCGGTTGAGGAGCGCACGCAGGAGACGTACAACAACGGCGTGCAGGGTGCCATGATTGTCATCCAGAAGCAGACCGGTGCCAACTCTGTGCAGATTTCCGAAAAGGTGATGAAGGCGTTGCCGGAATTGCGTGCCGGATTGCCCTCCGACGTGAAACTGGATGTCATCGTCGATACGTCGGACAACATCCGAAACACCATCTCCTCTTTGGCTGGTACGGTGCGTGATGCCTTGATTTTCGTAGGTTTGGTGGTGTTCCTTTTCTTGGGACGCTGGCGTTCCACGGTCATCATTTTGATCACCATCCCTCTCTCGTTGATTGCTTCGTTCATCTATCTGGCCGTTTCGGGCAGTACGCTGAACATCATCTCTCTGTCGTCGCTCTCTATCGCCATCGGTATGGTGGTGGACGATGCCATCGTGGTGCTTGAAAACGTCACGACGCACATCGAGCGAGGCAGCGAACCCAAGCAGGCCGCCGTGCATGCCACCAACGAGGTGGCCATCTCCGTTGTGGCTTCTACGCTGACCCTTTTGGCCGTGTTCTTCCCCTTGACGATGGTACCGGGCATGATGGGTGTGCTTTTCCGCGAGTTGGGATGGATGGTGACCATCATCATGATTATTTCTACGTCTTCGGCCTTGTCGCTTACACCGATGCTTTGCTCGCAGTTGTTGCGTCTGAATCCGAAGCACAACAAGTTGTTCCATCTGCTCTATACCCCTATCCAAAAGGGACTCGATGCGCTGGATGTCTTCTACGCCCGCTTGCTCGACTGGGCCGTGCGTCATCGTAAGACGGTGGTAGTCGGTTCTTTGGGCTTCTTTGTGCTGACCATGTTGCTGGTGAGCCAGGTAGGTACCGAGTTCTTCCCCACGAGCGACGACGCCCGTATCGGTGTGACCATCGAGACTCCGATAGGCACGCGTACGGAAATCACCCGCGAGGTGACGCGCCGTGTGCAGCAGGAATGGATGAAGAAGTATCCGGAAATCAAGGTGTTCAACTTCACGGTCGGACAGGCTGATACGGACAACACCTTCGCTTCGATGAGCGACAACGGTACCCATATCGCTACGGCCAACATCCGCCTGAGCGACCCGGGCGACCGCGAACGCGGCATCGTGGAGATTTGCGAACTCATGCGTAAGGATTTGGCCCAGATACCCGAAATCAAGAAGTTCCAGGTGAACGTGGGTGGTAGCCGTGGTCAGAGCATGAGCGGTCAGTCCACGCTCGACGTGGAAATCTACGGTTATAGTTTCGACGAGACCGACCGCGTTGCTCAGGAACTGAAGCAGCGTCTGAGTCAGGTGAAGGGTACGGCGGACATCACCATCAGCCGTGGTGACTACCAGCCGGAATACCAAATCGATTTCGACCGCGAGAAACTGGCCACCAATGGCTTGAACCTGGCTACGGCCGCTTCGTTTGTCCGCAACCGTATCAATGGCTCCATCCAGTCGAAGTACCGCGAGGACGGTGAAGAGTATGACATCCGTGTGGTTTACGCTCCCGAATATCGTCAGAGCGTAGAGGCCATCGAGAACATCTTGGTCTACAACAACCAGGGCAAGGGCATCCGCATCCGCGACCTGGGCAAGGTGGTAGAACGCTTCTCGCCTCCGACCATCGAACGTAAAGACCGCGAACGTGTCAACACCGTACAGGCCGTCATCTCCGGCGAGTCGATGGACAAGGTGGTGGCCGGTGCGCGCGAACAGTTGGCCCAGATGGAGATTCCGCAGGGTGTGACGGTGAAGTTGGCCGGTTCGTACGAGGACCAGCAGGAATCGTTCGCCGACCTGCTCACGCTGATGGTGCTCATCATCCTGTTGGTGTTCATCGTGATGGCTGCCCAGTTCGAATCGCTCACCTATCCGTTCATCATCATGTTCGCCCTGCCGTTCTCGTTCTCGGGCGTGTTCATGGCGCTGTATCTGACAGGAACTACGATGAACGTCATCTCCATGATTGGTATGATTATGTTGGTGGGTATCGTGGTGAAGAACGGTATCGTGCTTGTGGACTACATCAACCTCAACCGCGAACGTGGCTCGTCCATCATCCAGTCGGTTGTGACAGGAGGTAAGAGCCGTCTGCGTCCGGTGTTGATGACAACGCTGACTACCATCCTCGGTATGGTGCCGATGGCTATCGGTGGCGGTCAGGGTTCGGAAACCTGGCAACCGATGGGTATTTCGGTCATCGGTGGTCTGACGGTGTCCACGTTGCTCACCCTTGTGCTGGTGCCCGTGCTCTATTGTATGTTTGCCGGAACGGGCGTTCGCCGTCGCCGTCGCAAGATGCGTCAGAGCGCAATTGCCGCCAACGAATAATGGTTTAACTCATTTAGTAAGAAGAACAGATATGAAAGCTATATTTATTGCATTCGACCAGGCCTACTACGAGCGCATCCTGGCCGTACTCGACCGTCAGAACTGCCGCGGTTTCTCCTATTTCGAACAGATGCAGGGGCGTGGCAGCAAGACCGGCGACCCTCACTACGGCAGCCATGCGTGGCCGTCGATGTGTTCCGCCATCATCACCATCGTGCGCGACGAGCAGGTCGACCCTTTGCTCGAGACGCTGCACAAGATGGACCAGGCCACCGAGATGCTCGGTCTCCGGGCATTTGTGTGGAATGTAGAGAAGACCATCTGATGACAGTGAGGCGTTTCGCCTCATAAAAGAGAGAGGCTGTGCCAAAATCTTGTATTTTGACACAGCCTCTCGTGTTTCAGGATGCCGATGGCAACGCCGCAGATTGGTCGGTATGACCACCGCCACTTATGTGCGGTCAGTGTAGGTTAGTTCTTCTTGTAGCCGCATTTCGGGCATACGCCGTTCTCGTCGAGCGAGATGCCGCACAAGGGGCAGCGGTCGATTTGCTTGCGGGTGTCGAACTCAGCCGATGCCGCGTTCACGCCGCTCGTGAAGGTCAGTTTGGCGATGTTCAACTTATCTTTGAGCAGGTCGTAGACAATCTTGATCATGCCTTCCACGGTCATGGTCTCCTTCGTCACTACCAAGCGGGCATCGGGGTAGGCCTTGGCCAGTTCGGTCTGGAAGGCTTCGCCTTTCATCTTGTTCATGGGGTGGCCGTTCTTGATTCCTTGTTTCTCATACACGTCCAGGATGGCCGGCAACAGGGGGTCGTCTTCGCGCAGGATGAGCGCGTGGTCGAAATTCTTCAACACGTCCCATGCCACCTTCTGGATTTCGTTGCAAGGATAGACCATGTTGACTCCTTCGTTCACGCTGTCTTCTACTTCGATGGTCAGCACGCCGGTATGTCCGTGGAGGTACTGTGCTTCGCCTTGGAAACCATAGAAACGGTGTGCATACTGCAAATCAAATGTGGTGATACTTCTCATAATG
>JBJEHD010000011.1:0-4706 GCA_051875715.1 Bacteroidaceae bacterium
AGCCAGCAGATTTACAGTCTGCCCCATTTGGCCACTCTGGTATTTGCCCGTTCTTCAATACGTCAATGTTTCCACTCTCCTTGAGCCTCTTGTCGGATTCGAACCAACGACCCCGAGATTACAAATCACGTGCTCTGGCCAACTGAGCTAAAGAGGCACTTTTCGGGGGATTTGCAGCCGTCGCGTTCTAACCCGAGCGAAACGGCTGCAAATTTAGAGTTTTATTTTGATTCGCAAAAATTATTTGCTCTTTTTTTTATTTTCCGCGTTGTTTTTCCTTAAACTTCACCAATTGTTTGGACAAAGCATCCACATCTTCGTCGATTGCCTCCTCAAAAGAGTCCTTCACTTTCTCCGCATAGAACTCCCCGTTGGGCACCGTCACTTTGATTCCGGCTTCTTTGTTTTCGGCAGTTTCAGGCTTTACAACCTTTAATGACACCTCCACTAACTTTATATCGTCGTAATACTTTTCTAATTTAGCAACCTTCTTCTGAATAAAGGCTTGCAACGCTTCAGTTGCATCAAAATGAATTGATTGAATTCTTACTTCCATACAAACCTCCTTTTTTACGCTCTTGGATGAGCTTGTTTATAAACTTTTTTTAGTTCTTCGAATGTCGTATGCGTATACACTTCCGTCGTTGTCAGGCTGGCATGCCCCAGCAATTCTTTGATTGCCGTCAACTCCGCCCCATGATTCAACATCTGGGTGGCGAACGTATGCCTCAAGACGTGCGGACTGCGTTTTTGCTGCACCGTCACCTTCGAGAGATTTTTCCTCACCAGATTGTAAAGGACTCCCCTTGTCAGACGCTCTCCTTTCTTATTTACAAAGAAGGCGCTCTCCCGATTGGGAACTTCCTCGTTTCTTGCTCTCAGATACTCTTCCAATACTTGGCGAAGCGACTCCGCGAAAGGCACCAGCCTTTGTTTGTTTCGCTTCCCGGTCACCTTGAACAACCCCGCTTGCAAATCCACATCCTTGTCATCGAGCCCCCTGACCTCTGCCGACCTCATGCCAGTGGCATAAAGCGTCTCGACAATCGTCCTATCCAGACAAGCCGAGTAGCCCGACCCAAAATCTGTTTCCTCAAGCAGTTCCTCCATCTGCCGCTCCCGCAAAAACACCGGAATCACCTTCTTTTTAGCCAACCCCGACACCCTTCGCATCGGATCGACCTCCACGATTCCGTTTTTCAGCAAGTAACGATAGAAAGAGCGCAAGGTGCTCAACTTCCGATTGACCGACGAAGCCCGATACCCCTCGTTCATCAACTGGGAAATCCAGTCACGAGCCACATCGGTATCTGCATTCACCAGATTCAATCCGTCGTCCAAGCCACAGACATACCCCTTAAACTGATTCAAATCATTCCGGTAACTTGCGATTGTCGCCTCCGAATAATTTTTCTCCAGCCGGAGATAGTCCAGAAAAGAATCCTCTTCCATAAGAGACATTGCCTTTACAATTCAGCAACGAATGTAGGAAAAAGATTTCAATAATTCAAAAAGAATTGGCGAATAATTACTCTTCGGTCTGCTGAAGCTTCTGAACGTAGACAGCGCGTTCCTTCTTGAGTCTCTTGATTACAGACGGTTTATCAAACTGCTGTCTGCTTCTCAACTCTTTCACAACACCTGTCTTTTCAAATTTTCTTTTGAACTTCTTCAGCGCTTTTTCGATGTTTTCGCCTTCTTTTACTGGTACTACTATCATTTTACTTTAGTTAAAAAATAGAATATTGCTGTTTATTTGCTAAAAATTGCGCGGCAAAATTACACATACTTTCTTTATTTACAAAACTTTCCATATTTTTTTCATCCCCAACCACAAGAATACCCCATGCGGGACGGAAGAGAGCAGCGCCCGAGCGGCCTTTATCCCACAGCCACTCACTGGGTGATTATTGCATGGATTTCCTTCACCATTTCATCGGGCAACGCATAGCGTTTGTCCGGGCCGTCAGGTTTGATCGCTTCCAGGAAATGGGGCAGTTCTGCACGGTAGACCATCGCCATGTGGCTTTTGCCCTCGTTCGTGCGAGTGCACGAGTAAGTTACGTTGGCCAACCGGTCGGCCAGTTTGAGGAAAGGAGCATAGGGTGTCTCACGAATGCCCTGATAATACTTGTCGTTGGCGCGTTCGGCACGCGTGCGCCCTTTCTCATTGGTCAGCGCATACACCATCTCCGTAGCCAGGAGAGCCTGCCGGTCGGTCATCCATTGCTTGGCCAAGCGCATCACATCGTTGTACGTCTGTCGCGCGTCCTCGATGCTGTCGTGATAGTATGCCCCGAAGAACAACGGCACGACGTCGTCCTCGCTGTCACACACGGCATGGCCGTACCTGCGAACTCCATCGGCCACCATGTCCAGATGGTACCCATAAGGATGCTGCTTGCCATACGTCTGATTGACCTGCGCATGCAGCGAGTGTGCACTTTCCCGTATCCGGGCTATGATTTCCGCATATTTGTCTGCCGTTTCCTTGAATCTTTCTTTTTCCATTGTATCACACGTCCCAAAATCTTTTCAATATCCAATGCGTACCTCTCATCATTATTTATTTGGTTATCATTCAGACGGTCTCTCGCTTTCTGCTGACATATACCGTTTCCTTGCCATTCCCGACAGCCCGAATCACCTTCATTTCTTCCAGTTCCTTCAGACGAATATAGGCGGTGGTCCTCTTCAGCCCGAAAACCCGCTCCAGTTCTGCACGGCTGATGCTGTCGTGAGTCTCGAAATACTCCGCAAGTCGGGGAACCAGTTGGGCGGCAGAAGGCGCTATGGCCACTCCCGTCGTAGGTTTCCATTGGAAAACAGGTTTGCCGATTGCGTCCATGAATTCTTGCGCAGGCTGGAAATTCACCCCTCTCACCACGACACGCTGCATGCGCCTGTCACTGTCAGGATGTATCGCCGCATCAGAGCCGATGGAAAGTTTGAACGAGCCAAGCATGGGTATGCTGACCGTCTTGCCTTCTCTCAGCAACCGGGCCATCACTTCCGCCAAGTCGTTGAGGGCTGCCTTGGCATTTCCCCTGGACAGCGTCCCATGGGCTGCTATCCGTTCTGCCAGTTGTTGTTCGTCGACTATCTCGCCATCAATGATGCGAGGAAACATCTGAGGTCTCTCTTCGCTCTTGCCAGGAGGTTTTACCTGCCATTCTACCTTTATTGCCATATTTAAAGTTCTAAAATTTACCACCCAAGCATCTGCCTTTGATTGTCCGTTCAGCCAAGGCTGAACGGTGCTGCAGGCTAACTCCGGGACACCATGCCGTTACCTTCTACGACCGTTCAGCCTTGGCTGAACGCAGCGTACGACACTATAGCCCTATGCGAACGCCGTATGGTGGCAAAGTAAAACAACTATTTCTTCATTTCTATATCTGCAACCACTTTTTTAAACCTCACGCTACTGATTTGTTGGCGAATGGCTGATTACTAAATGCTTTCAACAAACTCCCTCGGAAGGATGATGTTCTCCACCTCAATGGCATCCGTAAAGAGTGGAGCAATCTCCTTGTCACGGAATCCGGCTATGCCGCAACCTATCCGGGTGACGAAGAACGTGAGGCGAACGTGCTCTTTGGCAAAGCGGATGAACGCATCCACGTAGGGTTTGATGGTTTCCACACCACCCTGCATGGTAGGGATGGCGTATGTCTGCCCATGCAGACCAACACCTTTGCCCCATACGGCACCAAACCGCTCGTATGCCAACCGTGCAGCACCGCCACCATGTGCACCTGCCAGGTTACTGCCAAACACGAATATCTCGTTCTCTTTTAATTCCGAAATCCTTTCGGGTGTATATTCTCTATTGTACATAAGTTTCTTGCTTAATCCTGCTGGTTTCATCTCACAATATCTATCATACCACTGACGTTTTTCCGGTGTGTCAATGGGGTCATACTCGCTGATGATGCAACTGGCATAGAGGTCGTCGGCAAGGGTAAGGATGATGTCGGAGAGTTCAAGAGTCTGCTCCAATTCCTTGCCTTGCGGACAGAACAGCCGCTTACGCTTCATAGCCTCATAACCATATATAGCCCCCATGATGTTACCACACACTGCGCCTGTAGAGTCGCTGTCACCATCATGGTTGACGGCTGCGATGATGGCTTCCTCCATGTTGTCCACATGACGTACGGCGCAGTAGAGAGCAATAGCCCAAGTTTCTTCGCCTGTCCACCCCTCGCCGAGCAATCGGATGTTCTCAGCATCGCTCTTGTCGTTGGCGGCAAGCGTCACAGCCATACGGGTGAGGTTGGCAAGGTAACGCTTGTCTTCCTCGTATTCTCCCTTGTAGATGTTATCAAGCGCATTAGCTGTTTCAAAGGCGATGTCAGCCATGTTTGCCTTGATCTCGTTCTCTTCCATTCTTATCACACGGTAGATGAGGTGTGTCAGCATGGCTGAAGGGAGGAATGCCAAGGGGTGTTTATGGGTGACGGCAGCCACTTCTCCTCCAGCTTCGTCCATTTGCTGTACATTGTAGAACGACTCGCCACGGCTCCAATAACCCGCCATGAGCAGGGCTATAGGGGCCACTCGCATGATGCCGCCACAACCCTTGCTGTTGTTCTGCACCTTATTGCCTTGGAACAAACTTTCACAGGCCGATAGGCAAGTGTTTCCGGGAGCACGGCGGTGAGCCAGTTCTGGAAGGTCACGGAGCCATGTGTAGTGAAAAT
>JBJEHD010000012.1:0-24081 GCA_051875715.1 Bacteroidaceae bacterium
TGTTGCGCACGTGTCCCAGGTGGAGCGGCTTGTTGGTGTTGGGCGAGGAGTATTCAATCATGACCAAGGGCGATGCCTCGGTGGCGGCGGTCAGTCCGTATTGGGGGTCGGCCTGGATTTCGTTGAGCAGTCCTACCCAGCAGGCCGACGAGATGGTCAGGTTCAGGAATCCCTTGATGACGTTGTAGGCGGCCACGGAGGGTTCGTTGGCTTGCAGGTAGGCGCCAATCTCCTGTGCGGTTTGTTCCGGGCTTTTCTTGGAGATGCGCAGGAAGGGGAACACCACGAGGGTCAGGTGGCCTTCAAATTCTTTTTTCGTCTTTTGCAGTTGTACTTGTGCTTCGGGCACTTCTTGTCCGTAGAGCTCGCAGATGGCTTTGCGGACAGACTCGGCAAGAATGTTTTCTATTTTCATGATGCTATTGGGTTTCTAAGTAAGTGTCAATGAGTTTGCAAAGATAGGGTTTAGAAATGAAAAACAGGGCGTGGAGTCCGGAAATGTGTGGTTTTGTGGGTGAAAACGTTCATTTGTGCAGGAAGAGCGTGGTTTGCCGGACGGCTTGCCGGAAGGCGCAGTCTTGTCCGGCCACGGTGATGAACAGGTGTACCGTGGCGGGAAAGGTCAGGTGCGTCGTGCAGACGCCCAGCCCGGTCAGCCGACGGGCAAAGGCCCGCCCTTGGTCGTAGAGGATGTCGCGTTCGGCGGCAATCAGCAGGGTGGGCGGCAGTTGGGCCAGTTCGTCGTCGGAGGCCATGGCCGGCGAGATTTCGGCGTTCTGCTTTCCTTGGCAGTAGGCTTCGTTGAAGGCATCCATGATGCTTCCGTCCAGGGCGGCTCTCGTCTGGTAGCGTTGCCATGAGTCGGAATGGTCGTTCCAGGCCTTGATGACCGGATAGAACAGGACCAGGGACCGGAAGGCGGGCTGCCCTTCGCGTTGCCGGCGCAGGGTGGTGGCCAGGGCCAGGTTGCCTCCCGAACTGTCGCCGCCGATGCTGATGCGGGTGGGGTCTGCACCCCATTCCCGGGCATGGGCATAGGCTTGTGCGGCGGCTTGGCAGCAGTCGTCGAGTGGCGTCGGGTAGGGATGCTCGGGTGCCAGCCGGTAGTCGACGGCCAGCACGAGGCAGGAGGCTTCTTGCGCCAGGGTGGCACAGAAGCGGGCGCAGCTTTGGATGCTGCCGAAGGTCCAGCCTCCTCCGTGCAGGTAGACGAGCAGCGGAAGGGGTTTGCTGGTGCTTGCGGTGTCGGGGGCGTACAGCCGCAGGTTTGGGGCGACGTAGCGTGCCTGTACGCCGTCGGGAAGGGGATGGTCGGTGTTTCGTGCCTGCCGCACGGCTTGCAGTGGTTCGAGCCGGCCGTTCAGTGCGTCCCGGATGGCTTGGGTCTGCCGGTCTTGCAGGCCGGCCGGCATGTGCTGGAGGAAGTGTTCGGCTTCCTGCTGCATGGCGAGCAGGGTGTCTGCCGCCAGCGCGGTTGTCTGGGCCGATGCGGTTTGACGGCTTGTCAGGAGGCCGGCCAATGCGAATAGTCCGCAGATGATGTGTCGTCTCATAAGTCGGAATTAGTGTTTTTTTCGCGGATGTCGGTGAATGTGCTCCAGCCCGGGGCAGTCCGGTAGAGGTCGAGGCTGCCGGCCGGGACGAACAGGGTGGTGCGCTCGGCTATCGAACGGAAGGCGTCCTCGTGGGCGACGGGAGGCGTGGCGGCGGACAACCGGAGTTTCTTCAGGGCCAGGCAACCCTGGAAGGCGCTGATGCCGATGCGCGTCACGTTTGCCGGCAGGGTGAAGTCGGCCTGGATGTTGTCTTTGGCATAGGCCAGCAGGGTGGAGCCGTCTTTGCTGTAGAGGACGCCGTCGGATGTGCTGAGGGCCGGGTTGTTCGCACTGGTTTCCAGCACGAGGTTGTAGCATTGGGCGAAGGCTTCGTCGCCGATTTGCCGCACGTGGGCCGGCAGGAACAGCGAGGGCAGCGAGGTGCAGCCGAAGAAGGCGCGTGCGCCGATGGTGTGGAGCGTGTCCGGGAGCGTCACCGAGTAGATTTGGCTGTAGGCGAAGGCTTCGTCGCCGATGGTCCTGACGCTGGCGGGCAGGCTGAAGAAGGGTTGGGCTTGTTCCTTGGTGTAGGCCAGCAGGGTGGTGAGGGCCTTGTCGTAGAGTGCGCCGTTGAGCGATGTGTAGGACGGATTCTTCGGGTCGACGTCGAGTTCCAGTTGGCCGCAACGGCTGAAGGCTCCGGGGGCGATGCGGCGCGTGCGGGCCGGGATGCTGAGCCGACGGAGTGCCGGACATTGGTCGAACGCGCCTTTCTCGATGGTGCTCACGTGTGGCGGCAGGTTGATGGCGGCCAGTTTGTCGCAGCCGCGGAAGGCTTCCATGCCGACGAGGCCGACGGTGGCCGGCAGGCTGACGGAGGTGAGCGAACGGTTGCCGGCAAAGGCGCGTTCGCCGATGGCCTTGACGCCCTGGGGCACCTGGAAGGCGGGCTTCCATTGGCTTTTGCGGTACATCAGCAGGGTGCTTCCGCTTTTGTCGTACAGCACGCCGTCGCGTGCGCTGAACAGGGGATGCCCTTTCTCCACGTCGATCGACAGGGTGCCGCAGTCGCCAAAGGCTTCGGGGTCGATGTGCCCCAGGCGGGCGTACAGCAGGATGGACGTGAGTGCCGGACAGCGGTCGAACGTGTGATAGCCGATGCTCCGCACGCCGGCCAGGCGGACGTCGGCGAGGGCCTGGCAGGCGGCAAACGCCTCTTCCTCCAGGGCGACCGCCCCGTCGGGGATGTCGAGGCTGGAAAGGCGGGTGCATTCGCTGAAGGCGCCTTTCCCGATTTGGACCACGTGGGCGGGGATGTGGACGGCCGTGAGGGCCTGGCAATTGGCGAAGGCGTACTCGCCCAGCGTCTCCAGGCCGGTGGGGAACTGGACGGAGGCGAGCGATTTGCAGTCGCTGAAGGCCCAGCGTCCGATGCTCCTCACGTGTTCGGGGATGCGGAACGAGGGCTGCATCCTGTCTTGTGCGTAGGCCAGCAGGGCGGTGGTGTCTTTGTTGTAAAGCACGCCTGCCTTGGCGGAGTAGTAGGGGTTTCGTTTGTCGACCTCGAAGTGGAGGTAGCCGCAGTTGCCGAAGGCGCTTTCGCCGATGTGGGCGACCTGGGCCGGCAGCGCGAGGTAGTACAACGACTGGCAGAGGAAGAAGGCCCCTTTGCCGATGTGGGTCACTTTGCCCGGCAGGTGGATTTCGGAAAGTGAGCGGCAGGCCGCAAAGGCGTAGTCGCCGACGTGTTGCAGGTCGCGCGGCAGGCGTACGGCGGTGAGTTCCGTGCAGAGTTGGAAGGCGCAGTCGCCGATGTGGCGCAGGCCTCGCGGCAGGTCGATGGAGGTGAGCGCGGTGCAGTGGTGGAAGGCCCAGCCCTCGATGCGCTTCAACGTGCTTGGCAGGCTGACGGCGGTGAGCCGGGGGCTTTCGGCGAACGCCCTTTCGCCGATGCTGACCACCTTGTAGCCGTAGCCGACCTTGCCGGGGATGTTCAGGACGCCTTGGCAGGCTTGGCCGCTCGGCCCGACCACCTCGGCCGTGCCCTCGGTGAGCGAGAGGATGCGGTAGCGCAGTCCGTTCTCGTTGAAATAGGTGTTCTCGTTTCCGCGAGCGGCCAGGCAGAGCAGGCAGCAGAGGGCAAGCAACCGGGTTTTGCGTATGATGCTCATGATGTTGTCTCTTTGGTTTGTTTCGATTGGGGCTACAAACTTAGAGAAAAATGGGGGCTTGCCCAAACGGATGCCTCAGAAATTGCCGGTCACCCTCTTTTGATGCGTGCGCACACGAAGCCCGATGCGTGTACACGCGAAGGCTGATGCGTGTACACGTGAAGCCCGATGCGTGTACACGCGTAAACCGGTGCGTTTAAACGGCATTTAAACGGTGTTGCAATGCCGTTGCAACGCCGTTGCAAGAAGAGGGCGCGCCGAAGCGGAATCCCGCCTGGTGCGCCCTCTGTCACAAGACATCTTTTGGGAGGGGTTAGGACTTCTTACGCCACAGCTGGCTCATGTCCTCCAGGGTCTTGCCTTTGGTCTCGGGGACGAGCCGCCAGACGAACCAGGCGGCTGCGATGCAGATGAGGCCGTAGAGGGCGTAGACGAACAGGTGGCCGAAGTTCTCGCCCATCGCGCCCAGCCGCATGTTGTAGAGCGGCAGGAAGGTGGACGAGACGATGAAGTTGAATATCCACTGGAAGGCCACGGCGATGGCCACGGCGGCTCCGCGGATGGTGTTCGGGAATATCTCGGCGATGAGCACCCAGCAGATGGGGCCCCAGCTGAACATGAACGAGGCGCTGTACACCATGATGCTCAGCACGGGCACGAGGGGCGGCACGCCCGGCAGCAGGTTGCTGAGGGCCACGCCGAAGGCACCGATGGCCATGCCGATGGAGCCCGAGATGAGCAGGGGCTTCCGTCCCCACCGTTCCACCGTGAAGACGGCCAGCAGGGTGAAGAGGATGTTCACCACGCCCATCATCACCGTTTGCACCATCGGTTGGTCCATGCCCATCGTGCCGAAGATGCGTGGGGCGAAGTAGAGTACGGCATTGATGCCCACGGCCTGCTGGAACACGCTCAGCATGATGCCCACGAAGAGCACCGTCCATCCGTAGGCGAACACGCGCTCCGTCTTTTCCTGGGCCGTGGCCTTGATGTCGGCCAGGATGGCCTTCGCCTGCGTCGCGCCGTTGATGCGGCTCAGCACGCCGAGGGCTTGGGCGTCGCGGCCGGACAAGGCCAGGTAGCGCGGCGTCTCCGGCACGAGCAATACCAGCAGCGTGAACACGCCGGCGGGTACGGCTTCGCTGGCGAACATCAGCCGCCAGCCTCTTTCGATGGTCCATTGGGCCGCCTCGGGGTTGACGATGGTCATCGCCTCGCCCACCCATTCCATCACCGGATTGGCGTGGTTGCCCAGGATGAGGAAGTTGACGAAGTAGACCACCAACTGGCCGAAGATGATGGCGAACTGGTTCCACGACACCAGCGTGCCGCGCAGCCGGCTCGGCGCAATCTCGGCGATGTACATCGGGCAGACAGCCGAGGCCAGTCCCACGCCGATGCCGCCCAGGATGCGGTAGAGGTTGAACACCACCAGCAGGGCGTACGAGGGCACGCCGTGCTCGAAGAACAGGAACTCGGGGCAGTACGAGCCCAGGGCCGAGAGGAAGAACAGGATGCCGGCGATGAAGAGCGAACGCTTGCGTCCGAACCGCGAGGCCAGCAGGCCCGACAGCGCGCTGCCGACGATGCACCCGATGAGGGCGCTCGACGAGGTGATGCCGTGCATCGTGTCGGTGTAGGCGAACCCGCCGCCGAGGAAGAAGGCCTGCAGCCCCTTCTCGGCGCCGGAGATGACGGCCGTGTCGTAGCCGAACAGCAGTCCGCCTATGACCGCTACCAGTACGATGGAGAACAAATAGGCTTTGCTTCCGTTGTCTGTGTTTTTCATGGTATCAGATTCTTTGCACCGGTTAGCAATACATGTTCACGATGGCCTCGTACAGTTCCTGCTTGCCGCTGGTCTGCTTGGGCTCTCCGTTGGCCTTGGCATAGGCCACGAGGTCCTCCAGGCTCAGTTTGCCCTCTTCGAAGGCCTTTCCCTGGCCGCTGTCGAACGAAGCGTAGCGTTCGGCCAGCATCTGGCGGTAGGGCGATTCCTCCAGCAGGCGTGCGGCGTTCTCCAGGGCGCGCGCCATGGCGTCCATGCCGGCGATGTGGGCGATGAAGATGTCCTCCAGGTCGGTCGAGTTGCGGCGCGTCTTGGCGTCGAAGTTCGTGCCGCCGTTGCCCAGTCCGCCGCCCCGGATGATTTGCATCATGGCCTGAATCAGTTCGAAGTTGTCGATGGGGAACTGGTCGGTGTCCCAGCCGTTCTGGTAGTCGCCCCGGTTGGCGTCGATGGAGCCGAGCATGCCGTTGTCGACGGCCACGGCCAATTCATGCTCGAACGTGTGTCCGGCCAGGGTGGCGTGGTTCACCTCGATGTTCACCTTGAAGTCCTTCTCCAGTCCGTGTGCTTTCAGGAAGCCGATGACCGTCTCCGTGTCCACGTCGTACTGGTGCTTCGAGGGTTCCATCGGTTTCGGCTCGATGAGGAAGGTGCCTTTGAACCCTTTGGCGCGGGCGTAGTCGCGGGCCAGGGTCAGCATCCGGGCCAGGTGCTCCTTCTCGCGCTTCTGGTCGGTGTTGAGCAGCGACATGTAGCCCTCGCGTCCGCCCCAGAACACGTAGTTGCTGCCGCCCAGTTCGATGGTGGCGTCCAGCGCGTTCTTGATCTGCACGGCGGCACGTGCCACCACGTCGAAGTCCGGATTGGTGGCGGCACCGTTCATGTAGCGCGCATGGCCGAACACGTTGGCCGTGCCCCACAGCAGTTTGATGCCCGTCTCCTCCTGTTTCTGCTTGGCGTACGCCACGATGGCCTTCAGGTTGGCCTCGTATTCCTCGATGGTGTCGGCCTCGGCACAGAGGTCCACGTCGTGGAAGCAGTAGAACTCGATGCCCATCTTCTGCATGAACTCAAAGCCGGCGTCCATCTTGTCCTTGGCGGCTTGCAGCTTGTCCTCGGCCGTGTTCCAGGGGAAGCGTTTCGTCGTACCGCCGAACTGGTCGCCGCCTTCCGCACAGAGCGTGTGCCACCAGGCCATCGAGAAGCGCAGCCAGTCTTTCATCTTCTTGCCCATGACGACCTTCTCCGCGTCGTAGTAGCGGAACGCCATCGGGTTTTTACTCTCTTTTCCTTCGAATTGAATCTTCCCGATACCCGGGAAATACTCCTTTGTTGCCATATTGTTTCCTTTCTTTATTTATTTATTGATTGATTGAATGATTGCTTGTTTTAGTTGGCCCGATGCCGGGAGGGACGAAGCCTCATGCAAGGGCACTCTTCAGGCAGGCCTCCCATCGTTCGTAAGCCTCGAGGTAGGCTTGCTCGTCGGCCGGCTCCACCACCTCCAGCCTTCGCAGCGTGGCGAAGGCCTCTTTCGTGTCGCGGTAGATGCCGGCTCCGATGCCGGCCCCTTTGGCGGCACCCACCGACCCGTCGGTGTCATAGAGTTCGATGGTGGCACCCGTCACCCCGGCCAGGGCCTGGCGGAACAGGGGGCTGAGGAACAGGTTGGCGTGTCCGGCATGGATTTTCTTCACCCGGATGCCCATTTCCTCCAGGATGTCGATGCCGTATTTGAAGGCAAACACGATGCCCTCTTGCGTGGCCCGGAGCAGGTCGGCCGTGCCGTGCTGGTTGAAGTTCACGCCGTGGATGCTGCAGTTGGTCGAGCGGTTCTCCAGCATGCGCTCGGCCCCGTTGCCGAAGGGCAGGATGCTGATGCCCTTGCTGCCGATGGGCGAGGTGGCCGCCAGGTCGTTCATCTGGGCGTAGGTCAGGCCCTCCGGGGCCAGCGTCCGCTTGGCCCACGAGTTGAGGATGCCCGTCCCGTTGATGCAGAGCAGCACGCCCAGGCGGGGTTGTTCGGCCGTGTGGTTGACGTGGGCGAAGGTGTTGACGCGCGACAGGGGGTCGTAGTTCACCTGCCCGTTCACGCCGTACACCACGCCCGACGTTCCGGCCGTGGAGGCAATCTCGCCCGGGTTGAACACGTTCAGCGAGAGGGCGTTGTTCGGTTGGTCGCCGGCGCGGTAGGTGATGGGTGTTCCGGCGGCCAGCCCCATCTCGCGGGCGGCGCTTTCGCTCACACGCCCTTGTTCGGCAAACACCGGACGGATTTCCGGCAGCAGCGAACGGTCGAAGCCGAAGTAGTCGAGCAGGAAGTCGGCCGGACGGTTCTCGCGGAAATCCCAGAAGATGCCCTCCGAGAGGCCCTCGACGGTGGTGCACGTTTCGCCGCTGAGGCGCATGGCCAGGTAGTCGCCCGGCAGCATGATTTTGTCGATGCGTCCGTACACGTCCGGTTCGTTCTCTTTTATCCAGGCCAGTTTGGTGGCCGTGAAGTTGCCCGGCGAGTTGAGCAGGCGGCCCAGGCAGGCGTCGGCGTCCAGGTCGCGGAAAGCCCGTTGTCCGTAGGGCACGCCGCGCGAGTCGCACCAGATGATGGCAGGGCGCAGCACCTGCTTCGCCTTGTCCACACACACCAGCCCGTGCATCTGATACGAGATGCCGATGGCCTTGATGTCGTGCGGGTCGGCCTCGGCGTGGGCCAGCACGTCGGCTGTGGCCTGTTTGGCATAGTCCCACCAGGTTTCCGGGTCTTGTTCGGCCCATCCCGGCCGGACGGCTATGATTGTGGCTTCGCTTTTGGGGTAGAAGGCGGAAGCCACGCATTGGCCCGTTTCTGCCTCCACGAGGCTGGCCTTGACGGACGAGCTTCCGATGTCGTATCCGAGTAAATACATATTATATAGGGTTGAGTTTTATTCTTGGAATGATTTGCTGACGCCGTGCACTTTGTTGTACACCTTCCGGTCGAAGCGGTAGTAGCGTGCCGCACGGTGTGACACACCAGTCTCCCACTCGTCGAGTGGCGTCACGTACTCCATCTGGGCCAGTTTCTTGTGGAAGTTGCGTACGTCTTGCGTCTTGTCGTACACCCGTTCGTACAGCCGTCGCAACTGGGCGGCCGTGAACTTGCGCGGGAGCAGGTCGAACAACACGGACGGGTTGGCCTCGGCGTATTGCCGGATGTAGCGCAACGCTTCGGTGATGATTTCGTTGTGGTCGAAGGCCAGTTGCCCCATCTCGCCCACGTGCACCCAGCAGGCCTCGTAGCGGTCGGACAGGCGGGTCAGCCGTTTGTCGATGGTGACCATGGTCAGATAGGCGATGGTCACGATGCGGTCCACCTGGTGGTCCAGGCGGTGGAAGCGTTCCAGCCATTTCACGTCCTTGGGGTTGCGCGTGCGGTCTTTCGAACCGAAGGCGTGAAACTGCACCAGGTTCAGGTTTCGGATGCCGGCCAGTTCGTAGAGCACCCGTGTGGCTGCCTCGTCCAGGTCCTCGTCTTCGTAGATGAGGCTTCCCGGCAGTTTCAGGTCGTGGTAGGCCTGACTCGGTTCTTGGTCCATCTGGCGTACCAGCAGCACCTTGAGGTCCTCGCCGTCGAAACCGACGATGACGCAGTCCACCGATACGTGCGGATTCACCCGATGGGCGTGGGGTTGTGTGCTTTCCATCATGCGTAATTGCTGTATTGACGGTGCGAAGGTAATGCGTTTTTTGAAAGTGAGAACGCTTGTTAGATATGTTATAAAACACTATTTATCAAGCAGATAGGCTATAGTGTAAAGGCTACAATATGATAAGCCTTCTTCTTGTCTTCCCTACAAGATGTATTCGTGTACGGAAGTCCCGCTGGGTAATTGTGCTCTCTACCATTAACCCTGCGCCCTGTTCCTCAGCCTTTTGTGCCGTTTCTTCTTTCGGTTTCCCGGGCGGGCTTATTGTCTGCATCCGTCTGTTCGCCCCGGCGGTGCAGAATGTGGCCGGAATACAATAAGCCGGCGCGAAAAAAAAGAGGCGGACAGGGTGCGCGGAGGCTGTATGCAGAAAATTCCTCCGTTTCATGCCGGATAACGTAGAAACTTGTATCTTTGCGCCTTACTAACGATAAATAATAATTAGAAATACAAGCATATATGGAGAAGAACTTCAAGCGAACGACTGTGACTTCGGCGTTGCCGTATGCCAACGGTCCGGTTCATATTGGTCATTTGGCCGGAGTGTATGTCCCGGCAGATATTTATGTGCGCTACCTGCGGCTGAAGAAGCAGGATGTGCTGTTCATCGGCGGATCTGACGAGCACGGCGTGCCCGTCACCATTCGTGCCAAGAAAGAAGGCTGCACGCCGCAGGACGTGGTGGACCGCTACCACACGCTCATCAAGCAGTCGTTTGCAGACTTCGGCATCTCGTTCGATGTCTACAGCCGCACCACCTCGTCCACGCACCACCAGTTCGCCTCCGACTTCTTCCGCAAACTCTACGACGAGGGCAAGCTGGAGGAAATCACCGAAGAGCAGTTCTGCGACGAGGTGACCGGCGAGTTCCTGACCGACCGCAACATCGTGGGCGAATGTCCGCGCTGCCATGCGCAGGGTGCCTATGGCGACCAGTGCGAAAAATGCGGCGCCACCCTCTCGCCCGACGAACTGATCAACCCCACCAACAAAAACAATCCCGGCCACGCGTTGGTGAAACGCCCCACCAAGAACTGGTATCTGCCTTTGGGACAGTATCAGGACTGGCTGAAGCAGTGGATTCTGGAAGGCCACAAAGAGTGGCGTCCGAACGTCTACGGCCAGTGCAAGTCGTGGCTGGACATGGACTTGCAGCCGCGTGCCATGACGCGCGACCTCGAATGGGGCATCCCCGTGCCCGTAGAGGGTGCCGAGGGCAAGGTGCTCTACGTGTGGTTCGACGCTCCCATCGGCTACATCAGCAACACCAAGGAGTTGTGCGACGCGCAGCCCGAACGCTGGGGCAGCTGGCAGCGCTGGTGGCAAGACCCCGAGACACGCCTCGTCCACTTCATCGGCAAGGACAACATCGTGTTCCACTGCATCATCTTCCCGGTGATGATGAAGGCGCACGGAGGATACATCCTGCCCGACAACGTGCCGAGCAATGAGTTCCTCAACCTCGAGGGCGACAAGATATCCACCTCGCGCAACTGGGCCGTCTGGCTGCACGAATACCTGCAGGACTTCCCCGGCAAGCAGGATGTGCTGCGCTACGTGCTCACCGCCAATGCGCCCGAGACCAAGGACAACGACTTCACGTGGAAGGACTTCCAGGCCCGCAACAACAACGAACTGGTGGCCGTGTATGGCAACTTTGTCAACCGCGCGTTGGTGCTCACACACAAATATTTCGACGGCAAAGTGCCGGCCTGCGGCGAGTTGACCGACTACGACCGCGACACCTTGAAGGAGTTTGCCGACGTGAAGGCCGAGGTGGAGAAGTTGCTGGATGTGTTCAAGTTCCGCGATGCGCAGAAGGAGGCCATGAACCTGGCACGCATCGGAAACAAATACCTGGCCGACACCGAGCCGTGGAAACTGGCCAAGACGGACATGGGCCGCGTGGCCACCATCCTGAACATCGCCCTGCAGCTGGTGGCCAACCTGGCCATCGCTTTCGAGCCGTTCCTGCCGTTCAGTTCGAAGAAGTTGCGCGAGATGCTTTGCCTCGACTCCTTCGAATGGGAGCAACTGGGCCGCACCGACCTGCTGGCCGAAGGACATCAGCTGGGCAAGGCCGAACTGCTGTTCGAAAAGATTGACGACGCTGCCATCCAGGCGCAGGTGGACAAACTGCTTGCCACCAAGCAGGCCAACGAGGCGGCCGCCTACAAGGCCAACCCCATCAAGCCGTTGGTCACGATTGAGGACTTCGACCGGCTCGACATCCGTGTCGGCACGGTGCTGGAGTGCGAGGTCGTGCCCAAGATGAAGAAACTGCTGAAGTTCAAGATTGCCGACGGCCTGGAGAACCGCACCATCGTGAGCGGCATCGCCCAGCACTACAAGCCCGAAGAACTGGTGGGCAAGCAGGTGCTCTTCATCGCCAACCTGGCTCCGCGCCAGTTCAAGAACGGCCTGGTGAGCGAAGGCATGATCTTGAGTGCTGAAAACTTCGACGGTTCGCTGGCCGTCACCTCCGTGCTGCGCGAGGTGAAGCCGGGCAGCGAGGTGAAATAAGCCACGCGATGGAAGAGGTTCTGCTGTACAATCTCGACAACGAAAAGGGACGCCGCATCCGCCAGTTGTGCGCTGCGATGCGGATAAAGGTTCGCATGGTCGACCGTGCGGACTACCTCCAACCCGTTGGGGCGGTGGCCGGCATCCCCGGGGTGCCGACCACCGCCCCCTTCGAGGGCCCCTCGTTTCTCGACGAGATGATTGTGTTCAAGGGCTTCAGTGACCAGGCCTTGCAGGCCTTCCTCTCGCGCTATCGTCAGGCCGGCATCGAAAAGGTGGACCTGAAGGCCGGGCTGACTCCGTATAATATCATGTGGAACTCCTTTCAACTTCGCGACGAACTGAGGCGCGAACACGAGGAAATGACCCGCTGGGAGCGGGAACAAAAGCAACAGACGAAATGAAGGATGCATTGTCTACTTACGTGAACGGGAACCTGCGCCGGTGCCAGCTGAAGCAACTGGCCATTCTGGAGGAAATCGACCGCATCTGCCGGAAACACGGACTGACCTACTGGCTGGACGGCGGCACCCTGCTGGGGGCTGCACGCCACGGCGGCTTCATCCCTTGGGACGACGATATCGACCTCGGCATGACGAAGGCCGACTGGGCCCGTTTCCTCGAGATAGCCCCGTCCGAGTTGCCCGAAGGGCTGGTCTTGCAGACGGCCGAGACGTATCCCGAGTGCAAGGAACCGATTACGAAGGTGCGCGACCTGAACTCCTTCTACGTGGAGTTTGCCGACGATTTCCAGGCCGACTATCCGAAGGGCCTGTTCGTCGACCTGTTCCCCTTCATCGACTATCCCTCCGTGCCGCGCAAGTGGGTCCGGACCATCACCCGGGGCATCTCGGTCAGCTATTCCATCCTGCATAGCCGCCATTATTATTCGTGGCGTTCGTTTGCGGAGTTCTTCTATTTCGGTGCGAAATACGGTCTGTACCACGCTTTGTGGTGGCTGTTCGAACGTGTCTGCCCGATGGGCGTGTACATGTCCAATGTCCTCTACAACAACGGCTACGGCATCATGCACCGCAAGGACGTCATCTTCCCGCTGACGACCATCGAGTTCGAAGGCCGTACGTTTCCGGCTCCGGCCGATGTCGACACCTATTTGCGCGACCTCTACAAGGACTACATGGCCGTTCCACCCGTCGACAAACGCAAGGTGCATGCCATCTACCTGCAGCCCGAGTTGGTCGAGCAGACTTAATCCCTCTTGATGTCTATGCCCGACTCCAGCCTGAAGGACAAGACCGCCAAGGGCCTCCTGTGGGGAGGCTTGAACAACGGACTGACGCAGTTGCTCAATCTGGTGTTCGGCATCTTTTTGGCCCGCATCCTCACCCCCGAGGACTACGGCATGGTGGCCATGCTGACGGTCTTCTCGTCGGTGGCGGCCACGTTGCAGGACAGCGGATTCACCATTGCCCTGGCCAACAAGGCCACCGTGGAGCATCGCGACTACAATGCCGTGTTCTGGTTCAGCATCCTGGTCAGCGCGGGCCTCTACGGCCTGCTCTTCTGGGCGGCACCCTCCATCGCCCGTTTCTATGGCACGCCGCAACTCTCCCCCTTGGCCCGCTATGCCTTCCTGGGCTTCTTCATCGTCAGTCTGGGCGTGGCGCAGGGAGCCTATCTGTTCCGCCATCTGATGGTGCGGCAGAAAGCCATCTCGTCGGTCGTGGCACTGATTGTGTCCGGTGTGGTCGGCGTGTGGATGGCTTATGCCGGCTGGTCCTACTGGGCCATAGCCACGCAGACCCTCGTCTATGTGTCGCTCAACGTGTGCGGCTACTGGTATTTCTCCCCTTGGCGTCCTTCGTTTCACATCGATTTCCGCCCGTTGCGCGGCATGGTCGGGTTCAGCAGCAAACTGCTCTTCACGCAACTCTTCACGCAGGTCAACAACAACCTGTTCTCAATCGTCCTGGGCCGTTTCTACACGGAGCGGGAAGTGGGCTATTTCGGCCAGGCCAACAAATGGAACCTGATGGGCCATTCGCTCGTCTCCGGCATGGTGAATGGCGTGGCGCAGCCGGTGCTGGCGCAGGTGGCGGACGATGCCGGGCGACAGGTGCGTGTGTTTCGCAAGATGCTCCGTTTCACGGCCTTTGTGTCTTGCCCGTGTATGTTCGGTCTGTCGCTCGTGGCGCCCGAACTCATCACGATAGCCGTGACAGACAAGTGGGCCGCCAGTGCGTCCATCCTGCGCGTGCTGTGTGTCGGTGGTGCCTTTATCCCGATGGCCGCGCTCTACGGCAACCTGCTCCTCAGCAAGGGGCGGTCCGATTGGTATATGGGCAGCACGGTTGCGCTGGGACTGGTGCAGTTGGGCGCGATGCTGGTGGCCTATCCATACGGCATCCTGACGATGGCCGGCTGCTATGTCGGCATCCAGACGGCCTGGTTGTTCGTCTGGCATGGCTTGGTGTGGCGGTTGTGGCGTCTGTCGCTGTGGCAGGTACTGAAGGACGTGGTGCCCTATGTAGTCATTGCGGCCGGGGTGATGGGCATGGTCCACTACGCCACGCTTCCGCTGACGCAGGTCTACGGCCTGTTCCTGGCCAAGGTGGCGATGGCCGTAGTGTTGTATGTGGCCATGATGTGGCTGACCGATTCTGTTATTTTTCAAGAGACGTGGACATATGTGCGAAAGAGAAAGACGTTTTAGCAAAAGATACCAACATGGATAAGAAAGAAGAGATGAACGAGAAGAAACCCTTTTTGGTCGACGTGCCGGTGCTGATTCTGTTTTTCACCCGGGCCGAGCCGCTGGCCGCCGTATTCGAGCAGGTGCGTCGGGCCCGACCGTCGAAGTTGTTCCTCTATCAGGACGGCCCGCGCGACGAACGCGACCTGCCGGGCATCCGGGCCTGCCGCGAGGTGGTGGCCGAGGTGGATTGGGACTGCGAGGTGCACCGCCTGTATCAGGAGCGCAACTATGGCTGCGACCCGTCCGAGTTTATGTCGCAGAAGTGGGCCTTTTCGATGGTGGACCGCTGCATCGTGCTGGAGGACGACGACATCCCTTCCGTCTCCTTCTTCCGCTTCTGCCAGGAGTTGCTGGACCGGTATGCCGACGACCCGCGCGTCTGCATGATTACCGGCACCAACTATGACGAGGTCACCCCCGACGTACCCTACGACTATTTCTTCACCACCACGTTCAGCATCAGCGGGTGGGCCAGTTGGCGGCGCGTGGTGGACCAGTGGGACGAGCACTACACCTTCCTCGACGATGCCTACAACCGCCGCCAGCTGGAGGCATACATCCGCGAGCGCAAGTACCAGCAGAACTTTCTGGAGTTCTGCGAGTCGCATCGCCGCAGCGGCAAGGCCTATTACGAGACCATCTTCCACGCGGCCATGTTCTTCCAGTCGGGGCTGTGCATCGTCCCGGCCAAGAACCTCGTTTCCAATCTGGGGGCCACGGCCGGTTCGGTCCATCTGGGTACCACCAACGACCTGCTTCCGCGTGCCTACCGGCGCATCTTCACCATGGGGTATCACGAACTGGACTTCCCCCTGCGCCATCCCCGCTACATGATTGAGGACGTGGGCTACAAGGATAGGATGTTCCGCATCATGGCCTGGGGGCATCCGTGGATTAAGATTGGCCGCTCGTTCGAGGAACTGTGGCTCAACCTGCGGCACGGCCAGTTTCGCAACATCGCCCGGGCGGTGCGCCACCGGGTGAACAAATGGCTGGGCCGCAACGAATGGAGATAACGGACAAGCAAAAGGAGAACAAGCATGAAACTGTGGATAGAGAAGATTCGGCTGGCCGTGCAGAAACGGCTGGGCCTGACAAACAATCGGAAGTCGCGCGAGGCGTGGCTGGCTAAGGGGCATCTGAAGACGCCCGAGGTGACCTTCCTCATCCAGTCGCACAACAAGAGCGCGCAGGTGAGGCACATCGTGGGCAAACTGCGCGGCGTGCCCGGCTGCGAAATCATCGTCATCGACGACGGATCGGACGGCACGGCCCACACGGCGGCCCTGACCGCCTTCCTGACCGGGGCCAACGAGTTTCTCATCCGCTCCAACGACCTGTACGAGAACATCATGTACGACAAGGCCCTCCGTTTTGCCAACGGACGCTACGTGGCCCTGCTGCAGGACGACGACGACTTCCCGTCGCTGGCCTGGGTCGACGAGGCCCTGACGTTGCTGCGCCGCCATCCCCGGATGGTGCTGCTGGGCGGCAAGGACGGGCTGGACATCGCGTTCGACGACGAACGGCGTTGGGCGCACGGCGGCTCCTATCCGCATGCCGGGGACTTCTCGTTCGTGCCAGCCGTCAACCGCGCACCGATGTGGGTGAACAAGGACTTGTTTGCCCGGCATCTTCGCCACATCGACTACGCCTTCGCCCCGTTTCAGTTCGACGACTACGAACTCTGCGCCCGGGCCTGGATGAGCGGCCTGCAGGTGGGGTGGTACGATGCCCGCTTCCGCTCGCTCAGCGTAGGCGGCATGCGCTTGTGGAACAACGCCTTCACCACCGAACAGTCGCGTGTCAACGGCGAACGCCTGTACGCGCTTTATGCCGACCACCGCGACGAAATACACCGGCGGGTGACAGAATCGAACCGCGATGTGCCGTCGATAGGATAAAAAACGTACCTTTGCAGAAACATTGGGCCTATGAGAGTGCTACTGATAAATACGTCCGAACGGACAGGCGGGGCTGCCGTGGCGTGCAGCCGGCTGATGGAAGCCTTGAAAAACAACGGCATCAAAGCCAAAATGCTGGTGCGCGACAAGCAGACCGACCAGATCAGTGTGGTGGAACTGCCGCGCACGTGGAAGAACCTGTGGCGTTTCCTGTGGGAACGGATGGTCATCTGGAAGGCCAATCGCTTCCGCCGGCACAACCTGTTTCAGGTGGATGTGGCCAATGTGGGGATGGACGTCACCTCCCTGCCCGAATTCAAGCAGGCCGATGTCATCCATCTGCACTGGGTCAATCAGGGCATGCTGTCGCTGGGCGACCTCCGTCGTATCCTCGATGCCGGCAAGCCCGTGGTCTGGACCCTGCACGACATGTGGCCCTTCACGGGCATCTGCCACTATGCCGGCACGTGCGACCGCTACCGCGAGCAGTGCCACCACTGTCCCCTGCTCTACGGAGGCGGTGGCCGGAAAGACCTGTCCTACCGCACCTTCCGCCGGAAGCAACGCCTCTTCCGCGGTCGTCACGTGACCTTCGTGGCTTGCAGCCACTGGCTGGAGTCGCTGGCCGCATCCGGCCTGCTGTGCAAGGGGCAGGACGTCACCCACATCCCCAATGCCATCAACACCAGCCTCTTCCGACCAGCGGACAAGCGGCAGGCTTGCGAGCGGGCTCATCTGCCCAAGGACAAGAAACTTCTGCTGTTCGGCTCGGTGAAGATAACCGACAAACGAAAGGGCCTGGACTATTTCATCGAGGCTTGCCACATCCTGGCGGAGAAATACCCGAACCTGAAGGACGAACTGGGAGTCGTCATCTTCGGTTTGAATTCCGAAGGGCTGGACGGACGCATCCCCTTCCCCGTCTATGCCATGGACTATGTGCGCGACGAGAAGAAACTGGTAGACATCTACAATGCCGTCCACCTCTACGTCACGCCCTCGCTGGAGGACAACCTGCCCAACACCATCATGGAGGCGATGGCCTGCGGAGTGCCCTGCGTCGGCTTCCAGGTAGGCGGCATCCCGGAGATGATCGACCACCTGCACAACGGCTACGTGGCGCAATACCGCTCGGCCGACGACTTTGCCAACGGCATCCATTGGGCCTTGGAGGAGAGCGAATACCCCAACCTGAGCGAGGAGGCCCATCGGAAGGTGGCGTCGCACTATTCCGAGAGTGCGGTGGCCAAACGATACATCGACCTATATAATAAGGTGACGGGACATCATGCACGCTAAATGGACTCCCCGGTTCACCTTCATCACGGTGACCTACAACGCGGCGGCGGTGCTCGAAGACACCATCCAAAGCGTGATAACCCAGACGTACAAACATCTGGAGTACATCGTGGTGGATGGCGGTTCGACAGACGGAACTCTCCGCATCGTCGACAAATACCGCCGCTGCATCCAGGCGGTGGTGAGCGAGCCGGACCGCGGACTCTACGATGCCATGAACAAGGGGATGCGCCTGGCCACGGGCGACTACGTCTGTTTCCTCAATGCCGGCGACTGCCTGCACGAGGACGACACCGTGCAGCAGATGGTGCACACCATCCGCGAGGGCGAGTGGCCGGACATCCTCTATGGCGAAACGGCCATCGTCGACGCCGAGGGGCATTTCCTGCGGATGCGCCGCCTGTCCGCCCCCGAGCACCTGACGTGGAAGAGTTTCCGCCAGGGAATGTTGGTGTGCCATCAGGCGTTCTACGTCCGCCACACCCTGCTCGAACCCTACGACCTCCGCTACCGTTTCTCGGCCGACTTCGACTGGTGCATCCGCATGATGAAGAAGGCGCGTGTGCTCCACAACACCCACCTCGTCCTGGCCGACTATCAGGCCGAGGGCCTCTCCACGCGCAATCATCGCGCCTCGCTGCTGGAGCGTTTCCGCATCATGACGCACCACTACGGACTCCTCTCCACGCTGGCCTACCATGCGTGGTTCGTGCTCCGACTGCTCTTCCGCCGCTGAGGCTTCTTCCTTCCTTTTTCTTCCTTCCCCCGTTTGCCTCTGGCGGCACGTATCGCCCGTGAGGCGACCTGTGCAGGTACGTTTTCGTACACTTTTGTACGATTGTGTCACATGGCCGGTACGATTCTACCCCCCCCGATTCCTCGCATTCCCCTACTTTTGGCCGCAAGAGAAACTCAAAATCACTACTATATGAAAAGACATGGAATCTTGTTGGCCTTTTTGGCCATTGCGTCGTGGGCCAATGCGACGATTTATTACCTAAAACCAAATGCGAAGTCTACAGCGTGGGGACATGTGTCGGAAGAATATGTCTGTTCTTCTATTGATGATGCCTTAGCCAAACTTACCGTTGCTGGTGATGTGTTGTGCATTGCAGAAGGGGAATACACAATGACAACTGTTTTTGCAACGACAAATAACAATACTCGAATATATGGAGGATTTGATGGTTTGGAGAATATTGCCAATGAATCTGCTTTAGCGGATGCCCTTATTGGTAGAGCAAAAAACTCTATGGATGCGTGGGATTTCGTACACGAGTCTGTTATTCAGATAGCAGCAACAGGGGCATCTGGAAACGGGAATTCCTTTTTTTATTTGAATGCAAATGGTGTTGTGATAGATGGCCTTTGCTTTAGTGGGTCTGTAATAAGTGAAGATGCTTCTATACTTAGGATGGCGAATAACAGAAATGTAACGATTCAAAACTGCAAGTTCTCAAATAACGAGTTTACATATGACACGAGTTCTAATAATCCAGCGTGTGTGTATTCGTATAGCAACTCTGGTGCTATTTCAAAATGTGCTTTTATTAACAATGTGAACGCAAATGCGAGCAGTTCGGCAGTCTTTTCAGGAGGAGGCAGTGCTTCTGTTGTACTGAATGTTCAAGAATGCCTATTTCAAGGTAATGTGAATAGTAGCAGTGCTAATGGGGGTGCTTCCATTCGTGCTCAGGGGTGTGTTGTGGTAGATGGTTGTGAATTTAAGGATCATAACGATGCAACGGTGGTAGATCAGTATGCTATTGCTATAACGAATGCCAATGCAAAAGTCCAAGATTGTATCTTCCATGATAATAGTAATCGCTCCATCAATGTTAGTAAGGCAGGTGTCGTTCAAAGTTGTATCTTCTACAAGCATTCCAATCAGGCAATGAACGTAACAGCTGGTTCTATTCAGAATAATGTATTTTTTGATAATACGGCGTATCCTGTATATTTTGTAGGTGGCACATTTAGTAAGAACGCTATTATTGAGAAACAGAATGTGAATGTAGGTTCAATAGGCGGAACCTCCAATACAAGTGCTATAACAGGTAATTTGCTAGTAGGAAATCAGATTGGAGGTAATAACAAATTGACGGCATCAACAACTGTGAAGGATAATATGTGGTTGCTGGGCACTGAACTAACATCTGATAAAGGAACCATAACAGACAACACCACCATCACCAACAACACTCAGCTGACCCTCTCCAACTATGGCCCGACCGTATGGCCGGCCGAGGCATGGGCAGCTTTAGAGGCGGCCTTGGCTGCCAAGTCGGTGACCCCCACCTTCAAACTGGAGGACGGCACACCGTTCTACTACACCGGGGCAGAGACGACGAACCCCGTCTCCTACACCCGCGCCTGCTACATCGATGGCTATCGCGAGAGCATCATTCTCCCCTTCAAGCCGACGGACATCAAGGATGCCGAAGGCAATTCAGCAAAGGGTGACTTCATCTTCGAACGCTTTGCCAGCAAGGGAGACGCCGCGGTGATTACCTTCGCCGAACGGGACTTCAACAACCTCGAGGCAAACGTGCCCTACCTGATGCGCTACAATGGAACTACGAGCAGCGGCACGAAAGAATTCACCTTCGTGGGCGAGAGCCTGCCCGCCCGTCCGGCCTCGCTGGGCGAGACCTTCATCGGCACGTACGAGACGGTGCCCCACAGTGCCGAAACCACGCGCTACGTGTTGGCTGTGGACGAGGTCAATAGCAAAGACTATTTCGGCCAGTTGGCTTCTACGGCCCGCATCGCCCCCTACCGCGCCTACTTGGAGATTCCGACCGACCCGTCGGGTGCTCCGGCCCGCTTCTCCATCGCCTTTGGCGGTAGCGACGAGGGTGGAACTACCGGCATTGAGACGGCCGCATCGGCCGACCGCCTGTGGGCTGCCGACGGTGCCGTCTGCCTGGAGACGGCCGTGCCGCAGCAGGTGCGCGTCTATGGATTGGACGGCAGCCTCGTCCGCTCGCAGTGGGTTGACGGCTCGGCCCGCATCGCCCTGCCGCAGGGAGTGTATCTCGTGAACAACCGCAAAGTGGTGGTTCGCTAAACGTGTCAAATCAATGAAAAAAGCAATGTGTCTTATGAAGAAGAAAACATATATCGCTCCGCGTATGGAGCAAGTGGAAGTAGAACTCTCGGAAGTGATGGCCGTGTCGGGCCAGGAGAGTAACATCACAATAGACACCGGTGGCAGCCAGTCCGAAGTGACCAACCCCCGCAGCCCGCGCCACTTCTGGTCGTCGGCCGACAACTGGAACATCGAATAGTCGGGCGCAAGCGGGTGGACGATTTTTCAGATTGACACTTTGCTTGGCCGACGCGCTGAGAATCGCGTATTTCGGGCCAAGGGCGGCATCGGACGCAAATACGCGAGTGAAATTCTGTAAGCGGCTGACGGATAGTGGTATCGCGAAATCTTGACAGAAAATCTGGCGCGAAACGGGGCAAAACTACCCCTGCGGACGGGCGAAAATAGCCGCTTTTGTCCGCGCGGGTAGGCGCGTTTTCCGATGCCCGTACTCGCAAACGCCCTTTTCTGTAGACATCTTTTACGAAACGCGCACTCGGAAGGCTGCATATCTATCCGTTTCGAAGGCGGAAAACGGCCCTTGGATGGATGAAGATGCACATAAATACACGCTTTTCGGACCGTCTCCCTCGCTGGATAGAGCCAAACTGAAAAAGTGCGTGCAAGCAAAAATCCCGTTTCTCTGCGCATGGCGTCGGGGAAACGGGATTTTCTGTGTCTTTTTGTGGAGTGGCGTTCTCACTCCTTCTCGCCGAAGGCCAGGTCGCCGGCGTCGCCCAGGCCGGGCACGATGTACGAGTGGTCGTTGAGGTCGGGGTCGATGGCGGCACACCACACAGTGGTCTTGTCCGCCGGGAACACGCGGCAGACGTGCTCCACGGCCTGGCGGCTGGCAATGACGGAGGCCACGTGCACCGCCGCCGGCTCGCCCTTGGTCAGCATGGCCCGGTAGCTCAGTTCCATCGAGCCCCCGGTGGCCAGCATCGGGTCGGCCAGGATGAGCACCTTGCCGTCGATGCGGGGCGAGGCGATGTATTCGATGTGGATGTCGAACTGCTGTTCGTTCACGTATTTCCGATAGGCCGATACGAAGGCGTTCTCGGCCTGGTCGAAATAGTTCAGGAAGCCCTGGTGGAACGGCAGGCCGGCACGCAGGATGGTGGCGAGCACCGGCTGGCAGGCCGGCGTGGACATCTGGGCCGTGCCCAGCGGGGTTCCGACGGGACGCACGGCATACGGCAGCGTGCGGCTGATTTCGTAGGCCATGATTTCGCCGATGCGTTCGATGTTGCGGCGGAAGCGCAGGCGGTCGCCCTGGATGCGGACGTCGCGTATCTCGGCCACGTATTGGTTCAGGAGCGAATTGCCCTCGCTCAGGTTGATGACTTTCATGATGCGGTCTGATTGGATTAAGGTTCGTTTGGAAGACAAAAGAACGAATTTATTTCCGAAACTGCTATCTTCGTATGGCATTTTTGTTACCTAATTATAAAAGTGGAAACGATTAGAGAAAAATTTCTTTAATATAAGGTTTGTTTCAAAATAAAATCGTACTTTTGTAGTCGATTAACAAGGCACTCCTCCGAAGGGGTGCGGCGAAGTACAGAAGAGATAAACAAACAATATACGTAAAACTTTTAATCTAAAACAAAATGGCAAATTTGGATTTGAGCAAGTACGGCATTACCGACGTGAAGGAAGTGCTCCACAACCCTTCGTACGAAGTGCTGTTTGCTGAAGAAACCCAACCGGGTTTGGAAGGTTTTGAAAAAGGTCAGGAAACTGAACTGGGTGCTGTCAACGTAATGACGGGTATCTACACCGGTCGTTCGCCCAAGGACAAGTTCCTGGTGATGGACGAAACCAGCAAGGACACCGTATGGTGGACTTCGGAAGAATACAAGAACGACAACAAGCCGGTGTCTGTTGAGGCTTGGAAAGAGCTGAAGGAACTGGCTGCCAAGGAATTGTCGGGCAAGAAACTCTACGTGGTAGATGGCTACTGCGGTGCAAACCCCGCTACGCGCCTCTGCGTGCGCTTCATCATGGAAGTGGCATGGCAGGCACACTTCGTGACGAACATGTTCATCCGTCCGTCGAAGGAAGAACTCGAATCGTTCGAACCCGACTTCATCGTCTACAACGCTTCGAAGGCGAAAGTAGCGAACTACAAGGAACTGGGCTTGAACTCCGAAACGGCTGTCGTGTTCAACCTCACCTCGAAAGAACAAGTCATCCTCAACACCTGGTACGGTGGTGAAATGAAGAAGGGTATGTTCTCGATGATGAACTACTTCAACCCGCTCCGCGGCATCGCTTCGATGCACTGTTCGGCCAACACGAACATGGACGAAACGGAATCGGCCATCTTCTTCGGTCTCTCCGGCACGGGTAAGACGACCCTCTCGACCGACCCGAAGCGCAAGCTGATTGGTGACGACGAGCACGGCTGGGACAACGAAGGTGTGTTCAACTACGAAGGCGGATGCTATGCCAAGGTCATCAACCTCGACAAGGAATCCGAACCGGACATCTACGGCGCCATCAAGCGCGACGCTCTCTTGGAGAACGTGACGGTGGCCGCCGACGGCAAGATCGACTTCGCCGACAAGAGCGTGACGGAAAACACCCGCGTTTCTTACCCCATCCACCACATCAACAACATCGTGAAGCCGGTGTCCAAAGGCCCGCACGCCAAGCAAGTCATCTTCTTGTCGGCCGACGCCTTCGGCGTATTGCCCCCGGTATCCATCCTGAACGAAGAGCAGGCTCAGTACTACTTCCTGTCCGGTTTCACCGCTAAGTTGGCCGGTACGGAGCGTGGTATCACCGAACCGACTCCGACCTTCTCGGCTTGCTTCGGCCAGGCGTTCCTCGAACTGCACCCGACGAAGTATGCAGAAGAACTCGTGAAGAAGATGCAGATGACCGGTGCCAAGGCATACTTGGTGAACACGGGTTGGAACGGTACGGGCAAGCGTATCTCCATCCGCGATACGCGCGGTATCATCGATGCCATCCTCGACGGCTCGATCGAAAAGGCTCCGACGAAGGTCATCCCGTATTTCGACTTCGTGGTTCCGACGGAGTTGCCGGGCGTTGACCCGCACATCCTCGACCCGCGCGACACCTACGACTGCGCTTGCAAGTGGGAAGAGAAGGCAAAAGACCTGGCTGGCCGCTTCATCAAGAACTTCGTGAAGTTCACGGGCAACGAAGCCGGTAAGGCTTTGGTTGCTGCCGGTCCGAAGTTGTAATCAGCCTTATCTGATAGAACCAAATAGGAGAGGGCATCTCGCTTTATTGCGGGGTGCCCTCTCTTTGCAAATGGCGAGGGCACTGTAGGACCTTCGTTTTAACCCAAAACGGTCATTAGGCCGCCCCTGCGCAAACGAACTTTCTTTTTGGC
>JBJEHD010000013.1:0-23424 GCA_051875715.1 Bacteroidaceae bacterium
CCACACGCCCCCCAGACGCGTACTCTAACCGGGCTGAGCTACACCCCGAATTGCGGATGCAAAGGTAGGGCTTTATTTTAAACCAGCAAACTTTTCATCCGCTTTTTTATGCAATAAGGATTATTTCACCCCTATTTTTTGCGTAACAACCTCTGTGCCCCGCCGGATGCGAGCCACATAGAAGCCTCGGCGCAACCGGAACGACGTTTCGTCCTGCACGCGGCGGACCATTCGCCCGGACATGTCGAATACCAGAATCTCGTCGTAGCCGGCCGGGACCTGTACTTGCCCGTCCTGCACCAGCAGAAGTTGCTGCGGGCGCATCGCAACGCCCTGCTCGACGGACAAAGCGCC
Organism: Bacteroidaceae bacterium; assembly: GCA_051875715.1. Lineage (GTDB taxonomy): Bacteria > Bacteroidota > Bacteroidia > Bacteroidales > Bacteroidaceae > DYCT01. The sequence goes on from JBJEHD010000013.1 coordinate 355, forward strand.
CGGCGTGCTCTCGCCCAGTTTCACCTCGGCGGCGTTGTACACCCGATGGCCCAACACGGAATAGGCATCAAAATCGCCCACAAAGGCAATCAGGTGCATATCCGCCAGCACCGCCTCGATCTTCTCAGAGCGGGCAGACGAACCCGTGTACGACGAAAGGATGGAGTCCGGCACCTGCATGCTGTGCTCCCAATGGCTCCATTCACCGGCCTTCAACTCGACGGCATCGCCCCACGTAGCCGTGAGCACTCCGCGCAGCACATGGTTGTGCACATAGGAGGGGCTGCCACCAGCCTGGGCATACACCAGGTTGTCCTGCGTCAGGAAAACTGTCAGACGGTGTTCGCCCTCCGATGGCATCACGTATGTGAAAAGGTCGACTTTGACATCCAGCCGACGGCTTTCCTCGTCCAGGTCCGTAAAGACCTCAACGCCCACATAGGGCTGGCTTTCTACGAAGGCATCGACCACCGCATTGGTGTAGGTGCGGTTGTTGGCCTCGTAGACAATCTTCGTATCCCCCTCGCGCAGCACGCTCCGATTGGCCATGACACCCGGGGCGAACGATGACCCGCCGAAGAAGAACGTATAGGACTCGCTCTCCTGCATGGTGAACGGGTCGGGATAGTAGCCGGCATGATGCGATACCAGAGCATACTCGTCTTCGCGGCCCTCGATGGCAGCCTCGATGTACTTGTGTCCGTCGGGGCAGTTCGAACAGTCGGTGCCAGTGAAATTCTCCAGCAGGATGCGACGCTGCATATCGGCCGGATAGAGGTAGGCGTGGCAGACGGCCTCGTTGTCCGACGCATCCGCATCGGTGACATCAGAGAGGTTGTCGACCTTCACCTTCACCTCCAGTTCGCCGGTCGAAGCAGCCTGGTAAGCCAGCGTGAAGTCATACGTTGCATTCGGAGCCAGGTCGACACCGGAAAAAGTCTTCACGATGGGTGCTTCGTCGGCCACCTGACACACTACGTCGAACGAACCAATCGTCTGCGTACCGAAGTTGAACACCTGGCCTTGATAGGTGTATTCCGTTCCGGCCTTGTAGTATCCCTTCATCGAGACGGGCTTCATCAGCAGGTCGGCATACGCAGGCGCGTCGTCGACCAGCAACTGCACATCCGGCGCGCCATAACCCCGGCCGGAGACATCGGTCCACGTGTCGCCCTGTAACGCCCATATCAGGCCGTCGGGCAGGTCCTGGCTCTCGTCAAACACGAAAGGACGATAGGTATCGGCCGGCACGGCAAGGGTCAACACCAGGTAAAAGGCCTCGCCGTCGAGGGTGTAGGGCGAAGCGAAAGCATAGTCTTTCCAACTGGTGGTCAGACCGGACAACGACCAAGAGGCCACGGGAGTGCCTCCGAGTTCTTTCACCACCGACACGCTGACGTCCGTCGCCTTGCTGGTGGAGAAAATGGCACGGATTCCCTTCAACTGCTGCCCCTTCAGTTGAAGGGCTTTGGCCTGGGGAAAGTAAACGGCCAGGCCGTGCGTAAGGGCCGTCTGGAAGGCGACCCCGTTGTTACGCAAGCCATACCCGTTGGTGTAGCCGACGCACACCTGCGCCCGAGCACCGCACGCCAGCACAACCACCAACACGAGTATCCATTGTTTCATATAGTTCATTAGATGATTCTCCTTTCTTAATTATCCGCAGCAGATTACAATGTGACTTTGACAAGTTTCTCTTCGCCGTCGATGGAGATGGCCAACACATAGACTCCCCGACCCAGCGCCGACACACGCAGGCTGTTCTCGGCCGAACGAGCCACTTCCACACCCGTGGTGGTGTAGAGTTTCAAGCCTTCCACCTCGCCTTCAACCGTCAGCAGACCGTCGCGGCTGAGCACACGGAGATTCTGCCAGGTCACGGCATCGATGGCATCGGCCGGTTCTACGGTGAAGTAGACGTTGTCGCCTTTCACTTCCTTCTCCGTGCCATTGGCATCATACACGGCACCAACGTTGACGAACGAGGTACGTTTGGCGTCGTACACCTTCTCAAAGTGTGTCTCAGTCAGCAGTTCTTCATTCTCCTTCTGCATGCCGATGCGGACGTTGTAGCCCTTCACCGGCAGCGGTGTCCCTTCGGGGTCGGCCACGTAGAGGCCAATCATCCAGTTGCCGTAGACATCCTCGTCGGCCAATGCCGAGAAGTTGGCACCGCCGTCATACGAGTAAAGGTCGGAATAGCCGGTCATAGGCAGATTCTTGTCCAACCCGATAGGAGCCTTGCCTGTCTCCACGTCGTAGCAGTCGAGCATGAGGGTATAGGTGGCACCGGCCTCGAGAGCGATAGGCTCGTCGAGCAAGACGGTGTTCCATGCGCTCAGGTTGTAGTCCTCCACATAATATTCGGCAATCGTGGTCGAGCCCTTCTGCAGGTAGAAGGTAAAGTCGGCTTTGCAAAGCGGATAGAAGCGGAATCCCTTGATGACGTACGGATCGAAGCCCTTCAGTTTGAAGGTATTGTCGTAGATGGCAGCCACCATGTAGTTGTAGTTCTGGTCTGCCGGGCCCACCAGTCCGGACGAGGAGGTGCCAGACGCATAGGTGATGTTGGTAGCATCGTCATCGAGCGGTGCAGTCCAGTCCACCATCAGTTTGCCGCCCTCGGTCTGTACACGGGTCATCACCGGTTTGTAGCAAGCCGACGAGTTGAACTTGACGGTCACGTTGGCTGTCGATGCGGCCGACTGTTGTCCGTTTGCATAGACGGCTTTCACTTCGTAGGTGTACGTGCCGTCGGCCAGGTCGTTCTTGCGGAACGAGGTTGTTTCTACAAGGCCCTGCTCGACGCCGTTCTCCAGCACGATGTAAGAGGACACCTTGTCAATCTCGCTGTCGGCATTGTTGCCCAACAGCATCTTCATGGCCCAGCACATGGAGAAGTCGTATGCCTCTTCTGCATCCTGGGCATCCTGCCACGTGGAATAGAAGGCCGCTTCGCCCTTCTGGCGGATGAGGTCGCTATAACCAGCGTCCACCTTTCCGTAGACCATACCGAGCGTGTTCAGGCCTCCATAGTTGGTGGCGTCCACCTCGACGCCCACAATGATGTCCCGACCGGCCGGGAGGTCGATTGGCGTACTGAGCATCACCCGGTTCTCCGTCCCGTAGACAAAAGAGGAGGCATCCATCGTCTCCGATGCCAGACGTGTCAGCGTACCTGCATCGTCAATCTGGTAGACATTGAGTTTCCACCCGTTTTGTTGCGACATCGGGTAAAAGGCCAGTCCGGCAATCTGGCGCGTACCATACAGGGCCAGTTCTTCTTTCGGGAAGCGGATAGCGCCCTCGAACGAGTAGGCACCACCACCCAGTCCTTCTATCTCCTCACCTTCGTTGTAGTAGCCCAGCGAAGGACGGTTGCTGGCCGGAGCATTCCACATCAGGCGCACGTTGTTCGCACCGGCCTGCAGGCCATAGACGTTACGCGGGCTGTTGACTTCCTTGTCGGCTACCTTGGCCACGAAGGCTTCAGAAGCCACCGATTCAGCCGCTTCGTACACAGCCGTCACCGTATAGGTATACGTACCCTTTTCCAGGTTGGTGTCCAGATAGGTCAAGGTCTGTAGCGGTTCTGAATTCAGTTTCACGTCATCGCGATAAATGTTGTAGCCTACCACAGCAGAAGCGTTAGCCAGCGGAGCCTTCCACGAGAGCTTCATGGCATACAGTCCGTCCAGTTGGCGAGCCGAGAGAGCCACGGGCTCGCGGGTGGTCACGTTCTCGTCAAGACGGATGAGCAACGGCGTAGCAATCTGTGCGGCGTTGTAGGAGATGACAGCATACGTCTTCTTATCCTCCGATACACCCAGCACCTGTGCCACCATCGTGTATTCGCCCAAATCGACGCCCTGCTGTTTCATCAGGTCCTCGAAGTAGGTCAGTTGGCCGTCCTTCACGACTGCGCCGTATTGGCGTCCGACAGAGGGCTGCAGGTAGCCGTAGACGGTCCCATCGTTGGCGATGGTGAAGAACTCACCGCGCTCCACCGAGCCGAGCACACTGATGCGAGCCGATGCAGTACGCGTCTCGATGTCATAGACACGGTCGTAAGCCAGCATCTTGCGTCCGTCGGGCGAGAATTTGCGAGCCGCACGCGGCATGACGTTGTTCGACTTGTTATAGTCGGGATAAATCGTATCGTTTCCAATCCACAACATAGGCGTACGCACGCCCTTATCGGGATGCTCCACCCAACCGCAGCCATTCTGGCCATCGTCGGAGATGTCGTAAATCGAGCCGTGGCACTTCGCTCCGGTCTTTACCATCTTGCCTGTTTCATATATCTTGTCAAGCACGCCGTCGGTCCAACGTACCGGCGAATAGGTGCCGTTCACGTACATCTCGCCACCGATGTAGCGTCCGTCGGCCGAGACGCAGTTGGCCATGCCACCGCCGTTTGAGTTGACAATGACGTCGCCCGACGTGTTGTCCAAGTGATGCCAGCGTCCGTTTTTCCAATAACCTGCGCTTTCCACCTTCACACCCGACGTCGAGGCTTCGGGGTCCATGAACGAGCCCACCACCATGCCATCGTTCGACACGTCGAGGGCTACCGAGGTCTCACCGGAGGGACTTAACACAGTCACCTCGCCCGTGGTCACATTCCACAAGAAAGCCCGCATGACATCATCTTGAATGATACCACAGGCCCACTTCCCGTTGGGCGACAGCGAAGAAAGCTGATACAACGCACCCTGGTTCGGACCAGGGATGAGCAATGCTCCATTCTCTGCCTGCACGGCACACAGCGTCAGGCAGAAGAGCGAAAGAATCGATACAAATTTTTTCATGTTGCTTTAGATTATTGAATGATGATTTTTACAGTTTGACAAGAAGCCCCCCGGCCGATGCCGAGCAGGTAGCAGCCCCGGGCCAGCGACTGGATGGGGATGCGGGTCTCCGCCTGTTCGGTCTGCCACATCCGGCAGACACGTCCATCGGGAGCATAGAGCGTCAGTGTCGCCACGCCTTCGCCCGGCACGCTGACGACGTACGAACCGCCGTCGGCATACACGCGAATGCCTTCGGCCGATGCCTTCCGACCTACCGATGACGACGGAGCATCCACATCGGTACGGGCCACGTTGAGCACTTCGTCCGTATTCCGGTTGAACAGAATGGCCACGACCGACACTTCCGCATCGGGGATGGCCAACTCAGGTTGGTCCAGCGTGATGTCGAATACGTATTCCTCCCCGGCCTTCAGTTGTGTCGGCAACGACGAGGGCACACCCTTGCACACCGACGAGGTGCCGCGGACCACGTTGTGATAAGCCATGAGGTCGTCCACTATCAGCGTGGGCAGGTAGTAATATTCCTGGTGTCTTACCGAAGTGGCCTGTCCGTTGGTCTGACGCCATTCGGCCGACGCCGGGATGTGTTTTTCCAAAACGGCGAAGGCCAGGCGATAGATTCCCTTTGCATTGTCGATGTCCTGCGCAAACTCCGAGGTCGTACGCACGTTGATGCGTCCCTCGTCGTCGAACGAGGCTTGCACGTTCACCTGCGCCTTTGTGGGCCGCAGGAGTTCGCTGCGCCAATTGCCGTTCTGCTCGTACTTGCAGCGATTGAAGAGCAGTGTGGGGAAGTTGGCCAACCCCAGCCCGTCCACATAATCCTGAAAGCCGAACGGGTCGCCGTAGGAATAGGAATGCACCTCGATGTCCACCACCTCGTCGGCAAAGCGGTCCTTCAGTTCGTTGACGAACGGGATGACCGTGGGGCAACTCGTACACCACGTGGCCGTGGCCTTTTCCAGGAGCAGCGTACGCGGATAGTACGAACAAATGATGCTGTCGGTCAGCAAAGATACCGACGTACCGTCCTCCAGCCGAGCGGCCAAGGTATAGACGGAGGCTTTGTCCACAGTCACGGGGATGTCGAAGCGGAACGACCATTCATCGCCCGTAGCCAAAGAGGCCGATTGGGGCGTCCAGTCCGTCGTATTGCCGTCCACCGTACAGGTCAGTGCCGACACACGCACGTCTTTTCCTTGGTTGCGGACCGAGCCTTCCACCAGGGCATTCTCTTGCCGGCCACAGAACCGGCGGGTTCGGTTGCACACCGCCAGATCCACGTCGGTCAGTTCGCCCACGCAGACATCGTCGATGGCCAACATAAACTTCTGCTGGCTCGTATGCACGAAGGCCACGTAGACTTTTTGGCCCTGATAGGCGCTCAGCGACACAACGTGCGTCTGCCACGCATACGTCTCGGCCTCAATTCGGCAAAGTTCCACAAAACTTTCGGGTTCGGCATCGGTGGTGGAGACCATCACCTTGTAGTCTTCGCGCTGGTCGTGGTGTACCGATCTTCCGTTCCACCGCAACCACGCATCGGCCGAAGCGATGGTCAGTTGGGGCGTAATCAGCCAGTTGTCCGTCGGAACGTCATACACGCGGCGCGACACACTGACTGCCGCCTTGCCATCGGTGCCGTACACCTCGGTGTCGAACCACTCCATCGTAGGAGTCAGGTGGTTGTACGAACCATACGACACCGGATTCTGGTCAAGGCTAATCCGTGTGTAGGCAGATGGGATACCTTGGTTGAAGTCCGTGCGCAGATAAGATTCTTGAGCACCGGCCCATCCGGCGAGCAGGGCTCCACAAAAGAAACAATAGACTCTCTTCATATCTATATAAAAACAAAAGAACAGGATACAAGGTTCTGCAGTTTCCTCAGAACCTTGTATGCTGTTCTTGGGTTATCGGTTAAACTGCTCGTTCATTTATTGCTTCACCAGCTTCAGCACGGTGCTGTTGTCGCCGGCTTCCAGTTTGATGAGGTGGATACCCCGGCTCAGGCCGGCCAAGTCTACAAGAGGTTGTCCGCTGAAGGAAGCCTCCAATTGTCCGTTCACGCTATACACCTGCAGCGAGGTATATTCACCGTTGATGACAACCTGGTCGCCGTATACCTTCAACAAGCCTTCGGCGGCCGGTCCTTCGATGGACGTCGGATCCATATTTTCGCTCAGTGTGATGGGGAACACTTCCGACATCACCTTGCCAATGTTGTAGACGGCCTGCACCTGGATGTTCAGGGTCTTGTTGCTCACGGTCGAAGCCGTAAACATCACCGGGATTTCATACATGGTCTCCGTCATGGCGCTGATGCCGTTCACCGGCGTGGGGTTCTTCGTCACACTCTTCACATTGACAAAGACATTGTAGCCCTTGAGCGTGTAGGAAGAGGCCGCAGGAGCATCCCATCCGATAATCAACTGGTAGTCGCCGCTTGCCAGTTTCTGGTTCGTCACGGCCTCTACCGACGTCACGGCCGGCAGTTCCGTCGCAAATTCGTACGATACCGGCATGCTGACGTTGTACGACTTGCCCAGGCGTTCGGTCTGGATGAAATATACCCACTGGCCGTTCTTCACCTCATAGTCTTCGTACGTAAGGATGCCTTCCCCTTCTGTAGCCGTACCCACGTATTGTCCATTGCGGAACACTTTATATGCCTCGTTGCCCGTCACCTGTTCGGGCAGGGCACAAGTCAGTCTCAGCGAGTTGGGCATCTGTTCAATCACCACCGTGGAGATGTTGCCCGGAGCCGTCGGGCCGTAATACTCTTCATAAGCCGTTGCCGTACAGGCAGCACCCTTCGTCCAGATTTCCTCTTGCGTCGAAGTATTATACGTGCACGACCAGCGTATTTCCTGACGGCCATACGACGAATCCGAGTACACGTACTTGGCCGTCGGGATGTAGTCGTAGATTTTGGAACCATCGTCATTCGTCCGTCCGGTGTTCTTCCAACCGTACTTCATGTAGAGGGTCACATTGCCTTCGGCATCGTATTCCCAGGTTTCCTTCTGGTAGGGATCTCCCTTGGTCACGATATCTATTACTTGATCGTTTTCGTCCAATACCCAATCCTCTTTGCTGGCCTTCCAATTTTCGCGGGCAACCATGCGCTTGGCTTCGTCGTACGTATATTCCCAGAAGTAGGAAGTCGAGTTCTTGGTCTTCATTTCCTTGGCCTTGGTCGGCAGGTTCGACTGGCTGTCCACGAAGTCGGAGTACACAAATCTCGACGAGAATGCACCCGTAAAGACATTCGATTTCACTTCGCTCACCAGGTTTTTGCCCTCCCATGTGTAGTCATACGCGTAATTAGACGTCTTTTTGCGTTTCAAGTCGCCATTGTCGGCGTATTCATAAGATTCAATGAGGTTGTCCGTCTTGTTCCAGGCATTTTCATAGCCATCGTACGTACCATATTGGCGCTGGCGAACTTCCACCAACTGATCTTGGTCGTTGTACACATAACTGGTATAGAGGCTCGGATAGAAGCCCGGAGTTTCCACAACTTCCGTATCCGGATTGTCGCTACTTGTGTAGCCTTCCAGACAGATGCCGGCAATTTCGTTATTCTTATTATAGTAATAGATTTCGCGCTTCGTCACACTCGTAGACGTACCCATGGCATCACCGAGGGTCGAGATGACCGACACCCGCTTTTCTACTTGCGGTTCGGCAGGCTCTTCGCCTTCACCTTCGCCGCCTTCTTCACCACCTTCGCCTTCGCCGCCTTCGCTGCCACCTTCTTCGCCAGAGGGCTTCTCAAAGGCCAGACCTACCATGCGGTAGTTGCCCAAAGAGGCTTTCAGCGTCACCTCGGTAGAATTGAGATCGATAACGGCCCAGTAGTTCTTTGAGAAGGAACCAGATTTCACACGAGCCAGCCAATACAACGTGCCGTCCGCATCGAATTCGATGGACTGGCAGCGACGAGCGGCAACCATGTCCAACTGCGTATACACGGTCGTTCCATACTTGACATTCAGTGTGTTGACTTCTTCACATGCATATTCGCCTCCGTTGTTGGTCAACTTATACAGAATAATCCGATAAGCATTGTAGGTAGGGTCTGCACCGATGCAGTACAATTCGCCGTTTGCGTTGGCTGCAATGCCGCAAAGCGTAGCAGCCAAATCGGCCAGTTTGGTCAGCGAACCCGTGGCAGGATCGATGCGGAAAAGCGTCGACGGCGTGGGGGTCGTAGTGCTGACAGCCTTTCCACTGGTCGAGATGGCATAGAGTACCTTATTCTTCTTGTCGTACGTCATGTCCGATACGCGTCCAATGGACTGATAATTGGCAACTTCCGTCATCGCGCGGATGAGAGAGAACGTATTGTTCTCAAAGTCAAACGTACCGAACTCATAGTCTTTCGATGCATACGATGAACCCGCGCCCTGTATGGCATAGTATTTTCCGGCAGCCACGGTCCCGGCCACCACAAAACGATCGCCGTCGGTGGTTTCTTCCGTAGCAATCACCTGCTCAAATGCTGCAGGATCATTCTCGTCCAAGGTCACCTTGTAGATGCCCGGTGTCGTTCCGCTCTGAACCGAGTATCCCCCGGCATACACCGTTTTTTGTGCTTGCGCACTCACCGCTCCCAACAAGAGGAACAATCCAAAAAATCGATAAAATCTTCTCATAATCTAACTATTTATGTTCTACATTTCGTGTTAACCACATCCGCAAAAATAGGGGCAACGATGCAAAATTGCAACTCCACAGCCCGGAAATGCTTACAGAATCACGATTTTGGATGCATTATAATTGGTCTTTAACCATATTCAAGTACATCGAGGGGGTCAATCCGATGACTTCCTTAAACAATTGGTTGAAGTTCGACATCGAGCGGAAGCCCACGCTTTGGGCAATGGCCCGCACAGTGTATTGGCCGTATACCTGCTGGTTTTGCAAACGTGCTCGGGCTTCCTTCACACGGTATTCGTTCACAAAGCGGTTGAAGTTCTTCCCATAGGTTTCGTTGATGACTTGCGACACGTATCTGCTGTTCGAGCCGACCAGTTGGGCCATCTTCTCGAGCGAGAAGTCGGCGTCCAGAAATTCCTCCGTCTCCTCCATCACGTGCCGGATGCCTTGCAGCAGGTCGGCCCGGTGTTCTTCGGTCAGGTTGCTGTTCTGATACTTCACACGCTGACTGTCCGACACATCCGTTTCCTTGCCGCCCTCGTCCGGGTCCGACACCGAGGCCGGCACCTCCTGATGCGACACCGTCTGCCTCAACTTATCCAGTTGACGGTCCTTTTCCGCTATCTGCTGCTGATAGAGTTGGTAACGCCGCTTGGCCTCCGCCTGCGAAGCCACGATTTCCCGGTTGCGCGAGAAGATGTCCTCATAACTGCGCTGCAACGAACGCCGTTTGCGCTCGATGAGCCACAAAAGCCAAACAAAGACCACCAACGCTGCGGTCACGATACAAAGAAGTAGACGCTGCACCTCAAAGCGAGCCTGCGCAGCCACCTGCTCCATCCGCAAGGTCTCCAACTGTTTGTCTATCTGATTCACCTCGAACAAGAACTCCACCTCGCGCAGGTTCCGATAACCCTGCAGGCCCTGGATAGAGTCGTCCATCTGCTGATACAGTTGTGTGTAGCGCAGAAACTGCGAGGCATTGCCCGTTTCGCTGTACAGCATCGACAGATTTCGATAGGCTCCCAGCAACTTGTCGAGCAAACCGTTCTTTTCCGCCATACGGACGCATGATTTCAGGTAGTACTCTGCCGAATCGCGTTGCTGCATCTGCAAGAAGGCATCGGCGATGTTACTCAACGCCGTACACGTATACAACGGGTCGAAGTGCAACGAGTCGGCAATGGCCCGCGCCCGTTTGTGGCATTCGATGGATGCTGCGTAGCCGCCTTCGTTGAAGTGCAACGCACCCCATCCCGCCTGGTAGAAATAGTTGCCCGAAGCATCGCCCAGCAGGGTTTCGGACAGGTTCAGGTAGTGCCGCAACGCCTCTCCGTCGCGCAAGTTGCAATACACCCCGATGAGGTTGTTGACCAGCATCATGTCGAACTCCGGACGGATGCCGGTGTGGTAGTCGTCGTATGCCTTGCGGTAATAAACTTCAGCCTTGCGGAAATCGTTGAACGACGAATAGATGTTCCCCAGATTATTGTAAACCCGTGGCAGCAGGCTGTCGCACTCCGTCTCCTGGCAGATTTCCAGGCTGCGGTGGTACATGTCTTGCGCACGCACGTAACTATACATCCGATAGTGGATGTTGCCGGCCCGGAAATAAGCATAGGCGCACCGGTTTTTCTCCTCACGTTCCATCCGGCTTTCGTATCGCCCGATCACGATGGTGTAACACACCAGCGCACTGTCGAGCACCGAACGGGCATAGAGCGAGTCGCCCCACTGCACCAACACGGGCGAAGGGCAGCGCATCAAGGTCTTGTAGTCGGATTTCCCCGACCAAGGCACCGCCCTACCGGCCGTCCACGTCAGCAGGCTCAACAAACCCAAGAGGAGTAACTTTCTCACAATCTATACGCTCAGTTTCGTGATAATAGGTTGCAAAAATAACGGATTTCCTTTAAAAAAGGCAATAAATCGAACGATTTCACAAACATTCACACCGACTCATCCCTCGCGGTAGAAATCGAACATTTCGAAGATGGCCTCCTTCGTCGCCGTCTGGTCGATGCGTACGCGGCCCACGTCCTCGAGCAGGGTGAAACGGATGTCACCCGAAGTGTTTTTCTTGTCGTGCGTCATGCGTTCGTAGAGCCAGTCGTAGTCCCGGCAATCGAAGCGGAAGGTGCCGTAGTATTCGCGGACGAACGACACGGTCTGGCGCAGGGCCTCGGTCGGGAAACCGGTCTGGCAGGCCGACAGATACAGTTCGCACACCAAGCCCCAGGCCACCGCATAGCCGTGCAGCACCGGCTGCTGCCGATGCAACGCCAGGCTCTCGAAGGCATGGCCCACGGTATGGCCCAGGTTGAGAGCCTTTCTGAGGCCCTTCTCGTAGGGGTCCTGCGCCACCACGTCCTCCTTGATGGCGACCGAGCGGGCCACCAGTTCCTGCAGGCGGGCGTAATCGATGTGCAATGGGTCGGCCGTCAGCAATTCAGCCCAATGCGCCTGGGTGCTGATCAAGCCGTGCTTGAGCATCTCGGCATAGCCCGAAAGGCGGTTTTCATCATCAAGCGTTCGCAGGAAATTCGTGTCGATGAGCACGGCTGCGGCGGGAGCGAACACCCCTACCTCGTTCTTCAAGCCGTTGAAGTTGATGCCGGTCTTGCCCCCGACGGCGGCGTCCACCATCGCCAGCAAGGTAGTGGGAATGTTGATGCAGCGAATACCCCGTTTGAAGGTGGCAGCCGCGAAACCACCCAGGTCGGTCACCATGCCGCCCCCGAGGTTGATGAGGAGCGAGTGGCGAGTGGCGCCTCCGCGGCTCAACTGCATCCACACCTCACTCAACGCACACACATCCTTGTTGTCGTCGCCCGCATCGATGGTCATCACTTGGGCCTCTTCGGGCAGGCCGGCCTGCCGAAGCCAGGGCAGACAGTCCATCTCCGTGTTCTCATCCGTCAGTACAAACAACTTGTCGTAAGCCGTCTGCTGCAACACCTGCCGCAATCCCTCCGACAAGGTCACATCCATCCGTATCCACTGTTTTTCCATAACTGTTTTCTTGAAATGAAGCACAAACATACACGAAAAACCAAAAAAATCAAAACAAGCAGGCGTTTTTGCCCATCGTATGGGGTTATCTGCTATCTTTACCCTCCGATATCCAAATCCGATTGAAAACCATGAAAGCCATGCTCCCCCCCTACTGCCGCTGGATAGGCTATTTGACGCTTGTCTTGTCGGTGTGTGCTCCGTTCGCCCTGGCCCTGCAGGGCATTGTGACCAACGAAAACCTAATCCTCTGCAAAGAGGTCATCAAGGTGTTCATGATGGCCGGCTTGCTGATGATGCTGCTGGCGCTGCATCCCGATGAAAATGAAGAAACCGAGCGCATCCGTACTCGGGCCATGCGCCAGGCCTTTGCCTGCACGCTGATCTACCTGTTGCTGAACATGTTGATACGAGTGTCGAAAGGCGACCCGCACCTGACCGACACGTCGTCGTTTCTGGTGTTCATGGCCATTCAGGTGCTCTGCCTGGAGTACGGACTGAAAAAAGCAGCCATCGAAAAAGCGTTCAAGGAGCGCCGTTCCTCCCACTAAGCCAGTTTCGCTCGCCATGTCCACCCCGAAAAGGTTGTTGTTGCTCTTGCTGCTGACGGGCGTTTCGTACGCCGCCCGGGCCCAGACCGGCATGTGCCAACTGGCAGGGACCATCGTCGATGCCGCCGACCGTTCGGCAGTGGTACAGGCCACCGTACAACTGCTGGCCCTTCCGGACAGCACCCTGGCGAAGGGCACCGTCAGCGACAATCACGGATCTTTCCGCATCGGCGGCATCCGCCCGGGGCGCTACGTCCTCCGCATCTCGTACGTGGGCTACCGGCCCTACCAGCAGGAGACCACCCTCTCGCCCCGCCAACGGCAGACCGACGTCGGGACGCTGCCCCTGCAGGCCGATGCCATCTGGATGGAAGGCACCGTCGTGGTGGCCGAAGCACCGCCCGTCACCCAATTGGAAGACACCACCGTGTTCCACGCCTCCGCCTACCGCGTGGCCGAAGGAGCCGTGCTGGAAGACCTGGTGAAACGCCTGCCGGGCACGGAAGTCAACGCCGACGGCCGAGTGACCGTCAACGGCAAGGAAATCAAAAAGGTGATGGTGGACGGGAAAGAATTCTTCGGCGACGACACACGTCTGGCCCTCAAGAACCTCCCGGCCGAGATGGTGGACAAGGTGAAGACGTACGACAAGAAGTCCGACTTGGCCCGCGTGACCGGCATCGACGACGGCGAAGACGAAGCCGTGCTGGACCTGACCGTAAAGAAAGGCATGAAACAGGGCTGGTTTGGCAACCTCATCGGCGGATACGGCAGCCACAACAGATACGAAGCCGGCCTCATGGCCAACCGATTCGCCGACGGGCAGCAATTCACCGCACTCGGCTCGGCCAACAACACCAACAACCAAGGCTTCTCGGAGTTCGGCGATGCCGGGCAAGGACTGGGCGGCAACGCCGGAAACGGCATCAACACCTCGCAAGCCGCCGGACTGAACATGGCACGGACCACCCGACAGGCCGACTTGGGCGGCAACGTCCAATACGGGCACTCCTGCCGCGACGCCGAAGCACGCAGCACCACCGAGACCTTCCTGCAAAACGGTTCGTCGCTGAAGAACGGCCTCAGCACCTCCCTCCGCGACCGTCACGACCTGTCCGCAAACTTCCGGATGGAATGGAAGCCGGACAGTCTGACCAACATTCTCTTCCGCCCCTCTGCCACGTATTCACACACCGACACCCGCAGCCGAAACCTCTCGACCACCTTGAACACCGAACGCGATTCGGTCAACCAGAAACATGCCACCAACCACAACCTGAACAGCAGCCTGTCGGCACGAGGAAGCCTGCAGGTCAACCGCCGCCTGCGCGGGAAGAAAGGCCGCAACCTGACCCTGCGGCTCAACTACAGCCACAACGAGCGCAATGCTGACAAATGGTCGGACAGCAAGACCTACTTCTACCGCAACGACAGCCTCGCCCGCACCGATCGCTTCAACGATGGCGGAAGCACGTCCGACAGTTACAAGGTGCAACTGACCTATACCGAACCGGTGGGCAAGAACCGCTACCTGCAGTTTGGCTACAGTTACCAATACAAGCAGTCGCACTCCCAAAAGTACGTCTACCCGGCCACCGGCGGCATACCCAGTCCGCCGGACACACGCCTGGACTCGCTCAGCAACGAAACCACCCACCGATACTCCACCCAGGAGTGCCAGGTTTCGTTTCGGACAGTCCGCCCCCGATACACCTACCACATCGGACTCAACGTAGAGCCCCAATACTCGTCGACCACCACCCTGCTGGGGCCGGGCCGCCGGGGCACGCTGTCGCAACACGTATGCAACTTCTCGCCCACCCTCGACCTGCGCCTCCGCTTCAGCAAACAGGAACAACTGCGCATCCTCTACCGCGGACGAAGCGCCGCCCCCAACATCGACGACCTGCAAGAGGTGAAAGACGCCACCGACCCCATGAACCTCGTCTACGGAAATCCCTCGCTGAAGCCGTCGTACGCCAGCCGTTTCATACTCTTCTACAATCGCTTTGAAAAGAAGACGCAACGAAACCTGATGGTCAACGTCTCGGCCAACCACACTCTGAACAGTACAGCCCAACGCATCGACTACAACGAGGAAACCGGTGCCCGGGCCACCCGCCTGCTCAACGTAAACGGCAACTGGGGCACCCAGGGCAACCTCTCGTTCAACACTCCGCTCAAGAATCGGAAATTCAACGTAGCCGCCTACACCGACCTGCAATACCAGCACTTGATAGGCTACACCAGCACGGGAAAGGCCGACTCGGAGAAGAGCGCCACCCACAGCCTAAACCTGATGGAGCGGCTCAACGGGAACTACCGCAACGAGATGTTCGAGGTAGGCCTGTCGGCTTCGGTGCGCTACGGACGCTCGCACAACAACCATCCGACAGCGGACAACCGAGAAACCTTCGACTACGAGGCCGGTCTGCAAACGCACGTCGACCTGCCCTGGGACCTCCGCTTCTCCACCGACCTCGGCCTGCACGTCCAACGAGGCTATGGCGCAGGCTACGACCGCTGCCGCACGCTATGGAACGCCCAACTGTCGAAAAACTTCCTGCGGAAGAAGCAGGCTACCATCCGGCTGAAAGTGTACGACATCCTACAGCAGCAGTCGAACCTGACGCGGACCATCGCGGCCAACTACACCCAAGACAACGAATACAACACCCTGAACAGCTATTTCATCGTCCACTTTGTCTACCGCCTGAACACCCTCGGCGGGAAAAACGCGTCCCGAGGGCCTCAAGGCATGCCGGGAAGGCCACCCTTCGGGCCCGACAGGAGGAGGATGTAGCCCTGCATCAATGCAATCAAGCCTATGGATTGGAACGAACTCTTACATCAACTGCCCGCCCTCGCCTTCAAACTGGCCTACATCGGCGCCGTGTGCGGCACCATCGGAGTGGTCATCCTCGACAACCGCAACCCCGTGAAGACCCTGGCCTGGATACTGGTGCTCACCTTCCTGCCCGTCGTCGGCCTGGTGTTCTACATCTTTTTCGGACGGAGCACACGCCACGAGCGCATCATCAGCCGCAAAGGCTACAGCCGCCTCACCAAGCGACCCATGCAGGAATATCAGGCACAGGCCTCCATCCAGAACCCCGACGAGACCCTGCCGCTCGCCCACCTGTTCAAGCACACCGCCCAGGCCCTCCCCTTTGCCGGCAACCGGGTGGAAGTCTACACCGACGGTCTGAGCAAGCTGCAGGCACTCATCCGGGCTCTCTACGCCGCCAAGCATCACATCCACCTGGAATACTACATCATCGAAGACGACCCCGTCGGGCGGCTTGTGCGCGACGTACTCATCGACAAGGCACGCGAAGGCGTCGAAGTGCGTGTACTCTACGACGACGTGGGTTGTTGGCACGTACCCAATCGTTTCTACGAAGAGATGCTGGAATCCGGCATCGAGGTGCGCGGCTTCCTAAAGGTCCGTTTTCCCCGATTCACCAGCAAGGTGAACTACCGCAACCACCGCAAACTGGCCATCGTCGACGGGCGCATCGGCTTCATCGGCGGCATGAACCTGGCCATGCGATACATGAAAGGATTGCCATGGGGCTGCTGGCGCGACACACACGTCTGCCTGCAAGGCAAAGCCGTCTACGGCCTGCAGACCGCTTTCCTGACCGACTGGTTCTTCGTGGACCGCACCTTGCTCACCTCTGCACTCTACTTTCCGCCGATGGATGACAGCGGCACCAGCGTAGCACAAATCGTCACCTCCGACCCCGTCGGTGCCTGGAAGGACATCATGCTGGGGCTGACAATGGCCATCGCCGGTGCCAAGCGCTACTGCTACATCCAGACGCCCTACTTCCTGCCCACCGAACCCATCCTTTCCGCCCTGCAGACGGCCGCCCTGGCCGGCGTGGACGTACGGCTCATGCTGCCCGAGCGGGCCGACAGCCGCATCACCCACCTGGGTTCGTGCTCCTACATAGCCGATGCACTGAAGGCCGGCGTCAAAGTGTATTTCTACCAAAAGGGGTTTCTGCACTCCAAACTCTTCGTGACCGACGACAGCCTTGCCTCCGTCGGGTCCACCAATATGGATTTCCGCAGTTTCGAACACAACTTCGAAGCCAACGCCTTCTTCTATGATACAGAAACGGCCTTGCAGTTGAAACACATCTTCCTGCAAGACCAGAAACTCTGCACGCACCTCTCGGCCAAGGAATGGCAGAAACGGCCGTGGGGACGGCGGGCCGCCGAATCGGCGATACGGCTCTTAGCCCCCCTGCTCTGACGGCGAAACGACCTCGGCCGAGAAAAAAGAGAAATTGACGCTGCCGTAGACCCTGCGTTCCACAAAATGCGGATGTGCCTCGAAATGTTTGTCCTTCCCATGCTCGAGTACGAACAAGCCGCCCTCCTTCAATAAGCCGTTCTGCAACACCAGGTCGGGTATCTGGTCCAACTCGGGCAAAGCATACGGCGGATCGGCAAAGACGAAATCGAACTGCCGATGGCATCCGCGCACGTAGCGAAATGCATCGCCACGTACCACCAGCCAACCCTCGGCCTTCAGTTCACGCTGCACCTGGGCGATGAAAGCATGATGTTGGCCGTCTTTCTCTACCGAGACCACTCTGTCACATCCGCGTGACACCAATTCGAGCCCGATGCTCCCCGTCCCGGCGAAAAGGTCGAGTGCCTCCACGCCTCCCTCGAAGTCCAGCCAATTGGCCAACACATTAAACAAGTTCTCTTTGGCAAAGTCGGTCGTGGGCCGAGCCTTGAAACTGCGAGGCACCTCGAAGCGCCTTCTTTTATAGATACCACTGATGACGCGCATGACACTGACATTTTTTAGATTTCACACAAAAATAACGATTGGAGGTCGAACGGCACCTCCTCGATGGGAACCGATGCCGACGGGTTGTATTCCGAACGAGGATTGACCACGAACACCTGCCGCACATATCCGCGCAGTTCGGCCAGCAATTCGTCGCGCCCTGCCATGTTTCCCGCCAGATGCAACTCGTCGCGTTCGGCATCGTAGCCCAACTGGCGCCCTATATATAATAGGTAATAGAGCACGTCGCCGGTCTGCGATGCAGCGTAAGAATTGGCCAGCAACAACCGCCCCCGTTCGAAGCAACACACATCCACATAGCCGGGACGCAGATAGGCATACATCTTCCGCGAATTGCCCATCCGGCTTTTCCCGGCAAAGAACTCCAGCAACGGACTGACGTGTGCGTAGAAACGGACCTCCGGATAGCGTTCGGAAATGGACATCCACCCCGAGCGGTCCATGCCGAACACCACGCCCACATCGGCCTTGCCCAGTTCGTTGCAAAGCACCACCTCGTTCTCCCGGCGCGGATGGTTGGCGTGCAGCAAGCGGTCGAACAAGTGCTCGTCCTGCACGAACTCGCCCGGACAGAGTGTGAACCGGTGGCTCACCAGCAAGACGTTGACCCGCTTGTAGTCATAGCGGAAGAAATCCGACTTCATCAGTTCGCGCAGGTTGACCGTAAGGGGCAGATGCGTATCTACCTCCAGGGGGATGTAGTTCAGCGAATGGTCGGAGATGGGGTTGTATATAGAAAAAGAAAATCCATCCGCACTCAGGCGGATGGATAACGTATATTGTGCTGATTTGCTAAAATCAATCTGTTCCAATGTACTCTTTCGTAGGGGTTTTCGTACGGGGCGATTTATTCCCAGTTACCGGCATTGTTGTTCGGAGTCTCGATAGAGCCGACCTGCAAGCCCGGATAGCGCGAGAGTTTCACGGCCATATCCTTCAGGTTGATGATTTCCTGACGGTCCAAACCATTCAAATACACTTCATACGGAGTCTTGGCCTCGAACAAGAAAATCGGAGCACCCGTCTTCTGGTTCGTATCGTTCTTCGATGCCATCTCGAACTGGGCACCGCCGCCGAAAGGCACGTAGCGCATCGAGTCGGCGATGAAACCCTTCGGGAAAATCGTGTCGAGCACGCTTACCCACAACGTATCACGACGGAAGTCCTTCAGACCTTCCTTCTCCACTTCCTTCCAGTTACCCGTCTTCTTTGCCTTGTTAATCATGGCCATGGCCTTCTTTTCCGTCAAACCGTTCTCCAACTGGGCGTCGGTCAACGTACCGTACTTGGCCACGAAAGGAATCTTCTGCGTTTTCACAAAGTCAATCAGCGTATCGAAGTTGTTGGTATATTGTCCGTTGTGCAAGTTGCGGTATTCCAACTGTGCCTTACGGATGTCAATGAGGCGAGCGATGACCGCTTTCTCTCTTAACTTCTGATTTTCTTCAAACTCGATAGGGCCCATGATACTTCCGTAGCAGATATATCCCAGGGCGCACACACATGCCACCAAAACGACATTAATAACTGTTTTCATGATAATATTGTTTTTTTAGTTTATATTCGTAGCGCAAAAATAAGATAAATTAATGTATTATCCGTTAGTTTGACGTACTTTTTATCTAATAAAAAATGATAAATGACTATTTTGTGGTGCAAATCAGAGGAAACCTCCCCTACGAACCCATTTCCGAACAAGAAAACGCCTTGCGCGGGCTGGCCGATTTCCTGCTGGACCGCAGCCACGAAGGGCTGTGCGTGATGCGCGGATTTGCCGGGACGGGGAAGACCTCGCTCGTCGGCGCCCTGGTGCAGACCCTGGACCAACTGGCACAAAAGGTTGTGCTCCTGGCCCCCACGGGACGGGCGGCCAAGGTGTTCTCGCTCTACGCCCACCACCCCGCCTACACCATCCACAAAAAAATCTATCGCCAACGCACTTTCTCGAACGAACTGACCAACTTCACGCTGAACGACAACCTGCACCAGCACACTCTGTTCATTGTCGACGAAGCCTCGATGATTGGGAGCGACGGCCTCTCGGGCAACGCATTCGGCAGCGGACGCCTGCTGGACGACCTGGTGCAATACGTCTACTCCGGCACCGGATGCCGGTTGTTGCTCATGGGCGACACGGCCCAGCTGCCACCCGTGGGCGAGGAAGAAAGCCCGGCCCTCTCGACCGAGGTGCTCAATGGCTACGGCTTGGACCTCACGGAGATTACCTTACAACAAGTGGTGCGCCAAACGGCCGACTCCGGCATCTTATGGAACGCCACCCTGCTTCGCCAGTGCCTGGAACGAGACCTTTGGAGCCAGGCCCCTACCCTCCGCCTGAAAGGTTTTGCTGACATCCGCACCGTGCCGGGCAGCGAACTAATCGAATGCCTCACTTCCTGCTATGACCGCGATGGTCTGGAGGAGACCTTGGTCGTATGCCGATCGAACAAACGGGCCAACCTCTACAATCAGGGCATCCGAAACACCATCCTCTACCGCGAGGACGAACTGAACAGCGGCGACCGCATCCTGATTGCAAAGAATAATTACTATTGGACCGAGGGCGACAAGCAGGTGGAGTTCATTGCCAACGGCGACATGGCCACCGTGCGGCGTGTACGGCGCACACGCGAGCTGTATGGTTTCCGCTTTGCCGATGTGCTGCTTTCGTTCCCCGACTACGATGATTACGAGCTGGAGGCAACCCTGCTGCTCGACACCTTGCGTGCCGACTCACCCTCACTGCCACGCGAAGAGGCCGACCGGCTGTTCCGCACCATCGAAGAGGACTATGCCGACATCTCCACCAAGCGCGAACGCATGAAGAAAATGAAGTCGGACCCGCACTACAATGCCCTGCAAGTGAAATATGCCTATGCCGTCACCTGCCACAAAGCCCAAGGAGGACAATGGACAAACGTCTTCGTCGACCAAGGCTACCTCCCCGCCGACGGCTACACACCGGACTACTACCGCTGGCTCTACACCGCCTTCACCCGGGCCACCGGCACCCTCTATCTGGTCAACTATCCGGAGCAGGAATAGGCATGGACCGCAGTGAATACATTGTATCACCTAAATAAATCACTCATTGTAACCTGACACGGAATATCGTTTGAATATCCACCAGGTGTAAGGCCATATGTGGTTATCATTGTAACCACAACTGCCTTTGTCGTTTTTGTTTCACGCATAAATACAGCCTTGCGGTTTCGTATGCGCAAATCTTCTTCTGCTGTAATGGTATACTGAGCGGAAGCATATTTCATTTCACAAAGATTAATAGTCTGGTCATTGCGATCAATAAGCAAATCTATCTGCACGCCAGTATCGCTCGCCTTATCTGTGTCACCAGTTTTATTTGGTCTATACACCCAGGAATGAGCACTACTAATAATTCCAGAGAAACCGAGAGCTGCTTTAATCTGAGGAAGATGCTGGATACATACTCTTTCAAAAGCTCGTCCGGCCCAACCATGATGAACGCTGGTATTCAGTTGAGAGGTCCAAAAATGCTCATCTCCATTTACATTCGAAGAGATAAAATCAAAATAGAACAATGTATAATTATCTATTAATTGATATATAGCCTGTTTGTTCTTCTTGCCAATAGAAATGTACTTGCGGATAAATCCGCATTGCTCAAGTTCCCTAAGAGCAGTGCTGAATCTTGAATTATCTTGCAGTTTTGTCACCGACAACATATCCTCTCTCAACATGCCCATCTTCTTTTTTGCCAATGCAACGATAATAGAGATGTGGATTTTAGGAGATTTGAAAAGAGAAGCATACAACGCATCAAATTCATGAGTAAGTTCTCCCCTTTCAGAAAAGAACATACGATCAAAGTTCTGGGCAACACTCTCACCTTTGCGTAAGAAGTTCCAATAGTATGGAATTCCACCCAAAGCCATGTATGCCTCCAGCACTTGATTATCAGTGTATCCGAGTCCTTTCCATTCACAATATTGTTTACACTCTCTCAAGCAGAAAGGCTCTACAAATATTTGGTTTGTCAATCTATTATGCAAGCCACCATAATTCATGATGACATTATCGATTATCCAAGATGTAGCACTTCCACATATAATAAGAAGTATATCTCTACGAGTTGTAGCCCAACCATTCCAAAAGTGATCCAATGAACGAACAAAATTAGATTTGTGGGTATCCATCCATGGCATTTCATCTATGAATATTATCTTTTTACCTTCTTCTGGTAGTCCAGCAATGAACCCCTCCAATAAATGAAATGCATCATTCCATGTCTTAGGCATTGCTGCACGCTTCATGCCAGCAGCATAAAGAGATTCTCTGAACTCCTTAAGTTGTTCCTTCATTGTCGCATTATAGATTCCCGTATGTTGGAAAGCAAAACTATAATCAAACGCTTCTCTAATAAGATACGTTTTGCCAACTCTACGACGGCCATAAACTGCAACAAATTGGGACTCGTTAGCAGTCATAAGATCTCGAAGGAGCTTTACTTCTTTGTCTCTACCTATTAGCATGTCTAATTCTATTATTATTTCTGTACAAACATACTAAAAAAATATCTATCCACGGTGGAAATGTGCAATTATTTTGTAGATTTCCACCGTGGATAGAGCGCTTTTGATTTATAACATCATTCAATTGTTGCAGGTAATCTATTAAGGCTTGTTGCACCATGCGGTCAACCACTGTTGGTATTCCTAAAAGGCGCATCTTGCCCCCTTCCTTGGGTATCTCTACCCTACGGACGGGATTCGGACGGTATGTACCGTCAAGAAGGAAATGCCTTGTATGAAGTTTCTGTTCGTTGGGTCAGATGTTTGCCGCCGGCTTCCTTCAGATTTCACCTCGCGATGGACAGCCTTGCCTTGGGCTATAGGCTTTTACCTCACTGCATTATGCTATAATGCTGTAATATATACGTTTGCATACATTATACATTGCAATAAGTAACATGTTAGTAACAATTTATAAAGTATTTGTAAGTGTTGTAGTATGCTGCTTGATTATAAAAAATTCAGATGGTTCAAATTAATGAAGAGGTGATTATGCCGACAAGAGTTGAGTCCGTAAAGAGACTATATGACTTCTTCACAACGTGGGACTCACATCAAACAGAATGGTACATATTTCCCCAAAATAAAATAACGTGAGTTCGATGAATTCAGAATAGACTCAGCTGTGTGTCTAATGTACGTTG
>JBJEHD010000014.1:0-23195 GCA_051875715.1 Bacteroidaceae bacterium
TGCTCGAGTGGTTGAAGAGGCACGCCTGGAAAGCGTGTATACCCCTAAAGGGTATCACGAGTTCGAATCTCGTTCTCTCCGCTTCCTAAAAGGAGGTGCATCGTCATGCGCGATGCACCTCCTTTTTTCATCCCTATATCTCTATTTAGTTCTTCTGGGCTCAAGTAGGGGAACCTGCACGCCCGGAGGGGACAAGTGCCGTAGACAGCGAAGGGGATGGGCATAGGCCCTTCGCGAGTACGATTATTAATCGTACCTATGGAGGGTATGCACTCTCCACCCGAAGCAAATGCTTTCACCCGGCGGAGCCTCCGCTCTCCATAGAAAAAACACGCGGCTTGTTCGCTCCGTACCAACTTTTCGCTATATTCGTCCACGAGAACCTTAAACCCACAAAAACGATGAAGACTAAGACATTCTTTCTGGCGCTCGTGGGGGCCATGTGCTACGCCCTGGGCGCATGGGCCGACAACTCGGCCCGACGGACCGTCTACGGATGGTTGCGATACGAGGAGCGCGATGCCTACGAGCAAGGGCTGGTGCGGTTTTACACCGACGACGCTTCCACACTGACCCCGGCCTATGCCGACGGCAGCAACCAGGCGGCCTGCGCCGGCGCCTATGCCGACGGTTATTACTACGTCTACCTCTACGAAACAGACGGATACAACGCCACCCCCATCGCCCTGGAACGGATGGACCTGGAGTCGGGCGTGCAGACACGGGTGGCCGACTATCGCGGATGGAGCACCCTGTATCAGGACATGGCCTTCGACCCCACCACACACACCATGTTCGCCCTGGGTTACGACGAGGGGACCTACACCTCGCGCCTGCTACGCGTAGACCTGACCGACGGACAGGCCTACGTAGTGGGCGAAATGGAGGAAGGGAAATACGTGGCGCTGGCCTGCAACGCCGAAGGACAACTCTACGCGCTGGACGTGGACTACGGACAGTTGTGGAAAGTGGACAAACATACGGCCAAGGCAACGGCCATCGGCGACACGGGCGAACGCATCTACGAGGACCTGCAGTCGATGACGTTCGACCTCGAGACGGGCATCCTCTACTGGGCGGGCTATGAGGCCTGGTTCCGCCTCGATACCGCCACAGGACAGGCCACACGGATAGGCCCGCTGGGGGCGTACGCCCAAGTGGTGGG
Source organism: Bacteroidaceae bacterium (assembly GCA_051875715.1). Classification (GTDB taxonomy): domain Bacteria; phylum Bacteroidota; class Bacteroidia; order Bacteroidales; family Bacteroidaceae; genus DYCT01. The sequence goes on from JBJEHD010000014.1 coordinate 1,166, forward strand.
CCTGCACATCCCTTATAAAGAGACGGCACCGGGCGCACCGGCCGAAATAACCGACCTGAGCGTCAGTCCGGGCGAAGAGGGCGCGCTGACGGCCCGACTGACCTGGACAAACCCGACCACGACCTTCGGAGGCGAGGCGCTGAACGAACTGACCGAGGTCAGGGTGACGAGAGGCGACGAGGTGGTGCACACGCTGACCGCCCCCACGCCGGGCGAACGATGCGAATGGACGGACGCACAGGTGCCCGAGGCCGGACGGATCACCTATCGGGTGAGCGCGGCGAACGGATACGGGAGCAGCATCTCCGAGGGGCGAACGGCGTTCGTGGGGCGCGACGTACCGGCGGCTCCGCGTGCCATCAGCCTGACCAGTCCGGACAGACGGCAGGCCTGTCTGGTGTGGGAAGCCCCCACTGAAGGACTGAACGGCGGATGGGTCGACACATCGGCTCTGACCTATACCATCGTGCGCCTGCCGGACAGCACGCTGCTGGCCAAGGACGCGGCGCAGACCTCGTGGACCGACACGTCGGTCGACTCGCTCGGACGCTACTCCTACGCCATACAGGCCTGCAACGCCGACGGGGCAGGCGGAACGGGCCTCTCGCCGGCCTGCCTGCTCGGGCCGCCCATACAGACGCCCTACACCTGCCGCTTCGCCACGCAGGAGGAGTTCGACCTGTGGAGCGTGCGCGATGCCAATGCGGACGGATGCACCTGGCGGCGCGAGACGACCCTGGCGGCCGCCTACTATGCCTACAACCCCGACGGCACCACGCCTGCCGACGACTGGCTGACCTCGCCACCCATCTGGCTGGAGCGGGGGAAGAACTACCGCGTGCGCTACCAACTGCAGTCCTACGGGCCCTCGATGCCCGAACGCGTGGCCGTATGGATAGGGACGCAAGCCAACGAGCAGACAATACGGATAGCGGACCACGTGGTCAGCGCCAACCCGTTTGAGGCATACACGGCCGAACTGCCTGCCGACCTGGAGACGGGCGAATACCACCTCTCGTTCCACTGCCACTCGGCGGCAGACAAGTTCATCCTCTACGTGAGCGGCATCGTCGTAGAGGAGGTGCGCGACGGGAACATCGAAGGCACCGTCCGCGACGGCGACACACCGCTGGAGGGCGTCGACGTATGCGCCACAGAGGCCGGACGGACAACCCGGACGGACTCGTCCGGACGATACGCCCTGCCCGAACTGCCCGACGGCACCTATTCGCTCCGCTTCGAGAAGGCAGGCTATGCCACACAGACCCTGACGGGCATCGAGGTGCGCCGGGGAGAGACCACGCAGGCCGACGCCTCGATGCAGGCACTGCCCCGCTGCTCCCTCTCGGGCCGAACGGTGAACGCGGCTGGACGGCCCGTGGGCTACGCACGCCTGCACTTGGAAGGGGCGGAGTCCTACACCACCGAAAGCGCGGCGGACGGCACCTTCGCCTTCGCCGACGTGCCGCAGACGACCTACGTGCTCAGCACCGAACGCTACGGCCTGCAGGCCGACCGGCGGACAATAGACCTCGCGGCAGGCGGAGGGGACATGGGCGACCTCGTCCTGCCTGACAAACTGCTCGCCCCCTGGAGACCGACGGCCACCCTGCACGACGGACAGATGGACATCGCCTGGGAACAGCCGCGCGACACACGCACCTATCGGCATGACAATGGGGTGCACGGCGGACGGCTCGGCACCCCGGGCTCGACGGCCCGCAGCGTCTACGGCGCCGTATTCCGCACGCCGGCCCTGCTGACGGGCATGAGTTGGCTGACCGAATCGTACCTGACCACCCATCCGGCGGTGAACGTGTTCGTATTCGATCTGGACGAGGACGGCGAACCCACCTCGTGCCTGCTCTACAGCCGGCAAGACGTGGAAAACCGCGACGACGAGTGGACCACGCTGTCGTTCCCCACCCCTGTGGACGCACCACGAGGCTACATGCTGGCCATCAGTTACGAGGGACACGTGGGGTTGGGACTGGACACGGGCGAAGGACCGGACTATCCGTTTGCCGAACACGTCAACTGCTACGCCGAAGACTATACCACCGGACGATTCACCTACACCGAGGAGCACGACATACGACGGACGCTGATGATTCGCGGCGAGGGAACGAACCGGGGAGACATCGACCTGCCCGACGCGACCACGGGACGACGATATGCCGTATGGCTGGTGCCCGACGGACAGACGAACGACGAAACCGCGTGGACACTGCTGACACCGACACCACAGGAATCGTGCGCTTGGACCGACGAAACCTGGGCTACACGCCCGCAGGGGGTCTACCGCTACGCCGTCAGGACATACTACGGCACCGACGGGCAACCTTCGCCCGCTGCCTTCACCGACGAATGTGAGAAAGACCTCTACACGGCCATCAGCCTGCACGTGCAGACCCGCACGCCGCAGAACGAGGCCGAGGGAGCCTGCGTGGTGCTGACCCACGCGGAGCAACCGGACAGATACACTTACCAAGCCACCGCCGGGGCCGACGGACGGACGTTCTTCCCACAGGTGCGGAAGGGCGTCTACCGCATCGACATCACCCGAAAGGGCTTCTACGACCTGCACGTGGAAGAAGCGGACTTCACCACGGAGGGCACATACGACCGGACGGGAGACGTGCTGGAAGAATACGTGGTGGCACCCTTCAACCTGGAGGTACGCGCCGCCAGCGACGAGGAGGGCGCATGGACGCTCCGCTGGAACGTGACCGACCACCTGGCGGACGACTTCGAGCAGCACACCGACTTTGCCGTACACTCGGCCGGCACAGTGGGATGGACCTACACCGACCTCGACGGAATGCCTACCTACGGCATCGACGGCGTGGACTACCCCAACGCCACCACGCCCAAGGCGTTCCTGGTGTTCAACCCCTCGGCCACCGACCCGGCCATCAGCCTCAGCGATCCGGGCACCCGGGCCCACAGCGGACAGCGCTACCTGGCCGCCTTCCCCTCCAAAGGGAGCGCCAACAACGATTTCCTCTTCTCGCCGGCCCTCGACTTCGCCCGCCCCTTCACGCTCCGCTTCTATGCCAAAAGCTACACCGACCTGTACGGACTGGAGGAGATCAACGTGGGTTACTCGACAACGGAATGCCGGACGGAAGACTTCGAGTGGGTGAACGGCGACACACCCATCGAGGTACCTCACACGGCATGGACGCCCTACACCTACACGCTGCCCCCGACGGCCCGTTACGTCGCGCTCAACTGCGTGTCCGACCAGCGGTTCTTCCTGATGGTGGACGACATCTTCATCGGCATCGAGGCACCCGAGGGCGTCGAGCCCGAACGCATCAAGGACGGCGTGACCTACGAGGTCTGGGCAGACGGGCAATACGTGGGAAGCACGACGGAGTGCGCCTACCGCCTGCCGCCGCTCGCACCCGGCCGTCACCAGGCCGAAGTGCGTGCCCGCTTTGCGTCGGCCGTCACCGAGCCGGCGGAACTGACCTTCGACACCACGCCGGCCGACGGGCTGAACGCCAAGCCGGAGGTGCGCCCCAACGCCACCTTCGACTCCGCCACACGCTGCTTCCGCTGGGAAGGGACGACCTGCCGCGAGGCCTGGCTGACAGACCCCGCCGGACGTCTCTGCGCCCACACCCTCGGCACGCAGGCCCTTTGCGCCGAGGGACTGCTCCCCGGCATCTACCTGCTGAGGCTGCGCACCGACGCAGGCTTCTACACCTGCAAAGTCTGCCTGCATCCTTGATTAGGAAAAAAAACGTACCTTTGCAGACGGTCTCGCAAAGAAAAGACAGCCTACATGAACGGAAAGACAGACAATAAGACAGCAAACGGCCCGGCCATCTCCATCCAGGGTGCCCGGGTGAACAACCTGAAAAACATCAGCGTGGACATCCCTCGCGGCAAGTTCGTGGTCATCACGGGACTGAGCGGTTCGGGCAAGTCGTCGCTGGCCTTCGACACGCTCTATGCCGAAGGCCAGCGGCGCTACGTGGAAAGCCTCTCGGCCTACGCGCGCCAGTTCTTAGGACGCATGAGCAAGCCGGCGTGCGACTTCATCAAAGGCATACCGCCGGCCATCGCCATCGAGCAGAAGGTGAGCAGCCGCAACCCGCGGTCGACGGTGGGCACATCGACCGAAATCTACGAATACCTGCGCCTGCTCTTCGCCCGCGTGGGGCACACCTACTCGCCCGTCAGCGGCACAGAGGTGAAGAAACACACCGTGGACGACGTGGTGGCGGCCATGCAAACCTACCCCGAAGGCACACGCTACGAGGTGCTGGCGCCGCTCGTTGTCCCGGCAGGACGAACGCTGGGCGAGCAACTGGAGGTGGAACTCCGGCAGGGCTTCACCCGCATCGAAGCCGACGGCGAAACATGGCGCATCGACGACGTCCTGGGCGAAGAGAACTTTATCCGGCAGCATCCCACTCCCGAGGGAATCCACCTCCTGGTGGACCGACTCAAGGCCGACTCCAGCAAGGACGGGCTCAGCCGCCTCACCGACTCGGCCGAAACTGCCTTCTACGAAGGAAACGGCACCTGCCTGCTGCGCTTCTATACCCCCGACGGCGTACGCACCGAGACGTTCAGCAAGCGGTTCGAGGCCGACGGAATCACCTTCGAAGAGCCTACCGACCAACTCTTCTCGTTCAACTCTCCGCTGGGGGCCTGCCCCCGATGCGAAGGTTTCGGGAAGGTCATCGGCATCGACGAAAGCCTGGTCGTCCCCAACCGCGCACTCAGCGTGTACGACGGGGCCGTGGTCTGCTGGAGGGGCGAAAAGATGGGGCAATGGAAAGACGCCCTCGTACACGCCGCCCCCCGGTTCGACTTCCCCATCTTCAAGCCGTACTTCGAACTGACCGACCAGCAACGGCGCGTGCTTTGGGAGGGCAACGAATACTTCCACGGCATCAACGCCTTCTTCGAAATGCTGGAACGAGACCAATACAAGATTCAGAACCGCGTGATGCTGGCCCGCTACCGGGGAAAGACCACCTGCCCCGCCTGCCACGGCACACGGCTGAAGCCGGAAGCGAACTACGTAAAGGTGGGCGGACGAACCATCGCCGAACTGGTGGAGTTGCCCGTCAGCCAACTGAAGACGTTCTTCGACCAGTTGCGGCTGGACGCACACGAAGAGGTGGTGGCCCAACGCATTCTGACGGAAATCAGAAACCGAATCCGCTTCCTCATGGACGTAGGCCTGGGCTATCTAACCCTGGGCCGCGTAAGCAGCACGCTGTCCGGCGGAGAGAGCCAACGCATCAACCTGGCCACCTCGCTCGGCAGCAGCCTCGTGGGCTCGCTCTACATCCTCGACGAGCCCAGCATCGGCCTGCACCCGCGCGACACCGACCGCCTCGTCCACGTGCTACGCCAATTGCAACGCCTGGGCAACACGGTGGTGGTGGTGGAACACGAAGAAGAAATCATCCGGGCAGCGGACTACATCATCGACGTCGGCCCGGAGGCCGGACGCCTGGGCGGCGAAATCGTCTACCAAGGCGACCTGTCGGACCTGAAACCGGGCAGCAAGAGCCACACCGTACGCTACCTGCTGGGCGAAGAGCGCATCGAAGCACCCAAGCACCACCGGCACTGGAACAACTACATCGACGTGAAAGGCGCACGCGAGAACAACCTGAAGGGCATCGACGTGCGCTTCCCGCTCAACGTCATGACGGTCGTGACCGGCGTAAGCGGCTCGGGCAAGTCGACGCTCGTCCGCGACATCCTCTACAAAGCACTCAAACGGACGTACAGCGAGAGCAGCGAACGCCCCGGCGAATACATCGCCCTGGAGGGAGACCTGAAGATGCTCGGCGACGTGGAGTTCGTCGACCAAAACCCCATCGGCAAATCGTCGCGTTCGAACCCCGTCACCTACGTCAAGGCATACGATGAAATCCGCAAGCTGTATGCCGAACAACCGCTGGCGCGCCAGATGGGATACACGGCCTCGTTCTTCTCGTTCAACATGGAGGGCGGACGATGCGAGGAATGCAAAGGCGAAGGCACGGTGACGGTGGAGATGCAGTTCATGGCCGACATCGAGCTGGAATGCGAGTCGTGCCACGGCAAGCGTTTCAAGCCGGAGACGCTGGAGGTGAAATATCAAGGTCAAAGTATCTATGACGTGTTGGAGATGACCGTAAACCAGGCCATCGAGTTTTTCGGGGCGAACGGCCAAAAACGAATCGTGAAGAAACTCAAGCCGCTGCAGGACGTCGGACTGGGATACGTGAAACTGGGACAATCGTCGTCGACCCTCTCGGGCGGCGAGAACCAGCGGGTGAAACTGGCCTATTTCCTCGGACAGGAGAAGGCAGCCCCCACCCTCTTCATCTTCGACGAACCGACCACGGGACTGCACTTCCACGACATCCGCAAACTGCTGGAGGCCTTCGACGCTCTCATCCAGCGCGGCCACAGCATCCTCGTCATCGAGCACAACCTGAACGTCATCCGCTGCGCCGACCACGTCATCGACCTCGGCCCGGAAGGGGGCGAAGAGGGAGGCCGCCTGGTCGTGAGCGGCACGCCCGAAGAGGTGGCCGCCTGCGGGGCATCCTACACCGGACAATTCCTGCGAGAAATGGGCGTATAGCGGTGTGCCACTTCAATCTATCAGCATGACATTCATCAAAAAGGAGGCTGTGTCAAAACTGAATGTTTTGGCGCAGCCTCAAAGGTGCGTCAGAATGGTCGAGATGCAAGGCGCTGAGGCTGAGGCCGAAGGGAGTGTACTGGCGTACACGACCAAGGCCGAATGCCGATAGCAACGCCGCAGATTGGCCATTATGACACACCGCCCTTTTTGTTAGGGAATGAAGACCGGGCTTACACCAACTGGCGAATCAAGTCTTCGCGCTCGCCGTAGAGCAGGTCGATGACGGGGACTTCCACCATCGTGTAGCATCCCGGACGCTGGCGCATCACGGCACGGGCCACACACACCAGCACCTGGCCCGTGAGAGCCGGATTGTTGATGCGCATGTTGAACTCGAACAACTGGTTCTGCGTCTTGCCCGAGACACCCTTGCGCGTCAGGTTCACACCGTGCCCCATGTCGAGCAGGTCGTCGACACAAGGCACCTGCATCACGTGCGTCTCGTCGTGGACAAAGTACGGGTCGGCCTTGATGGCTGCCGAAACCCGGTCGAACGAATGACCTTCTTCCACCTCCACATACACCATGCGGCGATGGATGCCGGTTCCCGTGGGAATGGTCATGGAGAGGGCAGCCTTCACACCTTCGATGGCTTTCACCGCCACCGTGTGGCCCATGCTCATGCCCGGACCGAAATTGGTATAGGTGACGCCCTTCGGAGCGATGGCCTGCAGCAATGCACGCACCACCGAGTCGCTTCCCGGATCCCATCCGGCGGAGATGATGGCTGCCGTCCCGTGCTGTTTGGCCACGGCATCCAGTTCGCGGCGCAGGTCGACAATGCCCGTATGGATGTCGAAACTATCCACCGTACGGATGCCCAAGGCCAGGATTTCCTTGGCATACTGCTCCACGCTGCGGGTGGGGGTGGCCAGGATGGCTACATCCACATCCTTCAGTTCGCGGATGTCCTTCACCACGTCGAACGCGGCCAGTTCGGCAGGCTTGTCCGCCGCCCCGTGGCGCCGAACCACGCCCGCCACTTCGAAATCGGGGGCCGACAACAGGGCCTCCAGTGCATAACGTCCGATATTGCCATACCCTACGATGGCTGCTCTGATTTTTTTCATACGCTATTCTTTTTCTTCTAATTGATTACACATTGTTTTATCTTAGCGCGCAAAAGTAGGCATTTTGAGACAAGAGAACGAAAATGTCGGCACATTTTAACATTCCACTCTTCAAAAAGCATACACGATTGAACAATAAAAGCCCCCCGCCAACGTTTGGGAAGAAGAAACCGACCGCCTTTTTATGAAGGCCAATTGGAAAGGAATGCCTACCTTTGCACCTTGGTTCGGCTGCCAAGCCGGACGGCCGAACAGAACAATATAACATAAGAGCCAAAACGCATGATTGAATACATCGAAGGGAAGTTAGCCGAAATCAGCCCGACGCAAGCCGTGGTGGACTGCCACGGTGTTGGCTACGGAATCAATATCTCGCTCAACACCTATACGGCCATCCAGCACAAGGAGGCTTGCAAACTATACATCCACGAAGCCATCCGTGAAGACGCGCACGTTCTCTACGGATTTGCCGACAAACGCGAACGCGAACTGTTCGTCCTGCTCGTATCGGTGTCCGGCATCGGAGGGAACACGGCCCGCACGCTGTTGTCGGCCCTCTCGCCCGACGAAATATGCCGGGCCGTCGGGTCGGGCGACGCCCGCCTGCTGACCTCGGCCAAAGGAATCGGGCTGAAGACGGCCCAACGCATCATCGTGGACCTGAAAGACAAAATGGTGGCCCTGGACGGCACAAACGGACAAGCAGACGGAGGACAGGCCGGAGGGCTGGTGGCCGACGAAGCCGTAGCCGCCCTGACGATGCTGGGATTCGGAGCCGCCCCCTCGCAAAAAGTGGTCAGCGCCATCCTGCGCGAACAGCCGGGCACCCCGGTGGAGCAAGTCATCAAGCTCGCCCTCAAGCAGTTGTAGAAACCACACCGTTTAAAACGAAAACAAATCCAACCCCGGAAAGTGATGCGCACCCGTTTCTCCCGACACCTGCTCTACGGCCTGCTGACGGTCTGCTGTCTGCCCGCACTGGCGGCATTCGGCACCCGGACCGCCGCACCCGAGCCGCCGGCCACGACCCTGGAGGCCGCCGTCCCGGCCGACTCGGTACGCCCGCGCTACACCGTTCGGAAGACCACACCCGAGACATTGGACGACATGGACGAAAAGCCGGCCGACCTGCGCACACCGGAGAACCTGAAAACGGAGGTGACCTACGACGAGACCGCCGACCGATACATCATCGGAACGAAGGCGGGCGAGGACTACGTCGACGTGCCGCTCTACCTGACACCGGAAGAATACGCCCAATGGAGCCTGCGCAAATCGCTCCAAGCCTACTACCGCTCGCGCACATCCGAACTATTCGCCTCGGGAGGGAAAGAAAAGTTCAACCTGGCCGACATGAAGTTCGACATCGGCCCGGCCGAAAAGATATTCGGTCCCGGAGGCGTGCAAATCAAGACACAGGGAAGCGCCGAACTCAGTTTCGGAGGAAACATCCAGAAACTGAAGAACCCGTCGCTGCCCGAACGGGCACGAAACACCTTCGGCTTCGACTTCGACGAGAAAATCAACATCAACGTCAACGGAAAGGTGGGCGACAAGGTGAACATGAACCTCAACTACAACACCGACGCCACCTTTGACTTCGACACGAAGAAAATCAAGCTGAAGTACGAAGGAAAGGAAGACGAAATCATCAAACTGCTCGAGGCGGGCAACGTGAGCATGCCGACCAACAGTTCGCTCATCCGGGGAGCCACGTCGCTTTTCGGTATCCGGGCCGACCTCCAGTTTGGCAAGTTCAAGGTGCAGGCCGTGGTGTCGCAACAGGAATCGGAGTCGAAGACCGTCACCTCGAAAGGCGGTGCCCAACTCACCGACTACGAAATCGCGGTGGCGGACTACGACGAAAACCGCCACTTCTTCCTGGCCCACTACTTCCGCAACGCCTACGACAAGAACATGCAGCAACTGCCCAACGTGGCCTCGGGCATCAGCATCGGACGTATCGAAGTGTGGGTGACCAACAAGAAAGGAAACTACGACAACCCCCGAAACATCATCGCCTTCACCGACCTGGGCGAACACGACGTCATCGGCAACACCGGGCTCTGGCAGGCCGGCAGCGAAACCTATCCGTGCAACGCGGCCAACACCCTCTATTCCACCCTCAACACCCAGTACGCCGACATCCGCTCCATCGAGCAGGTGACCCCCACCCTGTCGGCCATCATGGACGCAGGCATGGAATACGAGAAGATTGAGAGCGCACGCCTGCTGACCTCTTCGGAATATACGCTGAACAGCAAGCTGGGCTACCTCTCGCTCAAACAGACATTGCAACCGGACGAAGTGCTGGCCGTGGCCTTCGAATACACCAAGAACGGACGGACCTACCAGGTGGGTGAATTCGCCTCCGACCTGACGGACACGAAGAAAAGCCTCTTCGTCAAATTGCTGAAGAGCACCTCCAACTCGCCCTCGTCGGCCAACTGGGACCTGATGATGAAGAACGTCTACTCGCTCGGAGCCTACCAAATACAGAAGGACAAATTCCGCCTCGACATCGTCTACCAAAGCGACACGACCGGCGTCTACATCAACTACATCCCCGAGGGGAAAATCAAGAAACAACCGCTCATCCGCGTCATGAACCTCGACCGCCTGGACAACAACAACCAACGGCAGCCCAACGGATTCTTCGACTACGTGGAGGGCTACACCGTGGTGTCGCAAAACGGACGCATCTTCTTCCCGGTGGTGGAACCCTTCGGCAGCCACCTCCGGCAGGCCATCGGCGACGATGCCACGGCCGACAAGTACGTGTATCAGGAACTGTATGACTCCACCAAGACCATCGCCAAGCAGATAGCCGAAAAGAACAAATTCAAGTTGAAAGGCAAGTACAAAGCCTCGTCGGGCTCGGAAATCCAACTGGGTGCCATGAATATCCCGGCCGGCTCGGTACGCGTGACAGCCGGCGGACAGACCTTGACCGAGAACGTGGACTACAGCGTCGACTACACCATGGGCGTGGTCACCATCCTGAACCAAAGCATCATCGATGCCGGAACCGCCGTCAGCGTGAACCTCGAGAGCAACACCAACTTCAGCATGCAACGCAAAACGATGATGGGCATGAACTTCTCCTACGACTTCACCCGGGACTTCCAGGTGGGCGGTACCATCATGCACCTGAGCGAGAAACCGCTCACCAGCAAGGTGGCCATGGGCGACGAACCCATCTCGAACACCCTGTGGGGACTGAACACTTCGTGGAAAAGACAATCGCAATGGTTGACCAACATGCTGGACAAAATCCCGCTCCTCAACCTGACACAGCCCTCGAGCATCAACTTCACCGCCGAGTTCGCCCAACTCATCCCCGGACACGCCAAAGGCATCCAGGACAACGCCTCCTACATCGACGACTTCGAGCAGACCAAGAACGGCATCGACATCCACCAGCCCTCGTACTGGATGCTGGCCAGCACACCCGCCCCCATGGCCGAATCGAAACTGACCAACGACCTGCGCTACGGCATGAACCGCGCCCTGCTCAGTTGGTACACCATCGACCCGCTGTTCACCCGCAAGAGTTCGAGCCTCACCCCGAGCCACATCAAGAACGACGTGGAGCAACTGTCCAACCACTATGTGCGCGAAGTCTACGAGCGCGAACTCTATCCCAACAAGGACATCTCCACCTCCATGACCGGCAGTTCCACCCTCTCGGTGCTTAACCTGGCCTACTACCCCGACGAACGAGGTCCCTACAACCTCGACACCGACCTGACCTTCGAAGGCAAGTTGAACGACCCGGCCAAACGATGGGGAGGCATGATGCGCAAACTCGAGACCAGCGACTTCGAAACGGCCAACATCGAATACGTGGAGTTCTGGATGATGGACCCCTTCATCTACGAGTCCACCTCCGGCAAACGGCGCGGCGGCTCGTTCGTCATCAACCTGGGCGAGGTGTCGGAAGATGTGCTGAAGGACGGCAAGAAATTCTACGAGAACGGAATCCCCGTCGACGGCGACCTCACCAAGGTGGAAGAAACCGTATGGGGATACGTGCCCAAAGAACGCAGCATCGTCTACGCCTTCGACACACAGAACCGTAGCAAACAGGATGTGGGCCTCAACGGCCTCTCGTCGGAACAGGAACGTACCTTCGCCTCCTACCAACAATACCTGAACAGCGTGCAGGGGAAGGTGAGCCCCGAGGTCTTCGTCCAGATGCAGGACGACCCGGCAGGCGACAACTTCCACCACTACCGGGGCACCGACCTCGACGAGCAGCAAGCCTCCATCCTCGACCGATACAAGCGCTACAACGGGACGGAAGGCAACTCCCTGGCCTCGGAAGACATGGCCGCCAAGACCACACCCGACATCGAGGACATCAACCAGGACAACACGATGAACGAGACGGAGAAATACTACGAATACGTCATCGACCTCGAACCGGACAAGATGCAGGTGGGCGAGAACTACATCACCAACGTGCGCGAATCGTCGGTCAAGCTGCGCAACGGAGAGACCGAGACCGTACGCTGGTACCAGTTCAAGGTGCCGGTGAAGTCGGGCAAGTCCGTCAACGGCATCAGCGACCTCAAGTCCATCCGGTTCATGCGGATGTACCTCACCAACTTCGAAGAGCCCACCATCCTCCGTCTGGCCACCCTCGAACTGGTGCGCGGCGAATGGCGCACCTACGAACAGCCGCTCACCACCAACGCCCAATCGGCCGGCACGCTGACCGTGGCCGCGGTCAACCTGGAAGAGAACGGCGACAAGCAGCCGGTGAACTACGTGATTCCGCCAGGCGTGTCTCGCGTGCTCGACCCCAGCCAGCCCCAGTTGGTGCAAGAAAACGAGCAGTCCATGAGCCTCAGCGTCACAGACCTGGGCAGCGGCGACGCCCGAGCCGTCTACAAAAACATAGGCCTCGACCTGCGCCAATACCGACGGCTGAAGATGTTCGCCCATGCCGAAAAGCCCGTGGGGAACATCACCCTGGAGGACGGATACATCGCCCTCTTCATCCGACTGGGCTCGGACTACAAGAACAACTATTACGAATACGAGATTCCGCTCAAACTGACTCCCGAAGGGAAATACACCGACGGAGGACGCTCCACCGTCTGGCCGGCGGAAAACGAACTGGACATCTTGCTGTCGGTGCTGACCGACCTGAAGAAGGAGCGCAACGCGGCCAAGAACCGGGGCGACCAGGGCGTCAGCTACACCAGCCTCTATTCCTCGTACGACCCCGACCGCCCGGCCAACAAAATCAGCATCGTGGGAAACCCGAGCCTGGCCGAGGTAAAGACGCTGATGATTGGTGTGCGCAACAACTCGCGCACCATCCAGAGTGCCGAGGTGTGGGTCAACGAGCTCCGCCTGACCGACTTCAACGAAGACGGCGGATGGGCCGCACAAGGGAACCTCAACATCCAACTGTCGGACCTCGGCACGGTCAACCTGGCCGGTCACGCCGAGACGGCCGGTTTCGGAGGCCTGGAGCAAAGCGTGAGCGAACGGCGCATGGACGACTTCTATCAATACAGCATCACCACGAGTTTCGAGTTGGGAAAACTCTTCCCGGCCAAAGCCAAAGTGAGCGCACCCGTCTATTTCTCCTATTCGAAGGAAATCACCAGTCCGCTCTACAACCCGCTGGACAAGGACATGCTGCTGAAGGACGCACTCCAAGCCCTGGCCAACGACCACCAGCGAGACTCGCTAAAGAACCTGGCCCAAGAGGTGTCGACCTACAAGAACTTCAGCCTGAGCAACGTCCGCGTAGGCATCCAGAGCAAAAAGCCCATGCCTTACGACCCGGCCAACTTCAGCCTGGGCTACGCCTTCACCAAACAGCACAACCGGGGCAACACCACCGCCTGGGAAATAGACAACCGGTGGAACGCCAACTTCGGCTACAACTATTCGCCTGCCGTGCCCACTTGGGAGCCTTTCAAGAAGTTGAAGAGCAAATCGAAATGGCTGAAAATCGTGAAGGAATTCGGTGTGAACTACGTGCCGCAGAGCCTGGCGTTCAACACCGACATGGCCCGCCACTACTACGAACTGCAGACGCGCGACGTGGAGAACGTGTACGGCAGCGACAACGACATCCCCCTCTCCACCTCGAAGGACTTCTTGTGGAACCGCGACTTCTCGCTCCGATGGGACCTCACCAAGGCGCTGAAGATGAACTTCTCGTCGGCCACGCACGCTGAAATCGAGGAACCCTACGGACCGGTCAACAAAGACCTCTATCCCGACGAATACGCCGTGTGGAAAGACTCGGTGAAGCAGAGCCTCCGCTCGCTGGGCCGGCCGCTGGACTACCAGCAGAACTTCAACCTCAGTTACCAGTTGCCGCTGAACAAGCTGCCGCTGTTCGACTGGCTCACGGCCGATGCCAAATTCGCCTCCTCCTACCACTGGAACCGGGGCGTGGCCTTGGAAGACGGACTGGCGATGAACACCATCGACAACCAACGCAGCCTCGACATCAACGGACGGTTCAACCTGGAGATGCTCTACAACAAGGTGCCCTTCCTGAAAGCCACGAACAAGAAGTTCGCCGCAGGGAAGTCGCGCCCGAACAATTTCCAACGCGGTCCCACGCCCAACCTCCGCACCCGTCCGGGCGAAAAGGCCAAGCCGAAGGAGCAGGAGAAAGACAAACAGAAGAAATATGAAAAGGAAATCCAACTGAAGGCCGACACCACGGTCACCATCGTCCACAAGCTGAACAGCAAGAAGCCGAAGGTGACGGCGCTGACCTCCACAGGCGTCCGCTACCGACTGAAGTACCACGTCAGCGGAGCCAACCAGATTGTCATCGACAGCCGCGACACGGTGAAACTGAAACTGACCATCCTGCCCGGACAGAAGCCGGAAGAGAAGAAAGCCTACCAGATGGCCCAATATGCGGCCCGCTTCCTCATGATGGTGCGCAACGTCAGCATCACCTACCGAAACACCTATGCCATGACCCTGCCGGGCTACATGCCCGAGGTGGGCGATATGTTAGGACAGAAGCGGCAGGGAGGCCTGTTCGCCCCGGGTCTGGATTTCGCCTTCGGCATGGCCGGCGACGGCTACATCCAGAAGGCGCAGCAGCAGGGATGGTTGTCCACCAACGACTCCATCGTCGACCCTGCCACGACCAACGCCATGGAGGACGTACAGGTGCGCGTCAGCCTCGAACCCGTACGCGACCTCAAGATTGACCTCAACGCCAGCCGCACGGTGAACAAATCGCGCAGCATCCAATACATGTTCGAAGGCATGCCCGAGACACGCAGCGGCAACTTCAGCATGACCGTAATCACGCTGGGCAACGCTTTCGGCAAGAGCAAAGCCAAGGACGGCTACCGAAACAAGACCTTCGACCGCTTCCTGGGCAACCTCGACGTGATGCAGCGGCGGGTGGAGGCTCTCTATGCCGACGCCACCTATCCGCACTCGAGCATCAAGTTCGACCCCGCCAACGGCACGGTGGACAAATACAGCCCCGACGTGATGATTCCGGCCTTCCTGGCCGCCTACACCGGGCGCGACTCCCATACCTCGTCGCTCGACTTCTTCCCCAAACTGTTGTCGATGATGCCCAACTGGAAGGTGACCTACAGCGGACTGAGCAAGCTGGACTGCTTCAAGAAGGTGTTCAAGAGTTTCAACATCAACCACGCCTACCGGAGCATCTACTCCGTGGGGTCGTACAGCACCTACCAGAACTTCTGGAACTACATGGGCGACCGGGGCTTCATCCAGGACGTCACCAACGAGGGCAGTTTCCTCCCCTCCAGCATCTACGACATCAACACGGTGAGCATCAACGAACAGTTCTCGCCGCTCATCGGAGTGGACATGACCTTCCACAACAACCTGACCGCCAAAGTGGAATACAAGAAGACACGCGTGCTGACCTTGAGCATGGCCGCCAACCAGTTGGTGGAGAACGGGTCGAAGGACTTCGTCGTCGGCCTGGGCTACAAGGTGGTGGGCCTCAAACTGTTCGGAGGCGGTGGCGGCAAAGGCAAGGCCTCGACGGGCAAGGCCGCCTCCGGCAAGGAAACCCGCAAAGGACAAAGCGTCAGCAACGACCTGAACCTGCGTGCCGACTTCTCGCTGCGCAACCAGTCGGCCCTCTGCCGCGACATACAGGCCGAAACCACGCAGGCCACCAGCGGCAACAAGGCCCTCAAGTTGTCGGTGTCGGCCGACTACGTGTTGTCGCGCCTGCTGACCCTCCGCCTCTACTTCGACCGCGAAAAGACCATCCCGCTGGTGTCGTCGACCTCCTACCCCGTCACGAATTCCGACTTCGGCGTCACGCTGAAGTTCTCATTAACCCGATAAACCCTTTCGAGCCTATGCACCTCACACGAATCTTATCCCTCCTGTTGCTGGCCCTCGGCCTGTCGGCCGCCACGATGGCCCAGAACGACAGCCGCTACCTGGCCGGAGCCGTCCCGGTAGAAGACGGCAAAGTGACCTTCCGCCACACCTTCCAGACCCCCGGCCTGACTACGGTCGATCTGCTGCAACGCCTGCAGGCATGGGCCGACCAGCGGTTCCATACCGACGAGGAGAGCGGCAACCAGGGACGCGTGCTCTACACCAACACCGACCTCGGCCAGTTGGTCTGCCAGGGCAGCGAATACATGGTCTTCTCCGACCGTTCGCTCTCGCTGGACCGCGCACGGGTGTTCTTCCGCACCACCTTCCGCCTGCGTCCGGGACAGGCCGACATGGAACTGACCCACATCTATTACATCTACGGCTTCAAGGACGAGAAATACACGGCCGAAGAATGGATTACGGACGAGACGGCCCTCAACAAGAGCCGCACGAAACTGGCCTACAGCAGCAAGAAGTTCCGCGTCAAGACCATCGACCTCGTCGATGCCTTGCAGGCCGAGGTGCAGACGGCCTTGGGCGTCTGCCCGACGCGACACGCCGAACCCATTGTGGCCATCTGTCCGCCCCATCCGTCCGAACCGGGCGACATGAGCGGGGCCGCCGCAAAGGCCGACACGTCCGACGCGCCCGAGGGCTTCACCGCCATCGCCCCCACACGCATCCCGGGCAACATCGTCAAGATGCTTTCGCAAGACTGGATGCTCATCACGGCAGGCAGCGGCAACGAGGCCAATGCCATGACGGCCAGCTGGGGCGGACTGGGACACCTCTACGACCGGCCCGTAGCCTTCTGCTTCGTCAGCCCCGAACGACACACCTACCGCCTGATGGAAAAGGCGAACACCTATACGCTCACGTTCTACACCGAAGCCTACCGCGACGCGCTGCAATACTGCGGCACGCACTCCGGGCGCGACGGACAGAAATGGCAGGCGGCCGGCCTCACCCCGATGGCCGTCCCCGGCGGCGGCACGGCCACGCGCGAAGCCTGGCTCATCATCGAATGCCGCAAACTGGTGTCTCAATCACTCACGCCCGAGGCACTGGCCGACGAAAGCCTGCGCGACCGATGGACGGGCCGGCCGATGCACAAGCTCTACATCGGCGAAATCACCCACGTTTGGATTAAATAACCCCTATCTTCCCCCTCTGATATGGCAAAAGAAAAAACAGCATACGTTTGCTCCGCCTGCGGCTACGACTCGCCCCGATGGGCGGGCAAATGCCCGAACTGCGGAGCCTGGAACACCTTCGTAGAAGAACGGGTGCAGAAAGAACCCGTCAGCAAACGCCCCCACTCGGGCATCGAGGTGCCCCGGTCGAAGCCCCTGCGGCTGGCCGACATCGAGTCCGGAGCCGACCCGCGCATCGACCTGGGTGACGCCGAACTGAACCGCGTGTTGGGCGGTGGACTCGTGCCCGGCTCGCTGGTGCTGCTGGGCGGCGAACCCGGCATCGGCAAGTCCACCCTGGTGCTGCAGACCGTGATGCGCCTGCAAGGCCTGCAGGTGCTCTACGTGTCGGGCGAAGAAAGCGCACGCCAACTCAAGTTGCGGGCCGAGCGCATCGCCCACCCGCAGGCCGACTGCCTCATCGTGTGCGAGACCTCGCTCGAGAAGATCTACAGCCACATCCGCGAGGTCGGCCCTGACCTGGTGGTTATCGACTCCATCCAGACGCTGTCCACCGAATCGCTGGAGAGTTCGCCCGGCAGCGTGGCGCAGGTGCGCGAGTGCGCCGCCTCCATCCTGAAGTTCGCCAAAGAGACCGGCACCGCCGTGCTCATCATCGGCCACATCAACAAGGAGGGAAGCATCGCCGGCCCCAAGGTGCTGGAGCACATCGTCGACGCCGTACTCCAGTTCGAGGGCGACCAGCACTACATGTACCGCATCCTGCGCAGCATCAAGAACCGCTTCGGCAGCACGGCCGAACTGGGCATCTACGAGATGCGGCAGGACGGGCTGCGCCAGGTGAGCAACCCCTCCGAACTGCTTCTTTCGCAGGACCACGAGGGCATGAGCGGCGTGGCCATCGCCTCGGCCATGGAGGGCATCCGGCCTTTCCTCATCGAGACACAGGCCTTGGTGAGTACGGCCGCCTACGGCATGCCGCAACGCTCGGCCACGGGTTTCGACCTGCGCCGCATGAACATGCTGCTGGCCGTGCTCGAGAAGCGCGTGGGTTTCAAACTGGCCCAGAAGGACGTGTTCCTCAACATCGCCGGCGGCTTGCGCGTCAACGACCCGGCCATCGACCTGAGCGTCATCAGCGCCATCCTCTCGTCCAACATGGACACCGAAATCGAACGGCAGGTGTGCATGGCCGGCGAGGTGGGCCTCTCGGGCGAGATACGCCCCGTCAGCCGCATCGAACAACGCATCAGCGAGGCCGAGAAACTCGGCTTCCAGCGCATCGTCCTGCCCCGCCACAACCTACAGGGGCTCGACACCCGCCGGCTGCACATCGAACTCATCCCCGTACGCAAGGTGGAGGAAGCCTTCCGCCACCTCTTCGGATAACCCCGTAAATACACATCGCCCATGATACACGAACTCCAACTCCGCGTCATACCCGAGATTGCCGCCTCCGAGCAGCAACTCAAGGCCTGCATCGCCCACGAGAAAGGGCTGCCTGCCGACCACATCTGCTCCGTCCGCATCCTCAAGCGCAGCATCGACGCCCGCCAGCGCACCATCTTCGTCAACCTGAAGGTGCGGGCCTACGTCGACGAACTGCCGCAGGACCAGCCTTTCACCCCCATCGACTACCGCCCCGTGGACGGACGGCGGCAGGCCGTCGTGGTAGGGGCCGGCCCGGGCGGACTGTTTGCCGCCTTGAGGCTCATCGAACTGGGCATCCGCCCCATCGTGGTCGAACGCGGCAAGAACGTGCACGAGCGCAAGAAGGACATCGCCCGCATCTCGCGCGAACACCGGGTAGACCCGGAGTCGAACTACAGTTTCGGCGAGGGAGGAGCCGGTGCCTACTCCGACGGGAAACTCTACACGCGCAGCAAGAAGCGCGGCAGCACCGAAAAGATTCTGAACGTGTTCTGCCAGCACGGAGCCGATGCGTCCATCCTGGTCGACGCCCATCCCCACATCGGGACGGACAAACTGCCGCGCGTCATCGAAAACATGCGGAACACCATCCTGCAGTGCGGCGGCGAGGTACACTTCGAAACCCGCATGGACGCCCTCCTCGTCGAGGGCCAAGAGGTGAAGGGCATCCTGACCCACACGGGCCAGACCTTCGAAGGGCCCGTCATCCTGGCCACGGGCCACTCGGCCCGCGACGTCTACCGCTGGCTGGCGGCCAACGGCATCGCCATCGAGGCCAAGGGCATCGCCGTGGGCGTGCGCCTCGAGCATCCGCAAGCACTCATCGACCGCATCCAGTACCACAACCGCGAGGGACGCGGCTCCTTCCTCCCGGCGGCGGAGTACAGTTTCGTCACCCAGGCGGGCGGACGCGGCGTCTACAGTTTCTGCATGTGTCCGGGCGGTTTCGTCGTCCCGGCCGCCAGCGGCCCCGAACAGGTGGTGGTCAACGGCATGTCGCCCTCCACGCGCGGCTCACGCTGGGCCAACTCGGGCATGGTGGTGGAAATCCGCCCCGACGACCTGCAAGACCCCACGCTTTGCCCCACGCCGGCCGATGCCTCCGACCCGCTCCGCATGATGTACCTGCAAGAGCGGTTGGAGCACGACTGCTGGCTGCAGGGCGGCCGTCGCCAGACCGCACCCGCCCAACGCATGGTCGACTTCACGCGCAAGCGGCTGGGGGCCGACCTCCCCGTTTCGTCCTACAGTCCCGGCCTCGTGGCCTCGCCCCTGCACTTCTGGCTGCCCACGTTCGTCGGCGAACGCCTCAGCCAGGGCTTCCAGACCTTCGGGCGCACCTCGCACGGCTTCCTCACGAACGAAGCCGTCCTCATCGGCGTGGAGACCCGCACGTCGGCCCCCGTACGCATCGTGCGCGATGCCGACACGCTGCAGCACATCCAGTTGCGCGGTCTCTTCCCTTGCGGCGAAGGGGCGGGTTATGCCGGCGGCATCGTCTCGGCCGGCATCGACGGCGAACGGTGTGCCGAAAGCCTGGCCCAACTTTACCCTCACGCCTGATGCCATGAACGCCGAACGCCCCGCCCCCGAAATCGCCATCATCGACCCGAACACCCTGGCCTGCTTAGGACTGGAGATGATGCTGGAAGAGTTCATGCCCGGTGCCGTGATACGCACGTTCCGCACCTTCGGCGACTTCATCGCCGACACGCCCGACATGTATGCCCACTATTTCGTGTCCGCCCAGATTTACTTCGAACACACGGCCTTCTTCCTTCCGCGCCGCCCCAAAGCCATCGTGCTGGCAGGCAACGAGGGCGGCCCGCAACTGGCCGGAACGCCTACGCTGCACGTAGGCCAAAGCAAGGAAGGCCTGATGCGCGACCTCATGCGCCTCCACCGCCACGGCCACGAGCATCGCCCCAGCCAGGCGGCCTTCACCGACCCGCACGACCTCACGCCGCGCGAGATCGAGGTGCTGGTGCTGCTCACCAAAGGGTGCATCAACAAGGAGATTGCCGACCGGCTGAACATCAGCATCACCACCGTCATCTCGCACCGCAAGAACATCAGCGAGAAACTCGGCATCAAGTCGGTGGCCGCCCTGGCCATCTACGCCGTCATGAACGGCTACGTCGAGGCCGACAGCATCTGAGAGCACTCATCCACCGCAAGACGTCCATACGCCAACGGGCGGACGAATACACGCGAATCCAGTACGATTAACAATCGTAATGCGGTACGATTAATAATCGTACTCGAGAACGATTAATAATCGTACCAAACCCATGCGTACAGGCAGGGTCACTCGGCTGTATTGGAAGGGGAAGATGCGTCTGCACACCTATCGAAGCGCCTTAGACTGTATCGGTATGCGGATAGACGGTGCGGGGGGGGGGTAAATCGGACGCCGCGACCTTCGCGCACCAACTGATTGGAGGCAACGACCAGTCCGCGCCAACTGTCCCAGAAAGCAAACGTCACGGAGGCCGTGTCGGCCTGCAGGTCGACCTTCGGCAGCAAGTCCGACCCGTCGAGCGCCAGCAGGCGGTTCGCCTCGTCGGGGTCGTCCACCTCGCCGTCGGCCACGAGGCGCTTCAGGCGGTCGGGACTGAACACGAACGTCTTCGTCCCTCCATACGAACGCCAGAACCGGGGCATGAATTCGCTCAGATGCTGCAGCAGGCAAGCCTGCACGACGCCTTCGGCCGTGAAGGGCACATCGATGTACGACCATACCGAGGGGACGTCTGCCGCCTCGTCCTCGGTCAGGCGGCGGTCGATGTACTGCGTGTCCGCATAAGGCACGTGCCACGATTTCCGCACCCGGCGCACCACCGGCCTGCGCACAAGACCGAACAGGCTTTTGCTCTCCTCGGTCGTGGTCTGCTCGCGCACCACCGTCGGGAGGTAGGCCGATTGGGCGTCCGCACGGTAGCAATAGGTCTGGAAGACGGCATCGAAGTCATCGCCCTTCACAAAGGCACCCAACGCATAGCCCTCGCGCAGGCGCAGCAGCGGCAAACGTTCCAGCAGAAAGGTCAGGTCGGCATACTCGGCAAAATCATACGACTTCACATACGCCTCGAATGCGGCACACATCGCCCCAAGCGCGGCCCGGTCTGCTTGACATCTGGACGGCTGCACATCGGCCGAAGCCCCTGTATTCACTTGTACGTTCTTCTGTATCATTTCTTCTCGTTCGTTTATCCCAAATCGGTCGTTAGCGTTATGATGATAACAACTTCTATTTTTGAACAGATGTGTTCTCGTTTTGAGGGCGCAATGGGGCTCCATTGTAACCGAGAAACGGGAACACA
>JBJEHD010000015.1:0-22993 GCA_051875715.1 Bacteroidaceae bacterium
CATTCTGACGCACCTTTGAGGCTGCGCCAAAACATTCAGTTTTGACACAGCCTCTCTTCTTTGCATTCCGGCGCACGATGCGCCGTGGTCGGTAGATGTTTATTGCAGCACCACCTTTTGTACGGCCGTCTGCTGGCCATTGCTTGCACGTACCACGAACGTACCTTTCAGTCCGTCCATCGGGATGCTCATGCCCTCAGCCGCCGTGTCGAAGCAGACGTCTTTCACCTTCTGGCCGTCCAGACTGTACACTTCCACCTGCGTCTTTCCTGCCGTCGCACCCTGCAGCGTGACGAACAACTCGCCTTCAAAGGCAAACAGATGCAAGTCGCTGTCCGATTCGGTACGAACCGATTCGATGCCCGTCGGGTCGATTACGTAGCGGTCGGCGTTCCAGATTTCGCCCGTGACGGCGTCAATCAGCAAGGCGATGACCGTCAGGTTGCGTTTGCTCAGCACGCTCTTCGGCACTTCGATGGTGTAGGGGAATTTCACTTCCTGGTCCTTGACAAGCGTAGCCGGCACGCTGTTCTCCACACCATTGAACGAGCCACTGATGTAGCGGGCCACGTCGTTGTAGACCATCTGCGAAGCAGGAACAACACTGGGCAGACTTTCAAAGCCGCCCATCACTCCTTTGGAACCACCAGCATAATAGTTCTGCTGAGTGTAGTCGTCGGTCGTACCACGCACGTTATCCTCTGTCAGCACGTAGGCGAAACGGAAGCATTTGTCTGCCATCGAGTGGTTGAAGGCAAACTTGGCCGTCAAGTCTACCGAGATTGTCGTACTGTCGGCACTAAATGCAGGTTCCGACAATTGGAGCGAAGCAGCCGGACGATTGTTCAGCGCGCTCTTGTAGGCCGATTCCGACGAACTCTTGTTCATGTCTACGATCTTGGTGCGGTTCACCAATCCACTGGGGAATCCTTCAACCATGCGTGCCAGTCCGTAGCCATATATGTCATCCTGCATGATGTCGCCATAGTGGGCTGCCACACCGATGAAGTCGGGATATTTCCCCTTCAGATATTCCAGCGTCACCATGCCACGCGGACACCATCCGCACCACGTGCCGGTTCCTTCTTCCAACACCGGTTTCCGGTCGTAGACGCTACCGAGTCTGGAGAGTGCCGAACGGAGCGTCAGCGTCTGTTCACCCAGTCCCGGGACAGTGTAGGTAGCCGTCACGGTGTAGCCAAGCGATTCACCTATTTCGGGCAGGTCGGTCAGGTTGGAGAAGGTCACGGTCTTCGAACCATACTGGGCGATGGCCAGGCTGGACACCGTCTTCGTGTAAGGTTCTGCCTTGCCGTCGATCGTCAGCGTCAGCATCACGTCTTGCGTAAATTTCATGACGTTGGGATTGTACAGTTCTACCGAGACAGAACTCTTCGTGGCCGTTTCGGCCAGAACGTTGTTCGTTGCGTTGTAGATTTCCAGTGTTTCGAACACATCCTTCACGGCGAAATTGTCCATGATGAGGTAGGTGCGGTTTGTGGCGTTGTTGACCACGGCGATGTAGACCGTCTGTCCTTTATATTCCTTCAGCGAAACGATGTGGTCGAATAATGTGCCATAGTCTTCTTCTCCGGTAGCCGTCGAATAGAGCACCTTGGAATCGGTGAAATCGTCCACCGTCTGTCCTTGGGTAGAAAGCAACACTTTGTAACCGCCTTTGTCTTTACTCAGGTTCGCAGCCGTCCAGCAGAAATAGGCATTGTCCGATTCCACTTTGACGGCGGGGGTCACAATCCAATCGTTGGCTTGCCCGACGGGTGTATAGTAAGAGTTACTCCAGATTTGTTTGTTGCTTTGGTCGGCCAGGAGTGCCACCTCATTCCAAGCGTCTCCCTGCTTGAATCCATTTTGTTTGGCTGCCGAACTGGGCATCCGTCCATCCACGTCATACAACTTGAAGTCGGCCGGGATGCCGTCGTCGAAGTTCCATTGGTAGGTTGTTTGCTGCGCCTGGGCGGACAACGAGCCTGCCAGCAGGGCTGCGAAAAGGAGAAACGATTTCTTCATAATCTAACGTTTTTGTTTATTAATAGCATACCGCATCGGTGATGTCGTCCCGATGCATCGGGGCAAAAATAGAGATTCAGTCGGAATTATACAAACATTGGTTTCTGTTTTTACCTCCCTATCTGCTCATTACCATCTCCTTACATCATCTGATATTGGCCGTCGCACAAGGCAGCGTCCACTGCCTACACACGAACGACGGCATCCGCTCCGCCGTCTCTGTTCGCCAGAGAAAAGCCGGACACCGGATGCCGTCGTTTTGAGGGATAGATGTATGCGTTCGCCTTTACTTCTTCGGGCACTGCTTGCCGTCCTTCTTGCAGGCCTTGTCCTCGGCCTTGCAGCACTGCTTGCCGTCCTTCTTGCAGGCTTTTCCTTCGGCCTTGCAGCACTGCTTGCCGTCCTTCTTGCAAGCCTTGTCCTCGGCTTTGCAGCACTGCTTGTTCTCCTTCTTGCAAGCCTTACCTTCGGCTTTGCAGCACTGTTTGCCGTCCTTCTTGCAGGCTTTGCCTTCGGCCTTGCAGCACTGCTTGCCGTCCTTCTTGCAAGCCTTGTCCTCGGCCTTGCAGCACTGCTTGTTCTCCTTCTTGCAGCACTGTTCCGTCTTGGCTTTTTCCTTCTTCGGTTCCTGTGCATTTACTTGGGCTGTTGCCACCACGGCTGCGAAAAGCGCAGCACAAATCATCCATTTTTTCATATTCTTTTTCTTTTTGCTATTAAAAACGTAGTTGGTATCTCGTTCGCAAAGGAAATAAATAATAATATATGTTGTATTTAATACAGCCTTTCATTCGTTAAAAAAAACAATTTCGTACCTTTACCGCCGATTTCCGCTATTGGAAAACAGACTCTTAAAAACGATAACAAAGATGAAACAACTGCTCAGTCGCCTGCAGGCGAACAACAAGCCCATCTACGTCACCTTGGTGGCCATCCTAACCCTATTCCTGTTATTAGACTATATCCCCGCCCTGAAGGCGTATGCCGCGTGGGTTACTCCACCGGTGGCCCTTTTCCTCGGTCTGGCCTACGCGCTCAGTTGCGGCCAAGCCTATCCGAAATTCAACAAAAAGATGTCCAAGTTCCTGCTGCAATACTCCGTGGTGGGTCTTGGTTTCGGCATGAACCTGCAAGCCTCGCTGGCTTCGGGCAAGGAAGGCATGGCCTTTACCATTATCTCGGTCGTCGGCACCATGCTGATTGGTTGGTTCATCGGCAAGCGACTGCTGGGCGTCGACCGCGACACGGCCTATCTCATCAGTTCGGGCACGGCCATCTGCGGCGGCAGTGCGATAGCCGCCGTCGGTCCGGTGCTGAAGGCCAAGGACAGTTCCATGTCGGTAGCCCTTGGCACCATCTTCATCCTGAACGCCATCGCTTTGTTCATCTTCCCGCCCATCGGCCACATGCTGGGTCTTGACCAGCAACAGTTCGGTACTTGGGCGGCCATTGCCATCCACGACACCAGTTCGGTGGTCGGGGCAGGTGCTGCCTACGGCGAACAAGCATTGGAGGTGGCCACCACCATCAAATTGACCCGTGCCCTTTGGATTATCCCCTTGGCCCTGGCCACATCGTTCATTTTCAAGGGTTCGGGCAAGAAAATCTCCATTCCTTGGTTCATCTTGTTCTTCGTGCTGGCCATTCTGGCCAACACCTATGTGCTCGACGGCGTTCCGCAGGTCGGACAGGAGATTTCCCGACTGGCCCGCAAGGGACTGACCATCACGCTCTTCTTCATCGGAGCTTCGCTCTCGATGGACGTACTGCGCCAGGTGGGCATCCGTCCGATGATACAAGGCGTCCTGCTTTGGATTGTCATCAGCCTGAGCACGCTGGCCTACATCTTACTCTGATACAAAACAAATTCTAAACCTATACTTTTTAATTACACATGAAACATCCACTCATCGGAGTACTCTTCTTGAGCGCACTCTTCTCATGGAATGGTTCGAAAGCCTGCGCCGCCGAACCCATCACCCTCGAACCCATCACATCGCAGGCCGACAGTTCGTTTCTGCAAGGCCTCATCAACAAGGTGGTAGAAACCGTAACGACCGTGGCCGAAGACGACATCTACGGCACCTGGAACTACCGGGGCTCGGCCTGCACCTTCGAGAGCGACGACCTGCTCAAGAAAGCCGGTGGCGAGGTGGCCGCCCGCCAAGTAGAAAAGAAAATGGACGAGACCTTTGCCAAGGTCGGCATCAAGGAAGGCATGTGCAGCTACACCTTCAACGAAGACAAGACCTTCAGCGCCGTCATGGGCAAGAAAACGCTGAACGGCACTTTCGAATACGATGCCAAGGAAAAAACGTTGACGATGACCTTCTTCAAGTTGGCCAAGATGAACGTCACGGTGAAGCGCACAGGACGCAACATGGACCTTCTGTTCGATGCCGACAAACTGCTGAAGGTGCTGCAACTGGCCTCTTCGGTCAGCAGTCTGAAAAGCGTGGCTGCCTTGGGCAAGGTGGCCGAACAATTCGACGGACTGCTTCTGGGTTATCAATTGGAAAAGAATTAAGCCATGAAGTTTACCGAACTGAATCTGGAAGACAGCGTGCTTCAGGCCCTCGACGCCATGAACTTCGAGGAGTGCACCCCGGTGCAGGAACACACCATCCCCGTCCTGCTGGAAGGGCGCGACCTGATTGGAGTGGCGCAGACCGGTACGGGCAAGACGGCTGCCTACCTGCTTCCTTTGCTCAACCGTCTTATGACCGACGGCCATCCGGAAGATGCCATCAACTGCATCATCATGGCACCTACGCGTGAATTGGCCCAGCAGATCGACCAGCAGATGGAGGGTTTCTCTTACTTCATGCCCGTGTCGAGCGTAGCCGTCTACGGCGGCAACGACGGCATCCTGTTCGAACAGCAGAAGCGAGGCCTCACCCTCGGAGCCGACGTGGTCATCGCCACGCCGGGCCGCCTCATCAGCCACCTGGCCCTGGGCTACGTCGACCTGTCACGCGTGTCGTACTTCATCCTCGACGAGGCCGACCGCATGCTCGACATGGGTTTCTCCGACGACATCATGCAGATTGTGAAATACCTGCCCAAAGAGCGTCAGACCATCATGTTCTCGGCCACCATGCCCGACAAGATACAGCAACTGGCCAAGACCATCCTCCGCGACCCTGTCGAGGTGAAACTGGCGGTATCCAAGCCGGCAGAGAAAATCATCCAGACGGCCTACGTGTGCTACGAGAATCAGAAACTGGGCATCGTCCGTAACATCTTTCAGGAACAAGTGCCCGACAAGGTCATCATCTTCGCCTCGTCGAAGCTCAAAGTGAAAGAAGTCACGGCCGCCCTGCGCCGCATGGGACTCAACGTGGCCGACATGCACTCCGACCTCGAGCAGGCGCAGCGCGACCAGGTGATGCACGAGTTCAAGAACGGCCGGGTGAACATCCTCGTCGCCACCGACATCGTGTCGCGCGGCATCGACATCGACAACATCCGGCTGGTCATCAATTTCGACGTGCCCCACGATTGCGAAGACTACGTCCACCGCATCGGCCGTACCGCCCGCGCCAACAACGACGGCTTGGCCATCACCTTCGTCAACGAGAAGGAGCAAGGCAAGTTCAAGTCCATCGAAAGTTTCTTGGGAAAGGACATCTACAAGATTCCCGTCCCGGAAGAACTGGGCGAAGCCCCGGCCTACGAACCCCGCTCGTCCAAAGGAGGAAGCGGAAGAGGACGGCGCCGAGGCGGTTCCGGCTCGAAAGAGCGCAAATCGCAAGGCGGACACGGCCATCGGCGCAAACCCAAGTCGGAAGCCTGATGCGGCTTCCTTACCCACCCTTTAACCTTCTGCCACTATGATACTGAACGAAAGAGATATCCGCCACGCCCACCTCATCGAGGTGGCACGGCACATGATGACGGCCGCCCGTACCGCCCCCAAAGGCAAAGGCATCGACGTCATCGAAACCCTGACCCTCTGCGAGTCCGACCTCGAGACCTTGTCGACCCGTATGCGCGCCTACGGCGAAGAAAGCGGACTGAAGTTCTTCCTGCGCGATGCCGACAACATCCTCCAGGCCGAAGCCGTGGTGCTGGTCGGCACCCGCCCGCAGCCTCAGGGCTTGAACTGTGCCCACTGCGGATTTGCCACTTGTGCCTCCAAACCGGCCGCCACGCCCTGCGCCATCAACACCGTCGACGTGGGCATCGCCGTCGGTTCGGCCTGTGCCATGGCCGCCGACCTGCGCGTGGACTCGCGCGTAATGTTCTCGGCCGGCTATGCCGCTCAGTTGCTCGGGTGGCCCGAAGGCTGCCAGACGGTCATCGCCATCGCCGTGAGCGCCTCGTCCAAGAACCCGTTCTTCGATCGCAAACCCAAGGAGGAGGCCAAGTGATGGGACTGATAGCCAAACGACCCGAACAGCGACGTACCTCGCAGGACCTGCAGTTCACCTTCGGCCTGCAGCCTGAGTTCCGACCGCCCTTCCTGCCTGCCGAGTGGCATCCGCAGAGCGGTGTCCAACTGACATGGCCCCATGCCGGCACCGACTGGGCCTACATGCTCGACGAGGTGCAGGAATGCTTCGTCCGCATCGCCTCGGCCATTGCCGAGCGCGAACTTCTGCTCATCGTCGCCCCGGACACGGAAGCCGTGCGGCAGCAGTTGGCCGGACGGGTCAACCTGGACAACGTCCGCTTCCATGCCTGCCCTACCAACGACACCTGGGCACGCGACCACGGTGCCCTCACCCTGCTCGAAGGCGACAAGCCTCTGCTGCTCGATTTCTGCTTCAACGGCTGGGGCATGAAGTTCGCCGCCGCTGCCGACAATCAAATCACCCGCAGCCTCTGCCGGGCCGGCCTGCTGCACGGCGACTACCTCAACCGGCTGGACTACGTACTGGAAGGCGGCAGCATCGAGAGCGACGGCGAGGGGACGCTGCTCACTACGTCGGAGTGTCTGCTGTCTGTCAACCGCAACGAGACACTCGACCGCGCCGGTGTCGAAGCCTACCTGCTCCGCACCTTCCATGCCGAGCGCGTGTTGTGGCTCGACCACGGCTACCTCGAAGGCGACGACACCGACAGCCACGTCGACACCCTGGCCCGCCTCTGTCCGGACCATACCATCACCTACGTGCAATGTACCGACCCGACGGACGTACATTACGACGCCCTGCGTCGGATGGAGGCCCAGTTGCAGACGTTCCGCACGCCCGACGGTGCGCCCTACCGCCTGCTCCCCCTCCCCATGCCCGATGCCGTGGTAGTCGATGGCGAACGTCTGCCCGCCACCTACGCCAACTTCCTGGTCGTGAACGGAGCCGTGCTCTACCCCACCTACCTCCAGCCCGACAAGGATGCCCAGGCCGCCCGTGTGCTGGCCCAGGCCTTCCCCGGCCGCGAAATCGTCGGCATCGACTGCCGGCCCCTGATCAAACAACACGGGTCGTTGCACTGTGTCACCATGCAATACCCCCTAAACGTCCTTTTCTGATATGAGAACCATCCGCATAGGCCTTGTCCAACAGGCCAACACCCCCGACCTGCGCACCAACATGACGCGCCTGGCCGCCAACATCGAAGCCTGCGCCCGCGAAGGCGCACAACTCATCGTGCTGCAGGAACTGCACAACTCCCTCTATTTCTGCCAAACGGAGGACACCCGCCTCTTCGACCTGGCCGAGCCCATACCCGGACCCTCCACCGGATTCTATTCCGAACTGGCCGCTACCTACGGGGTGGTGCTGGTCACGTCGCTCTTCGAGCGTCGCGCCCCAGGCCTGTATCACAACACCGCCGTCGTGTTCGACCGCGACGGGAGCATCGCCGGCCGCTATCGCAAGATGCACATCCCCGACGACCCAGCCTATTACGAGAAATTCTATTTCACCCCCGGCGACTTAGGTTTCGAGCCTATCCAGACCTCGCTGGGCAAACTCGGTGTCCTGGTCTGCTGGGACCAGTGGTATCCGGAGGCCGCCCGTCTGATGGCGCTGCGCGGGGCCGAGATTCTCATCTACCCCACAGCCATCGGCTGGGAAAGCAGCGACACGCCCGACGAGCAACGCCGTCAACTCCAGGCCTGGACCATCTCGCAACGCGGCCATGCCGTGGCCAACGGCCTGCCCGTCGTAGCCGTCAACCGCGTCGGGCTGGAACCCGACCCGTCGGGCCAGACCCACGGCATCCTGTTCTGGGGAGGCAGTTTCGTGGCCGGTCCCCAAGGCGAACTGCTGGCGCAAGCCTCGAACGAGCGGCCGCAGAACCTGGTAGTGGACGTCGACCTCGAACGCAGCGAGAACGTGCGCCGCTGGTGGCCTTTCCTGCGCGACCGCCGCATCGATGCCTACGACGACCTCGTCAAGCGCTTCCGCGACTGACCTCCACCACCACGGCCGTGCGTACCATGCCCCGAACTATTGCCTTATGTCCATCGGACTTATACGCACAAACCCTACATTTGCGCATCGACGGGGGAAGGAGAAAGCCCCCGTCCACACTTTCTTACGTCTATTAAATAAGGTATCATGATGAAGAGACTGCTTTTCTTAGCCATCGCCACATGCGGCATCCTGCTGGCTCACGCACAGCGCACCCTCTACGCCTGGGACTTCAACGACGGCGTCATCCCCTCCGATTTCTCCCTATACGATGTCGACCAGAACACGCCTTCCTCCGGAGCCAAGGAGTTGGGCTTTTCGGTAGGCAAACCTTGGATAGTGACCTACGTGCTGCTGGACGACAACGACCTCTCGCTCCTCAGCACCTCGCGCTATGTACCCGAGGGTACATCGAACGACTGGCTTGTCACCCCCGCCCTGCAGTTGGACGGGTCGGGTCTGTTTTTCTTGTGGGACGCCTGCAATGTCAGCCCGGCAAAGGACGGCTACGTAGTGCTTTTGTCCACGCAAGGCAACCATCCGGAAGACTTTGCCAAGGCCGACACGCTCTACGCCGCACCAGCCGGCGAGGAAGTGGTCGGCGACATCTTCACCCATGCCGTCCCCTTGGACAAATACGCCGGACGCACGGTCCACATCGCCATCGTCAACAACAGCACCAACAAGTCGTTCCTGATGATTGACAACCTGAAGGTGGAGGAACTCGTCCCGACCATCAGCCTGCGAAACACGTCGGTCAACGTGCTACAACCCACCAGCACCACGTGTGAAATCAGTGCCGACATCTTCAACGACGGCCTCGTCGACTTCGGCCTGTGCGACGTCAGTCTGCGCCTCTCCTTTACCGGCCGCAGCAACACCTACAACAGTGTGGTGAAGGACGTCTACCTGCGCCCCGGTTCGATGAAATCCATCAAGTTCGAAAACATTCCCGTCGTCCCCGACGCAGGTTCGTCGCTGGACTATACGCTGACGGCCTCCTATGTCCTGCCGGGCCAGACGGAACAACGTACCGCCACCCTTTCGTCCACCCTCTGCCGTGTCGAAACCGTCTATCCGCACCGGGTGGTATGGGAAGAAGGAACCGGCACCTGGTGTCCCATGTGCCCACGTGGCACGGTGATGCTGGATGGTCTGCAGGCCCAGTTCCCCGACACGTTCATCGGCATCAGCGTCCACAACGAAGATCCCATGACCGTCGATGCCTACGACACAGCGTTGACGAACTACATCGAAGGCTTCCCCCAAGCCCTCGTCAACCGCAACTTCATCTCCGACCTCGACGACCTGACCTCTTGCGCCTACCAGCACCAGCTCATCGCCTCGCAGGCCCCCGTGGCCTCGCTGCAGGTGGCGCAGGCCCGCTTCAACGCCGACAGCACCAAACTCGACGTGCAACTGAAGTCCCGCTTCGGCTTTAGCACCACCCGCGGGTCGACCTACCGCTTCTCACTCGTCCTGACCGAGGACGGTGTCTGCGTCGATGCCGATGGCTACCAGCAGAACAACGCCTACGCCGGAGCGGAAGAGCCCATGGGCGGCTACGAAAGCCTGCCTCCCGTCATCCCGGCTGCCGACATGCGCTACGACCACGTGGCCCGTTACTTGAGCGACGCCTTCACGGGCATCGAAGGCAGCGTGCCGCAGACCATCGACAAGGACCAGGACGTGGTGTTCGACTTCAGCATTCCCCTGCCGCGCACCATCCTGCACAAGCGCAACCTCTCGGTAATCGGTATGTTGCTCGACGTGCAAACCGGCGAAATCTGCAACGCCGACTGCTACGCCTTCAACCCCACCTCCATCCGTACCGTGGCCGCCGAAGGCCTTTCCGTTCGGTTTGTTCCCTCGGTCGAAGGACTGACCGTCCGGCTCGACCGTCCGGCCACCGAGCCTGTCGGCATCCAGCTGATGCGCACCGACGGCAGCCTTGTGTCGTCCGCCACGCTTCCGGCCGGCACCGACGCCTGCCTGCTGTCCGCACCTGCCCGGCAAGGAGCCTACCTGGTCCGCCTCAGCACCCGCGAAGGTGCACAGGTGCAGAAGGTCGTATTCTGATGAAGTCCGTGCCCCACACACTGCCGAACACATGAAAGAACTGATTTGCCCCCACTGCAAGAAGGCCTTCGTGGTCGACGAAGCCGACTATGCCTCCATCCTCAGCCAGGTGAAGAACGCCGAGTTCGATGCCGAGGTTCAACGCCGCTTGGCCGAACTGCACGAACGCCACAAGGCCGAAGAGCAGCTGGCGGCCGCCAAGGCGGAGAGGGCCTACCAAAGCGAACTGAACAAGAAGGACATGGCCCTGACCGCCAAGGAGGCCGAGATTGTCCGCCTGCGCACCGAACTGGGGCAGGCCGAACAGAAGCGGCAGGCCGACCTCTCCCTTGCCCTGGCCGAAAAGGACCGGCGGATTGCCGCCCTGCAGTCGTCCGTCCACGAAGGGGAAAGCCGGCTGAAAATCGCCGTCATGGAAGAGCAGCGCAAGGCACAGACCGACCTACAGCACAAGAACGCCGAGATAGCCCAACTGAAGGCCACGGCCGAACTGGACAAGCAGAAAGCCGCCCTCCACGAGAACACCCTCCGGCAAGAATACGAACTCCGTCTGCGGACGGCCCAGGAGCAGGTGGACTACTACAAGGACCTGAAGACCCGCCTGTCCACCAAGATGATTGGCGAGACGCTGGAGATACACTGCTCCACCCAGTTCAACCAGATGATGCGGCCCATGATGCCCACGGCCTATTTCGAAAAGGACAACGACGCCTCGGGAGGCAGCAAGGGCGACTTCATCTTCCGCGACTACTCGGCCGACGGCCTCGAATACGTGTCCATCATGTTCGAGATGAAGAACGAGGCCGACACCACCGCCACCAAGCACAAGAACGAAGACTTCTTCAAGAAACTCGATGCCGACCGCACGGCCAAGGGGTGCGAATATGCCGTACTGGTGTCCCTGCTGGAGCCCGACAGCGAACTGTACAACGGAGGTATCGTCGACGTGTCCTACCGCTACGACAAGATGTACGTCATCCGTCCCCAGTTCTTCCTGCCACTCATCTCGCTGCTGGTACAGACGTCGAAGAAGAGCCTCGAATACAAGGAGAAACTGGCCGTGGCCCAAAGCCAATCGGTGGACGTCACCCGTTTCGAGTCGCAACTGCAGGACTTCAAGGAGAAGTTTGCCAACAACTACCGCCTGGCCAGCGAGAAGTTCAACAAGGCCATCGAAGAGATTGACAAGAGCATCGACCACCTGCAGAAGATAAAGGCGGCCCTGCTCGGCTCGGAAAACAACCTGCGCCTGGCCAACGACAAGGCCGAGGCGCTGACCATCAAACGGCTCACCCGGGGCAACCCCACCATGAAGGCGAAGTTCGAAGAAGCCCGCGCACGCCAGCAAGACTAAACGCCGTCGCGCTTCAACTGCTCGACGTAGGCATCGATGCGGTGCAGTTCCTTCGGAATCGGGATGCGTTGCGGGCAGTGCGAACGGCACTTTCCGCACCCGATGCAATGGCTGGCCTGACGGAGTTTGGGCACGCTGCGGTCGTACCCCACGAGGAAAGCGCGGCGGGCCTTTCGGTAGCGGTCGTCGGTCGCATCCAATACCACGTGTCCTTCGGCCACACACTTGTTGTAGTACAGCAGGATGGAAGGGATGTCGATGCCATAGGGGCACGGCATGCAATACTGGCAGTTGTTGCAGGGGATGGTGTCCATCTGCATCATGAGGGCCGCCGTCTCCTGCAAGAAAGCAAATTCATCGTCCGTCAAGGGTTTGAGAGGTGCCAACGAACCCAGATTGTCCTGCAAGTGTTCCATCAGCGTCATGCCGCTGAGCACAGTGAGCACCCGGGGCATGCTGCCAGCAAAGCGAAACGCCCACGACGCCACGCTCCGCTCGGGTTCGCGCTGCTTGAGCCGGGCCACGATGTGGTCGGGCACCTTTGCCAGCCGTCCGCCCAGCAGCGGCTCCATGACCACCACCGGGATGTCGCGCTTGGCCAGTTCGGCATACAGATAGTCGGCATTGGTGTTTCGTGGATTCGTCTGCTTGGCGTATTTCCAGTCCAGGTAATTCAGTTGAATCTGTACGAAGTCCCACTTGTACTCCTCGTGTCGGGAAAGCAGGTAGTCGAACACACGCACGTCGCCGTGGTACGAAAAGCCCAGGTTGCGTATGCGTCCCGCCTTGCGTTCCTCGAGCAGGAAGTCGAGGATGCCGTTGTCCATATAGCGTTTCTGGAGCGCCTCCATGCCTCCCATCCCGACGCCGTGCAGCAGCATGTAGTCGATGTAGTCCACCTGCAGTTCCTTCATCGAATTGCGGTACATGGCGATGGAGGCCTCCCTTGTCTGCGTCTCCGGGGCGAAGTTGGAGAGTTTTGTCGCTACGAAATACGCGTTGCGCGGATGGCGATGCAGGGCGATGCCGGTAGCCCGCTCGGAGAACCCCTTGCAGTAGGCAGGCGAGGTATCGAAATAGTTCACCCCGTGCTCGATGGCATAATCCACCAGCCGGTTGACCGTCTCCTGGTCTATCTCTTCGTCCTGCCCTTCCCGGGCACTCCGTCCGCTCACAGACGGCAGACGCATCATCCCATAGCCCAGCAGCGACACCTTGTCGCCCGTGGACCGGTTTTCCCGGTACGTCATCCGTCCGTCCGACGCCTCTCCGGCGGCCAGCACCGGGGTGGTGCTCTTCTCGCCACCGGCACATCCTGCCAGGCCGGCCGTGGTGGCACCGGCCACGCCCAATGTTCTCAAGAATGTTCTACGCGTTATCTTGTCCATCGTCAATCTGCATGTTTCGTTTCACATATCGTTTCATCTCTGGTACGATTATTAATCGTATCGCAGTACGATTATTAATCGTAATCGGGTACGATTAACAATCGTACCGGGTTTGCGGGTATATCAGTATTGGCTGTGCACCTCATGTCCTTCCACATAGATGGCGCTGAACGGGCGCGAGGGACACAGGTTCTCGCAGGCTCCGCACCCGATGCAACGCTCGGTGTTGACCACGGGTATCTTCGGCGAATCCGGGTTCTCGGTGTCCGACGGCACCATCTGTATCGCCCCCGTGGGACAGTGGCGCGCACAGTTGCCGCACCTAACGCCCTCGGTCAGCGGGAGGCAGTTCTCCCGAATCCATACGGCATGGCCGACGCGGGTGGACGATTTTTCGGCTACGCTGATGGGCCGGATGGCTCCTGCCGGGCACACGTCCGAACACCGGGTGCATTCGGGTCGGCAGTAGCCCCGCTCGTACGACATCTCGGGCTGCATCAGACGGTCGAGGTCAGCAGCAGGACGGAGCACACCGTTCGGGCAAACCGACACGCACAACTGGCAGGCCGTGCAGTGCTGGGCGAAATGGCGTGCGTCCCACGCTCCCGGCGGAAGAATCGGCGTGGCGCGTCGGGGCGGACGCTTGTCCTCGATGACCGCCAGTCCGCCGTCCACCTTCTTCTGCTGTGCCTGCAGGGCCGTGGTGGCGACAAACAGGCCGGCGGCCGACAGGAAGCCCCGACGGGTCTCATCCGTCGCCGGACCGTCCGCCCGGGAATGTTCCCCGTCCGCTTCGGCAGTCCGCACGCCCCTTCTTTGCAGCGCAATCGCCCCATGCTTGCAGTGGTCGATGCAATCCATGCAGGCCACGCAGCGGGAAAGGTCGATGTGGTGGTTCTTATGGTCGATGCACGATGCCTTGCAACGGCGTTCGCACAGGCTGCAGTGCTTGCACTTGGACGCATTGATGACGGGCCGGAACAACGAGAAACGGGCGAAGAAGGAGAGCACCGTGCCCACGGGGCAGACGGTGTTGCAATACGTGCGCCCGCCGCGCCAGGCCAGTACAAACAGCACCACGAACGTCGCGACGGCCACCAGAAAGACGGGCAGGCTCTTCAGCCAGACCTCCGTCTCGCAGAAGGCATAACTGTCGGCCCGCTCAGCCAGCATGGCCAGCAGGTTGTTTCCCCAGCCATACAAGGGCGCGAACAGGTTTGCCGCGATACGGCCGTACGCGCTGTACGGGGCCAACAAAGCCGCCAAGGAAGAGAACCCGGCCAGCATGGCTGCCACGAACAAGGCCAGCACGCCGTAGCGCAGCCACCTCTTCCCGGCAGAGTAGGCAAAGCGGTTTCGTTTGTTCTTCCGCCGGCCGCTCGCCCACGAGACGATGTCCTGCATCACCCCCAACGGGCAGACGACAGAGCAATAGACCCGGCCCACCAGCAGCGTGAGCAACACCAGGCCGACCACGACGCCCGCATTCACGGCAAGCAGCGCCGGCAAAAACTGTATCTTCGCCGTCCATCCCACCCAGGCATGGACCGTCCCCGTAAAGTCGAGGAACAAGGCCGTGACCGCCGCAAAGAACAGCACAGCCCCTGTGATTCTGATTTTCCGCAACATCTTCGTTCTTCTTATTTGCGTACAATATTCGCAAAACCCGCCGACATTTGCAAACCAATTCCTTATCTTTGCACTGCGTAAAATGTAAGAGGATGTACAAAAGAGCAGAATATCAAACAATTAAGAACAGGCAAGGCGCAAAGCAAGTATTCCCAAATTACAGGTACACAACAATGCTCTAAGAATGATTTATAACGGTTTGACTTTTGAACAAGCCATTACCGACCGAAAAGCATGGGGGCACATCTTTGAATCCGGACTTGGTGCCTATCGCGTAAGTCAGGCATTCCGGCATGCCACATAAAACAAGCGAGGCCGCGTCGGTACACAGTTCTGTACGGACACGGCCTCGCGCTGCATGGGGGTGGACCTGGAGGGATTCGAACCCTCGTCCAAACGAGGAAACCATACGCTTTCTACATGCTTATCTCCGCCTTCGGTTTTCGAACGCAAGCAAGACCGGAGCCACCAACTTGCGCCTTAGCCTTTTGAACTTCATCCGTGCCGCAAGGCGAGGCCCGGACTATTCCCGAATTTGCTGTGCCGCTGAATCAAACGCTTCGGAACAAGAGCTTTTGAGCGACATCTCGTTCCTGCCCACTGTGGCAGGAATAAAGCGAATCTACTATACTTCGATTACGCAGCGAGAGCGTAGTTTTCGTTGCCAGATAATTGTTTAATGACTGAGATTATAGTGGTAACCATCCACCCACTGCATGCTTACATACCATTTCTACCCGCTGTCAAAACCAGTCAAGCCCCGAAATGATTTGGACGCAAAGATAGGGTTTCCGTCCGAAACGGCCCAACGATTAACATACAATAACGTCGCCCGATTGCTCAAAAAGCAAGGAGATGTGCATTTTCCGCACCATTTGTTTTGCAGAATGAGAGGTTTCGCTACCTTTGCCGGGAAATAGAACAAAATTATACCTTATATAAAAGAAAAAACATGAGTCTGAAAATTGTTGTACTGGCGAAACAAGTCCCCGACACGCGAAACGTGGGGAAAGACGCCATGAACGCCGACGGCACCATCAACCGTGCGGCGCTTCCGGCCATTTTTAACCCGGAAGACCTGAATGCCTTGGAACAGGCACTCCGACTGAAAGACGCCCATCCGGGCAGCACCGTCAGCATCCTGACCATGGGTCCGGGACGCGCCGCCGAAATCATCCGCGAAGGCCTCTACCGGGGTGCCGACAACGGCTACCTGCTGACCGACCGCGCCTTCGCCGGGGCCGACACGCTGGCCACCTCCTACGCCCTGGCCACCGCCATCCGCAAGATGGGTGACTACGACCTCATCATCGGCGGACGCCAGGCCATCGACGGCGACACGGCGCAAGTGGGCCCGCAGGTGGCCGAGAAACTGGGTTTGAGCCAAATCACCTACGCCGAGGAAGTGCTGGGCGTGGACGAGGAAGCGCGACGCATCCGCGTACTCCGCCGCATCGACGGCGGCGTGGAGACCGTGGAAGGCCCACTGCCCATCGTGCTCACCGTGAACGGTAGCGCAGCCCCCTGCCGCCCCCGCAATGCCAAACGGGTGATGAAATACAAACGCGCGCTCGGCGCACAAGAAAAGGCGGCCCTGACCAAAGAAGGCGAGGCCCTACCCTATGCCGACCTGTATGAGGCCAAACCCTACCTCAACATCACGGAGTGGAGCGTGGCCGACGTGGACGGCGACACCACCCAGTGCGGACTGAGCGGCTCGCCCACCAAGGTGAAGAAGATTGAGAACATCGTCTTCCAGGCCAAGGAGAGCAAGACGCTGGGCGGAAGCGACCAAGAGATAGAAGACCTGATTGTAGAACTGCTGGCCAACCACACCATCGGATAACCCCGCGATGGGAAGCAAGAAAAAAAGGACAACATCATGAACAACGTATTTGTATATTTGGAACTTGAAGGCGACACCGTCGCCGATGTAAGTTTGGAACTTCTGACCAAAGGCCGCAAACTGGCCAACCAGTTGGGCTGCCAACTCGAAGCCATCGCAGCCGGATCCGGCCTCGCCGGCGTGGACAAGCAAGTGCTGCCCTACGGGGTGGACACGCTGCATGTGTTCGACGCCCCCGGCCTGGCCCCCTACACCTCGCTGCCGCACACGTCCGTCCTGGTCAACCTCTTCCGCGAAGAGAAGCCGCAGATCTGCCTGATGGGCGCCACCGTCATCGGACGCGACCTCGGTCCGCGCGTATCGTCGGCGCTGGGCAGCGGTCTGACGGCCGACTGCACCCAGTTGGAAATCGGGTCGCATGAGGACAAGAAAGCCGGCAAGACGTACGACAACCTGCTGTACCAGATTCGCCCGGCCTTCGGCGGCAACATCGTGGCCACCATCGTCAACCCCGAACACCGTCCCCAGATGGCCACCGTGCGCGAGGGTGTGATGAAAAAGGAAATCGCAGATGCCAACTACGCCGGAAACGTGGTGTGCCACGACGTAGCCAAATACGTCCCCGAGACGGACTACGTGGTGCGCGTCATCGACCGCCATGTGGAAAAGGCCAAGCACAACCTGAAGGGTGCCGCCATCGTCGTGGCCGGAGGATACGGCATGGGCTCGAAAGAAGGATTTGACAAACTGTTCGAACTGGCCAAGGAACTGCACGCCGAGGTAGGCGCCAGTCGTGCCGCCGTGGATGCCGGCTTTGCCGACCACGACCGCCAGATTGGGCAGACGGGCGTCACCGTCCACCCCAAGTTGTACATCGCCTGCGGCATCAGCGGACAGATCCAGCACATCGCCGGCATGCAAGATGCGGGCATCATCATCTCCATCAACAACGACCCGAACGCCCCCATCAACGCCATCGCCGACTACGTCATCAACGGCAGCGTGGAGGAGGTCGTCCCGAAACTAATCAAGTATTACAAAAAGAACAGCAAATAAGCGTATGTCCAACTATTATACTGACATCCCCGAACTGAAGTTCCATCTGAACAACAGCATGATGGAACGCATCTGCGAACTGAAAGAGCGCGGATACAGAGACAAAGACGAGTACGACTATGCGCCGCAAGACTATGCCGACGCCATGGACTCGTATGACAAGGTACTGGAAATCACCGGCGAAATCACCGGCGAAGTCATCGCCCCCAACGCGGAAGGCGTCGACGCCGAAGGCCCCCACTGCGAGGGCGGCCGCGTGGAGTACGCCAGCGGCACGAAGCAGAACCTCGAGGCCATGGTGAAGGCGGGCCTCAACGGCATGACCATGCCGCGCCGCTTCGGCGGACTCAACTTCCCCATCACCCCCTACACCATGTGCGCCGAGATTGTGGCCGCCGCCGATGCCGGCTTCGGCAACATCTGGTCGCTGCAAGACTGCATCGAGACACTCTACGAGTTCGGCAACGAGGACCAGCACAGCCGCTTCATCCCGCGCATCTGCGCAGGCGAAACGATGTCGATGGACCTGACCGAACCCGATGCAGGCTCCGACCTGCAGAGCGTCATGCTCAAGGCCACCTATGACGAAGCCAACCAATGCTGGCGCCTGAACGGCGTGAAACGCTTCATCACCAACGGCGACGCCGACCTGCACCTGGTGCTGGCCCGCTCGGAGGAAGGCACGAAAGACGGACGCGGCCTGTCGATGTTTATCTACGACAAGCGCGACGGAGGCGTCGACGTGCGCCGCATCGAGAACAAGCTGGGCATCCACGGTTCGCCCACCTGCGAACTGGTCTACAAGAACGCGAAAGCCGAACTCTGCGGCGACCGCAAACTGGGCCTCATCAAGTACGTCATGGCCCTGATGAACGGCGCACGCCTGGGCATCGCCGCCCAGTCGGTGGGCCTGTCGCAGGCGGCCTACAACGAGGCGTTGGCCTACGCCAAAGACCGCAAGCAGTTCGGCAAGGCCATCATCGAGTTCCCCGCCGTCTACGACATGCTGGCCATCATGAAGGCCAAACTGGACGCCGGACGCTCGCTGCTGTACCAGACGGCCCGCTACGTCGACGTGTACAAAGCCCTCGACGACATCGCCCGCGAGCGCAAACTCACGCCCGAAGAGCGCCAGGAGCAGAAGCGCTTCGCCAAACTGGCCGACGCCTTCACGCCGCTGGCCAAGGGCATGAACTCGGAATACGCCAACCAAAACGCCTATGACTGCATCCAGATACACGGCGGTTCGGGCTTCATGCTGGAATATGCCTGCCAGCGCATCTACCGCGACGCCCGCATCACCAGCATCTACGAAGGCACCACCCAGTTGCAGACCGTGGCCGCCATCCGCTACGTCACCAACGGCTCGTACGCCGCCATCCTGAACGAATATGCCGCCATCCCCTGCAGCGAAGCCCTGCAGCCGCTGAAGGACCGCATCGCCGAGATGGCCGCCAAGTTCGAGGCCTGCACCAATGCCGTGAAGGAGGCACAGGACCAGGAACTGCTCGACTTCGTGGCACGCCGCCTCTACGAGATGGCCGCCGTGTGCCTCATGTCGCACCTGCTGCTGCAAGACGCCACCAAGGCCCCCGAGTTGTTCGCCCAGTCGGCCTTGGTGTATGTGAACTACGCCGAAGCCGAAGTGGAAAAACACTTCAACTTCATCCGCAAGATGGATGCCGCCCAGTTGGACAGCTACCGGAAGTAAGCCGTTTCCTATTCACTTTCCTCCAAGCCCACTCCCTCCCCGGACGGGCTTGGAGGAAATTTTTTCCAAATAAACCTACTAACCCATGAAAAAAGCCTTTTTTGTCCTTCTCTTCGGCTGGTGCATCCTTGCCACAGCCATGTCCGCCCCCAAGAACTACCCGACGGGCAGCGTGCAGGCGCAAGCCTTCGGCCTGCTCCACCAATGGGTGGACACCCTCCTCACCTACCAGATCCGCAGCGCGAACCCCGCCCTGGACGGCGGCCTGCTTTGTCCGGCCTGCGCCCGTGTGCACGGACGCTGCGGCGACGCCGTGCTGCCCATCCTGCACGTGGCCGACCAAATGGGCGATCCGCGCTACGTGGAAGCCGCCAAACGGCTGATGCACTGGATGGACAACGTCCACATGCCCGACGGATCGTGGATGAACGACGTGCACGTGTCCGACTGGAATGGGACCACCGTGTTCGCCGCCATCGCCCTCATTGAGGCCGTCCGTCACCACGGCCACCTGCTGGACGACTCCACCCGCACGGCCTGGAAGCAGCAGTTGCTGCAGGCCGGCGAGTTCATCTACGGCAACAAGTTCATCTACAGCCGGCGCCGCGAGGGCATGCGCAACATGAACGTCAACTACTCGGCCTCGGCCACCTACGCCCTCTACGCCATCGGGCAGATGTGCGGACGCGACGAGTTCTGCACGAGGGCCCGCGAAACGGCCGCCGACCTCGTCCCCTACTTCACCCGTCAAGACCACTTCCTCTTCGGCGAAGGGCCGAACATCTGGACTGAAACACCCAACGGCTGCCGCCCCGTCGACCTCCTCTACAACGTGGAAGAGTCGCTGCCCAACCTGGTGTACTACGCCCTGGAGGCCAACGACGATGCCCTACTGGCGCACCTGCAGACCGCGCTGGACACGCACCTGCAGTTCATGCTGCCCGATGGTGCCTGGGACAACAGCTGGGGCACGCGCAGCTTCAAGTGGACCTACTGGGGCGGACGTACCAGCGACGGCTTCATGGGCGGATATTACGCCCTGGCCGACCACAACCCCGCCTACGAAGAAGCCATCCGGCGCAACGTGGCCCTGCTGGCGGCCAACACCCACGACGGCCTGCTTCACGGCGGTCCGCACTACCACGCCTGGGGCGTACCTCCCTGCATCCACCACACCTTCGGCCACGCCAAGGCCCTGGCCTCCTTCCTCAACCAACCCCCGCGCACCCATCCGAAGGCCGCCCTTCCCCGCGACACCGCCTACGGCGTGCGCCACTTTGCCGACATCCGCACCTGGCTCGTGGCCGAAGGGCCGTGGCGCGCCACCCTGACCGGCTACGATGCCGAATACAAGGTGAAGGGCACCCACCCGATGGGCGGCGTGCTGTCGATGCTTTGGATGGAAGGCCGCGGACCCGTGTTCGCCGCCACCATGAACCTGTACACCCTCATCGAAGCACCCAACATGCAGACCTACGCCGGCGAAGCCTTCCGCATGGCCGGCACACCGCGCCTCGAGGTGGAGGAAGGCGGCGTCATGTACAGCAACCTCGACGACCTCCACACCGCCATCGCCTACCGCCGGCAGGCGGACACCCACCTCTTCGAGGTCTTCACCCACCTGGTGGACAGCCGCCAGCAGCCCTCGTCGCTCGGCACGGACTCCGTCCGCCTCACCTACCGGCTCAGCCCCGGCGGGGTGGACATCGAGGCCCAGCTGCCCCCCTCCATGCTAGGCAAGGACGTGCGCCTCGTGCTGCCCGTAATCGCCTCGCCGCAAGAGCAGGAGCAGATTGCCACGCGCAGCCTCCGCCTCGACGGCCTGCTGCTGACGTCCGCGACCGACCTGGAGGTCGCCCCCTGCCGGAGAAACCGGATTTTCAACCCCGTCCCCGGCTTCACCTTCGTGCCGCTTCGGGTCCGCCCCGACGCGCAGGGGCGGATATCCGTCCGCCTCGCCGCCACGCGCTGACACCCGAGGCGCAAGTTTAACCCCCCTAAAAAAACCATAGAAAAAGAATAAGAATATGAAGACAAATTGGATGAAAGAAGCCGCCCTCCTGGCCATCGGCCTGATTGTGTTGGGATTCAACCTCCGAGGCGGCATTGAGAGCATTACCGATGGCGAACGCGTGGTCAGCGTGAAAGGGCTGGCCGAGCGCGAAGTGGCGGCCGACAAAGTGACCTGGCCGCTGACATACAAAGTGGTGGGCGACGACCTGATGGACCTCTACAACCACATCCGCCAAGGCAACCGCACCATCACCGCCTACCTGCAGGCGGCCGGCATCGGCGAGGACGAAATCAGCATCAACGCCCCCGAAATCATCGACATGAAGGCCGAACGCTACGGCAACAACGACGTGCCCTACCGCTACAACGTCACCTCGGTCATCATCGTCACCTCGCGGCAGGTGGACAAGGTGCGCCAACTCATCTCCGAGCAAAGCGAACTGTTGAAGCAGGGCATCGCCCTCACCAGCGGCGACTACCGCTACAACGTGCAGTACGACTACACCTCGCTCAACGACATCAAGCCGCAGATGATCGAAGAGGCTACCCGTGCCGCCCGCCAAGCCGGCGAGCAGTTCGCCAAGGACTCCGACAGCCGCCTGGGCAAGATCAAGCGCGCCTCGCAAGGACAGTTCTCCATCAGCGACCGCGATGCCAACACGCCCCACATCAAGCGCATCCGCGTGGTCACCACGGTGGACTACTTCCTCAAAGACTAAGACACGAAGCGAAAAGGAGGAGCGAGAGGGGCGACGGGATTCATTCCCTCCCCCTCTCTTTCTTTTATCACTCACGCAAGCCCATGCGAGTACGCTCACGGCGATACGGGTATACATCGGCTGCTCATGGAGTAT
Source organism: Bacteroidaceae bacterium (assembly GCA_051875715.1). Lineage (GTDB taxonomy): Bacteria > Bacteroidota > Bacteroidia > Bacteroidales > Bacteroidaceae > DYCT01. The sequence goes on from JBJEHD010000015.1 coordinate 22,321, forward strand.
TTCTCGATGATTGTTTTGGATTTTAGTTGTAGCGGACAGCAATCATCCATCTTGAATATTCGTTAAATATAGTCAAATGACAAGATTTACCCCCCCACAATTATCAAATAAGAAAAAATTATTTACCTTTGCCACGGACTATTTGCATTGAACGCACTTTGTCTCAGTCAGACGAGTTCTTTCACGACATCAGTTCGGGCAAGCCTACGCCGATGCCGAAGTATGGCGGAGTCACACCATGGACAAGGCAGTACAAGGCGGGCATTGGGTGGGATAAAATAATCCAGACATAATAAAGGCGTTTACTTAACGCTGAGTTTAAGACGCATCGAAATCTTGCAAACATTACGATATTATAGTCTTGAACGTAGCAACGGTAGATGCCCCGGGTGTGATATATCACGCTATAGTGAGACCTTGTAAGCATGGATTGTACTTTGTTGGGTGCAATATATTGTTTATATAGGTCTCCTAATAGCAGCGATTATTCATATCGGCGTGGGCTCTGATGTTGTCTGTTCAACTATAATAGGCAATGCAAGGGCCTCGATGCGTGGAATGGACAGCAGACGTTTCCACGCTCTTTTTTTATGTCCTTCACGAAGTTCTGCTTAGGACGGGTCAGCGGATTTTCCCGGTTGGCGGGGAAGATGTCGGAGTATAGTGTTACCTT
>JBJEHD010000016.1:0-4354 GCA_051875715.1 Bacteroidaceae bacterium
GATCATAGCGATTATTGTTTGTAATTCTTTGTATTTCAACACTATAAAGTTGCAATAATTTTCGCTGATCACCAAAGTTTCAAGTACTTATAATTCGTCGAACTCACGTTAAGATACATGCAAAAAAGACATACAGACAGAAAGATGTATTTCCGTGACTTAGAGATAACATCTAAGGAGTTTTACATCAGCTACTTGTCAGATTTTACGGAACTGACACCAAAGAGTAGAATCTTGGAGGTAGGCTGTGGTGAAGGAGGAAACTTAGTTCCCTTTGCCCAGTTGGGCTGCAAAGTGACAGGTATAGATATTGCCGAGTGCAGAATTAAAGATGCCAAAGCATACTTTTCCGAAATAAGCAATCATGCTACATTTGTATGCTGTGATTTCATGCAATATTCTGTTCCATGTAATGAAGAGGATAAATATGATGTGATACTATTACACGACGTGATAGAACACGTTCCGACAAAAGAGCCATTTCTTGCATACATAAGAAAGTTTATGAAACCAACTGGTGTGCTGTTTGTCGGATTCCCCGCATGGCAAATGCCTTTTGGAGGACATCAACAGATTTGCAGAAGCAAACTTTGCTCACATCTTCCATTCATTCACTTGTTACCAAATCCTTTATACAAGTTGTTGCTAAAGATATGCAATGAAGAGAAAGGAACAATAAATGAACTTATGAGCATAAAAGAATGCCGAACAAGTATAGAGTTGTTTGAAAGACTCATACATCAATGTGGCTTCTCGGTAACAGATCAAAAACTTTGGTTCATCAACCCACATTACAAACAGAAGTTCCACCTTACCCCACGGCTCTTGCCACATTGGGTCTGGAAGGTAAAGTATATAAGAAATTTCTTCACCACTTCATGTTGGTATATATTGAACATAAGCCATAAATAGGCCTAACGTTCTTTAGGCAACCATTAAATCTATAAAACAAAAAATAGGATATACTTAACCATTTCGGAAAAGCGGACTCCAAAAATCAGTATTGGAATCTGCTTTTCTACTTGTATAAAAATGTAGGATAACAGTATGATAGGCTACATTTTTTATTGGTTCTTATAGAATAAAAGGGAATGATTGGCAATCACATCCTTTAAGGGAAGTTGTTTCAACCCTACCCCTCTAAAATATCATTGGATAACTTTTGTTTATCACATTTTGAGCTCGGTTGAAACGTTCCCATCCAAACACTATTTGGTAGTTTTTAATGTAAGCGAAAGTTAAAGACGTTAAATGTTACACATTTCGTATCTATATAGAATCCACACAGTCACTTTTCTACCGTTTAGAGTGTAGAATACTGATAACCGACTAATAATAGATACTTCAGTTGCAATGCCCTATCCAAAGTGTACTGCTATGCCGAAACAGTCCCCGAAACCAGTCCTTTCACGTTCCACTATTCACCTATCAAACAAGCCACTCTGTACTCGTGGTGGTGAAGATAGGCACCCGCAGCATCAAGGTGAACGTACGATAGTCGCCCTACCCGACTGAGCAAAAAGAAAGCCCCGGCCGCATCCTCCACGAAAGGGAATGAGACTGGGGCTTTCTCCACCCGTCAAGGCCGGATATTCACCCATATCACGCCTCCTCGTCCAAGGCTGCCCGGATATTGCGCATCAAGCCGTCGTACTTGGCGCGTTTCACTGCCGAGCCGCGAAAGAGGCGGGTGTAGTCCTCGCGCGTCAGATGTCGCCAATCTGCGGTCCGCATGGCCAGTAAGGACTCGGAAGGGGCAAAGTCGGGCACACGGGTCGGACGGGTAAAGCGATTCCAAGGGCAGACCTGCTGGCACACGTCGCAACCATAGATGCGGTTGCCCAACGGCGGGAGGACCCCTTCGGGAAAGGGGCCTCGGTGTTCGATGGTGAGATAGGAGAGGCAACGACGGGCATCGAGACCCTGCGAGGGGTGCAACGCCTGCCCCGGACAGGCCTCCAGACAACGCGTACAGCGTCCGCAACGCGACGGGAGCGGCGCATCGGGTGCCAGTTCGAGGTCGAGGAGCAGTTCGCCCAAAAAGAAGTAAGAGCCCAGACGAGGCAGGATGAGTTGGGTGTTCTTGCCAATCCAGCCCAGGCCGGCCTGTACGGCCCAATAGCGTTCGAGGATGGGGGCTGTATCGCAGAAGGCACGTCCCTGCACTGGACCGACACACGCACGGACAGCCTCCAGCAGAAGGTTGAGCCGTTCGCGCATCACCTCGTGATAGTCGCGCCCGTAGGCATAATAAGCCACCTGCGGGGCATCGGCCGGTAACGTCCGGGCCGGATAGTAGCCCAAGGCCACACAGACGATGCTCCGGGTGCCCTCGACCAACTGTCGGGGATCGGCCCGAAGGTCGCGTCCGCGCCCGATGTAGTCCATGCCGGCCTGACAGCCTTGCGCCAACCAGCGGTCGAGGTGCTGCCTCGCCGACGGGTCCACAACCTCAGCCCGGGCGATGCCACAGGCTTCGAAACCCAGGCGAAGGGCTTCGGCCTTGACCAGACGAGAAAGTCGCTCAGAAGCCTCCATACGCGCCTCAGAGAGTGCCAAAAGAGTAGCCCTGCTCCTGCAGCCACTCGATGGCCCGCGGCAATGCGTAACGAAGCTTGAGTTCGGACTTCAAGGAGTCGTGAAACGTGATGATGGAACCGTTGCGGGCATAGCGTTTCACCTTGGCCAGCACCTGGGGCCCGTCGAGACGGCGGCTGTAGTCGCGCGTGACCAGGTCCCACATCACGATGCGGTATTTCTTCTTCAATGCGACATACTGGCCGAAGGTCATGTGCCCGTGTGGAGGCCGGAAGAGATCGGAATGGATGAGCGCATCGGCTTTCTCGGTGTTTTCAAGATAGTTGCGGGCCGAATAGGGATAGCCACGCAGGTGGTTGAACGTATGGTTTCCCACCCGGTGTCCGCGCTCAATCAGCATGCGGAACTCATCGGGATGCTTGCGCACATTGTCGCCCACCAAGAAGAAGGTGGCCTTGATGCCATAGTGGTCGAGCACGTCCAGCACCCACGGCGTGACCCCGGGAATGGGGCCATCGTCGAAGGTGAGATAGACGCGTCGTTCGTGCGGATTCATCCGCCACAAGGCACTCGGATAAAGCGCACGCACCAACGAAGGGGGTTGTTCGATAAACACGACTTCAGTGGTTTTAGGTTCAATAGCCCGACCGGCGCGAGAATCCGGCGTAGAGTTCATCCATCTGCCGGCCGTATGCGTCGGCCTTAGGCAGTTTGTGAGCCTCCATCAGACGGGTCACCTCGTCGAGCAGGTAGAAATGATACAGACACTCCTGAATGGAGAGTTGAAAACGATCAGCATCCATGGCCATGTACCAATGCAGATACTCCAGCGACTTGTCGGCCATGTCGTGCAGGATGCGGGTGGCCTTCTCTTTCTCGCCCAACGCAAGCCAGCCATTGGCCAGGTCTTTCGAGCCGCTTTGGAAATCGCTCGGGATGGTCGTCACAGGGATGACCTGCTCGCAATACTCCAACGCCTGGCGCGCCTTGTCGACCTTTCCTTCCTTGAGGAGCTGCAACACAAGCTGGCCGAACATCCGGCGATGCGTGTAGCACATCCGGCGGATGTTTTCATCGAGATAGACTTTCGGATTGTCGATGCCGCCAAAGCGATAGCGGTGCATAAGGTTGTCGAACATCGCCTCGCTATTGATGCGTGCCCCCGTTTCCTTCGTATTGAAGGGCGTGATGCGATAGGCCAGGCCTTCCTGCATGAAATAGTCGCCCAGGTTGAGGTGATTCTCCGAACCCACGGTCGTCGCCATGTAGAGCGGACGTTCCCAGTTGCAACCGGCCAACATCTCGAGCATCATCAGTTCGCTCTTGTACAAGCCCCGCTTGCCTGTCAAGGGGATGGTCATCACGTCGGGGATGGAATCGTGCAGCGCAGCCGGAATCAGCATGCCCGATCGGCGGATGGCCTCCTTGTCCAGCGGCACCACGATGGTGTCGGTCGGGATGATTTGGAAGTGCGGGTCGGGGTTGCGCACCCAGCGGACCAGGATGTTGTAAATGGAGAAGGGATTGTCGCCAAACTGACGCTTCATCTCCTCCGGATTGTTCTTATAGAGCGAGAGCACCTGCTCCTTCACTTCCGGCCGTATGGGGATGTATTCGTTGGTTCCCTGCACGTATTCCAGACGTTCCCAACTGATGGGCAAGGCCGGCGAGTCGTAGGCCGGACGACGCATCTGATCGATGTACCAGTCGGTCTGCAGATAACTCAGGTTGCACACGCGGGCATCGGTACGGAAGCCTTCGGTCTCCTGGTTGTACCACAAGGGGAAGGTGTCGTTGTCGCCGTTGGTGAAGATGA
>JBJEHD010000017.1:0-77360 GCA_051875715.1 Bacteroidaceae bacterium
AGATGCCAAAAAGAAAGTTCGTTTGCGCATAACGGCCTAATGACCGTTTTGGGTTAAACGGCCATTAAACGGTCATTAAAACGCCATTAAAAACGTCTTTGAAAAAACGCCGTTGCAACGCGGTTGCAAGGATATTGCAACGGCATTGCAACGGTGTTGCAACGTGCCCGTCTTTCCGGGGGAAAACGTGGGGAAGTCTCAGCGTCGCTTTGCGCGGGTGGCTTTCGGCCACTGGTCGTCGACGCTGGTGGTCGAACCGGCTTCTTGCAGCACGGTGGGCTTTCCGTCCTCGAAGAGGAGTTCGGAGCCGCTGGCCGTGTCGGCAATGTGCAGGCAGGCCGGGTTGTTGGGGTCCAGTTCGGCCTCGATGCGCCAGGTGCCTATTTCAAACGTGTTTCCGTCGGCTCGTACCGACTGTTCGCCGGCCGGGGTGTCGCACGCCTGGAGGATGGCCACGATGCGGTTGCCCGTGCTGGCATCGAAGGCGGCGGTCAGGTGCCACTGGTTGGGATATTTCTCCGGGTCGCTGTTGGACGGGGCACGGAAGAAACGGTCGGTCTGCGTCAGGCGGAACGGCTGGCGGCTGTAGAGGCGCACGGTGGCTGCGATGCCTTTGTCGGGTCGGTCGATGGAGCAGTAGCCGTTGGCCTCGTCGAGGGCGAACGCCACGTGGCTATGCAGCAGCCAGTCCCACGTGGCCGCCTCGCTGGCTTCCAGCTCGTCGTAGATGACCACGATGCGCGGATGCAGCACCGCCACGTGGCGGCGGTAGCGGGTGAGGGGCGTGGGTCCGAAACCGTTGGCCGTGCTTTGCACCACGCCCGCCTTGCGGAAGTTGTCCACCCACATCGGGTCTTCGCTGATGCCGCTGTAGGCATGGCTGGCGTCGCCCAGGCAGTAGGAGATGTGTTCGCCGTCGATGGCGCGGGTGATGTTGCCGTAGCCTTTCATGTCGAAAGGCTGGCCGATGCCGTTCACCAGGATGGTGTTGTGCGCCCGGCTGTGGCGGTACGACAGCAGGTTGTGCGCGTCGGCGAAGTTCTGGTAGTAGCCGCTCGAGATGAACAGGTCTTCTCCTTTATACAGCAGGCGGAATCCGTTCTGGTCGGCCAGGGTGTGGCTGCCCGAGGCGTAGGGGCTGGAGCGGAAGGCAAAGGCCATGTCGTTGGCCAGGTGGGCCAGGTCGGTGTGGATGTCCACCTCGCCGGCCTCCTCGTACCAGGCCAGTTTGCCCGCATCGGCCGGCAGGGCGGTGCCGAAGGCGTCGGTGCGCACCATGCGGTAGAGGCGGTTCTCGTAGTCCTGCTCCAGAATGCTGCGGCACCGGTCGGCATACCAGCCGGCATACGGGTCGCCCAGTTCCTGTGCGAGGAAGTAGGCAAAGGCGATGCGTTGCCGTCCCTGTTGGGTCTCCCGTTCGCGTCCGTCGCCGAAGCCCAGGCTTTGCGACTGCGGCGGCCAGGAGTAGACCAGTCCCTTGCCGGCGTTCTGGTACCACGGGTGCGCCAGGAAGTCGCCGCCCGTCAGGTAGCCGTAGAGCGTGGGCATATACCACAGCGTCTTGGCGTTGGCGTTGAAGTAGTACACGCCGTTGCGCCAGATGCCGCTCAGGTTGAAGCCCGTGTCTGGGGCGCGCGAGGCCCACAACTCGTAGTAGTACTCCAGCACGCCGCGCATCTCGGCAGCCAGGTTCTGCTTGTCGTGCAGCAGCAGGGCGGCCTGCACGTAGGCCCGCATATTGCGTTGCCAGAAGTGGTTGTTGAAGATGTGGTTCTCCTCGTAGCCGATGTTGCGGGCGAAGTAGTAGCGCACGAAGCGAAGGAGCACGTCCTCCGTCTGCGTCCGTTCCGTGGCCGAGAGTTGGTCGTAGAGCATGTCGTAGCAGTCGATGAAGGCCGTCACGTAGTCGGTGGCGGCGAAGTTGTCGCCGAAGAGGCGCCCGTCGTCCACCGGCTTGGCCAGCAGTTGCTTCAGGATGTCATGCATCCGGTCGAGGTATTTGGCCTCTTGCGTGAGGTGGTAGGCGGTGTAGAGGTAGCCGGTGTATTTGCGCAGGTTCTCGCCCTCGGCATAGAGGTCCATCGCGGCATAGTCGGCGTTGACGGCCGACTTGGCGCGGCTCAGGAGCTGCTTGTACTCGCGGTGCGAGGCCACCTTGGTGCGGGCCGCCTCCATCTCGTCGTCAAGGAAGCAGTAGAGGCGCGGATGCCGGCGGGGCAGGTTCTGCAGGTAGGTCGATGCCTCGGGGGTGACGAACACGGGTGTCTCGTCCTTCATCTCGAAGGCATAGGGCTTGCTCCACGTGCCGGTCTCGCCGCTGTTGTAGGAGCGGTATCGCCAGAACCAGCGTCCGGCCTCCAGCCGGCGGTGCGGGTTGAAAAGGCAACTGGGCACGTCCGTCTTGCTCGTGACCCCAGTTTGGAACGTCGAGTCCTGCGACAGTTCGAAGGCCAGCAGGCTGCCCGTCTTCAGGGCCTGGGGCACGATGAAGGGCACGGGGTTCAGGTACACCTCGTGTGTGCTGCGGGGGTAGGGCAACTGGCGTATCTTGTTGTGCCAGGCCTCCGGGTAGGTCGATTCGGCCTCGGTCGGTGCGGTGGGGTCCGGGTCGGGTGTCTCCGGCCCTTTGTCCGAGCAGGCCCCGGCCGCCGCCAGCAGGCAGAGGGCAGCGGCGCGGAGCAGGCTGTGGGTATAGTGCTTCTTCATTGGTATCGGTACGTTAGATTTCCAGTTCGGGCACTTCGTCTTTCAGCACGGTCTTGCCCTGGGGTGTGCGGACAACGGTCTTGTCGTCATACTCCAGCACGATGCCTTCCCGCTTGTTCGTCACGGTGAAGGAGGCCTTGCCCTCCGTGGTCAGGTTGGCGCGGATGTTCCAGTCGCCGGCCTGGATGCTTCCGTCCGCCAGCCGTTGCGGCACGATGCCGGCTTGTTTGCGGTCGTGCGTGCTGATGAGGGTGGCGAAGCGGTAGACGGCATGCGGCTTCGAGGTGGCTGTGAAGTGCCAGTGGTTGGGGTAGGGCTTGAACACCCCCTTGTCGTCGGCCCGCAGCCAGTTGACGGCCGGATAGAAGAAGCGGCTGGTCGTGTCGGTCTGCAGGGCGTCGGGGGCGTAGAGGTAGGCGTCGCTTTGGCCCGGTCCGTTGGTGGCCGTGATGCAGACGGCCTCGGTCTGGCGGTCCACCTGCATCGGCTCGGCGATGGTGTGGAGCAGGTAGTTCCAGGCGATGGCCGTGTCGGCCTCCAGTTCGTCGTAAATGAACACGAGGTCGCTCTTGCCCAGCGTCACGATGTGGCGGCGGAAGGTCTTCACGTGGTTCTTGTCCCAGCCGTTGGCAGGGGTGTATTCCAGTTCGGAGGCCTTGCCGCGCTCCAGCCAAAGCGAGGAGATGACCTCACCGTAGGCGTTGGAGGCATCGCCCACCACGTAGTTCAGTTGTTCGCTCTCGTAGTGGCGCGGAATCCAGCCGTAGCCCTCGGTGCCGATGCGCTGTCCCATGCCGTTGGCCAGGATGGTGTTGTGCGCCCGGCTGGCTCGGTGGCAGTAGATGCTGTGCTGGTCGGTGAAGCTGACGTGGTGGCCGCTGCTGTAGAACAACGGTTTGCCGGCATAGAACGTGTTGAAGGCATTCTGGTTGGCCAGGGCGTGCGAGGTGGAGCCATAAGGACTGCTGCGGAAGGCGAGCATGGCGTTGTGCCGCGGGTCGTTCCAGTCCGACTGGTAGGCGGCCAGTCCCGATTGCGGGAACACGTGTCCGGCGGGCAGTGCGGTCAGTCCCGGTCCCTCGGGCAGGGGCTTGTCGCATTGCAGGCGAAACCACGACAGGTCGCCCGACTTGCCCCCGAAGCCTTTCTCCTTGAGCAGGTTCGGCTGGCGGGCCAGGATGCGGCGCACGTAGTCGGCAGCGTAGGTGTCGCCCGTGAGGCGGGCCAGGGCATCGGCATAGCCCACGCGGGTGCCGCTGGGCTGCAGGATGTTCTGGTGCGAACTGCCGTTGCCGCCCGACTTGGAGAAGGGTGGCTGCTCGTAGATGACGTAGAGCGCGTTGCCCCGATACCACGGGTCGGCAAAGAAGTCGAAGCCCGTCAGGCGGCCGTAGAAGTAGGGCACCTCGATGAGGGTGCGGAAGTTGACTCCGAAGTACGAGTCGCCGTTATGCCATGCTCCGTCCTTGTTCAGGCCGGGGAAGCGGGCCAGCCAGATGTTGTAGCAATAGTCGGTCCAGACGGCGGCCTCGGGCAGTTCGCCGTAGGTGGCGAAGGCGGCCATGGTGAGGATGCGCAGTGTCATCTGCCAGGTATGGTTGTCGGCGATATGGTTTTCCAGGTGGTTGCTGTTGCGGTTGAAGAACTTGGTGCCGTTCTCGCGCACCTTGCTCAGCAGGCGGGCCTTCTGGGCGTCGGTGAGGTGGTCGTAGAAGGCATCGTAGGCCATCGACGGCAGCGAGAGCAGGACGGACTCGTTGAAGTCGCCGTGCAGGAGGCCGGTTTCGTCCCAGGTAATCATCTCCTCGATGCGGTGCATGGCCTCGTCCATGAAGCGGCGGTCGCGGGTCAGCAGGTAGGCGCGGATGAGCACATCGGTGTTCCCCTCTTCGCGGTCGACGATGCGGCGGCTTTCGCGGGTCATGAGGGCTTTGCGCTTCACCTCGTTGTCCAGTCCGGCCACTTGGCTGAAGTCGATGTCCTCCACGCGCGACATGGGTTTCTTCAGAATCTTCTCGGCGCGTTCCAGGTACCATGCGCGTTCGGGCTTCGCCTTCGAGCGGGCGATGAAGCCGTCCCAGTCCGCACCGTCCACCAGGATGCGCGGATGGCTCTGCGGCAGGCGGGCGATGAGTTGCGGGTAGGCGGGCGGGCAGAACTTCGCCGGGCTGTCCTCCACGCTGAAGCAGAGCAGGTCGCTCCAGTGGGTGCCGTCGGCCTTCACGTAGCCGTACTGCCAGTACCAGCGTCCGGCCTTCAGCGGCTGCTCGGGGTTGTGGAAGGGGTATGAGGTCGTGACGGTGGTCACGTTCTTTTTCATTTTTCGGTCGGTGCTGTATCGCACCTGGTATTTCAGCGTGCGCTTGTCGGTCTTCGGGGCCGTCTCGCCCAGTCCGTCGAGGATGGCACCGCGCACCGACACACCGGCCTCGAGCGGCCACTGCAGCGACACGCTCCGGTCGGCCACGACGGCCTTGTCGAGCGGCGAGGGTGTCTCGCGCATTTCGTGCATCAACGTCCGTTCGGTCAGATGCAGGGTGGCCTGTGCGGCGGCTGCGAGCGAGCAGAGACAGGCCAGGAGGAAGAGGATTGGTTTTTTCATGGCGAATGGTGAAAAGGTTGGGATTGGAATGAGGAGAGGCCGGCCCAGATGTTGAACCGGCCTCTCGGTAGGCATTTATGAGTAGGTTAGAATGGATTACTTAACCAGAACCTTGCTGGTAGCCACACTGCCGTCGATGGCGGTCAGGCGAACCAGGTAGAGGCCGTTGCTGAGGCTTTCGGCGTTGACAGCTTGTCCGGCTACGTTGTACACTTCGGCCTTGGCCACGTTGCTGCTTACGACGAGGCGGCCGTCAACAACGGATGCCGTCATGCCTTCAGCTGCAGCATTGCGGATGGACGTCGGGTCGTTGAGCAGAATCTTGAAGTTGCGGATGCGAATCTTCGTCTGCTTGGCACCTGCCGTACCGCCGTCAACCTTTCCAGCCTTGAAGGCCAGCGTCACGGCCTTGTCGGTGAAACTTACTTTCTGATTGATGACAGCCATCAAAGCGGCGGCATCGCTGTCTTCTACATCGGCCGGGGCCAGACCAGCCTGGTCGGCCGGAACCAACTGGCTGGCGATGGTCGTCCAGGTGGCGGTCGTCACGTCGCCGGCAAAGTCGGTCGAGTAGAGCAGGTCGATGTTCGAAATCTGCTGGTCGACGGTTTCACGGCCAATCTGGAACGTGATGAACTTGTCGCCGCTGGCCGAGAAGTCGATGGCGGGCGAAACAAACCACGTGGTGTTTTCCTTGCTCTGCTTGTTGTCGGTCCATTCCACCGTGTTGGGCACCTGGCGCTTGTTGCCGGCTGCGTTCTTGTTGGCTACGACGCAGAAGATGCGGTCGCCGGCCTGCTTCACGGTGTACCAGCCGTTCAGTTCCAGGTTGGCGGGGTCTTCCTTGTAACTGCCGGCGTTCGTTGCATCGTGTCCGGCTACAAAGGTCGAGTCGGCCGGATTGATAAGTTCGGGTTTGTACGACCACTTGGCCTCGTAGGGAAGCGTTTCGGCATTGCTGCCTTCCTGAATCTCTTCCGTCACCTTGAAGGCGGTCACGCGGAATTTGGCTTGCTTGGCGCCTTCAATGTAAGCGATGCTGGATTTGGTGGCTTTGATGGCAACGACTACGCTGGCGGCTTTCACGTTGCAGGTAGTGTTCACTTCGCCCATCTTGGCGGCAGTCATGCCGGTGGCGGGTTGGATGTCAGACTTCAGCGTGGTCCACTCGGTCGTAGCCACGTCTCCGGTGTAGTTGGTGGTGTACAGCAGTTCGAGTACGGAAGTCGTTTGATTGTCGGCATCCTTGCCGCACTTGAAGGTGATGGTCTTCACGCTGTTGGCGTTGAAGTTCAACTCCGGCGAGACCAACCACGAGGTGATAACACCTTCTTCCGGTTGTTTGTTGTCGACGAACTCCATCGTGTTGGCGATGGGCTTGCCGCTGGATGCACCGATGTAGAATGGACGGTTGCCTGTTTCGGCGATGGATGCCCATCCGCCCAGATTGTACAGTTCCTGGTTGGAGGTCGGTTTGCCGGCATCCGGGTCGGCTGTGCTCACGGTGCCGTCGTCGGCGATGGCTTCGGCCTTGTACTGCCAGTTTGCTTCATACGGGAGTGCCTCTTGGGCGATGGCAGCAGCGGAGAACAAGGCTGCTGCCGCAAGCGTATAAACTTTCTTCATGATAGAAATAGGTTTAAATGAATGAATAGATTTATTATTTAACACATATATGTATTGTCTTCGATGCTTACTTCACTTGGAAGTTCATGACGCGAATTTTGGCCTGTTTTGCGCCGGCACTGAAGTAGTTGTCGCCGGCCTTGGTGGTCTTAATGGCGATGTACACCTTGTCAGCTTTTGCTTTGCAGCGGATTTTCTCTACGCCCATCATGGAACCTTTCATGCCCGTGACGGGGCGGATGTCAGCCTTCAGCGTGGTCCATTCCGTGGTGGTCGGGTCGCCGGTGAAGTCGGTGGTGTAGAGCACTTCCAGCACGGACGAGCATTGGTCGTCGGCTTCCTTGCCGCATTTGAAGGAGATGGTCTTGTCGGCAGCTGCGCTGAAGTCCAGTGCCGGCGAGATGAGCCATGCCGTGCTGTTCTGCTTCTGTTGTCCGTCCACGTATTCCATCGTGTTGGCGATGGGGGTTCCCTTGGTGATGCCGATGTAGAACATATTGCGGTATTCGGTAGCTACGGAAGTCCAGCCGCCCAGATCCCACGTGCTTTGGTCGGAGAGGTAGCGTCCGGCCTTGGGGTCGGCTTCGGTCACGGTGCCGTCGTCGGCCACGGCTTCGGCCTTGTATTGCCAGTTTGCCTTATAGGGCAGTTTCTCTTGGGCTTGTGCCAGGGCTGCTCCGCAGAGCAGGACGAAGGCGCAGATAAGTTGCTTTTTCATGGTCTTTTCTGATTTTAGCGATTATAACTGTTGTTTGCCGTTTTCGGTCGGCGACCGTGTTTCGTTAGATTACCTTTTTAATACTGATTGAAAACAGAAGACAGTGTGCCGGGAGTCTCCTCCCGACACACCTGTCTGATTCAGTTTGGATGATTAGTAGCCCGGGTTCTGCTTGCCTTCCAGTTTGGAGTTGATATCCATCTCATCCTGCGGGATGGGGAACAGTTCGTGCTTGCCCGGAACGAAGTTCTTGTAGGCCGGGTAGAGGTCCTTCACCGTCTTCGGGTTGATGTCGGCGATGGTCTTCTGGCCGAAGAGGTTCAGAGCCGAGAAGAGAACGTTCCAGCGGATGAGGTCGTACTTGCGCTGGCCTTCGAAGGCGAGTTCGAAGCCACGTTCCCAATAGAGGGCCGTGCGAACCTGGCCTTTTGCGTCGCTGTCGTCGATGAACAGGTTTCCGGTCGGATTGCCCGATGCGTCCAGTTCTTCCAGATCGTACACCTTCGGTGCCTTGTAGAAGTCGGCGTAGTTCGTACCGTCGATTTGCGTAGCGCCGGCACGTTCGCGCACCTTGTTGATGAGGCTCCAGGCCGTGGCCTGGTCGTCCAGTTCGTTGTAGGCTTCGGCGGCCATCAGCACCACGTCGGCATAGCGGAGGAAGCAGTAGTTCACGTCCACGTTGTTCGGGTTCTTAAAGCCGAGCGGCATCCATTCTCTGCGCCACTTGCCCGGATACCAGTTCTTGCCGTTCTTCTGCTCAGTCTTCTTGTGGTTCTTCGTCGTGGCATCCCACTTGTACTGGTAGGTGCAGACCATGATGTCGCGGCGTGCGTCAGTATCTTCGAAGAAGTCTTTCCATTCCGGCACGACGCGGAAGAAGGCGTTGGCGCGGCCCATCACCTGGCTCATGTCGACACCGCTACCCGGTGCTTCCACCAGCGGACCGTTGTAGGTGCCCCATACGCCGGAATCTTCGCTGTCACCGCTGACGTTGAAGAAGGCGATTTCGAAGATGCTTTCCTTCGAGTCGAGCACACCGGCCGAGAAACCCTTGAAAAGGCCGTCATAGCCGTCGGCATAGAAGTCGTGGTAGCCGTTGGCCTGGAAGGCTTCCCATTCCTTCGTTACGGCCTCGAAGTAGGTCTTGCGGGTTGCGTCGTCGGGGCGGGTCATGGTGCCGTCCATCTGCAGGCTGTAGCCGGCGCGTTGCAGGTAGGCACGCATCAAGAGGGCACGTGCGGCACCTTGCGTGGCGCGTTCGGGCGACGAACTGGCCGTGGCCCAATCCATGTTCTCTTTCGCGAAGTTCAGGTCTTTGATGATTTGGTCGTAAATCTTCTCACGGCTCGTACGGGGCTGGTAGGCATCCTCGTAGCCGGCCGAGTAGGTGGTCTTGTAAGGCACGTCGCCCCAATATTTCACCAGGTCGAGCGAGAACAGGGCACGGAGGAAGCGGGCTTCGGCCTCATAGCTTTTCAGACGTTTGTTGTCGGCATATCCTTCCATGTTCGTGATGCCGTCGATGGTGTAGTTGGCGCGGTCGATGCCTGTGTACTTCCACGTCCAGCAGTCTCTCACCCATGTGTTGCTGGCGCCGATGGTGTAGTGCGAAATGTCGCGGCGTGTGCCGTCGGTACCGGTACCCTGGATATAGTAGGTGTCGTCCGAACTCGGCATGGCCATTTCGTATTGACCGTAGTGTTGCAGTTTGGCCAGGCAGTCGTAGATGCCCACGACGGCCATGTTGGCGTTGGTTTCGTTTACGAAGTAGTTCTCCTTCTCATAGTACGAATCCGGCTTTTCTGTCAGCGTGTCTTCGCAGGAAGTCGCTCCCAGCAAGGCCACTGCACTCAGGATATAGATGAATTTATTCTTTTTCATGTTTTCTGCAGATTAAGGATTAGAATGTTAAGTTGAGACCAAATACGAACGAACGGCTGCGCGGATAAGCACCGAAGTCAACACCCGGAGTCAGACCGTTGCCACGGGTAGATACTTCCGGATCGTAACCGGTGTACGGTGTCCAGCAGAAGAGGTTTGTGCCCGTAGCGTAGAGGCGCAGGTTCTGTACGTAGATTTTCTTCATCCACTTCTTCGGGAAGGTGTAACCCAGCGTGACGTTGCTCAGACGGAGGAACGAAGCGTCCTCGACGGCCCACGAGTGAACGTACTTGTCGCCTTCTTCGAGGTCGGTCACCGAAGCGATGCTCTTGCCGGCGTTGAGGGCGGCCAGTTCGGTCGGGTCGGTCACTAGGTCACCGTTGGCGTTGATGGTCATCCAGCGGTTGCTGCTGTTGACGGCATCCAGCACGTTCTTGTTCGTGCGGCCCACGAGCGTGTTGGTCAGTTTCGTGGCGTTGAACACTTCGCCGCCGTAACTGAACGTGAAGAAGATGCTCAGGTCGAAGCCCTTGTAGTTGAAGGTGTTGTTGAAACCTCCGTAGAATTTCGGGTTGCTGTTGCCGATGACGGTGCGGTCCTTGTCGTCGATGACACCATCACCGATGTGCTTCACGCCTTGATCGTCCACCCATTCGTTGATGTCGGCAAACTTCCAGTCGCCCGGCTTCACGGCATCCTGCTTGATGGAGGAGCGGTAGGCGATACCGTCTTTCAGTTTGTAGGTCTGCGTGGCGGCATCGTAATCGAAATCATCTACCGTGTACACGCCCAGCGTCTTGTAGCCGTAGAACTGGCCCAGCGATTCGCCCACGGCGATGCGGTGGGTCTTGAGGTTGTAGCCGAAGTTGGCCTCTTCGAGGAAGTAGTCTTCGCCGGCCAGTGCTTTTACCTTGTTCTTATTGTGCGAGAGGGTCAGGTTGGTGGTCCAGGTGAAGTCGCGGTTCTGGATGTTGACCGAACTGATGGTCAGGTCCACACCTATGTTCTGTGTCTTACCGATGTTGCGGAGCATCGTGCTGTAGCCCGACGAAGTGGGCACCTTGGAGTTCAGCAACAGGTGCGTACTTTCGTTCACGTAGAATTCAGGGGCGATGGTCAGGCGTTGATTGAAGAAGCCCATGTCGAGACCGAGGTTGAACGTGTTGTTCGATTCCCAACGGAGGTCGGGGTTCGGAATCTGCGTCGGAGCATAACCGGACTGGGTGCTGTCGCCGTTCGGATAGGTCACACTGCCCAGGATGGCCAGCGAACCGTACGAGGAGATGCGGTTGTTACCCGACATACCGTAACCGGCGCGGAGTTTCAAGTCGGAGAATACGTCGAGGTTCTGGATAAACTCTTCTTCGCTCAGACGCCATGCGGCTGAAACGGCGGGGAAGATACCCCACTTGTTGTTGGCACCGAACTTCGACGAACCATCGGCACGGAGCGAGAAAGTCAGCAGGTACTTCTCGGCCAGGTTGTAGTTCAAACGGGTGAAGAACGAGAGCAACTTGTCGTCGTAGTTCTGATAGGATTCGGGGATACCCGGAGTGGCACCCAGCGAGAGGTCTTCGAGGCCGATGGCATCGCTCGGGAAGTTGCTGGCGCTGGCCTTGAGGTAGCGGTTGTATTTCGATACCCATTCCTGACCCAACATGGCCGTGAAGTTATGTTTCTTCTTCTTCAGGTTGTAGGTCAAGACGTTCGATGTCTGGAAACTGCCGTTCTCGGTGTTCTTGATGCTACCGTTGATGCTCGAACGTTTGGCGGTCATCGACTCGGCACCGTAGAAGATTTCGTCGCGGCGGCTCTGGTAGCGCATACCGGTGGTGTTGCGGAAGGTCAAGCCCTTGCAGATTTCGAAGGTGAAACCTCCGTTGGCCTGCAACGTGCGGTATTCTTTGTTATTGATTTCTTCGCGGGCGGAAATCAGCGGGTTCTGCATCACGTTGCCCGTATCGTCGACCAAGAGGGGGTCGCTTTCCGTCAGAAGGATGCTGTCGTCGTAGCCGATACCGGCCGTCGGACGGTATTGCAGGATGTGCTGCATCTTGTTGAAGCGGTCGCCGTTTTCCGACGTACCCATACCGTATACCTTCGTATAGTCGTAGCTGACGCGGCCGGTCACGGTCAGGCGCTTGCTGGCCTTGTGGTTGATGTTCAACGAGAAGTTATCCTTGCTGTTGCCGCTGTAGACCATGGCGCCTTCGTCCTTGAAGTGCGAGTAGGCCAGGTTGTACTTGAATTCCTTGCTGCCGCCGGCGAAGGCCACGCGGTAGTTCTGCGTCACGGCCGTGCGTCCCAGGGTCTCCTTCTGCCAGTCTACACCTTCGCGGTTGGCGTAGTTCTTGCGGAGGTCGGCATACGGGCCATAGATTTCCTCGAACTTCTGCACCGTGTTGTCGCCGCTACCCACATTGAGTCGGCGTTCGTAGTCGGACAGTACGAATTCTTCGGTGGAGAGTACGTCCAACTTGTTGGCCACCTTCTTCACACCCACGTAGGCATCGAAGGTCACGTTGATCTTGCTGTTGTTCTTCGCACCGCTCTTGGTGGTGATGACCACTACACCGTTGGCACCACGGGCACCGTAGATGGCCGTCGAGGATGCATCCTTCAAGATGTCGATGCTTTCAATCTCGGCGGGGTCGAGCGTCGACATACCGTCTTCGCTGGGGAAACCGTCGATGACGTACAGCGGTTCGTTGCTCTGCGTGATGGAGATACCGCCACGTACGCGGATGGAGATTTCAGCACCCGGAGCACCTTCGCTCTGCATCACCTGCACACCGGCTACGCGGCCGGCCAAGGCTTGCGTCACATCCGAGGTCGGGGTCTTCAGCAGTTCGTCGCTCTTGACCGAAACGACCGAACCCGTCAGGTCTTTCCGTCGGGTAGTACCGTAACCGATGGCTACGACTTCTTCCAACTGGATGGCGTCGTTGTGGAGAACCACGTCGATTTGTTTCTTACCGGCAACTTTGACTTCCTGCGTCTGCATACCTACATAGGTAAATACGAGGACGTCCTTGGCTGCATTGTTTACTTTGATAGAGTACTGGCCGTTGAGGTCGGTGATGGTTCCGACGCCTTTGGCCCCTTTCAACATAACGTTGGCACCGATTACTTCCATGCCATCCGTGTCAGTCACTTTACCCGATACCGTCACGCTTTGCGCTTGGATGTTCAGGCTGGCCAGTAGGAACGTGGCCATGAAGAGGATTTTTGAAATTTTTCCCATTATTTATAAGTATAAAATTAAGGTTATTTTTCCGACCGCTAAATTACAATTCATTTACACTCTCGCAAACATAAATTGTATCATCTTTGTTCAAATCTGATTTTACAATATCATTTTTGTCCAAACAAATGCGAAACCTGTTGAATTTGGCTGTTTGAGGGTCTGTGCTGCGTTAAAAAGCAATAAAAACAACTCTTGGTTTTTATGCTTGAAAATGTGCGTGGAATCCTTTATGTTTGCAATCGCAAAACGGAAACCGGCCCATGAATACCAAAAAATACCATAAGGCGTTGCTCTACCAGAGCCGATGGATGCTTCCCACCGTGCGGTGGTTGCTCCGGTGTGCGGCGGCCGTCACCTACCTGGCTTCGCTGACGCTGCTGGCTTCGCTGGTCTACAAACTTGGGTTCGAGATGTCCGAGCGCGAGGTCGGCTGGTTGGTCAAGGTGCATGGTGCCGTGTGGGTGGTTTTCCTGGTGGACATCGCTTTGCACCTGCTGCTGGACTATCGCGACACGAAGCGGGCCTTCAGGTCGGTCACGTGGGTGCTGAGCGTCCTGCTCTACCTGACGCTGCTGCCCGTTGTCTTTTTCGAACCGGAAGAGGGCCCCATCCGCTACGTGTGGCAGTTCTTCCACAGCCCGACCTATCGGTTGGTGATTCTGTCGCTGCTCTCGCTGCTGAACTTGTCCAACGGCGTGGTCCGTTTGCTGGGCCGACGCACCAACCCTTCGCTGATTCTGGCCTGTAGTTTTTTCGTGCTCATCGTGTTGGGGACGGGCCTGCTGATGCTTCCCCGCTGCACCTATCACGGCATCGGGTGGACCGACGCCCTCTTTACGGCCACGAGTGCCACTTGTGTCACCGGCCTGGTGACGGTGGACGTGCCATCGACCTTCACGCCGCAGGGACAATGGATCATCGCCCTGCTGATGCAGATAGGCGGTCTGGGTGTGATGACGCTGACCAGTTTCTTCGCCCTCTTCTTCATGGGCAACACCTCCGTCTACAACCAGTTGGCCGTGCGCGACATGGTCAGCTCCGATTCGCTGGACTCGCTGCTGTCCACACTCCTTTATATATTAGGCTTCACGCTGCTCATCGAGTTGGCCGGCACGGCCCTGCTGCTGCTCGGCGTGCATGGCGACTTGGGCATGGGCTGGGAGGAGGAACTGGCGTTTGCCGCCTTCCACTCGGTCTCGGCCTTTTGCAACGCCGGCTTTTCGACCTTGCCGGGCGGCTTGGGCAACGAGACGCTGATGCACGGTCACAACTTCTTCTATTGGACCATCTCGTGGCTGATTGTGCTGGGCGGCATCGGTTTCCCCATCCTGGTCAACCTGCGCCGGATGGTGGCCTACGAACTGCGCCGCATCCTGAAAATCGTCTTTCGCAGACGGCGCGAACGCCGGCAGGTTCATCTGTTCAACCTCAATACGAAAATCGTGCTGGTGTTTTCCGCCCTGCTGCTCTTTGGCGGTACGGCCCTGTTCGCCTGGTTCGAGTGGGACGGCGCCTTGGCCGGTCTGTCGGCGGGCGAGCGGTTGACGCAGGCTTTTTTCAATGCGGCCTGTCCGCGAACGGCGGGTTTCTCCAGCGTGCCGCTGACCAGTTTCGGCATCCAGTCGCTTTTGCTGATGCTGATGCTGATGATGGTGGGCGGCGGTTCGCAGTCGACGGCCGGCGGCATCAAGGTCAATGCGTTCGCCGTGGTGGTGCTCAACCTCTGGGCGGTGCTTCGCGGCAAGGACCGGGTGGAAATCTTCGGACGGGAGTTGCCGTACGATTCGGTGCGCCGTTCCGATGCCACCATCCTGGTCTACCTGATTGCAGCGTTTGCCGGCATCTTTGTGCTGAGTTGGCTCGAACCGGAGCACTCGTTGCTGGCGCTGACCTTCGAATGCGTGTCGGCCCTGAGCACCGTGGGCTCGTCTCTCGACGTGACCCCCACGCTGGGGACGGCGAGCAAGTGCGTGGTGTCGTTTCTGATGTTCGTCGGACGTGTGGGCATGATTACCCTGCTCATGGGCATCGTGCGGCAGCAGCGCATCACCAACTATCGTTATCCTACTGACAACATCATAATCAACTGACCTATGCGATACATCATCATTGGACTGGGCAACTACGGAGGTGTGCTGGCCGAGGAACTGGCCCTGCTGGGCAACGAGGTAATCGGAGCGGACAGCAACGCGCAGCGTGTGGATGCCTTGAAGGACAAACTGGCCACGGCCTTCGTGCTCGATGCCACCGACGAGTCGGCCTTGTCGGCCCTGCCGCTGCACGACGTCGATGCCGTGTTCGTGACCATCGGCGAACACCTGGGCGACTCCATCCGGGTGCTGGCCTTGCTCAAACAACGCAAGGTGGCGCACATCTATGCCCGTGCCATCGACCCGGTGCACAAGGCCGTGCTCGAGGCTTTCGCGCCGGACCGGATTCTGACGCCGGAGAGCGATGCGGCCCGTCAACTGGCCGGTGAACTCGAACTGGGTGTCCGGGTGGAGACCTTCTCGGTCGACGAAGAACACCAGGTGTTCAAGTTTGCCATCCCGCCTTCCTTCGTGGGCTTCCGTGTGAACGAACTGAACTGCGAGCAGGAGTTCCGCCTGAAAATCCTTGCGCTGAAGCGGGCCGCCAGGGTGCAGAATTTCCTGGGCATTTCGATGAACGAGAAAACGGTGGCCAACGAACTGCCGGACGACGCCACGCTTCAGGAAGGCGACGAACTGGTGTGCTACGGCCGCTACCGCGACTTTCTGGCCTTCTGGAAGGCCATCTGAGGACAAGTACCTTCATAAGCGCACGCGAGTACTCCCATCCTTGCATGAGAGTACTCGCGTGCGTCCATGAGGGTATGCTCTCGGACTCGGGGACTATAGCGCCTCGCACTCTTTGAGCCAGAGCACCGACGACGCATCGCTCGGCATCCGCCAGTCGCCACGCGGGCTCAGAGCCACCGAACCCACCTTGGGACCGTCCGGCAGGCACGAACGCTTGAACTGCTGGTTGAAGAAACGGCGGAAGAAGGTCGTGAGCCAATGGCGGATGGTGTCGTCGTCGTACTTGCCGGCGAAGGCCTGCTGCGCCAGGAAATAAATCTTGGCCGGGCGCGAGCCGAAGCGCAGGAAGTGGTAGAGGAAGAAATCGTGCAACTCGTATGGGCCGACCAGGTCCTCGGTCTTCTGCTTGATGTTCCCCTGCTCGTCGGCCGGAATGAGTTCGGGGCTGATGGGTGTGTCGACGATGTCGAGCAGCGTGAGGCGCGAGCGGTCGTCCATGCCGTTGCGGGCCACCCATTCCACCAAGTATTTGACCAGTGTCTTCGGGATGCTGCCGTTCACGCCGTAGTTCGACATGTGGTCGCCGTTGTAGGTGGCCCATCCGAGTGCCAGTTCGGAGAGGTCGCCCGTACCAATGACCAGGCCGCCCGTTTGGTTGGCCACGTCCATCAGAATCTGTGTCCGTTCGCGTGCTTGCGAGTTCTCGTAGGTCACGTCGTGAACGCTGCTGTCGTGCCCGATGTCCTCGAAATGCTGGATGCACGCCTTCCTGATGCTGATTTCGCGGATGCTGATGCCGAGCGAGGTCATCAGGTCGATGGCATTGCGGTAGGTGCGGTCGGTGGTGCCGAAGCCCGGCATGGTGATGCCGAGGATGCCTTTGCGGTCCAGTCCCAGTTTGTCGAACGTTTTGACGCAGACGAGTAGCGCCAGCGTCGAGTCCAGTCCGCCGGAGATGCCCACCACCACGTGCTCGCAGCGTGTGTGGGTCAGCCGTTTGGCCAGGCCGGCCACTTGGATGGCGAAGATTTCTTCGCATCGTTCGTTCAGTTGGCTTCCCGTCGGCACGAAGGGGTGTACATTGACGGTGCGTGTCAGCACCAGGTCGCGTCCCGCGGTCATCTCCGTCGAGACGCGGTGGGCCGGCCGGTCGGCCCACAGGGCTTTCGAGGCGGTGAACGTCGTATTGCACTGCCGCTCGCTGCGGATGCGCTCGACATCGATTTCGCTGATGATGAGTTGCTCCTGCAGCGAGAACCGTTCGGATGCGGCCAGCAGGTGGCCGTTTTCGTAGATGAGCCCGTTGCCGGCGAGGACCACGTCGGTGGTCGACTCGCCGAATCCGCACGACGAGAACACGTAGCCCGCCAGTGCGCGGGCCGACTGCTGGCTGAGCAGCGAACGCAGGTAAGCGTGTTTGCCGATGCTTTCGTCGTCGGCCGAGAGGTTGAAGATGATTTCCGCACCTTGCAGGGCGAGGGTCGAACTGGGTGGGATGGTGGCCCACACGTCTTCGCAAATTTCGATGCCGAAACAGGTGTTGGGGGTGTCGAACAACAGGTTCGCGCCCAGCGGCACCACTTGTCCGCAGAGGCGGACGCTCTCTTCGTGGATTTGGGTGGCCGAGGCGAACCAGCGCATCTCATAGAATTCCTTATAGTTTGGCAGATACGTCTTGGGCACAACACCCAGGATTTTGCCCCGCTGGATGACGACGGCGGCGTTCAGCAGCGAGGCACGAACCGGCACGGGCATACCCACGATGCTGATGATGTCCAACTGACGGGTGGTGTTGAGGATTTGCAGCAAGGCCATCTCTGCTTCCTGCAAGAGCAACTGTTGTCCAAACAGGTCGCCGCACGTGTAGGCAGTGAGCGACAGTTCGGGGAATACGACGATTTCCACTCCTTTGCCGTCGGCAACAGCAATCAGACTCTCTATTTGCGCAGCATTGTGCTTACAGTCGGCCACCTGCACCGCCGGAACGGCAGCGGCCACCTTTACAAAACCATAGTTCATAGTTTGTTTCTGACTTGAAAGTTTTTACCCTGCAAAAGTACAGATAATTTGGTTAAGTCTTAAATATACCAAAAATAAAAACGTGGAGTTGCTTATCTCAAAAACTCTGTCTACTTTCGCATTGCTAAAGAAAATTGTAACAGGTACAAATTTGAGGAGATAGCAGAAGTATGAAAATAACGCCGGAAAACAGCGGGGCCTACCATCGGCTGATGGAGTACCAGATCAAGCCGTCGCAGCAGCGTGTCGCCATCATGGCCTACTTGATGTTGCATCGGACGCATCCGTCGGCGGATGAAATCTACCGAGCATTGAGCCCGGACATGCCTACGCTCTCCAAAACGACTGTCTACAATACGTTAAAGTTGTTCAACGAACAGGGCGCCGCTCAGATGCTGACCATCGACGAACGGAGTGCCTGTTTTGACGGCGACGTGTCGCATCACACCCACTTCTTGTGCAAGCAGTGCGGCCGAATCTACGATATGCCCATGCGCGAAGTCGGGGATGAGGCCGATCGGTTGCGCCGCGAGGGGCACGTGGTGACAGAAACCCATGTCTATTATAAAGGATTGTGCAAGCAGTGCCTGACGCACGTGGATTGCACCAACTGAGAGAAGCATATACATTGATTAACCCTTAAAAGAAAGTAGAAACGTATGAAGAAGTTTAGATGTACAGTTTGCGGATATGTGTACGAAGGTGACGCAGCTCCCGAAAAGTGTCCGTTGTGTAAGGCTCCGGCCAGCAAGTTTGTGGAAGTGGTAGAAGAAGCTACCGGCGGTCCGATGACGTTTGCTGACGAACACGTGATTGGCGTGGCTAAAGGCTGCGATGAAGAAATGATCAAGGACCTGAACAACCATTTCATGGGCGAATGCACCGAAGTGGGTATGTACTTGGCCATGAGCCGTCAGGCTGATCGCGAAGGCTATCCCGAGGTGGCAGAAGCATTCAAGCGCTACGCATGGGAAGAGGCTGAACACGCTGCCAAGTTTGCCGAACTGCTGGGCGACTGCGTGTGGGACACGAAGACGAACCTGCTGAAGCGCAAAGAGGCCGAACAGGGTGCTTGCGAGGACAAGAAGCGCATCGCCACGCGTGCGAAAGCCTTGAACCTGGATGCCATCCACGACACCGTTCATGAAATGTGCAAGGACGAGGCTCGTCACGGAAAAGGCTTCGAAGGCTTGTACAACCGCTACTTCGGCGATAAATAAGAAACCGAATCTTGTAGATGGACATAAAAAAACTGCATCGGCCACGTGCCGGTGCAGTTTTTTTATGGGACAGACTCAACTGTCGAGCAGGTCGCGCATGAGCGGCAGGTCGGACGCAGGGATGCCAGCCGCTATCAGGACATCGCGGTCCGCCTCGAGATGGGCGAACAGGGTCTCTTTGTCGCCGAAGCGCGACCGGGCTATTTCGTAGTGGGTGATGGCTTGGGGCAGGTCGCCCATGGCCCAGTACACGTGTCCCAGGTTCAGCCAGTCCTCCGGCAGGGAGGAGTGTTCGATGAGTTTGTGGTAGTAGGTCCGGGCCTGTTCGTAGTGATGGGTGAGGAACGAACACCAGGCGATGGCCCGCCAGGCTTTCTCCGACGACGGCCGGAAATACTCCATCTTGAAGAAATAGTCGAGGGCTTCGTCGTAGCGGTGCAGTTCGATGAGGCACAGACCGATGGGGTAGGTCAGTTTCAGGTCGTCGGGCGATTGTTCTTCCACCTTCTTATAGTAGGCCAGGGCGCGTTCCCACTGCCTGCACTGCCGGTGGCATACGGCCAGTTGGCGCATGGTCCAGCGTTGGCCGGGGCGGAGCAGGTCGGCGCGTTCGTAGGCGGCGATGGCTTCGTCGTAGCGTTTCAGTTGTTGCAGGCAGTAGCCCGTCTTCTGCCAGATTTCCATGTTGTCGGCCGTTTGCCGGCACAGCTCCTGAAAAACGGTCAGCGCCTCGTCGGTGTAGCCTTTCCGCAGGAAATATTCGGCAATGGCCTGTCGGCGTTCGGCCGGGGCGAAACTGGGTTGCCAAATGGGGCACTCGTAGAGGTGCAGCGGGTCGGCAAAGATGTCGTGGAAACTCAGCCGGTGGGGGAACTGCTTGAAGAAGCGGTAGAGGTCTTGTACGTACTGATTGCAGATCATGACCGGATTCTTCTTCCCCTGCTGCAAGACGGCGCTGTATGCTTCGCTTTGCAGGAAGGCCTCGTCGTCGTTCGTATGCATCTGGATGAATGCGCGTTGCGCCTCCGGGATGTTCTTGAGGGTGAAGGCGAACGAGTAGCGGTCCGAGTGGCAGAAGAGGGGCGACTCCATCAGCCGTTCCAGGCCGGGCATGCCCGTCGTGGCGGAAGTGGTACCGTCGGTCTGGAGCATCGAATGGCGTGGGTCGAAGGGGTAGAACCAGTTGGCCATGTCGGCAAAGAAAGGGAAATTCTTCAGTTGGGCAAAGGTGCCGGCGTACATGTCGACTCCTTCGGCCTGCATCTCGCTCATCTCCTTGAACTTGTCCATCAGCCCGGCGTTTTCCGCCCAATTCTCCCAGTCGGGATTCAGGTCGGCCTGCCCGTTGTCTTCGTCGGCTTCGTCTGCAGCCTTTCGGGCCTGCTCCTGACGAATGCCTTTGATGATTTCCGGCAAGATTTCCTGTCGCATCTTCTGTTCGACTTTGGGAGCCTCGCGGCTGAGCAGCAACTGGATTTGCAGTTGGTTCAGTTCGTTGGCGAAACGCGGCTCTTCCTGCAGGAGGGTGAGGCGTGTGTGCAGCGTCGGATAGAGGGGGATGCGGCTGGCGTAGCGGTCGGCGGCGAGCGCGATGCCCACCAAGGCCCTTCGGTTCACCAGCAGCGATGCGTGGTCGTAGGCCTCGAGCAACAGGCACATTTTCCGTTGGTCGAAGAAGACGAAGAGGCTCAGCGTCAAGGCACTGACAAACAGGGCGACATCGTTGGCCGGTATCAGGGCGGAGGTCAGGATGCGGCGGGCGTCTTCCAGGTCGGCTTCGCTCCAGGCCGGAGCCAGCCAGGTGCGGTAGAACAACTCGGCGTACGCCTTGTCGTGCTGCAGCCGGATGTCGGCTTGCCGGGGGCGGTTGATGGCTATGCCTGCGGCGGGCAGTTCGTCGAGGGCGCATTCCTCGGTGTAGGCCTCCAGCGTCAGCAGCAGTTGCTCGTAAGAACGCAGGGGCTGTCGCCGATAGAGCCGCTTGCGGTCGAAATAGTAGTGGGGCGACTGCTTCTCCATGTGGACCATCCAGATGCGGTCGGTCAATTCGTGAGCCGAGGCCAGCAGACGCGTGTACAACCGTGGCCGCTCGGGGTCCTCGACGCCTCTCTGCAGGTATTCCAACATATAGGAATAGGACGTTTGCATCTGCTCGAATGCGTTGCTCAGTTCGGGCATACCCAGTTCGAACAGGTAGGCTTCGAGGCATTGCAGGGCGTCTTTCAGCCGCCGGCGGTCGAGGTGGAGGTGGATGTCGTTTCGGGTGGATTGGATGACTTGTTCGTTCATGGCCCGGTTTCCTATGGTTAGGGTTGTTTCTTGCCCAGCAGCACCTCCTCGATGGCTCGCTGCAGCGTGGCTTTGTCTGCTGCGCCGACGATGACCTGCGGCTTTTCGTTCAGTGGGATGAACACCAGGGTGGGCAGCGAGCGGATGCCCATGGCGCCGGCCAGGTTGCTCTCCTGGTCAGTGTCGACCTTGTAGACGACAATCTGGTCCTTGTATGCCGCAGCCAGTTCGGCCACGATGGGGGCCACCCGTCGGCAAGGACCGCACCAGGTGGCGTAGAAATCAATGAGTACGGGCTTGTCGCCCCGGAATTTCCATTCGGTCTCGTGGGCGTAGTCGAACACCTCTTGGCGGAAACGTTCGTCTGTGAGGACCACGACGGCCGATTCTTGCTGGTTGTCTTGTTTGTTCTCTTTCGGAGGAGTGCATGCTTGGCCGATGGTACAGCACAGCAGCATCAGAAGAAGGCTTGCGAAATTTTTCATGACGTTTCGTTTTAATGGGTGGGTATATGATAACGGAAGGGAACTCGTATGGGTTCGGCTTTTCCCGTCAGATTTTTTGCAGTTCGCGGTACAGGCGTTGTACGGGCAGGCCCATCACGTTGAAGTACGAGCCCCGGATGGACTCTACGCCGATGTAGCCTATCCATTCCTGGATGCCGTAGGCCCCGGCCTTGTCCAGCGGACGGAAGGTGGCGACGTAGTAGTCGATTTCTTCCGGCGTCAGGGTGGCGAAGGTCACCTCCGTCGTGGTGGAGAAGACGTGCTGCTTGTCGGTCGTCGTGAGGCAAACGCCGGTAGCGACCAGGTGGGTGCGTCCGGAGAGGCGGCGGAGCATGTCGCGTGCCTCTTCTTCCGTGGCCGGCTTGCCCAGCACGGCTCCGTCCAGCCAGACAATGGTGTCGGCGGTGATGATCAGTTCGTCGGGGTGCATCTGCTTTTGGTAGGCGGCTGCTTTTTCGCGGGCGATGTAGACCGGGATTTCCTCTGCCTGCAGGGTGGGAGGGTAGGACTCGTCGATGTCGGGCAGCAGTTTGACTTCATAATCGAGGCCCAGTCCGGCCAGCAGTTCCTTGCGGCGGGGCGAGCCGGACGCCAGTACGATGTGGTATTTCTGTAAGTTGGGTAGCATGATTGGGTAGGGTTTAGTTGGGGAATATGTGTGTAGCCCGGGGGATGGTCACCATCCGAAGGCGTCGCTGTGGGTCATCCATTTGTCTTGCGCCTTGAGCACCTGCTCGATGACGTCGCGGCAGCAACCTTGACCGCCGGCCCGGTGGGAGATGTAGCGGGCTATCTGCTTGATTTCCGGGGCGGCATCGGCCGGGCAGCAGGGTAGCCCGACGTGCGACATGATTTCGTAGTCGGGGATGTCGTCGCCCATGTAGAGCACCTCGTCGTCGCTCAGTCCGTAGAGGGCTTTGAGGCGTTCGTATTCGGTCAGTTTCACGGCGGCGCCCATGCAGATGTCCTTCACGCCCAGGCCTTCGTAGCGGCGGCGTGTGGCTTCGCCGCGTCCGCCGGTGATGATGGCCACGTGCAGCCCGCGCTTTACGGCCAGTTGCAGCGCATAGCCGTCTTTGATGTTCACCGTCCGGGTCGGGTTGCCCTCCGGGTCGGTCGGGATGGTTTCCAAACTCAGCACGCCGTCGACGTCGAACATCAGGGCGCGTATTTTTGTCAGGTCGTAGGAGATGTTGCTCATGATTGTGATTCGTTTGTTTGGGGATGGGCGGCCATCCGGTGGATGCTTTCGCTCAGATTTCGGTAAAGGGCCTGCAGGTCGGGGCGTCCGTCCAGCAGGGCGAGGTGGCGGTCGATGACGTTGGTGTCGAAGCGGACGGCCGGCCCGGTTTGGGCTTCGCGCGGGGGCAGGTCGTGTACCTTGGCCACGGTCTCGTCGATGAGTGGCAGCAAGAGGTCGAAGGTTAGTCCGTGTGCCGCCAGCAAGTCGGCCGACAAGGCGTAGAGGTGGTTGGTGAAGTTGCAGGCCAGCACGGCGGCCAGATGCAGATAGCGCCGTTGTTCGCTGTCGGCTTCGCGGACGGTGTCGGTCAGACTGCCGGCCACCTGGCGCAACAGGCGGAGGGTGGCTGCGTCCGATGCTTCCAGAAAGAAGGGCAGGTGTGCGAACGACACTTCACGCTGCCGGCTGAACGTCTGCAGGGGATAGATGACCCCGTAGTGGGCGACCTGTCCCTTCCAGCAGTCCATGGGCATGCTGCCGGCCGTGTGGACAAAGATTCCTCCGTCCGGGCTGCAGGCGGCGATGTCGGCCACGTGGGCCTCCAGGGCCTTGTCGGACAAGGCAACGATGTACAATTGTGCGTCGGGCCTCAGGCGGTCGAACGCCGTGGTCCATGTCGCACCGACCAGCCGGGCCAACCGGCTGGCAGATGCTTCGGTGCGGCTGTACACCTGCCGGATGGGGTAGCCGTGGGCGTGCAGTGCGAGTCCCAGCCGGGTGGCCAGGTTGCCTGCCCCTACCAGCACGATGTCGGGCCGTTGCTCATTCGGTTCGGTCGTCATACCGGTTGATGTGTATTTTCTCCCATTGCAGGTGTTCTTCGTTGAAGGGCTTGCGTTCCATGCCCTTGTGCCCGATGGCGATGATGGACACCACCTGCAACTGGAGCGGGATGTTCAGCAGGTTTCGTACGTATTCGTCGGACGGTTGGTCGTCCGAGGCCTGCCGCTGGCGCACCTGTACCCAGCAACTGCCCAGTCCCAGGTCTTCGGCCTGCAACTGGATGAGCGTGGAGGCCACGGCGGCGTCTTCTATCCAGACATCGCTGACCAAGGGGTCGGCCAGTACGACGATGGCGAGGGCGGCATCCTTGACGAAGGCGGAACCTTGCTCCTTGCAGAGCGACAGGCGGCTCAGGGTCTCTTTGTCGTCCACGGCAATGAATTGCCAACAGTTGCTCCGTTTCGACGAGGGAGCCATCAGGGCGGCTTTCAGCAGGGCCACCACTTCGTCCTGCGTCAGTTCTTCCGAGGTGAATTTGCGCATGCTGCGGCGCATTCGGATTAGTTCGCTGAAATCTTTCATGCGGTTCGGTGTTTTTGGCGTTATCTGTCGGCAAAGGTAAGATTTTTGGGGAGAACTCGCCCATCTTCCTTCCTATTTTGTACATTTGCAGCATGATGCCATTGCGCTTGACGACTTTCTACAGCGGTGAACAGTTGCCTGCGTTGCCCGGACAAAACGTCTGGCATTCGAACGAACTGTTCCGACTCTACGAGGCTACGAAGGGGTATACGCCTTTTCTGATTGTGGCTTACGTGGACGAGCGGCCTGTGGCCAAACTGCTGTGCGCGGTACGCAACCGAAGCCGTTGGCTGCCGTTCGCCTGGGCACGCCGGTGCATCGTGTACGGTACGGGCGAGTGTTGGGACGATCAACTGGACCGGGAAGCCGTGTTCGGCGAACTGCTGGCCCGCATGACGCAGGAGGCCGAACGCCATGCCTCGGTGATTGAATACCGCAATCTGGACAATGCGCTGTTCGCCTACAAACAGTTCCGTCTCCATCACTATTTCCCGGTCAACTGGCTGCGTGTGCGCAATTCGCTCCACAGCCTGGCGCAACCGATGGAGCGGTTCAGTCCGTCGCGTCGCAAGCAGGTGCGTCGGGGGTTGGCCTCGGGGGCCGTCTGTGTGGAGGCGGCTTCGCAGGAGGAGGTGGAAGGCTTTGCCCGTTTGCTGAAACGCCACTATCCTGTGCGCATTCGCCGTCATTTCCCGACGGAGGATTTCTTCCTCGAACTGGGACGTTGCCCGGAACTGAAACGCCTGGTCAAGGTGTTCCTTGTCAAGTACAAACAACGCATCATCGGCGGGTCGGTATGCCTGCTCTCCGGTCGCGACGTGTACCTGCTCTTTTCGGCCGGATGGCGCAAACTCTACCCGAAACAGTATCCCGGCGTGCTGGCCGTCTGGGGCTCGCTGGAATATGCCTGCCGGAACGGCTACGACCATCTGGAGTTCATCGACGTCGGACTGCCGTTTCAGAAACATGGCTACCGGCGTTTCATCCTCCAGTTTGGCGGCATGCAAAGCAGTACGCGCCGTTGGTTCCGGTTGCAATGGCCTTTTTTCAATAAAATCATGGAACGGATATACGTATGACCGGTTTTTTGCGTTATAGACGAATGAAGAGCCAGTCCGCCGCCTGCCCACCAAGTGGGAAGGAGGGGACATGTCCATCCACTAAAACGAGAAGAATGAACAAGATACGTGCGCTTATGGCGCTTTTTGCCTGGCTGTGCTGCATCGGCGCTTGGGCGCAGAAGGCTACAGTGACCGGCCTCGTCACCGACGACGAGGGCAGTCCGCTCGAAATCGTCAACATCCACGTCGAGGGCCAGTTGATAGGGACGGTCAGCGACCTGCAGGGACGATATTCGCTGACGGTGGCCAGCCGCGATACGGTGACCATCGTCTATTCCATGCTGGGGTATCAGACCCGTAAACGGATGCTGCGCCGCCCGCAGGGCAAGGTGACCCTGAACGTGACCTTGCCGCATTCCGACTACGAACTGGGCGAGGTCACCATCACCGAGAGCCGACGTCAGACCACGACGACCGCTCAACTCGACCTGAAGGACACCCGCCTGTCGCCCGATGCCTCCGGCGGAAGCATCGAATCGTTCATCGCCACACAGGCCGGTGTGAGTTCGAACAACGAACTCAGTTCGCAATACAACGTGCGGGGCGGCAGTTTCGACGAGAACATCGTCTACGTCAACGGGGTGGAGGTGTATCGGCCCTTGCTCATCCGCTCGGGGCAGCAGGAAGGACTCAGTTTCATCAATCCCGACTTGGTGGAGGGCATCGGTTTCTCGGCCGGAGGGTACGAGGCCAAGTATGGCGACAAGATGGCTTCGGTGCTCGACATCACCTATAAAAAGCCCGAACGTCTGGAGGGAAGCGTCTCCGTCAGCCTGCTGGGAGGAAGCGCCTATCTGGGCTATGGGACGAAACGGTTCAGCATGACCCACGGCGTGCGCTACAAGACCAACCGCTACCTGTTGGGAAGCCTGGAAACAAAAGGGGAATACGACCCCAGTTTTGTGGATTATCAGACTTACCTGACCTATGCGCCCACCAAGCGCTGGGAGATAGGCTTCATCGGCAACTTCTCGCAAAACCAGTACAAGTTCCTGCCGGCCGACCGCACCACCAAATTCGGTACGCTCGAGTCGGTGAAGGAATTCAAAGTCTATTTCGACGGGCGCGAGCGTGACCTTTTTCGGACCTATTTCGGTACGCTCAGCCTGACCCATCGTTTCAACAAAAACCACGACATCTCGGCGCAGGTGTCGGCTTTCCGAACCCAGGAAGAAGAAACTTACGACATCACAGGCCAATACTGGCTGAACGCCCTTGACGAAACGGGCGAAGAAGGAGAAGAGACGGACCAGACACTGGGCATCGGCACTTATATGGAACATGCCCGCAACTATCTGAATGCCACGGTGTGGCGTTATGCTCTGACGGGGAACAGCACGGTGAAACGCCACCAGATGAAATGGGGACTGGAACTGAAATCGGAACGCATCAAGGAACGCTTGCGCGAATGGGAGATGCGTGATTCGGCCGGCTATTCGCTGCCGCATACGGGAGGCGAGTCGGTCAACCTGATTTACAACCTCTCCTCTCGCAACGAAATTGCCAGCAAGCGTTTCTCCTTTTATATACAGGACACCTACAAGTGTTCGTCGTGGCTGGGCCTGCTCACGCTCAACGGAGGCATCCGGGGCAGTTACTGGGACTGGAACCGCGAGTTCATCTTCAGTCCGCGTGTGTCGGCCGCCCTCATCCCCGCGTTCGACGAAAACTTCACCTTCCGGGCGGCCACGGGATTGTACTACCAGGCTCCCTTCTACAAAGAGTTTCGCGACACGACCGTCGTCGACGGCAATGCCGTAGTCGTGCTGAACAAGAACATCCGCTCGCAGCGTTCGGTACATTTCGTGCTGGCGGCCGATTATAAGTTCCGGGCCATGAACAGGCCTTTCAAACTGACGGCCGAGGTCTACTACAAACTGTTGGGCAACCTCGTTCCTTACAACGTCGACAACGTACGCATCAGCTACTACGGCCGAAACATGGCGCATGGTTATGCCGCCGGTCTCGACCTGAAGTTGTTCGGCGAGTTTGTGCCGGGCACCGATTCGTGGATCAGTTTCGGACTGATGAAGACCCAGGAGAAAATCAACGGCCGCTGGGTGCCCCGCCCGACGGACCAACGATACAGTTTCTCGTTTTACTTCACCGACTATTTCCCGCGTAGCGACCGCTGGAAGATGAGCCTCAAGGCAACGTTTGCCGACGGTCTTCCTTTCGGACCTCCCCATACCGGACGCGAAGAGGCCGTATATCGTACGCCTGCCTACAAGCGGGTGGACATCGGCATGTCGTATCGCCTGCTGAGCAATGAGGCGAAGACCCGTCGTGGCCCCGTGGCCCGCTACTTGCGCAATGTGTGGCTGGGTCTGGACGTGTTCAACCTGCTCGACATCCACAACGTCAATTCCTACTATTGGGTGACCGATGTCCATAACGAGCAGTATGCCGTGCCGAACTATCTGACCTCGCGGCAAATCAATGCCCGCATTCTGGTGGAATTCTGACCGCGTGTCACGTCCGTCCGGCAGACGCTTGCTTACAATTGGATAGCAAGAAGGGGAGATATGGCCATATAGGATGCTTTTGAGGTGAAATTAATTCAAGAAATATTTCCGTATTTCTATTAAAATGATTTTCTTTGTGCCTTACTTCATGGAAGGAATTAACCGTATTATTAACTAAAATACAAAGAATCATGAAAATCTCTCACATCGAGCATCTCGGCATTGCCGTCAAGAGCATCGAAGAAGCCTTGCCCTACTATGAAAACGTATTGGGTCTGAAATGCTACAACATCGAAGTGGTAGAAGACCAGAAGGTGAAAACGGCTTTCTTGAAGGTTGGACAGACGAAAATCGAACTGCTGGAACCCACCTGCCCGGAAAGCACGATAGCCAAATTCCTCGAAACCAAGGGTGCCGGTGTGCATCATGTGGCCTTTGCCGTGGAAGACGGTGTGGCCAACGCCTTGGCCGAAGCCGAATCGAAAGGCATTCGCCTCATCGACAAGGCCCCCAGAGGTGGCGCAGAAGGATTGCACATCGCTTTCCTGCATCCCAAATCCACGTTGGGTGTGCTGACCGAATTGTGCGAAAACTAATCGTTGATATGTCTAATTATTTAATACAATCAGAAATTCATGAGTAACCAACTTGAAAAAGTGAAAGAGCTGATCGAACTGCGCACCCAGGCCCGTTTGGGCGGAGGCGAGAAAGCGATCGAAAAGCAGCACGCCAAAGGAAAATATACCGCCCGCGAACGTATCGCCATGCTGTTGGACGAAGGCAGTTTCGAAGAACTGGATATGTTTGTGAAGCATCGTTGCACCAACTTCGGTCAGGAGAAGAAATCCTTCCTGGGCGACGGCGTGGTGACTGGATATGGTACCATCGACGGTCGTCTGGTCTATGTGTTCGCACAGGACTTCACGGTGTTCGGAGGCTCGCTCTCTGAAACCATGGCCTTGAAGATTTGCAAGGTGATGGACATGGCCATGAAGATGGGTGCTCCCGTCATCGGCATCAACGACTCGGGTGGTGCGCGTATTCAGGAAGGCATCAACGCATTGGCCGGTTACGCTGAAATCTTCCAGCGCAACATCTTGGCTTCGGGTGTCATCCCGCAGATTTCCGGCATCTTCGGCCCCTGTGCAGGTGGTGCTGTCTATTCGCCGGCACTGACCGACTTTACGCTCATGATGGAGGGAACGTCCTATATGTTCCTCACCGGCCCGAAGGTGGTAAAGACGGTGACGGGTGAAGACGTGACGCAGGAGAACCTCGGTGGTGCCAGCGTACACTCGTCGAAGTCGGGTGTGACGCACTTCACGGCCCAGACCGAAGAGGAAGGCCTGGCTTTGATTCGCAAACTGCTCAGCTACATCCCGCAGAACAATTTGGAGGAGGCCCCGTTGGTAGAGTGCTCCGACCCCATCGACCGCCTCGAAGATTCGCTCAACGAAATCATCCCCGACAGCCCCAACAAGCCTTACGATATGTATGAGGTCATCGGTGCCATCGTCGACAATGGCGAGTTCCTTGAAGTACAGCGCGACTACGCCAAGAACATCATCGTCGGTTTCGCCCGTTTCAACGGCCAGTCGGTCGGCATCGTGGCCAACCAGCCTAAGTATCTGGCCGGTGTGCTCGACTGCAATGCTTCGCGCAAGGGTGGACGTTTCGTCCGTTTCTGCGATGCGTTCAACATTCCTATCGTGTCGTTGGTAGACGTGCCGGGCTTCTTGCCGGGTACGGGACAGGAATACAACGGTGTCATCCTGCACGGAGCCAAGTTGCTGTATGCGTACGGCGAGGCTACGGTGCCCAAGGTGACGGTGACCCTGCGCAAGTCCTATGGCGGTTCGCACATCGTGATGAGCTGCAAGCAGTTGCGTGGTGACATGAACTATGCATGGCCGACCGCTGAAATCGCCGTGATGGGTGGTGCCGGTGCCGTCGAGGTGCTTTACGCCAAGGAAGCCAAGGAAGCAGCCGATCCGGCAGCCTTCATGGCCGAGAAAGAAGCCGAATACACGAAACTCTTTGCCAACCCGTACAATGCAGCCAAGTATGGCTACATTGATGATGTCATCGAACCGCGCAACACGCGTTTCCGCATCATTCGCGCCCTGCAGCAACTGCAAACAAAGAAACTTACGAATCCGGCCAAGAAGCACGGCAACATTCCTTTGTAATCAGAATTGAAAAAAGAGACCGTTATGAAGAAAATATCAGGAATAACCTTTTCGTGCCTGTTGATGTTGGCCTGCGGCCTGACCTCGTGTGGAAAGCAGAACACCCAATCCAAGGTGCTGCTTAACGAGGTGCTGGTGGTGAACGAAAGCAACTTCCAGGACGACTACGGCATCCACAGCGCCTGGATCGAGGTGTTCAACCGTACGTACGGCACCGTCGACCTGGCAGGCTATCGCTTGAAGTGGTGCGCGCAGGCGGGCGATACCGTGGCGTATTTCATCCCCAAGGGTGACGTGCTCACGCAGGTGAAACCGCGCCAGCATGCTTTGTTCTGGGCCGACGGCGAACCGCGTCGGGGTACCTTCCACACCAACTTCGTGCTTGACAGCATCCGTCCCAACTGGATTGGCTTGTACGATTCGGGTGACAAGTTGCTCGATCAGGTGACGCTGCCGAGCGGCGTATTGCTCGGCAACCAGTCGTATGCCCGCACCGCCGATGCATCGGCCGAGTGGGAAGTGAAGGATGGAAGCGCCGACCGCTATGTCACTCCTTGCACCAACAACCGTACGCTCGACTCCAGTGCCAAGCAGGAGAAATTTGCCCGTCACGATGCTGTGGGTATCGGTATGGCCATCTCCGCCATGAGCGTGGTGTTCAGCGGATTGTTGTTGCTGTTCATCTTGTTCAAGGCCATTGGAAAGGCTTCTGTCAGCCTGAGCAAGCGCAATGCGATGAAGTCGAAGGGCATCACCGACAAGAAAGAAGCCAAAGAGAAGAAACTGGGTGAAGCCCCGGGCGAGGTGTTTGCCGCCATCGCACTGGCCATGCACGAGATGCAAAATGAAGTGCACGATGTGGAAAACACCGTGCTCACCATCAACAAGGTGCGTCGTTCGTATTCGCCTTGGAGCTCGAAAATCTACATGTTGCGCGAGAATCCGCGTAAACGCTAACCCCTGTCAATTCGAATCAAATCTTAATGCAAATCAAAAAATGAAAGAATACAAGTATACCATCAACGGCAACGTCTACAAAGTGACGATTGGCGATATCGAAGACAACGTGGCACACGTCGAGGTGAACGGAACTGCCTATAACGTTGAGATGGAGAAACCCGTCAAGAAGGCTTCCGCTCCGCGGCCGGTTGTTCGTCCGGCTGCTCCTGCCGCTGCACCTGCTCCGGCTGCCGCTCCTGCCGCTGCACCTGCCGCTCGTCCGGCTGCTTCGGGCGCAGCAGGCTCGGGTGTGAAATCACCTCTGCCCGGTGTCATCCTCGACGTGAAAGTCAACGTGGGCGACACGGTTACGAAGGGACAAACCCTCATCATCCTCGAGGCTATGAAGATGGAAAACACCATCAATGCCGACCGCGACGGAAAGGTGACGGCTGTCAACGTGTCCAAGGGTGATTCTGTATTGGAAGGTACTGACCTCGTAATCATCGGATAGTATGGGAGAGTTCATGTCGTTTTTAACTCAGAACCTGGCCGACTTCTGGACGTACACCGGCTTTGCCAATGCCACGCCCGGACATATCATCATGATTCTGGTCGGCCTGGTGTTCATCTACTTGGCTGTGGCCAAGGAGTTTGAACCGATGCTGCTCATCCCCATCGGATTCGGTATCCTCATCGGCAACATTCCCTTCAACATGGAGGCCGGCCTCAAGGTGGGCATTTATGAAGAGGGTTCCGTGCTGAATATTCTCTATCAGGGTGTGACTTCAGGCTGGTATCCGCCGCTCATCTTCTTGGGCATCGGTGCCATGACCGACTTCTCGGCCTTGATATCCAACCCCAAACTGATGCTTATCGGTGCTGCTGCGCAGTTCGGTATCTTTGGTGCCTACATGATAGCCTTGGCCATGGGCTTCGAACCCATGCAGGCCGGTGCCATCGGCATCATTGGTGGGGCTGACGGTCCTACGGCCATCTTCTTGTCGTCGAAACTGGCACCCAACTTGATGGGCGCAATCGCCGTTTCGGCATATTCGTATATGGCCTTGGTACCGGTTATTCAACCTCCCATCATGCGTCTGCTCACCACCCGCAAGGAACGCCTCATCCGGATGCGTCCGCCTCGCGTGGTGTCGCACACCGAAAAGGTCATCTTCCCCATTGTCGGTTTGCTGCTTACCTGCTTCCTGGTTCCGTCCGGCCTGCCTTTGTTGGGTATGCTGTTCTTCGGTAACTTGTTGAAGGAGAGTGGCGTGACTCGCCGATTGGCTGAAACGGCCCGTGGCCCGCTCATCGACACCATCACAATTCTGTTGGGGCTCACCGTCGGTGTGTCGACGCAGGCCTCCGAGTTCCTCACCTTCGATTCAGTGAAGATTTTCGCTTTGGGTGCTTTGTCGTTCGTCATTGCAACAACCAGCGGTGTGCTCTTTGTCAAGTTGTTCAACTTAGTATTGAGCAAGGACAATAAGATCAATCCGCTTATCGGCAACGCCGGAGTGTCCGCTGTGCCTGACTCGGCCCGCATCTCGCAGGTGGTAGGTTTGGAATACGATCCCAGCAACTACCTGCTCATGCATGCCATGGGTCCTAACGTGGCCGGTGTCATCGGTTCGGCAGTGGCTGCCGGTATCTTGTTGGGCTTCCTGCTCTAACCGTCGTCTGCGCGTGTACACGTATCAGCCTTCACGTGTACACGCATCGGCCTTTACGTGTACACGCATCAGTCTTCGTGTGTACACGCGCGAAACGAGGTGTTTTAAAAGCCATTTAACAGCCTTTGAATGGCTTTAAAGATTGTCCCAACTGGGACGAATCAATAAGAACTTAAAAGAAAAGCCCCTTGCGCTCCAATATGGAGTCGGCAAGGGGCTTTTTTTGATGGATGTTGGTCGTCAGTCAAACAATCGCAGGGCGTTCTGCCGAGCTTCATCGAGTGTGAGCGAAGCCGAAGGTTGGCGGTTTGCAGCCTTCTGCCGCAGTGCCTCCTGCTGGTGGCGTATCTCCTGGCCATAGGCCTCGCGTGTGTCCGGATGGAGCAATCGTGCGGCTACGGGGACGATTTGTGAGGCGTCGGACGTGTAGGCCACCGGTCCATCGTACACGGGTGCGATTTTGAGCGCGGTGTGTAGCGGAGAGGTTGTAGCACCGCCGATGAGCAATGGGATGCGAAGTCCGGCTTGCTGCATGGCGGAAGCTACGTGCACCATTTCGTCGAGCGAGGGAGTGATGAGTCCGCTGAGGCCGACGGCATCGGCTTGCTCCTCAATGGCACGGCGGACGATGACGTCGGCCTGTACCATGACGCCCAGGTCGACGACCTGGAAGTTGTTGCACGAGAGTACGACGCCGACGATGTTTTTGCCAATGTCGTGGACGTCGCCTTTGACCGTGGCCAGCAGGATTTTTCCTGCTCCCTGTCCGCCTTCTGCCCGTTCGGCTTCAATGAGTGGTTGCAGGATGCCGACGGCCTGTTTCATGGTGCGGGCAGTTTTTACCACCTGCGGCAGGAACATCTGGCCGGCTCCGAACAACTGCCCTACGCGATTCATTCCGTCCATGAGTGGCCCTTCAATCAAGCGGACTGCCTGGCCGTAGCGGGGCAGTGCTTCTGCCAGGTCGGCCTCCAGATAGTCGGCGATGCCTTTTACGAGGGCGTGTTGCAGGCGTTCTTCTACTGTACCTTGCCGCCAACAGGGGGCGTCGGTGGTTGTCGTTGCTGTGGCTGTTGAGGCGGATGCTTCCGACCGCAACTTGTCGGCCAGGGCGACCAGACGCTCGGCGGCATCGGGACGGCGTGCCAGTATCACGTCCTCGATGCAATCGAGGACATCGGCCGGCAGGTCGGTGTAGAGCACACTGGTGGCCGGATTGACGATGCCGAAGTCCATCCCTTGCCGGATGGCATGATAGAGGAAGACGGCGTGCATGGCTTCGCGCACGTAGTTGTTTCCACGGAAAGAGAAAGAAAGGTTGCTGACTCCGCCGCTTACGTGTGCGCCGGGCAGGTTTGTCCGAATCCAGTGGGTGGCGCGGAGGAAATCGAGGGCATAGCGGTCGTGTGCTTCGATTCCGGTGGCCACGGCCAGCACGTTGGGGTCGAAAATGATGTCGGCCGGGTTGAATCCAACCTGGTCCACCAAGAGGTGGTAGGCGCGTTCGCACACGGCGATGCGTCGTTCGTATGTGTCGGCTTGTCCTTGTTCGTCAAACGCCATGACAACCAGTGCAGCGCCCATGCGTTTCACCTGGCGTGCACGGGCCAGGAAGGTTTCCTCTCCCTCTTTGAGCGAGAGTGAATTGACAATCGCCTTTCCTTGGATGCATTGGAGGGCGGCTTCGATGACGGACCAATGGGACGAATCTATCATCAAGGGTACGCGGGCGATTTCCGGCTCGGAGGCAATGAGGCGGAGGAAGTGTACCATTTCGGCTTGCGTGTCGAGCAAGCCGTCGTCCATGTTGATGTCGATGACCAAGGCTCCATCGTCCACCTGCCGGCGTGCGATGGCCAAGGCTTCATCGTATTTCTTTTCTTGAATGAGGCGCAGGAATTTGCGCGATCCGGCCACGTTGCAGCGTTCGCCTACGTTGACGAAACCTACTTCGGGTGTGACAGACAGGCGTTCCAACCCTGCAAGCCATAACTGGGTTGGTGCGGCAGCCGGTTGATGCGGCCGGAAACGGGCGGCTTGTTCGGCCATCAGGGCAATGTGTCGCGGTGTGGTGCCACAACATCCGCCCAGGATGTTGACCAGTCCTTCGGCCAGATAGGCTTCCGTTTCGTGGGCCATTTCCTCGGCCGATTGGTCGTATTGTCCCAGGGCGTTGGGAAGTCCGGCATTGGGGTGTGCACTGATTCGGTAGGGCGCTTGGGCGGCCAACAACTCCAAGAATGGTTTCAGTTGGGCTGCACCAAACGAGCAATTGAGTCCGACGGAGAAGAGCGGAGCGTGGGCCACGGAGGCCAGGAAGGCCTCAAGGGTTTGTCCGGACAGGGTTCGTCCGCCTGTGTCGGACACGGTGACGGAAAGCATCAACGGGACGCGGCGTCCTACGGCCTGCATGGCTTCTTCGGCCGCAAAGAGGGCGGCTTTTGCGTTGAGCGTGTCGAAGATGGTTTCGATAAGCAGGGCGTCGACCCCGCCTTCCAGCAACCCCTCCATCTGTTCCTGATAGGCCGAGCGCATGGTGTCGAAGTCCACAGCCCGCATGGCGGGGTTGTTGACGTCGGGCGAAAGCGAGCAGGTCTTGTTGGTCGGGCCGACCGAACCGGCTACGAAGCGTGGGCGTTCGGGCGTCCGTGCTGTCTGCTCATCGGCCATGCGCCGTGCCAGCCGGGCTCCTTCTTGATTGATGCGGCGCACCAAGTGTGCAGCATCGTAATCGGATTGGGAGATGGCATTGGCGTTGAATGTGTTGGTCTCTATGATGTCGGCTCCAGCCTCCAGATAGCGGCGATGGATTTCGGAGATGATGTCGGGGCGCGTCAGACAGAGCAAGTCGTTGTTTCCGAATTGCTGTACGGCTGATGCAGGCAAAACATCGCCCCGAAAATCGGCTTCGCGCAGAGGATAGGTCTGGATAAGGGTCCCCATGGCTCCATCGAGGATGAGGACGTGTTCCAGGGCGGCTTGCTCCAGTGGGTGTGTCATGATGCAGTCGGACTGTGGTAAGGGGGGATTAGCGTTTGAACATCCGGTCCATCTCTCGACGGTCGGCTTTCTCTTTCAATGATTCTCGTTTGTCGAATTCTTTCTTTCCTTTGGCCAGCGCGACGACCAGTTTGGCCAGTCCACGTTCGTTGATAAAGAGGCGTACGGGGACGATGGTGAATCCGCTGGCTTGTACGCCCCGTTCCAGTTTGGCCAGTTCCTTTCGGGTGAGCAGGAGTTTGCGGTCGCGACGGGCGGCGTGGTTGTTGTACGAACCATAGAAATATTCGGCAATGTGCATGTTTTTCACCCAAAGTTCACCTTGGTTGAAGAAACAGAACGTATCGGTCAGGCCGGCTTTGCCCAGACGGATGGATTTGATTTCCGTTCCGGTCAGGACAATGCCGGCGGTATAGGTGTCGATGAACTCGTAGTCGAACGAAGCCCGTTTGTTTTTGATGTTGATAGGCGTCAGTTTCATGGGTCAGTTCAAAAGGGTGGTCATGTGGTTGAATATCCAGCCGATGAAGGCAGGGCATGCCAATAGCAGCAGCGAGGCTGCGAGCGTGAAAGGCATCTGCTGTTTCTCGTCCAGGTGGAGGAGTGCCTGTACACCTTCCCATACGATGTAGATGGTGTAGAACTGGAAAATCCACGACAAGAGGGCGAATTCGGGCAGGAGGGCGGTGGCGAAGTGCAACACAAAGGTCACCACGAGCGCGTATCCGGCCAATTGCTGCATGAGAGGCTGGTTGTCCGGCTGGCTGAAAAAACGCGTGGCCAGTTGGTTGAGGCCGTAGGCTGCCAGGAAATACCCGCCGAAGAGCGATACGCACTGGGCGCAGCAGGTGGTCATGGCCCGCTGAAACACGAGGTATCCGCTGGCTCCTCCGCTTCCCTCCATGAGTGTACCCAGGAAAACGGCCAGTCCGCAGAACCCGATAAGGGGATAGACAAACGCCGGCATCACCGTGCGCTTGTCTTCCGTCAGGATGTCTTGCCATTCCTTGCCTGGGGCGGATAGCAGACGAAGTATGC
The DNA here is from genome assembly GCA_051875715.1 of Bacteroidaceae bacterium. Taxonomy (GTDB): domain Bacteria; phylum Bacteroidota; class Bacteroidia; order Bacteroidales; family Bacteroidaceae; genus DYCT01. The sequence goes on from JBJEHD010000017.1 coordinate 36,571, forward strand.
GTTGGAAAAGGGCTTTGTAGTTCAAAACGGTTTATTCAAATTTATATTTCGTATACTGATAGCGGGTCTCTGTGCCGTTGTAGACTCCCACCGTGCCCGATACGGCAATGACGATGGAGTCGCGTACGGGTTGGATGCCCTCTGCGGCCAATTCGTTGGCTTCCGGCAGGCGGAAACTGTTGAGGCACTTGTAGGCGGTATAGTTCTTCTTGGAACGGTCCAGGTTCTGGTTGACGTGCAGGTAGAGTGTGTCGCCGCAGATGCGTTCCTTCACCATGTCGATGTAGACACGGTCGGACACATAGGCTCCTACCACCGTGTTGACGTATCCTCCGAAAGCCCAGATGTTGGGGAACTCAGACAGCGAGTCGTTCGCCAGCGTGTCCAGCCGTTGGCAGAAATCTTTCGTGGCGATGGCAAACGAGTTCCCGTAATTCACCAGGTCGATGTGGAATTCGGTTGTTCCTTCCGTGAAACTCTGCCCGTCCTGATAGGTGAACTCCAAAAAGGCGCGTTCTACGTTGGTCAGTCCGCCCAGTTCCTTTACGGAGGTGGCCGAAGGGATGAACTTGTAGCCGGTCATGTCTTGTATCAGCACGATGCCAGACGACGTAGTGGGTGTCTTCCGAACCGTGAAATAACTGTATGAACGAGGTTTGTATTCATCGCCTTTTAGGCACGACGACAATCCGGCTCCAATCAGAAGGATAACCGGGAGGAAAGGAATCAGTTTTTTCAGTTTCATTCTTTGATGCTTTGTTTTAGAGGTTTATAGGTTTGCAAAAATATAAAAAGGGAAGAAGGTTCATGCCTTTCTTCCCTCCTTTTTGACATATTTAACCCAAATCGGCCTTCAAATCGCCCATACGTTTTCTCTTGTCTTCGGAGGGGAAGGCTTTCCGGCCTGTTTCCCGCCTCTTTCCGTGCCATCTTGCTTTCCGCTTCATCTCGACGGATAAACCCCAAGGTCCATTGCCCGAGAGGGAGAAATCGTATGCTTTACACCTTATTATATAGGGCGTTTCCTGTATGCCTTTTGCCGTGTCCGGCTGTATGGGGCGGAATGAGGGTCAGCGGGGAAGGCTGTTGGTGGTCGAGTCGGGGAATACCACCGACGGGCGGAACTCCCGTGCTTCGTTTTGGTCCATCCAGGCATAGGCCATGATGATGACGATGTCGTCCACCTGCACTTTGCGTGCCGCCGCTCCGTTCAGGCAGATGCACCCCGACCCTCTTTCGCCGCGGATGACGTAGGTCTCGAACCGCTCCCCGTTGTTGTTGTCCACGATGTGCACTTTCTCTCCTGCAATCAAGCCGGCTGCGTCCATCAGGTCTTCGTCGATGGTGATGCTGCCCATGTAGTGCAGGTTGGCTTCCGTCACCCGCACGCAATGCAATTTCGATTTGAGTACTTCAATCATCATACGGTTGCTCTCCTTATACTTTTGGTGGTGAGGGGGGTTATAGGTTCTCTTTATACTTGATGTTGTCGATGAGGCGTACGGGGCCGCAGAAGACGGTGATGCAGCCGACGGCGTAGTCCGTTTCGGCCCAGTCGGCGATGGGTTGCAGGGTGCGTCCGTCCACGATTTCGAAATACTCCAGCTGCAGGCCTTCCGTGTCGGCGATGCGTTGTTCCACCCAGGCGCGTGTGTCGGCCACGTTGTGGTCGGCGGCGTACGTGCGGCTTTCGAACAAGGTGCGCGATATGGCGAGGGCCGTTTGGCGTTCAGCCTCGTTCAGGCGAGCGTTCCGGCTGCTCAAGGCCAGTCCGTCTGGCTCGCGTACAATGGGGCAACCCACAATCTGCAGGGGCAATTGCAGTTGGCGTACCATTTCGCGGATGATGGCCAGTTGCTGGAAATCCTTCTCTCCGAAATAGGCCCGGTGCGGTCCGACGGCTTCGAAAAGTTTGCTGACAATCTGTGCCACGCCGTTGAAGTGGCCCGGCCGATAGCGTCCTTCCATTACCGTGTCGAGCGGGGCGAAGGAGAAGACGCGCGTATCCGGTTCGGGATACATTTCCTCGACCGCCGGGGCGAATACGTAGGTCGCTCCCACGTGTTCGAGCAGGGCATAATCGGCCTCGGGCGTACGGGGATAGAGTTCGAGGTCTGTCTTATCGTTGAATTGAGTCGGATTGACGAAGATGCTGACGACGGTGATGTCGTTTTCGGCTACGCAACGCTGCACCAGCGACGCATGGCCGGCATGCAATGCTCCCATCGTAGGAACGAGCCCCACATGCTTCCCTTCAGCCTTGGGGGCGGCAAGAACTTCTTGCAAGTCCTTGATAGTCTGTATGATTTTCATTTCTTGCTATTGGTTTTACCAAAAAAACGGTGCAAAATAAGTCATTATTTGCCACATAAAGAAAAAAATCCGGCAATTTTCCCTATCTTTGCCCGATATTTCTAAGCAACAGAAAATGAAGGTGAACAAGGTATTATTTATTACACAGGAAATGACCCCTTACGTGGGCGAGACGGAAATGTCGCTGGTGGGACGGCAGTTGCCACAGGCCATTCAGGAAGAAGGACGGGAAATCCGAACCTTCATGCCCAAGTGGGGCAACATCAACGAACGTAGAAATCAGTTGCACGAGGTGATTCGCCTATCGGGAATGAACCTGATCATCGACGACACCGACCATCCGCTCATCATCAAGGTGGCCTCCATCCAGTCGGCCCGCATGCAGGTGTATTTCATCGACAACGATGATTTCTTCCAGAACCGCCTGCAGAAGTGCGACGAGAACGGCGAGGAATATGCCGACAATGCAAGCCGGGCCGTGTTCTATGCGCGCGGCGTACTTGAAACGGTGAAGAAACTGCGTTGGTGTCCTGATGTGATTCATTGTCATGGATGGATGGCGGCACTGGCTCCGTTGTACATCAAGCGGGCGTATGCCGACGAACCTTCGTTCCGCGATGCCAAAGTCGTGTTCTCGGTCTATGCCGACGAACTGCAAAAGAACCTTCCGGAGGACTTCGCTTCGCAATTGATGCTGAAGGGCGTGACGGCGGCCGACGTAGCCGGTTTGTCTGGTCAGTCCACGTATGTCGATTTGATGAAATTGGCGCTTACCTATTCCGATGGTGTGATTCAAAACAGTCCGGAGGTGAATTCCGAGGTGATGGCCTTTGCCCGCGAACGCGGCCTGCCCGTGCTCGACTATCAGGGGGCTGAAGGCTACGCACATGCCTTCAATGAGTTTTATGACTTGGTGGGCGAAAGCGCCACGAAATAAATCCGTTTGAAAAAGATGAGAAGAACCATTTGGATAGCCCTGCTGGCCTTGCTGGCCTATGCCTGCGATGACAATACGGGTACGTTGGGAGGCGGAATGATGCCTCCATCGGACATCATCAATGTGAAAACAGCCACCTACGAGGTGCGTACGCAGTCGCTCTTGGCCGATTCGATTTACTTGCGCACCACGACCGGTTATTTGGGGCGCTATGTCGATTCCGACTTTGGCGAGGTGGAAACTGACTTCATGGCTCAACTTCATTGTCCGGATAACTTGGAAATAGAGACCGTGCCTGACAGCCTGTTCATCGCTCATCAGGCGTACCTTTATTTATATTACCAGAAAAATGACTATTACGGTGATTCGCTGGCGACGAACAAACTGAGCGTCTACGAACTGAACAAGGACCTGCAGTCGGGCAAGGACCATTCCTATTCGGCGGTGAATCCGGCAGATTACTATGATGCCGCTTCCGGCCTGTTGGGCAGCAAGTTCTATTCGCTCAAGGACCTCACCCTCAAAGATTCCTTGTGGAATACTTATTCGGAATACTCCATCCGCGTGCGTTTCCCGGATGAGTTTGCCAATCGGGTGATGCGGGCTAACCGCGAGCATCCGGAGTATTTCCGCGATTCGGAGTCGTTCGTCCAGCATGTGTTCAAAGGCATATACGTGAAACACGAGATGGGAGACCATACGCTGCTGCCTGTCACGGGCGTTTCGCTCATCCTGTTCACGCAGATTTACGGGACCGACTCGATAGGCAACATCATCCGTCGCGAGGACGGTACGCCCAATCTCGACTCGATGATGGTGAAGTCGATGGCCCTGTTCGAGGCCACCAAAGAGGTGGTGCAGTCCAACCGCTTCCGTAATGCCGAGCGGCTGAAAGAACTGACGGCCGAAACCAAGCACACCTACCTGAAAACACCGGCCGGCATCTTCACCGAAGCCACATTGCCGGTGGATAGCGTGTTTGCCGGCGAACATCGGTCGGATACGCTGAATGCCGTCCGTCTTCGTTTCACGCTCTACAACGATGTGGTGGAGAACCAGGCCGACAACTATCCGAGGCCCAATCGTGTGTTGCTGTTGCGCAAGGCCGATATGTACAGTTTCTTCGAGGACAACGAACTCTACGACGACAAGACCTCCTATCAGGCTACGCTGTCGAACAATGCTTATCTGTTTAGCAATATCAACACGTTGGTGCAGACCTGTTGGTCAGAGAAGCAGAAAGCCCTGGCAGACAATCCTGGTCTGACGGATGAAGCTTTCGCATCCGCCCATCCCGATTGGAACAAGGTGGTGTTGATTCCCGTCGTGGTTTCTACGAGCACCAGTTCGTCCAGCACCACCGTGGTCGATGTCAGCCATCAGTTGGGCTTGACCAGCGCCCGCCTCGAAGGAGGACCCGATGGCGTCAAGTTGCAAATGCACGTCACCTATACATCGGTGGAATAAACCGCGGAATACGAACCAACAAAGAAGCCCGGGTCTGTTACCTCTTTCGGTAGCAGGCCCGGGCTTCTTTTGTTGGTTAGGGTTAAACCCAAATCGGTCAATAACTCGGATTCCATTCCAGCCCGAAGGCGTCGGCCACGGCTTTGTATACCACCTTGCCTTCGACGATGTTCAGCCCTTCTGCCAGGCCGGCATCTTCCGCGCAGGCCGTGCGCCATCCCTTGTCGGCCAGTCGGAGCGCGTAGGGCAGGGTGGCGTTGGTCAGTGCCAGTGTCGAGGTCTGCGGCACGGCACCCGGGATGTTGGCCACGCAGTAGTGGATTACGCCGTCCACCTCGTAGATGGGATCGGAGTGGGTGGTCGGGTGAGACGATTCGAAGCATCCGCCTTGGTCGATGGCCACATCGACCAGGACCGTTCCTTTCTTAATCAGAGGCAACATGTCGCGCGTGATGAGGTGGGGTGTCTTGGCTCCAGGCACCAGGACGGCTCCGATGACAAGGTCGCTTCGCGAAAGTTCCTTTTCCAGGTTGTGGTTGGTGCAATACAGCGTCTTCACGTTGCGTGGCAGGGTGTCGGCCAGTTGGCGCAGACGGGGCAGCGAGATGTCCATGATGACCACGTCGGCTCCCATTCCGGCGCAAATTTGGGCGGCATTGGTGCCGACCACGCCTCCACCCAGCACGAGCACGCGTGCGGGCTTCACACCGGGCACTCCGCCCATCAGCCGTCCCTTGCCTCCTTGCGGTTTCTCCAGGAAGCGGGCTCCCTCTTGTGCCGCCATGCGTCCGGCCACTTCGGACATGGGGACGAGCAGGGGCAGGGTGCCACGCCACGTCACGGTTTCGTAGGCCAGGCAGACGGCCTTGCTCTGAATCATGGCGTGCGTCAGCGCCTCGTCGGAAGCAAAGTGGAAATAGGTGAAGAGCAATTGCCCCGGACGTACCAGCGGGTATTCCTGCTCGATGGGCTCTTTCACTTTGACAATCATCTCGGCCTGGGCGTATACGTCCTCGATGCCGGCCACGATGGTGGCACCGGCTTCTTCATACTCCCGGTCGGCAAATCCGGAACCTTCGCCGGCTGTGTGCTGCACCAGCACCCGGTGTCCGTGGCGGATGAATTCTTTCACTCCGGCAGGGGTCACTGCCACGCGGCTCTCGTTGTTTTTGATTTCTTTGGGAATTCCGATTAACATAGCGCGAATTGTTTAAAAGGTTAACGTTTCCTCCAAATATAGGCATTTGTCAGACATCTTCTGTGCCTTTTTGTATAAAAATGGTGAAAACGTTGGGTGAGTACCCTCACGGCCGGATGCGCGTATGCACCCGGCCTTATGCGAGTACTCTCTCGGGCCTGTACGAGTATGCGCATGAAAAAGGGGGGGCGTGGTCGAGGAGATGCTTCAGACGACACGGGAAAATCCGGGTGTGTGTGATGTGTGTTTGGAAATGACTGCTTCGTGAGTGGCCACTTGCAATATTCCAGAGGCTTTTACGTTTATTAGAAAAGAAAGTTGTACCTTTGCCGAGATTTTTATAAAATATAACCATAGAGAGAAAAGAAATGCGTAAGTTATCAGTCTTATTGATGTTGCTGCTGACGGTGTGCCAGGTGAGCGTGGCGCAGAACATGTCCGACGAGCAAATCATGCAGTATGTGATGGAAGGCCAGATGAGCGGAAAGAGCCAGCAGGACATCGCCCGCGAACTGGTGAAGAAAGGAGTTTCGGTCAGCCGTCTGCAGGCACTGAAGGCAAAATACGAGAAAAACAAGTCGGCTGCCTCTTCGGCCACGTTGGGCAACAACAACGTCATTCGTACGCGCAGTTCCGAAGACGACGCAACCAGCCGGATGATGAAAGGTTCCGCCGCTACGGAGGTGGCTGCCAAGGTCGGACTGGGCGGGTCGGACCAACTGGGTGTGGAGGACAGCGAACGGCTGAACGACATGCTCCAGTCGCTGCAGATAGACAAGATAAACGAGGTGTTCGGACGAAACATCTTCAACAACCGTCAGTTGACCTTCGAACCGAACCTCAACATCGCCACGCCTGAAAACTACGTGCTCGGCCCTGGCGACGAGGTCATCATCGACGTATGGGGTGCCTCGCAGAACACTATCGACGAGACCATCTCGCCCGACGGGTTCGTGCAGGTGACGAACTACGGTCCGCTCTACCTGACCGGCCTCACCCTGGCGCAGGCCGGCGAGTACGTACGCAGCGAACTGAGCAAGATATATGCCGGCATCGGCAACAACACGACCCACGTGAAACTGACCCTTGGACAGCTCCGCTCCATCCAGGTCAGCGTGATGGGCGAGGTGCGCGTGCCCGGCTCGTACACCATCTCCTCGTTGGCGACGGTGTTTCACGCCCTCTACATCGCCGGCGGTGTGAACGACATCGGTACGCTCCGTTCTATCAAGTTGTATCGGAACAATAAGGTGCAGAATACCATCGATGTGTACGACTACATCATCAATGGGTCGCAGCAAGGCAATGTCCGCCTGGCGGATGGTGACGTCATCGTGGTAGGCCCTTACGACTGCCTGGTGCAGGTGGCCGGAAAGGTGAAGCGCCCGATGATATATGAAATGAAAAAGTCCGAAAGCGTGGGCCGGTTGCTGGAGTACACCGGCGGCATGAGCGGCGACGCTTACACGAAAAACGTCCGCCTCATCCGCAAGAGCGGACGGGAGTATCAAATCTATACGGTGGACGAGTTCGATTTCAACACCTTCAAGGTGATGGATGGCGACTCGGTCTTTGTCGACTCCGTCCTGACCCGCTACTCCAACCTGGTGGAGGTGCGCGGTGCGGTCTATCGTCCCGGCATGTATCAGATGGGCGGCAACGTGACCACCGTGCGCGAACTGGTGGAGAAGGCTGAAGGCGTGCGTGGCGACGCGTTCCTCAACCGGGCCGTGCTGCACCGCTATCGCGACGACTTGAACCTGGAAGTCATCTCCGTCGACATGAAGGGATTGCTGGACGGCACTGTGGCGGACATCCCGTTGCACAAGGACGACATCGTCTTCATTCCCAGCATCCACGACATGCAGGAAGCGCGTGTAGTCTCCATCTCGGGCGAAGTGTCGAAACCCGGCAAGTTCCCCTATGGCGAGAACATGACGCTGGAAGACATCATCCTGCAGGCCGGCGGACTGAAGGAAGCCGCTTCGACCGTCCGTGTCGACGTGTCCAGACGTGTGCGCGACACCAAGGCGACCGCTTCCACCAGCACCATTGCCAAGGTCTATTCCTTTGCTCTGAAGGAGGGCTTCGTGGTGGAAGGCGACCCGGGCTTCGTGCTCGAACCTTTCGACGAGGTCTACGTGCGCCGCAGTCCGGGCTACCAGGTGCAGCAGAACGTGACCATCTCGGGCGAAATCCTCTTCGCCGGCACCTATACGCTATCCAGCAAGAGCCAGCGCATCAGCGAACTGATAGCCAGCGCCGGAGGTGTCACGAACGAGGCTTACGTGAAGGGTGCCCGCCTGGAACGTCGCATGACACCCGACGAGCGTCGCCGTCTGGAGACGGCCCTCCGTACGGCCAAGGTGCAGTGGAACAACGAAACCGTGAAAGAAGAGTCGTTCGAGATGGGTGACTCCTACTACGTCGGCATGGACCTGGAGAAGGCCTTGAACAATCCGGGAAGCGATTATGACATCGTGTTGCGCGAGGGCGACCGCATCCTCATCCCGCAGTATACCAATACGGTGAAAATCAACGGGGCCGTGATGCACCCCACCACCGTCACGTACCAGAAGGGCAAGAAACTCTCGAAATACGTCGACAAGGCCGGCGGCTACGCCTACCGCGCCAAGAAGAGCCGCGCCTACGTCATCTACATGAACGGCACGGTGGGCCGGCTCAGCTCGCACAGCAAGAAGGCCATCCAGCCCGGATGCGAGGTCATCGTCCCCTACAAGCAGCAGAAGTCCGGATTCGGCGTGGCCGAAATCCTGAGCCTCTCGTCGTCCGCCTCGGCCATCGCCACCATGGCGGCCACCCTGGTCGGCTTGTTTAAATAAACCCCTTAACGGAAAGGATTAGGAAATGAACGAAGAACAAAATAGCAGAGTGAAAGTGAAGGAAGTCGATTTGATAGCCTTGACGCGTAAGGTATGGGGGCGCAAGCGTCTGATTGTCAAAAACTGCTTTATCGGAGGTGTGTTAGGGATAATTATTGCGTTCAGTATTCCCAAGGAATATGAGACAAAGGTGACGTTGGTGCCGGAAGCTACCGGCGCTGGATCGTCGTTGAGTGGTAGCCTCAGTTCATTGGCCTCGCTTGCTGGTATCAACCTGGGCAGTATGGGGGGCGGTGATGACGCTGTTTCGCCCGACTTGTATCCGGACGTGCTGAAGACGACACCTTTTTTGGTGAACTTGTTCAATGTGCAGGTGAAGACAAAGAAAGGCGATGTGGAGACCTCCTTGTACGATTATCTGGAGCATCACACCCGCTCGTCGTGGTTTGGCTATATTCTTTCTGCTCCCGGAAAGGCGTTAGGATGGTTGGTGGGTTTGCTGAAGGAGAAAGAACCCAAGGGTGATCCCGCTCATGCCGACTATTTCAATCTGACGCGCGATCAGGAAATTGCGGTGAAGACTCTGCAAGAAAGTATTACGGCCATCATCAATAAGAAAACGGGGGTTATCAACCTGTCTGTACGAATGCAGGATCCTTTGATTTCTGCTGCGTTGGCCGACACCATCAAGGATCGGTTGCAGACGTATATCGTGGACTATCGGACGAGGAAGGCCCGGGTAGATTTGGCTTTCACGGAAGAAATGTATGCCGAGGCGGAGCAGAACTATCGGCAAGCCCAACAAGACTATGCCTCGTTTATGGATGCTCACATGGATGTGGTGCTGCAACGCTATAAAATAGAAGAAGAACGACTGGAGAAGCAGGTGAACATGACGTATACCATCTATAATCAGGTGGCACAGCAGCTGCAGTTGGCTCGTATGAAGGTGCAGCAGCAGACCCCGGTGTATGCGGTCATCCAGCCGGCTGTCATGTCGAGAAGAGCGGCTTCTCCAAAGAAACTGGTCATTCTGATTGCTTTCTGTTTCATGGCTTTTGCTGGCACGCTGGGGTGGATTCTGTTTGAGGACAGAATCAAACTGATTTGGGGTAAGTTGTTGGCTAAGTAGCAATCATGGGAAAGGACTTTTCGCTGAAAGTTCCGGCTCCGTTTTTGTGGCAACTGGCCCTTATCGGGGTTGTCGCACTCGAGTTGTTGCTGTTTTATCTGAGTGGGATAAAACAGGTACATCTGGATGTGATGAAATACGAGTTGCTGACATTTTGGGCCTGTATTGTATTTCATAACCTGAGGAAAAAAGGACCTTTCCATCTGTATACGATTTTCCTGTATACGATGTTCATCTTCTTGTATGGGCGGGTGCTATTCGACCTGTTGGGAGAGTGGGACTTCAGTTATGGCAACTTGATGGTGGATATCTATATGCCCTACCAGGTGCAGTTCGAACTCCTGTTGTTGTTGATTTTGTCGTTGCTGACTATTCATTTGGGTTATTTGTATTGCACGACGGGATATACTGAAAAAGAGATACCTTTCCGCTTTGAACCCGATCCGGCGTTGGAGTATTGGGCCTTGTTCTTCTTCATGCTGTCGTTGCCGGGGGTGTTCTGCAAGTACTCGATTGAGTTGAAGACCATTTTGGACAATGGCTATCTGGCCGTGTTCGACGGCACGCTGGACGAACTGGAGTACCCGTTTTGGACGGCAGGATCGGGCACTGTTTTTATTTGTTCGTATGCCGTGTTTGTGACTACACGTCCATCGAAACGGAAATTTTTGCTGGTTTCTTCGGTCTTTTTCTTGCTGAACATCTTGAATATGATGAAGGGCTCCCGTTCGAAGGTGTTTGTACCGTTGCTTTATGTGTTGTGGCTATATTTCTCCTTCTATAAGCAAAAGCAAACCGTGTCGTTGTTCAAGTTCATATTGCTGGCGGGCGTCTCCATATTTGTTTCTCAGTGGATGGTTTCGTTCCGGGGAAGTGGTGGTTTCGATACGTCTGAACTGCTTATCTTGTTCTTCTTACAACAGGGCGTCTCGATGTTGGTGCTGGGCTATATGATTTACTACAAGGGATTGTTCGTCAACACCGGATTGCCGTATTTGTTGGCACCCTTGGTGACGTTTGGGTTCGGTCACGGACAGACCTTTGAGAATTTGCAAAAGACACACATGCTGGGAGATAAGTTAACTTATTTCCTTTCGCCTGAGCATTTCTATGAAGGACGCGGTATCGGTTCCTCGTTCCTGGCCGAATTCTATGATTTAGGACTGCCATTCTTTTTCGTCATGTGTATCCTGACGGGAGTCGTATTGGCTGTGCACATGAAATATCTCAAGGGAAGCAGGTTCCTATTCCTTCTTTCTTATTTCTTTGTTCAGAATATTATTTTCATGCCTCGTGCAAATTTCTTTCCGAATATGCAGGAAGTCGTGTCGGGCGTGGTGTTCTATTTCATCGTCCTTTGGCTTTCGAGGTCGATTGGAAAAATACGATTAAAACGAATAAGCGATGACGTTGCAACAACAGGCGTTTAGTGGTGTCTTTTGGAGTGCGGTGGAACGTTTCTCCGTTCAGGGCGGACAGATTATCATCGAGATTGTTTTGGCACGTCTGCTACTGCCGTCCGACTATGGGGTGGTAGCCATGCTGGGTGTGTTTATCTCTGTGGCCCAAGCTTTTGTGGACGGCGGTTTGTCGAATGCTTTGATTCAGAAGTCCAATAGGACTGTAGAGGATTATTCGACTGCTCTATACTTCAATATCGGTGTATCCGTACTGGCCTATGGGGCATTGTATGCTGCTTCGCCGCTGATAGCCGATTTTTATCAGATGCCTTCGTTGAGTCTGTATGCCAAAGTAATTGGATTGATTATTGTCATCGGCGCTTTTTCTGTAGTGCAGCGGGCGAAGTTGATGATAGAACTCCAATTCAAGAAGCAGGCTTTCATTTCGGGTATGTCGATTCTTATTAGTGGCATTTGTAGTATCGTTATGGCCTATCGTGGATTTGGTATTTGGGCATTGATCGCCCAGTTGCTACTGAATTCCCTTTTCATTACGTTGTTATCGTGGGTTGTGACGAAGTGGAAGCCACAGTGGGTGTTCTCGATGGATTCGTTTCGTTCGCTGTTCTCGTACGGAGTGAAACTGTTGAGTGCGAATCTGCTGCAGATTATCTACTTGAACCTGTATACGATAGCCATCGGTAAGAAGTTCTCGGCACAGCAATTGGGGTTCTTTAATCGTTCGTATATATTGGCACAGGTGCCTTCTTATAAACTGAACGAGATCATGAACAATGCCATTTTCCCCATCCAGTGTAAGATACAACATGACGAGGAGAAATTGCGGCAGAGTTTCGTTCAGTATCTCCGTATGTCGTGCTTCATCATCTTTCCGCTTACACTGGGGCTTTGTGCGCTGGCTGAACCGGTTGTTAGGGTGGTGCTGACTGATAAGTGGCTACCCTCTGTACCGCTACTGCAGATACTTTGCATTGCCTTTGTTTGGACACCAGTGATGGCTGCCAACTATATTATACTGAAGGTGAAGGGCCAAATGACCTACTTTTTGAAGGCAGAAATATATAAGAAAATAGTTGGAGTGACCATTTTAATTGTATCGTTATTCTATGGTCTGAAGGTAATCTGTCTGGGGCTGATTGTCTATTCAATATTAGATATTTTTATCATTACTCGCTATTCCGGTCCTTCTATACGGTGTGGGTTGAGAAGTCAGGCGAAGGAACTATTACCTATCGTGTTATTGGGATTTTCTATGGCTGCTGTTGTTTACAGTGTGCAAATGTTGCTGGATAGTTTATGGATGAAACTATTTGTTGGCCTATTGGCTGGGGTGGTGTATTATGTAGGTCTCGCTTGTCTGTGTCGGATGAGGGAATACCGCATATTGTATGACAAATTTGTAAGACGGAAAGGGTAATTGTCCCATGGAGAAGAAAAAGGTTCTATACATCAAGTATAACTTGAATATGGATGGAGTCACCAGTCTGTTCCTTAACATGAGCAATCATTGGAATCAGGTAGAGATTGATTATCTGATTGATACGAAGGAGGTGCCACCTTCGATAGGTGAACGGTTGCGGCGGACAGGTACCATCTATTCCATCGCAGAGGCTTTTGCAAAGCGGAGCGTGCGTGTCCCGTTTTTCCTCTATAAGTTGTATTATGTGTGTAGGATGTTTCTTCGGGGCAAGTACGACGTGGTGCATCTGCACACTGGAGAGATTGATCGTTGCATTTTCTTGTTGCTTGCCATGTTGTGTGGCATCAAGACTCGGATTATCCATTCGCATAGCGCGGCCTCGGAAACAGGAACTTCCCCACAAAGAGAACGGTTGTTCAAACTAATGATGAAGGTTTCGGCCACTCATTATTTTGCTTGCTCGGATGTGGCGGCGGCATGGATGTTTCCGAAAAGCGTGGTGGACTCATCTGCCTATTTGATTATTCGAAATGGCATTGATGCAGAGGCTTTTCAGTATCGTCCGCAGCAGAGGAAACGGATGCGCGACGAAATGGGGTTGAATGGGCAGTTTGTCTGTTGTTCGGTGGGACGTCTGGAGAAGGTGAAGAACTATGCCTTTTTATTGGAAGTCTTCGACCGAATTCTGCATCGTCGGTCTGATAGTTTGTTATTGCTGATAGGGCAGGGATCTGAACGTAATCAGTTGCAGAGCATTGTGGCACAGAAAGGTATAGGTGAACAGGTTCGTTTCTTGGGCGGACGGGATGATATCCCGGCGCTATTGAATGCAGTGGATTGTTTTCTGTTGCCTTCTTTATTCGAGGGATTGCCATTGACGTTGGTGGAGGCCCAGGTATCCGGATTGTGGTGCTTAGCCAGCGACTGTGTGCCCCGTCAGGTGCAGATTACGGAGAATGTTGAGTTCATATCGTTGAAGGAAACGGCCGAGACATGGGCGGATTGTGCTTTGTCCGCTTTAAGTCACGAACGGACAGGTCATGCCAATCGGGCGGTAGAAGCAGGTTACGATGTGCGGACGGTCGTGTCTGGTCTGGAGAAATTTTATAGAGAAGGAATAATAGGTTGAAAAGAGCGGCAGTGTTTGTCTCTCTCAGATAGAATACGTACATTTGAAAAAAAACAAATATGAGGAATATTGCTGTCATATTAGCAGGAGGAACGGGACAACGTTTAGGCGATTCGGTCCCCAAACAATTTTTGAAAGTTGCAGGGAAGAAGGTGATTGAACATACGTTGGACGTGTTTCAGAATCATCCATTAATTGATGAAATTGCGGTCGTGTCTAATCCGTCATATGTGAATGAAGTGGAGGAGATAGCGATGAAGAATGGGTACACGAAACTGAAGAAGATATTGCAAGGAGGTCAGGAGCGGTATCATTCCAGCCTGTCGGCTATTGAGGCATATGAAGAAGAGGTTAACTTGATCTTTCATGATGCTGTCCGGCCGTTGGTCAACCAGCGTATCATCACCGATTGTATTCGTGCGTTGGATACCTATCATGCGGTAGACGTTGCGATTAAAACGACAGACACCATAATTCAGGTGGATGAACGGAATCACATCAATGGAATCCCAGTTCGCGACTACTTGCGTAATGGACAAACGCCACAGGCCTTTAGACGTTCGGTAATAAAAAAAGCATACGAACGGGCTCTGCAGGATCCGCAGTTTCGGACAACGGACGATTGTGGCGTGGTCTACAAATATCTGCCGGATGAACCTGTTTATGTGGTGAACGGAGAACAGTTCAATATGAAACTGACATATAAGGAAGACTTGTTTTTGCTGGATAAATTGTTTCAGTTGAAGTCGCTGGCCGACCAAAATGAAACCATTACCCCAAGAGCGCAGGAGTTGTTGCCAACTTCTGTCATTGTTGTATTTGGTGGGTCGTATGGCATCGGGGGAGATATTGTGAACATCTGTCGGACATATGGAGCACATGTGTATTCTTACAGTCGTTCGGCCAACGGTGTGGATGTGTCGGATCGGACATCGGTGTATGGGGCATTGGAAGAAGTCTATCAGAAGGAAGGCCGCATTGATGCTGTGATTAACACAGCTGGCATATTAGACAAGATTTCATTGACGAATATGGGATATGACGATATCTTGCGTAGCATTCATGTGAATTACTTGGGATCGGTAATTGTGGCAAAAGAAGCTTTCCCCTATTTGAGAGAGAGTAAGGGTTCGCTGCTATTATTCACTTCCAGTTCCTATACGAGGGGAAGGGCATTGTACAGCCTGTACTCTTCATCAAAAGCCGCTATCGTTAACTTCGTCCAGGCATTGAGCGAAGAGTGGCACGATGCTCATGTTCGCATCAACTGTATCAATCCGGAGCGGACCAAGACACCGATGCGGGTGAAGAACTTTGGTATAGAACCGGATAATACATTGTTGAAGTCCAATGTGGTAGCTGCGGTTTCCGTGAACAGTATATTCTCATCAATGACAGGAGAGGTTATTGATGTAAAAATTAAGAAGATATGAGTTTGCTGAATGTGGTTACGCTCATGCGCCAGATGATAAAACGCAGAAGCGTGAAGGAACTGGTGATGAAAAATGTGGAACTGCTGTACGGCTATCCGATGTATGCTGTCTCGTTCCTTATGCCACGTTGTCGTAAGAAATGGTTGATCGGGAGTCATATAGGTTTTGCGGGTAACTCAAAGTATTTTTTCATTGACATGGTGTCTAACCATCGGCAAGATGTTCAATGCATATGGATTACAGCATCCAGAACCGAGGTAAAACACTTGAGTGAGTTGGGGCTGCCTGCCTATTACCGTTGGAGTTGGAAAGGACTGTGGCACTGTTTGACAGCCGGATCCTATATCTTTAGTTATCAGTTGACGGACGTGAACTTTTGGACTTCTGGTGGGGTGAAGCGTGTTAATCTGTGGCATGGAGTTGGAATAAAGAACATTGAGTTCAAGACAAGCAAGGGATCGGGCAAATTGATTTGTGATGAAAAGAACGTACTTGCACGTATTTATCTGCCTTATCAGTTCAAACGTCCTCATTGCTTTTTGTCGACCTCGCCATTGATGACGCAGCATTTCATGGAGTGCTTTCGGATTGACCGGTCAAGCTGTATTGAGTTTCTTTATCCGAGATGCGAACTGTTTTTCTGGGGTAGGGAACGGTTGAAAAAGTTTGTCGACAAGTATGAGACGGCAAGCAGCCGACAATTGATTAGGAGGTTGGAACAAAGTCGCAAGTCATATTTGTATATGCCAACATGGAGGTCGAAGCGTTCGAACTTTGTGGAGGAGGTTCATTTCGATTTTGCCGCGCTCAACCAGATTCTGGTTGAGAAGAATGACTTGTTCTTGCTGAAACTGCATCCGGAGGAGGCTTTTTCGTTGGAATCAGTACGTGATTACTCCAATATCATCGTGCTGGACAAACGTATAGATATTTATCCGATATTGCCGTTCACTTCTGTGTTGGTTACTGATTATTCTTCTATCTATTATGACTATATTATGATGCGTGACAAGGATGTGTTACTGTTCCCGTTCGATTATAAAGAATATATCACGGCAGATAGAGATTTGGCCTTTGATTTTGATGAATATACTCCGGGCAAGCGTGTTCATACATTCGAGGAATTGCTGCAATACGTGAAGGACGATGTGCCTTTGGCCTTCTCTCATCGGGATTGGATTGTCCGTCAATTTTGGGGTGAACCAATACGGGAAGAGGCATCGGAAGATATATATAGATATTTAACCAATAAAGATGAATAGATCTATGGAACGAGTTGCAGTGATTATGTCAATCTATAAGAATGATACGGTCTCTGTTGTGAGGGAATGTGTAGAAAGTTTGTTGCACCAGTTGTGTGAGGGTATAATCATTGACTTGTGGATTCAATTTGATGGTAAGGTGGATGCGGATGTAGATTTGTATTTGCATAAGATGCAGCAGACGCATTCTCTATTTATTTTCCAGCGTTCGGAGAACAAAGGATTGGCATTTTCTCTTAATGAATTGATAGAACGTGTAAGAGAAAAGGATTATACTTATATCGCACGTATGGATGCGGACGACATATCTATGCCTGATAGGATTGCCAAGCAAGTGGCATTTCTGCAACACCATAAGGAGGTCGATTGCGTTGGGACGTGGGCGGTTGAGTTTGATACAAATGGGGACTATTTCCACAAGCAGATGCCAGTGACCCATGATGAATGCTTTCGCTTTTTTGCCAGAAGAGATTGCATGATTCATCCTACTGTAATGTTTCGAAATACCTACTTCGATAAGGCTGGTCTGTATCCAGAGGACACCTATTTTGGAGAAGATACTATGATGTGGGCAAATGGTTTCTATCATGGTTGTGTCTTTGCTAATATACCGGAGTATTTGTTGCGGTTCAGATTGGATGGTCAGTTTTTTCAACGGCGGAGAGGTTGGAAACATGCAAAATCTATTTTTCAACTGCGACACAGAGTAAATAAGATGTTAGGTTTCGGCTGGAAGTCAGAGGCATATGCCTGCTTATATTCCTTGGCCAAATTGATGCCGACTGCGATTCTAAATGTGATATACAAAAATATGAGATAACTATTTGACGGTTTGTGATATGTTGTTGAGTTTGTTGTTCTTCCTTCAATCATGGATAGGCTTGGATGGAGGTTTGCCCTGCCCAGAGGAAATATTGCCGAAGGTCGCACCGTATGTAACTCGGTATGGCTATTTTAACTATGAGGAAACAAATGGATATCACGCCCATCAGTCGGTAGCGTATAATCCAATCACCAATCATTTGTATTTTGGCATAAAAAATTCGTATGAGGATATGTCGGAGGCGTATGTCTATGAAACAGATATGCAACTGAATGAGGTGGGACGATATCGGTTGGAAAAAGCATACCATATCAATGATATGATGTTCTCGGAAGACTACAGGAGTGTGATGATTGCCCCTTTGGATACGTCTAAGCCTTATTTGCGGATGTATTCGTTCCCGGATTTTACTTATGTTCGGGATGTGGACTTGTCGGATTTCTTCCCTCAGGATGAGCCGATTGATGCCGTTTGTAACGCACACGAGGATAGCCTTTATGTGGTCAAGGCTCGGAATCGGATCGTGCTGCTTGATTATGAGTTTAGAGAAAAGGGTACAATAGAAATAGACCAAGCGGACAAACATGGCGATCCGCTGTTGTCTCAGGCAATGGAGTACTATCAAGGTTATATTTTGCAGTTGAATGCTGGATCGTATTCTCATATGGGAACAACACGCAATATGTATTTGAACGTGATTCGGGCAGATGGGTCCAAGGTAGAAACTTACCGTTATCCAGATAGTGAAGAGAACATGGAAGCGGAAGGAATATGTTGTATAGGCGGAGGCAAGTATTTGATTACCGCCTATTTAGGAACTAAGATAGAAGTGCGTTTGTTAGATTTCAATCTTCCTACGCACACACATTCGTGTGCAGATCTATTGGATTTGGATAAGACGAACGTTATAGAGAAATCTCAGTTGTCCGTTCGTCCATCTGCGCCGGCAATAGGCCAGTCTTATTTTGACACGGCTGTGAACAAACCGCTGTGGTGGAACGGGGCTCACTGGGTGGATGCAGCGGGAAAAGAGTACAAATAAGAGTGTGTGACGGAGGGGAACGTGTGGACCTTAGCGATTTGGAATAGATGAACAGAAAGTATAAGGGTGTCGTTTTAGGTATGAAGTACCTATTAACGTATTTGAGTATGTTGGCTGTGTTCCAGGGCTTGTTGGTTGCGGTTTCCACCATACCGAGCCAGTATATAAAAGAACAGGTCCTATCCTCTGTCGAGACATGGGAGAAAGAAGGATTAAAGTATAGGATAGGGCAGATTCCTCTTTTTCGTTTAGATAATTTCACAGATGCTTTGATGATGAACATTGCTTTGGGGGTAGATTCCGATTGCCCTTTGGAATCATCTCTGCGATGTACCTACACGTTACAAGACGATCGTATGAGTATACTGGAAGGCATACGCGATTTGTATTATTCTCATACGGAAACTGATAAGCGAATCGACTATACTCGCTATTGGAACGGTTATTTGGTTTTCTTGCGTCCTGTTTTATTGCTTGCTGACTGTCAGCATATTCGCATTATCAATGCAATCCTGCTGTTGTTGCTTGCCGGAATTGTCGTGTGGCAGTCTTTCCTTAAAGGAATGCCTGACACAGGATGGGCTTTTATGGGTTCCGCTATGTTGTTTAATTTGTGGATTGTGCCTCTGACAGTCCAATATTCAAATACGTTTTATGTGGCTTTGCTGGCTTGCCTATATGTGCTATTGCATAAATCCATTTATAGGTTACAAGAGTGGGGATTTTTTTTCTTTGTAGTTGGAAGCGTGACATGTTATGTTGATTTGCTGACAACCCCATTGCTGACATTGTGTGTGCCCCTTACATTTCTAGTCCAAAGGACTTTTATTGTGAACGAAAGGAGGATTGAACTGGTGAAACAGCGTTATCAGTTAGTCCTTGGTTGTACGTCTTTGTGGATTGTTGGCTATGCAGTTGTGTGGATAGGTAAATGGATATTGGCCGCATGGTTGGTGGACTATAAAATATCCGACGCAATTGCTCAGATCGTATTTAGGACATCCACATCTTTTGAAGGGTATGATTTCTCTATTATCGGGATGTTATATCATTTGACAGCCTATCCATCATTAATGGTGTTTATTTCCAGTATAGTAATTTTATTTTTGTATTGGAACATACGAACGTATCGTAGAAATGCATCGCTGTGGCTAAATTATAGTCCCTTATTACTGCTTTCTTTGTTTCCGGTGGGTTGGGTGTTGGTGCTCCGCAATCATTCAGTAATACACTTTTGGTTTGTATGGCGTGTTTTTTTCGCGTCTGCTTTTGCCTATGCCTTGTTTCTGATGAATGTAAGAAAGAAGTGCGATTAGAGAGGTAAGGCTATCATTACAGAGTTGTTGTAGATATCCTTGATTATATGTGTGAGAATACGAAGATTTTTTCTACATTTGTACATAATTAAAGGCTCGGGAATCAATTTGGATAGGAGGAATGCAATATGGAAGAGAAGAAGCAAGAACTGGTACGTTTCGACTGGGCGATGAAGCGCCTGTTGCGGGACAAGGCCAATTATGTCGTGCTGGAAGGCCTGATCACGACGTTGTTGGGGAAACGCATCCGCATTCAGAAGTTGCTGGAGAGCGAGAGCAACCAGGAGTCCGAGGAGGACAAGTGCAACCGTGTGGACGTGCTTGCCGAGGACGAGTCGGGTGCGTTGTATCTGATTGAGGTGCAGAACGAGACCGAGTTCGCTTATTTCCAGCGCATGCTTTTCGGTACGTCGAAACTGGTGACGGAATACATCAACCGTGGCCAGGGCTATGAGCAGATTCGCAAGGTCTACAGCATCAACATCGTCTATTTCAACCTGGGTTGCGGCAAGGACATCGTCTACCACGGCAAGACGGAATTCCGTGGCCTTCACAACAAGGAGTTGCTGGAGTTGTCCCCGTTCCAGCGCCAGAAGTTCCAGGTTTCCGAGGTCAGTGCGCTCTATCCGGAATACTATATCTTGAAGGTGAACGACTTCAACAAGTGGTCCCGTGTTCCGTTGGAGCAGTGGATTTACTTCCTGAACACGGGCGACATCCCCTCCGATGCGACGGCGCCGGGTCTGGACGAGGCTCGCGAAAAGCTCCGTCTGGAGCGCATGAGCAAGGCGGACTTGGCGGCCTATTACCACCATCTGGACAACGTGGTCATCCTGCGTGACAACATTCAGACGGCGAGAGGCGAGGGCCGTGCGGAAGGTCTTGCCGAAGGCCGTAAGGCGATTGCCTTGAATCTGCGTCGCATGGGCCTTTCGGTGGAAGAGATATGCCAGGCTACAGGCCTTTCGGCGGAAGAAGTAAAAAATGAAATGGATGACAGACGTTAGCCTAAAAGGGTTGAACCAAGTAAAACGATAATATAGACAAAATATCAAAAAGAAAGTAATATGAAAATTCCGTTTTCACCGCCTTATATTGATGAGTCGGTTATGAATGAAGTAATGAATTCGTTGAAATCAGGATGGATTACAACAGGTCCTAAAGTAAAGGCTCTGGAGGAGGAAATTAAGAAATTCTCAGGAGCAAAGGCTGTGTTATGTGTTAATTCATGGACATCAGGTGCTATTTTGATGCTTCGGTGGCTTGGACTAAAAGCCGGGGATGAAGTAATTGTCCCAGCATATACATATTGTGCAACGGCTATGGCCGTGATTCATGCTGGTGGTAAGCCGGTAATGGTTGATTCTGGTGCGGATTTCAATATATCGGTGGATGCTATACGCAAGGCTATTACGCCGCGAACAAAGGCCATTATCCCAGTGGACATAGCGGGCTTCCCCTGCAATTATGATGCCATTATGGATTTAGTCTCTGCTCCAGAGGTTACGGCAATCTACACTCCCACTTCTCCGGTGCAACAACAATTGGGACGTATCTTGGTCCTCAACGATGCTGCGCATTCATTGGGGGCACGATACAGCGCATCCAAACGAACTGGATGTGAAACAGACATTGCTATTTTCTCGCTTCATGCTGTAAAGAATGTGACAACGGCAGAGGGCGGTGCTATTTGTTTTAATCTCCCAGACCCGTTCGACAATGATTCATTGTATGCGGAGATGCGAATGACTAGCCTTAATTGTCAGACAAAAGATGCTTTCTCCAAATCGAAGGCGGGAGGATGGAGATATGACATTACGGGGCTGGGAATGAAAATCAATATGGCCGATGTGAATGCGGCTATCGGGTTGGCTCAGATACGTGAATATCCTCGGTTGCTAAAGGAACGAAAACGGGTTTTTGATGCTTATTCAAGCGCTTTCGGACGTTTCGATTGGGCAATACTTCCTCCTTCTGTGCATGGGGAAAAGGAAAGTTCGTATCATATTTATGCGTTGCGCATAAAGAATTGCAAAGAAACTCAACGTGATGCGATGATTGATGAGATAGCAAAAGACGAGGTGGCTGTCAATGTGCATTTCATCCCAATGCCTATGTTGTCTTATTTCCGTGGATTGGGTTACGATATTCATGATTATCCGCAAGCATATGCTAATTTTCAGGCAGAGATTTCATTGCCAATTTATCCCCAATTGACAGATGAGATGGTGAAGCATGTGGTTGATAGCGTGTGCCGGGCTTATAATAAAGTGTTTCTGCCATAGATATGATGAAACGTGTTTTTGATATCGTTGCGAGTGGAGTGGGATTGTTGTTGCTTGCTCCGTTGTTTCTTGTAATAGCTATTTGGATTAAATTGGACTCATCCGGACCTGTATTTTACAGGCAAGTACGGGTGGGACGTAACAACAAGAATTTTCGGTTGTTCAAGTTTCGATCGATGAGAGTTGGATCGGATAAGAAGGGGCTAATTACGGTGGGAGGACGGGATTCTCGAGTCACGCATTCGGGCTATTATATCCGAAAATATAAGTTGGATGAACTGCCGCAGCTTATTAACGTCTTTATTGGCGACATGAGTTTGGTTGGTCCTCGTCCTGAAGTCCGGAAGTATGTGGATTTGTATACTGAAGAACAAATGCAGGTGTTGTCGGTTCGTCCTGGAATTACGGACATGGCATCTATCCAGTATAGAAATGAAAACGAATTGTTGGCTCAGGTTGAGGATCCAGAACGATACTACATAGATGTGGTGATGCCCGATAAGTTGCGTATCAACTTGGAATACGTTCGGACCAACACGTTTTGGAATGATATTCGGTTAATCTTCAAAACCTTTATGGCGATAATTAAATAGCAGTGTTGAGATGGTGTCAAAATTAGAAATTTTGGCGCAAGATTAAAGGTGTGTCAGAATGGTAGAGCATGATGTTGATATAGATGTCCAAATCCGAATGTCGGTAGCAACACCGCAGATTGGCCGTTGTGACACACCTTTTATTGGGGAGATTAGAAACGCCGGAAGGTAAGACGTGCATTTCTCGATTGAAGCACCATTTGGGAGTGATTGAGAGTTACAATGCGGAATCGTTCCGAGTCTCCGAATAGTCCGAACGGTCTCATTTGCTCGCGAGTGACAGGTATCTCATCTTCACGGTACACCCATGTTCGTATGTTATAGAGGAAAAGTGAGTCGTTTGTTTGTTGGAACTCACCGATGTAATTGCTAAAACTCCTGTTCGGTGTACTGCTATTCTGTATCTCTGTCAGTTTTAACAACTCCAATTGCACACTATAGTAGATTAGATGGGTCGGTGTTTCCTTTTCACCGTTTTCGTGGTAGATTTCTTGTAGTTGCCACATACCGTCCAATAATCCATTTATATTCATCTTGCCGCATCCTGTCATTGTAATGGCTGCAGCCAAGAGAAAGAAGGTGAGTTTTTTTTTCATGTATCCTATTTTTGCTTTTTGAGTAGTCCGGATTTGCGTATGCAGAGCATGGCTCCGATGTTTCTCCCTATGAGTTGGCCTCCATCGGCGGCGAAGGATAAGATGAATGTCCATCGATTAAGTTTTTGTGGCTGATACGAGGCTTCCAGTAGTGTGTTGATGCTCTTTTTGACCTCAGGGAATGGATCGAAGTAGGTGCCCCAGTGTCTGGCATAGCTAAAAAGGACACGATAGTGCCATTCTTTGCTTGGAGTACCTGCCAGAGCGATGTGGTGTGCTTTTATTCGATTGCTCTTGAAGATTATAAGACCATCTGTATTATAGGCAGGTGCTATAAGAAGTGGATTTCCAATGCCTTGTCCCCAATGTTGCCATCCTGTGTAAATGGAGTGATTGTAATAGTCGTCAATGGCACTGATTTGGTAAGGGAATGCACTGGTGGCATCGTGGAAAATGGGACCGGATTGGTCTTTCGTGCTGACATATTCGTAGACCACGGTCGCCACGGCCGGGTTGCGGGGTAGGGTGATTTCCAGGCCGGCCAGGCAGTCTTTCCATCCGTATTGTCCGAACATCATGGATTGATCCTCAAAAAAATGTTCGTAGTAGCCTCTTATTCTCCAGGAAGGGAACTTGTGGGATACGGAAAAATTCCAGCTTCCGAGGTGATTGCCATAGATATTCGTTTGTTCGTTTAAAGGTGAGTCGCTGCCTCCCTCCGAGGGAATCAAGGCTTTGAAAAAGTCTTTTAGTCCATTGGGCATGTCTACACTTGTTCCGTTTCGGTACGCCCGCCCTCCGAACTGGGCCGCCATTTCCAGCCCTCCCTCGAACACGAGGGGGAAGCGTTCCTCGTTGCCGAACTTGGCGTAGAGGGCTTTGGAGTGGTAGAGCACGTGGCGGGTGTGTTTGTACGTGGGTTTTGCGATGAAGTCCTCCTGCCAGCGGTCGTCGGTGAAGAGTCCGTAGGCCACGTGGCCTTTGATGGAGACGAAGCCTTTCCGGTCCAGGGCGACGTAGTCGGGCAGTCCGATGCGCACCTGGGGGATGGGGCGGGCGTTGTGGCTGAAGGTCATGCCGCCGCTGCTCAGTTGCGGGTTCTTGAGTTCCATCTCGCGCTCCTTGCTGCCGATGCTGAGTTCAAACCAGCGGTAGCGCAGGTCCACGTAGGCCTGCTGCACCACGAAGGCCGACGGCGAGCGGTAGGCACCGGCCAGGTCGAGTCCGAAACGGTACGAGAAATGTTTCTCCTCGTCGTACGGGCGGAAGAGGGCGGCCCGCAGGTAGCCGTTGTTTTTCCGGGTCGAGGCCAGTCCGTAGCGTCCGGCGCTGAGCCAGAAGGGGGTGTACGATCCTCCGCTGAAGCTGGCGTTGGCCTCGACGGCGTAGTGCATGCCTTTGGCGAATTGGGCAGCGGCCGGTGTGGTGCCGGTCAGGGCGAGGAGCGCGGCAAGGCCCCAGCGTTTCATGAGGGAGATGGGTTTCATGGGCGGATGAGTGAAAAATTCAAATAAAGAGAGGCTGCACCAGAACTTTGCGTTTTGGCACAGCCTCTAAGGTGTTTCAGAATGCCGATTCCGATGTTGCCGAACGGCCTTTCTGATGGTTGGTCAGTGCTTAGCCTTGGATGGCTGCGATGCCCGGCAATACCTTGCCTTCGATGGCTTCAAGCAGTGCACCGCCACCGGTCGATACGTAGGACACCTTGTCGGCCAGGCCGAACTTGTTGACGCAAGCCACGGAGTCGCCGCCGCCTACCAGCGAGAAGGCGCCGTTCTTCGTAGCCTCGGCGATAGCTTCACCCACTGCACGCGAGCCGGCCGTGAAGTTGTCGAACTCGAACACGCCGGTCGGGCCGTTCCACAAGATGGTCTTGGAGCCCTTGATGACGTTGGCGAAGATTTCCATCGACTTCGGACCGATGTCGAGGCCTTCCCATCCGTCGGGGATTTCTTCTACGGGGACGAACTGTGCGTTGCAGTCGTTCGAGAAGCTGTCGCCTACCTTGGCGTCAACGGCCAATACCAGGTTCACGCCTTTTTCCTTGGCTTTGGCCACCAGTTCGTTGGCCAGGTCCAGTTTGTCGTCTTCGCAGATGGAGACGCCAATCTTGCCGCCGCGTGCTTTCGTGAACGTGTAGGTCATGCCGCCGGCGATGATGAGGTTGTCCACCTTGTTGAGCAGGTTCTCGATGATGTCGATTTTCGACGAAACCTTCGAACCACCCATGATGGCGGTGAAGGGGCGCTGGATGTTGTTCATCACCTTGTCTACGGCCTTCACTTCCTTCTCCATCAGGTAGCCGAACATCTTGTGGTCGGCGTCGAAGTAGTCGGCAATCAGGGCCGTGGAGGCGTGTGCGCGGTGTGCCGTACCGAAGGCGTCGTTCACGTAGCAGTCGGCATACGAAGCCAGTTTTTTCGTGAATTCCTTTTGGCTGGCTTTCACGGCCTTCTTGGCAGCGGCCTTTTCCTCGTCGGTGGCGTCTTCGGCCAGGCCTCTGGGCTTGCCTTCTTCCTCGGCGTAGAAGCGGAGGTTTTCGAGCAGCAGGGCTTCGCCCGGTTTCAGTGCGGCAACGGCTTCGTCGGCTTTCATGCAGTCGTCGACAAATTTCACATCAACGCCCAGCTTGGCCGATACGTGTGCCAGGATGTGCTTCAAGGAGTATTTGGGGTCCGGGTTCTTTTTCGGACGGCCCATGTGCGAGGCGATGATCAGCATACCGCCGTCGGCCAATATTTTCTTCAGGGTGGGGAGGGCGGCCCGGATGCGGGTGTCGTCCGTGATGTTGAAATTCTCGTCCAAAGGCACGTTGAAATCTACGCGCACAAATGTCTTTTTACCAGAAAAGTTGAATGTGTCGATTGTTTGCATAATCTCTATGATTTGGTTTAAAGTATTAGTTCCTATTGAAATTTCCGATGCAAAGGTAGGAATTTATTTCGTTGTGCTTCCACCGTGGATGATAATTTCCCGCCTTTTGTTCCATAAACTACGTGGAAAATTCTATATTTGCCGCACCAACAGGGCTGCCTGGCAGCCTTTGCAAAGTCTACTTTACAAATGAAAAAAGCGTGTGCCCATGACGCATATAATATATAAGGTGGCGGAACACCGGTTTGCGGTGCGGGCCGACCGTCCTTGCGCCGTCGCCGAACGGCTGCTTTCTTTCGAACCGTTCCGCTGCGAGGGGTCGGACCCTTCGGGCTGTCTGTTCGTGATGGAGGTGTGCCGGCAGGTGCAGGCTTCGGGCGAGGAGGTGGCGCGTTTCGACTGGGACGGCGCCCTCTGTGTCATCCTCCGCGATGCCGAGGCCTATTCCTTCCGGTTCTATCCGTACCGCTCGTCGCTTTGCTACGTGATGCGGGCCGACCGCGACTTCCGCCGTGTGCGGATGCAGATGCTCGACGAGCCCACCGACGGTTTCGTGCTCTCCAACGGGCTGATGATGACCTTTGCGTTTGCGTCGGCGTCGGAGCAGACGCTGATGGTGCATGCCTCCGTCGTGTGCAAGGACGGGTGGGGCTACCTCTTCCTGGGCAAGAGCGGGACGGGCAAGAGCACGCACAGCCGCCTTTGGCTGCAGCACATCCCGGACGTGGAACTGCTCAACGACGACAACCCCATCGTGCGTGTGGTCGGCGGCGTGCCCCGTGTTTACGGCTCGCCCTGGAGCGGCAAGACGCCGTGCTACCGCAATGCCGACGCGCCGATCGGTGCGTT
Source organism: Bacteroidaceae bacterium (assembly GCA_051875715.1). GTDB lineage: Bacteria > Bacteroidota > Bacteroidia > Bacteroidales > Bacteroidaceae > DYCT01. The sequence goes on from JBJEHD010000017.1 coordinate 63,504, forward strand.
CGTCAAACTGGACCAGGCGCCGGCGAACCGCATCAGCCCGGTGCCTGCGCTGCACGCTTTTGCCACGTTGCTGGCTTCGTGCTCGCTGATGAAGTGGGACGAGCGCGTCTACGACGGCATTGCCGACACCCTGTCCGCCGTGGTCGAGCGGGTGCCTGTGTATCACCTGGACTGCCTGCCCGACGAAGGTGCGGCCCGTCTGTCATACGAAACCATACGCCGATGAAGGAACAGAAACGATGGGAAGTGCCCAACGAGGCCCTGATGGCCACCATCAGCGAGGACCTGGAGCAGGGCCGCAGCGTGAAAATCGTGGTGCGGGGCAACAGCATGAACCCCGCCTGGGTGGACCGCCGCGACAAGGTGGTGCTTTCGCCCTGCACCGATGCCGACCTGAGGCCGGGCGCCGTGGTGTTGGCCCGGGTGACGGACGGACGCTTCATCCTGCACCGCATCGTCCGCCGCGAGGGCGACGTCCTCACCCTGCGGGGCGACGGCAACGTGCGCGGCACCGAACAGACCCGCCCGGCGCAGGTGATGGCCGTGGTCACGTCGTTCGAGCGCAAGGGCCGCACGCACTCCTGCCGGGGGACGGGCTGGCGCTGCTATTCGCGCCTGTGGCCGGGACTGGCGCCTTGCCGGCGGGTGTTGCTGGCCGTGTGGAGGCGATGGGGCAAACGAAACTGAACGAAACTGCAAATATCAACGACTATGAGAATCAGAGAAGGATTTAAGTTGCGCAAGGTGTGCGGCGCCGATGTGGTCATTGCCGTCGGCGTGGAACACGTGGACTTCAGCAAGATTATCAACCTGAACGGCTCGGCGGCTTGGCTGTGGCGCCAGGTGGAGGGCAAGGACTTCGACGCGGACGTCCTCACCGTCCTGCTGATGGAGGAATACGAGGTCGACGAGCCGACGGCTCGCCGCGATGTCGCAGAACTGCTGGACGACTGGCGTTCGGCCAACTTGGTGAGGTAGCCCGTATGCAGACCCCGACCACCCGTCAGTTCTTGGCCTTGCTGCGTGTCGGCCTCTGGCAGCAGCCGGTGGACGAGTCGTGCTTTGCCGATGCCTCGCCCGACTGGGCCGCCCTCTTCCGGATGGCGGCGGACCAGACCGTGTCCGGGCTGGTCTACGACGGCATTAACGCCTTGCCGCCGCATCTCTATCCGCCCACCGAGTGGGTGATGCGCTGGTGTGCGTCGGCCGTCCGCATCGAGCAGGCCAACGAACGGGTCGACCGGGCCTTGGCGGCGCTGTCGGCTTTCTATTGCGAGCGGGGCATTCGTCCCGTGCTGCTGAAGGGGCAGGGGGTGGCCCGCCTCTATCCGGAACCGGGCCACCGCCAGTGTGGCGACATCGACTTCTACCTCGGGGCGCACTACGGACGTGCCAAGCAGTTGCTGCAGGCCGAAGGCTTCCGGTTGGGCAGCGAAGGCGAGAAGCACGTCGACTACGTCTGCGGCGGGGTGGCGGTCGAGAACCATCGCTATGCGGCCGTGCTCTACCATCCCGGACGCAACCGCCGTTTTCAGCGCTGGGCCGATGCCTGGCTGTCCGAGAAGGGTACTTCGTGTCGGATTAAGGACGAGGAGGTGACGCTTCCGCCGCCGGGCTTCAACGCCGTCTATCTGCTGGTCCATGCGCTGCTGCACTTCATCCCCGAGGGCATAGGGCTGCGCCAGGTGTGCGACTGGGCCCGCCTGCTCTACGTCTGCCGGGAGTCCATCGACCGCGAGCGGCTCTGCCGCGAGGTGCGTGCGCTGGGGCTGGAGGAGGCCTTCGTCACCTTCGGCTACGTGGCTGTGCGCCATCTGGGCCTGCCGCCCGAGTGCGTCCCCTTCAGCCTGGAGGGGGCCGACGAGGCCGGCGAGTTCCTGCTGGACGACATCCTCCAGGGCGGCAACTTCGGCCACGCCCGCCCCGTCAACCGGTTGCGGCAGGAGGGCGGCTGGGCCAAGCACTGGCACAACTACCGCGCCATCCGGTCGCGCTGCCGCGAGATGCGTCTGTTTTGTCGGGCCGAGGCGCGTTGGTATCCCTATTTCCGGGCGTGGAATTTGTTGAAAAAGAAACTGAGGGGGCTGGACTGACATGGGACGATGGAACGAGCGGCTCCGCAGCATCGGAGCGAAGGGGAGGTGGCTGTACGCCGTGTCGGCGGGCTATCGCCTGCGTCTGGCGGCCATCTGCCTGGTCGGGCTGGCTTCGGTGGCGTGCAGCCTGGCCTTCGTGTGGGCTTCGAAGCGGGTGGTCGACGTGGCTGTCGGCTCCGAACCCGGCGACCTGTGGCTGTCGGCCCTCCTGGCGGTGGGCCTCTCGGTCGTGCAGATTCTCCTCTCGGCGGTGGACACGTGGCTGAGCGGCTGCCTGCCCGTCGACGTGGGCAACGCCCTGCGCCGCCGCCTGTTCGACCACCTGCTGCGCAGCCGCTGGCAGTCGCTGGACCGCTTCCATTCGGGAGACGTGGTCAACCGCATCGCCCGCGATGCCGACTCCGTGGTGTCGCTCGTCACGGTGTCGCTTCCCGATTTCTTCATTACGCTGACGCAGTTCCTGGCCTCGTTCGCCTTCCTGTGTTGGCTCGACTCCTCGCTGGCCTGGACGCTCGTGCTGCTCATCCCCGTGTTCCTGCTGCTCAGCAAACTCTACGTGCGCCGCATGCGCCAGTACAACCGCGACATCCGCCGCACCGACAGCGACATCCAGGCCGTGGTGCAGGAGAGCGTGCAGCACCAGTTGGTGCTGAAGGCCCTGGAGCGGGTGGCCGACCGCCTCTCCGTGCTCGACGGCCTGCAGGGCGCGCTCCACGGCCTGGTGAAGCGGCGCACGCGTGTGTCGCTTTTCTCGCGGCTGATGATGTCGTCCGGCTTCCATGCCGGCTATCTGCTGGTGTTCCTGTGGGGCGCGTTCCGCCTCAGCCGGGGCCTCATCACGTTCGGCACCATGTCCGCTTTCATGCAGCTGGTGGGGCGGGTGCAGCGTCCGGCGTTCGACCTCTCGTCGTTCCTGCCCACCTTTATCAGCGCCTACACGGCCGTGGAACGGCTGATGGAGTTGGAGGCCCTGCCCGAAGAGGAGGGCGGCCCCGCCGTCTGCCTGCAGGGCGGGGTGGGCATCCGGTGCCGGCAGGTGGGCTTTGCCTACGAGCCCGGCGGCGAGCGCGTGTTCGACGGCTGGGAGGCCGCCTTCCTGCCCGGTACGGCCACGGCGGTGCTGGGCGAGACCGGTGCCGGCAAGACCACGCTCATCCGCCTGCTGCTGGGGCTGGTGACGCCGCAGCAGGGCGAGGTGGTGCTTTGCGGCGAGGGACGCGAGGTGCCGGTGTCGGCCCGTACGCGTGCCAACTTCGTCTACGTGCCCCAGGGCAACACCCTCTTCAGCGGCACCATCCGCGACAACCTGCTGCTGGGCTGCCCGCAGGCCACCGAGGCGCAACTGGCGGAGGCCCTCCGCACGGCGGCGGCCGACTTCGTGTTCGACCTCCCCGACGGGCTCGACACCCGGCTGACCGAGCAGGGCGGCGGACTCTCCGAAGGCCAGGCCCAGCGCGTGGCCATCGCCCGCGGACTGCTCCGCCCGGGCCGCGTGCTCCTGTTCGACGAGGCCACCTCCGCCCTCGACCCCGACACCGAACAACGCCTGATGGACAACCTCCGCCGCCACTGCCAGGGGCGCACCGTGCTTTTCATCACCCATCACACGGCCCTGGCGGAGCGTTGCGACCAGATTATCCGCCTGGCTTAGCGCGCAATACCGAATTTTTTATTACTTTTGCGCGCTCAACATCGAAAACCAATACATCATAACAGATATGTTCGACAATTTAAGCGAGAGACTCGAACGGTCTTTCAAGATATTAAAAGGTGAGGGCAAAATCACCGAAATCAATGTGGCCGAGACGCTGAAGGACGTGCGCAAGGCCCTGCTCGATGCCGACGTCAACTACAAGGTGGCCAAGACCTTCACGGACACGGTGAAGGAGAAGGCCCTCGGACAGAACGTGCTGACGGCCGTCAAGCCCAGCCAGCTGATGGTGAAGATTGTCCACGACGAACTTGCCCGCCTGATGGGCGGCGAAACGGCCGAAATCAACGTGCAGGGCAGCCCGGCCGTCATCCTCATGTCGGGTCTGCAGGGTTCGGGTAAGACCACCTTCTCCGGTAAATTGGCCCGTATGCTCAAATCCAAACGGAGCAAACGCCCCTTGCTGGTGGCCTGCGACGTCTACCGCCCGGCTGCCATCGACCAGCTGAAGGTGCTGGGCGAACAAATCCAGGTGCCCGTCTACAGCGAACCGGACAGCAAGGACCCCGTCGCCATCGCGCAAAACGCCATCCGTGAGGCCAAGGCCAAGGGCCACGACCTCGTCATCGTCGATACGGCCGGCCGCCTGGCCGTCGACGAGCAGATGATGAACGAGATTGCCGCTATCAAGGCCGCCATCCATCCGCAGGAGACCCTCTTCGTGGTCGACGCCATGACCGGTCAGGATGCCGTCAACACCGCCAAGGAGTTCAACGACCGCCTCGACTTCGACGGCGTGGTGCTGACCAAACTCGACGGCGACACCCGAGGCGGTGCCGCCCTCTCCATCCGCACGGTGGTGGACAAGCCCATCAAGTTTGTCGGCACGGGCGAGAAACTCGAAGCCATCGACCAGTTCCATCCCGCCCGTATGGCGGACCGCATCCTCGGCATGGGCGACATCGTGTCGTTGGTGGAACGCGCGCAGGAGCAGTATGACGAGGAAGAGGCCAAACGCCTCCAGAAGAAAATCGCCAAGAACCAGTTCGACTTCAACGACTTCATGACCCAAATCCAGCAAATCAAGCGGATGGGCAACCTGAAGGACCTCGCCTCGATGATCCCGGGCGTGAGCAAGCAGCTGAAGGACATCGACATCGACGACAATGCCTTCAAGAGCATCGAGGCCATCATCCAGTCGATGACGCCGGCCGAACGCGCCAACCCCGAAATCCTGAACGGCTCGCGCCGCATGCGCATCGCCAAGGGCAGCGGTACCTCCATCCAGGAAGTGAACCGCCTGCTGAAGCAGTTCGACCAGACGCGCAAGATGATGAAACTCATCAGCAACAGCTCGAAGATGATGGGGCGGATGCCGCGCCGCTGATGCCGCGCTAAGTCCCCTCCCCCGTACCCCCATAGCCCTTCCCCGGCCTTCGTACACGTAAATGCGTGCACGGGCCGGGGAATTTTTGTATGCGGACGTATAGAATCTACGTCTCAAGTCGTGAAACGTACGTTCCAAGCCGTGAAACGTACATGAGGCTGTGTCAAAACTTCCAATTTTGGCACAGCCTCAAAGGTGCGTCAGAATGGTCGAGATGCAAGGCGCTGAGGCTGAGGTCGAAGGGAGTGTACTGGCGTACACGACCAAGGCCGAATGCCGATAGCAACGCCGCAGATGGGCCATTATGACACACCGCCATATAAAATGCGCGTAGGGTCGCGGCCCTTTTTCTCCCGTCTTTCGCCCGTTTGCGAGCGTTGCCTCGGCGGATGTCCGATGCCACCTTGGGAGTATCTGTTTGTGGCGAAAGGATTACAGATTTATGATTACGTAAACTTTTTGATGTTAATTTTTGTATATTCAAATCCTTTTCTATATGTTTGCGCCCAGACAAATAACAAAACGAAAACTGGTTAGATTATGAAAAGATTGTTTTACGGATTCGGATTGCTCCTCCTCGCGGCATGGGGGGGTAAAGTGTGAGGCACAGACAACGGCCTATGTTGGAGGCTATTCGATTCAGTCTGGTACGGTCGCAGGCTTTTACAAGGTGACTTTGGACGAGAACAGCACGGCCGATGTTGAGATTGAGCAGGTAATCGCGAATAAACAGAGCCCAAGTAAGGATAATTACTTCGTAGTGGCCGGGGCCATGGTTGGGGATAAATATTATACAGTGTTAGGTGTTGGTGCAACATATGCGTCGAAAGATTACGAATATGGGTGGATAAATACATCGACCGGTGCTTACTCAAAAATTGGCGATATGGCGACTATCACCGGGGGTAGTAATTTCACTTATTCGTCCATCGAACGTGTGTCGGACATGACATACGACAAGAAGAACAAGGTACTCTATGCCATCTCGACCACAACAAAGGCCAGTTCTGCGACAGTCAAGCCATCAAGGCTTTATTGTATCGAACCTACCACGGGTAAGATGACTACATTGGCTGATTTGCAAGCTACGCTTTGCGGCATCGCAGCCGATGCAAACGGCGAATTGTATTGCATCGGTAGTAACTTAGAATCGACGTATGGCTTCACGCTCTTCAAAATAAAAAAAGACAATGGTTCGTACTCTGTTGAAGAGGTGATGAAAAACTTTACGGTAAAGGATGCAAGCAAGACTTATACCAAGTTGGATATGTCAGGCTCCCGTCGATGCCAGTCCATCGAATTCGGTGCAGACGGCAAGTTGTATTGGATGGCTCGTCCTTATAATTTCCCTGCAGTAAACAGGTGGGCTGTTATCGACGACTTCAATGCTACCGAAGTGACGCTGAAAGGCTCGTTGGGTAACTACCACATGGTGGGACTTACATTTGATCCACTGGTTGTAACGGAGTCTCTATCGGACGTGACGGATATCACCGTGAACGGGAAGAGCATCTGGCCTATCCAATTCACTGGCACAAATGCAACGTACACGCTCGATTATGGCGTGGATACGTCAAATCGAGTAGTGAAGGTGATGGTAGGTGAGACGGAAAAGGAGGTCACCGTGAGTACGGTGATGACGGAAAACGGCCAGTCGTACTTTACTGCCAAATTCACAATAGGCTCTATAGAATATGAAATTAAATTGTATGTGACGTACCAAATAGCATCCGGCACCAAGTCTGTTGCAATCGAAGGCACGCTCAGCAGTGACAAGGTGACCGACCTCAACAACGCCGATAATAAACTGACGGTAGTCGACCTGACCGGCATCACGTCGGTGAGCGCGGAGGCCGGGAATCTGAACCTGCAGAACCCCAACTGCCTGGTCTTCACCAAGCCGGGTGTCACGTTGTACGTTGCAGACGGCAAGCACGTCAACCAGGTGGTGTATGACAGCGAAGCCGGCACGTATACGGCCAACGACATCCAGTTGACCGACGGCACCAACTTCCGAAATCCGCATGCCTTCCAGGCCAAGAAGGTGAGCTACAAACGCACCTTCACGCCCAACAAATACGGCACCTTCTGCCTGCCCTACGCCATGAAGGTGAGCGAACTCGGCCTGGCCGAAGGCGAGGTGGTGGAAGAACTCGAGAGCCTGGACGCCGCCAACTCCACCATCACCTTCACCCAGCTGGCCGATGATGCCGACCTGGAGCCCAACAAGGCCTACCTGATTGGCAACAACGCCACGAACACGGCCAAGACCTTCGCCCTCGACAAAGGCGACACGTACGGCATCGAAGTGCCCGAAGTGTCGGATACCATTCCCTCGTCGACGTGCTTCCGGGCAAACATGGTCTCCTTCGTGATGGCCAACGACCCGAACCTCTACAAACTCAACTCTACGAAGAACCAGTTCACCCACTCGGACGGCACCGCCGTCATCCCCGCCTTCCGGGGTTATCTGGACCTGAACACGGCCACGCCGCTTTCGAGTCTGCGCGTGAAGCACATCACCCGTGGCACGGGCGAAGAGGGCGGCGGCGCCACTGCCATAGCCGACACGCCGGCCGCCTCGTCGGTATGGATGGAGGAAGGCATGCTGCACGTCCGTGCCGCCGAAGAACTGCTGGTGCCGGTCTATGCACTCGACGGCCGTCTGGTGTGCTGGCTGCACGTGCAGCCCAACCGGCCCGCCTCCGTGGCCCTCGAACGGGGCACGTACCTCGTGGCCGGCCAGAAGGTGGTGTGGTAAAGAATGCGATCTGACAAACGAACTGAATAAAACAAACTAAATAAGGAAAACCATTATGAACAAGCAACCCTATATCAAACCGAGCATCGAAGTAATCGACATCCTCCCCGTGGCCGTCATGGCCCTCTCCGGACCAACCCCCGGCCTTGGCGAAGAAAGCGACAACGAATCGGCCGGCGCGCCTCGTCGCCCGGCCAAGACCTGCGCCGAGTTTTGGCACGAGAGCGACTGGTACACCAATCCGCAATAATGCCAGCGCGGGCCGCCGAGGCCCGTCCGCCGACGTAATAGGCAGAGGCCGCACCCGGAATCCCGGGTGCGGCCTCTGTGGCATTTCGGGCGTGGAAGGCGTGGAAGCCGGCTGGGGCGGCAGCGGTGCATCAAAACGGCCGGAAGCGGGCCTTTGCCCAATATTTACTCCCAAACGGTTAAATATTGCACATGCGTATACGCCTCAAACCGTTTCTTTGCATCGTGAAAACACAACTGCTATGTTTACTTTAAATGCATAATACCTATGAAAAACAGAATCTTTACGCTCTTAGGATGCCTCGTGGCCTTTGTAGGCGCGGCGATGGCAGACGAAGTAATTATCGAACACAATGCAGGTACTTTGTCGAGTGACAAATATACATGGACTGGAAAGGAGGACACTCCTACGGCCGGATATACGTTGCATTGCGGAACAAATAGTAAAACTATAGATGCCGGTGTCGCTGTCGGTGACTATAAAGCTATCAAGTTTTCGGCAGGCGAACAATATATTTTGGATTTACCGGAGTCCGTGTCTGTGACAGCCGTGACCTTTGTGGGATATTCGAATGATAAATCCAGTGATTCTTATTTGTCTAAACTGAACGATACAACATATGGGGAGACAGACTACCAATTCCCTCTTGGCAAGGGGTCTGCAACGACATCGTATAAGATTGATTTCGATACGCCCGTGACAGGCTCTATTTCTTTCATTGTGGGAGGAAAACAGTCCGGATTATACCTTGTTCTGACAACGGCCTCTGAGCCCGAAGGCCCCAGCAGCGACGCCTCCATCGCCAAGGTGGAACTGGGCGGAAACGAAGTGGAATACGCGGATGGATTTTATTACGCCAAAATCCCTGCTTCTTACACGAAGGAAATGATCACGCTGAAGGTGACCCCGACCGACGCAAAAGCCGTTGTGACGGTGGACCTCGACGACGTGCCGAACACCACGCCGGGTGCATACGCCACCGACCTCTTGGTGGACGACCTGGGCGATACTGGCGCCACCATCACGGTGACGGCCGAAGACGGAACGACGAAATACGAAGTGAACCTCTTTGCCGACAAGGCTACGGAGACCGATACGGACAACTCGCTGGCCAAAGTGATGGTGGACGGCGTGGAACTGACGGCCGACGATTCGGGCACGAACTACCCCTACGCCATCCCCTTCGACTATAGCGGAGAACTGACCGTCACGGCCGAGGCTACCAGCCAATACGCCACCGTGGCCATCCTCGATACGGACAACAACCCGACCGTGGCCGGCGGACAGTCGGCCGTCGTACCGGTGAAGGTGCAGGCCGAAAGCGGCGACGTGGCCACCTACACCGTGACCATCACGCGTGAAGCCGCATCCACGGCTTGCGACCTGACCGCATTCACCATCAACGGATTCAGAAGCGTGATTGAAGGGACGAACGTGACCGTGAAAGTGGTGGAAGGCTACGACTTCTCGCACACGCCTGCCATGAGCGTGTCCGAAAAGGCTGCTGCCGTATGGAACGCCGAAGCGAAGACCGTGACCGTGACCGCACAGGACGGCACCACCGTGCAGACCTACACCGTGGCCGCTGCCGCCGAATACGTACAGCCTTACCAGGTGACCGAAGCGGCTCACGTATCGTTTGCTGCCGCCGCTGCCCCCACGGGATATGAGTGGGTTTACGGTCCGAACTATAACCCCACCATGGCCGACTTTGCCAGTGCTGCCGTGGGCGGATACGACCTGGCCAAGGCCAGCGAGGCTGCCAACGTGGATGCCGGTAAGGACATCCTCAAAGTGTACGTAGCCAACTGCGATATGCTGACCTTCAACCTCGGTGCCACCGGCACGCGCAAGGTGAACGTGACGATGGGCGAAACGGCACTGGTGACGGGCTTCTCCATCGCTGAGAAGAACACGATGTATGCCGTTACGTGCGAAGTCAACAGCCGTGAGGCGGTGGTATTGGAACTGGAATCCTTCACGAAGGACGGTGAGCCCACCAACGGCGGTACGCGCATCTTCAGCATCGACGTAACCCCGATGGCCGACGACCCGACCTCCATCAGCGATGCCAAGGCTGCCGGCATGGCCATCTATGCAGCCGACGGACAGGTGCTGATTTCCACGGCTGAGGCTGCCACCATCGACGTCTACGCCATCGACGGCCGCTTGGTTCGCCGCGTCGAACTGGCCGAAGGTACGAACACCATCAGCGGCTTGGCCCGTGGCATGTACCTCATCAACAATCAGAAAGTCATAGTCAAATAAGTTTTAGGTTATAAGTAGTAGTTTCTGTTAAGGGGCTTTTCCGTGAGGGAAGGTCCTTTAATGGCAAATCAGATATAACTGCTAAACTTCGTGAAACATTAACTAATTATTGATATATGAAAAACAAAAAACTAATCTTACTACTGCTCGGCCTCCTGCTGGGCAGCCATTTGCCGATGTGGGGGCAGACTTGGACGTTTTCGGGTGACTATTCAGTGTCGTCAGGTAAAACAACTACTTTCACATCCTCTGATGGATCTGCAACAATGACGTATCTGGGAGGCAGTAATTGCGCGTTGGAATCTAAATCTGTTACCTTTAATGGGAAAACATATACACATAGGTTGAAAATGGGTGGTAAATCGACTAAAGATGGTCGTTATTTTACAATCCCTGTGAGCGGAAAGGGGAAACTGACTATTATCGATTCCAATGCCAGTGGTGATTCGAATGGGAAAGGAACGTACCAGGTATATAGTACTATTTTGTCCGGGACGTTGTTGTCTGCGGATTTTACACCCAGCGAAGCGAATAGTTATACGACGGAGGAGATCGACCCGGGCACCAATACCTCCATCTATTTGGGCGCTCCATCATATAAAGGTTATATCTTCGAAATCACGTGGACTCCCAGTGGCGGCGGCACTGAGCCCGAAGCCGGTGCTCCTACCTTGTCCGGCATCATGCTGGGCGGCGATGCCGTCACGGCATCGGGCACCAGCCTGACCTACACCCTGCCGTATGCGGCTGCGGACGCACCGTTGGCCTTGGCCTACACCTGCTCGGATGCGAACACCACAGTGACCGTGAAGCAAGGAGACAACCCCGTGGAAGGCTTGAGTCTTGCTGTGCCGACCATCCAGGCCGACGGAACGGCCAGCAGCATCGAATATACGCTGGTGGCTACCTCCAACGTGGACTCCTCCAAATCGACCACCTACACCCTCACGCTCAACCGCAAGGCCGCTGACGCATCGCTCAAGGAACTGACCGTGAACGGCCGCGATGCCTTGCCGACCATGACCGCCACGTTGGCATCGGGCGAAGCCACCTTCGACCTGGTAGCCACCCAGACCCTGGGTACTGCAACGGTAAAAATCGAATTGGGGGGGGTAACTGTTGAGAACCCGACCGGTCTCACCGCCCCCGACTACGAACAGAGCGCGACCTACACCATCACCGTCACCGACGGCACCTACTCGAAGGTCCACACCCTCACCGTCACCCGTGCGGCCTACCTTCCCTATCAAACCTATTACGCCACCGAACTGACCGCTTCGCTGAACGATGAGTATATCAGCAATGTGACGTTCCCCACTTCGGTAAAGAATCGGAGTGATTCGTATTCAATCCCCGATGGGGCCGAAGGGTTCAAAACGGTGGATGCTGCGACTTCTTATCGCTTTACAGCAGATGGAGGAGGTACATTGTCGTTCCAACTGAAGGGGGCATCATCGGTGGCTATTTTGGTATGTTTCCGTAATAGCGTAGCCAAGTTCACCCTGTCCGTGAAGGAGGGAGAAACAGAAGTGGCTGCTGCACCGGCAGAAAGCACAACAAATAGCAAAACATCCGAGGTGGTCGAGTATGGAGCCGAACTGGATGTGGCCAAAACCTACACGGTATCAATCACGGATAACAACAAGGACATTCTCGCCCAAGTCCGCCTCGGTATCTCGGACAAGACGCTGGTGACATTGTCCGGCGAAGTGACCGACGAGCAGATAGCCGAACTGAACGCCAACGCAAGCGTCACGTGCATCGACTTGACCCAGTGCACCACCGTGAGCACCGCTACGCTGGAACCGCAGAACCCCAACTGCCTGGTTGTTACCAAGTCGGGCGTCACGCTGACCGCCGCAGCCGGCAAGCACATCAACCAAGTGGTGTATGACAGTGCCACCGATACGTACACGGCCAAGGAAATCCAACTGACCGACGGCTACGACTTCAATAACCGCCAGGCCTTCACGGCCCAGAAGGTGAGCTATAAACGCACCTTCACCGCCAACACCTACGGCACCTTCTGCCTGCCCTATGCCATGAAGGTGAGCGACCTCAACCTGGCCGAGGGCGAGGTGGTGGAACGCTTCGGCAGCTACGACGCCGCAAACGCACAGGTGACCTTCGTGCAACTGACCGCCGAGGACGAATTGCAGCCCAACACCGCCTACCTGATTCGGAACGCAGCGGAAGAGGCGAGCGCGCAAAAGACCTTCTCCCTCGAGACGAGCACCGAAGTGCCTGTCACTGCGAACGGCCAGGGCAACTACTTCAAATGCAACATGACCACCTTCGTGATGCCGGCCGATGAGAATCTCTACAAACTCAACTCCACGAAGAACCAGTTCACCCACTCGGCTGGGTCCGCCAAGATTCCGGCCTTCCGGGGCTATCTGGACCTGAGCGCAGCCTCCGGCGCAGCCGTCAAGCCGGCCGCCATACGCGTGAACCACAACACCCGCGGCACGGGTGAAGAGGGCGGCGCCACCGCGATAGACGACGCCTTGGCCGCCTCGTCGGTATGGATGGAGGAAGGCACGCTGCACGTCGCCGCTGCCGAGGAGATGCTGGTGCCGGTCTATGCACTCGACGGCCGCCTGGTGTGCTGGCTGCACGTACAGCCGAACCAGCCCGCCTCCGTCGCCCTCGAACGGGGCGCGTACATCGTGGCCGGCAAGAAAGTGGCATGGTAAGGAAATAGACGAATCATCAACGAAAAAATAAGTAGACCGATATGAAGAAAAAAGCATATATCAAGCCGAACATCGAAGTGATGGACATCCTCCCCGTGGCCGTCATGGCTCTCTCCGGGCCTCCTTCCATCGATCCGGGTGAAGGAGACAACGAATCGGCCGGTGCGCCTCGTCGTCCGACGCAGTCGTGCACCGCGTTCTGGCGTGAGGGTGACTGGTTCAACGAATCGAGATAAGCCAGCCGGCTCATCCGCCAAAGCCGCCTGCCCTGCCTTCCGTCGTTTCTGACCGAAGGCCGGCAGGCGGCTTTGTTTGTATTCTCTCCTCGGAGGTTTTCGTGTCGCACCTACGGCGCTCTTCCTTATTTATGTCCTTTTTAACGGCCCTTACGGACCGCCCTGTCAGGTGCCGGACCTTCGGCCCTCTGCTCGCCGGCCTGCGTGCACGCATAGTCAGCATCGCACGCATCGGCTTTCGCGAGCCTATGCTCCAGCCTTCGTGAGCATAGGCATCGGGCTTCATGAGCCTATGCTCCAGGGCTCATGAGCATAGGCGTCGGGCTTTGCAAGCGCATAAGGTTGCGTGGGCATGCTACGGAGGGCCGAAGGTCCGGCACCTGACAGGGCGGTCCGTAAGGGCCGTCGTAACCGCCATCTCCGTCAAAAGAGCACCGTAGGTGCGACACGCATACACAAAGGCGGTGTGTCATAATGGCCAATCTGCGGCGTTGCTATCGGCATTCGGCCTT
>JBJEHD010000018.1:0-4224 GCA_051875715.1 Bacteroidaceae bacterium
TACTCAGCCCTAATTTCTATCGTCTCCAAAAGTTTTACCGGACAGCAATAAAAAAAAACAGGATTTACACTATTTTTGCAACATGATAGAAGAATCTGTGAGACAATACATCGGCCGGCATGGCCTGCTTGCACCGGGAGTCCGCGTGCTGGTGGCCCTGAGCGGAGGAGCCGACTCGGTGGCCCTGCTCGACGTGCTCCGCCTTTTGGGTTACGACTGTGTGGCGGCGCACTGCAACTTCCGGTTGCGTGGGGCGGAATCCGACCGCGACGAGGCCTTCGTGCGGCAGTTGTGTGCGGAGTGGAAGGTAAGGCTGGAAGTGACGGCGTTCGACACCGCGGCCTACGCACAGGCCGGAGGCCTCTCGGTGGAGATGGCGGCCCGCGAACTACGCTACCGGTGGTTCGAACAGTTGCGTGCCGATTGTGGAGCCGAGGCGGTGGCGGTGGCCCATCATCGGGACGACAGCGTGGAGACGATGCTCATCAACCTGCTGCGTGGGACGGGCATCGACGGCCTGGGCGGCATCGCCCCGAAGCGCGACCGCGTGGTGCGCCCCCTGTTGTGTGTGGACCGGGCGGACATCCTGCACCATCTGGCATCGCGCGGCCTGCGTTACGTGACGGACAGCACGAACCTGGAAGACGCTTTCGTACGAAACAAGATACGCCTTCACTTGCTGCCCCTGATGGAGACGGTGAATCCGGCGGCACGGGCGAACATGGCCCGTACGGCCGACCTGTTGCGTAGGCAGGCCGAGGCCTATCACCGGGGTATGCGGAGCGAGGTCGAGCGCGTGTGGGACGGCAGCCGGCTTTCCATCGAAGGAGTGCTGGCGGCAGCCGACCCCTCCCTGCTGTTGTACGAGGTGCTGGCTCCCTTGGGTTTTCGCCCCGAGCAGGCCGAGGAGGTGCTGCGCTCGGCAAGCGGCCAGGTGGGAAAGGAGTTTCGTTCGGAGCGTTTCCGCTTGGTGCGCGACCGCACGCATTGGCTGCTGGCCCCGCTGGACGAGGGGTGCCGGGAGGCCGTGACGCTGCACGAGGGAGACAACCGCCTGCCGGACGGGCGCGTTCTGCGCCTGACCTATCGCGACGCAGGTGCCGACTACCGGCCTGAGCGGACGAAAGACGTGGCTTGCCTCGATGCCGAACGGCTGCCGACTCCGTTGGTGGCCCGGCCGGTGGCGCGCGGCGACTGGTTCATCCCCTTCGGCATGAAGGGTCGGCGCTTGCTGAGCGACTTCCTGACCGACCTGAAGTATTCGCGTCTGGCAAAAGAAAGGGCCTGGGTGGTGTGTGCGGCCGACAAAGTGGCCTGGGTGGTGGGCGAGCGGCCCGACAACCGCTTCCGTATCGACGAAGGGACGCGGCGCGTGGCCGAACTGCGCATTATGGCTGAGCCGGGAGAATAGGGAGAGGAGCGAAAGGCAGTTCCTTCCACGCTTCCGACAAGGCCGGCATGGAGGGGAAGAGCAGGTCGGCTCCGGCATCGAGGAGAATCTGCCCGTCCAGCGGACCGGTGTTGACGGCGATGGTGAAGATGCCGGCGGCATGTCCGGCTTGTACGCCCAGCGGCGCGTTTTCCACTACGACGGCCTCGTAGGGCTTCAGTCCGCCCTTCTGCAGCGCCATGAGGTATGGCTCCGGGTTGGGCTTGCCCAGTTTCACGTCGAAAGCCGTCACCATGCGCTCGGGGCAGAACATCCCCGGGAAATGCTGCTCCAGCCGGTTCAGCAGCGACAATTGTCCCGAACCGGTGACAACCATCGGCTTCAGTCCGCCGGCCTTCACCTGGCAGAGCAATTCCCATGCGCCGGCCATGCGGTCCGGCTCCGGATAGCGGTTGAACTCGGCGCTCTTCTCTGCATAAATCTGTTTCACTTCCTCCTCGGAGGCGTCGCGGCCCCGTTCGCGGCGGCATACCAGGCTGATGGTCGACGCGCCCGTCCGCCCTTCGTGCAGGTAGGCCTCTTCGGGGCTGAGGTTGAATCCGTGGCGTGTCATCACCGTGTGCCACGATGCGGCATGGTAGGGCATGGAGTCGAACAGTACGCCGTCCATGTCGAACAAGACCGCCTTCAACTGCAGGGCGTCGTAGCCGTGCGAGGCCAGATAGCGGTCGATTGCTTCTTTATACATAGTCTCGTATCCTTTCATTTCGGCGCGAAGATACGAATATCTTGTCGGAAAGTAGGTTTTTCTGGTCTGAAAGGCTCGTTTTGTAACTTTTATTACTAATTTTACGGCGTTGGCATCGAACCGGCAGGCCGGAAAAGGCCGGGGCAAGGGCCGACGTGAACAGACAAACGAATCCCGGAAGGCATCGAAGGCCGTACCGGGGCGACATAATGTAAAACGTACAGAAGCATGAAGGCATATACAGTTGCGGGACTTCTGGTCTCGCTCGTGATGAGCGCTTGCGGTGAAGCGCTGGAAGGCGATCCCTCCATCACCGTCGATTCCGTGTGGGTGAACAGCCGGCAATGGGACATGGCCAGTCGCGATACCCTGCCTTTCGAGGCCGATGTGCGTGTGTTCGCTTCGCTGGCCACTTCCAGCGGCACGCTGACTTCCTTTGCTGCCGAGGTGGCTTGTCAGGACGACGATACGGGAGAACAACACCCCGGCGGCGTCAGCTACGAATCGGACGACGTGAGCACCAGCGGCATGACCAATGCCGACGAGGGTGTGCTCCGCTTCAAGGACGGTGTGGTGCAGACACACGTCGTGGTGGGCACCGTGGCTTCGCATCCCGACAGCCGTCTGCTGCGTTTCAGCCTGTTCCTCAACGCGGGCGACCGTGGCATCAAACAGGAACTGGAGTTCCGCCTGAAGGACAGATAAGGCTACGCTCCTTCTTTGGCGTTGGCTCCTTTCGTGAGAGAACGGTTTCCCGATTGTTTGCCATAGATGTCTGCTTTGACTTGCTTTGCCGGGTTTGTTTGGTTAACCTCAAGTTGACAAAGCAACAATGTTGGTCAGAATATAGACCGTTTTATTGACATCAATAGAATGGTTGGTATAGATTCAGGCACTGGTAATATGGATTGATGATAAACAGAATGTATTATTTTTGCGTATGAATAACATGGCTCAAAATCTTTCCGACACGAAGTGTAGTGAGGTACAACTCTTGCTTAAAGATTTGCGCCAAATTGTCGAACAGGCTCGGACGCAACTTGCCGTCACTGCAAACTATGAACTGACGATGATGTATTGGCATCTTGGCTGCCGCATCAATCGTGATATTCTTGGCAATGAACGTGCTGCGTACGGAGGGCAGATTGTCGCGACAGTGTCACGACAATTACAGATGGAATATGGAAACAAGGGTTTTGATGAAAAGAACATTCGAAGGATGATGCAATTTGCCAGCCTGTTTCCTGATGAGCAGATTGTCGCGACGGTGTCACGACAATTGTGGTGGTCTCATTTTGTAGAAATATTGCCATTGAAAGACGAATTACAACGTGAATTTTACATAACTCTTGCAACGAAAGAACGGTGGAGCGTCCGACGTCTTCGTAAAGAAATAGATGGGATGCTATATGAACGAACGGCCATATCTTCCCAACCTGACGAGTTGATAAAACAGGAACTTGCCAATCTGCGTGATAACGATATAATTAGACCTGATCTCGTTTTTAAGAACCCATATTTCCTTGAGTTTACCGGGTTAAAAGGAATGTATAGCGAAAAGAATCTCGAAGACAGCCTCGTCGCTCATTTGGAACAGTTTATGCTGGAAATGGGAAGGGGATTTGCTTTTGTAGAAAGGCAGAAACGAATGGTTATCGACGGGGAGGATTTGTATCTTGATTTGCTTTTCTATCATCGTCGTTTACACCGACTTATCGCTGTCGACCTTAAGTTAGGTCGTTTCAAGGCGCAATACAAGGGGCAGATGGAACTGTATCTCCGTTGGCTTGAAGCAAACGAACTGGAATCAGGAGAAGAATCTCCATTGGGACTGTTACTGTGTACAGAAGGAAGCGAAGAGCAAATAGAATTACTACAACTAGACAAGTCGGGTATAAAGGTGGTCAATACCTCACGGAACTCCCTCCCCGTGAGGTACTAATACGCCAAATACAAAAATCCTTGGCATGGGCAAAGTCCAAATGGAATCAATCAGAAAGTGATGACGGATCTCACAGCAATAATCAGGACAGGAGGCTGTGTCAAAACTGAATGTTTTGGCGCAGCCTCAAAGGTGCGTCAGAAT
>JBJEHD010000019.1:0-20940 GCA_051875715.1 Bacteroidaceae bacterium
CTCTTTCGCATTGCTAAACTTTACGCCTATCCACACTGAATAGCTACTGAGCCCTTCTTTGTTGATGACCCATGCGTAATATCATTTTTTGCGAATACACCACGTTTAATAAGTATAGATTTCGTATTTCCGCCAATAGCCTTTTCAATACCCTCTGATGGTCTTGGAAGAATAACACTTTGTGTGTATTCAGTAAATGCTTCATCCGGTATGTCAAAAGGAGAATTCATAGGAATTGCTTCTTTTGCTTGGATTTCGCTATCTTTCCATTCAGATGGAATGTCACTCAACATTGTAGGCTTTGAATCCCTACTTGGCTGCTCCTTATTCCGAAGAACTTTTCGTCCGGATTTTGGTTGATGAACGGATTCGCTTCCTGCGGTACTGTCTACATCGCTTCTCCGTTGTCCATCGTCTGTCCTATTTACGCCTTCCCCGTTTCCTTCGCTCCGTGCTTCCGAAGCCACAACTCCTTCCGCATCACCGCCTCGCAGGCCAGCCTGAACTTTTCCTCCCGGCTGCCCCTCGACAGCAACAGCAGTTCCTTCTCCCGCAGAAGGCCGTGCTCCTTGCAGAACCGAACCGCCTCCAGCATCTCCGCCGACTTCTCCTTCGCCGACAGGTAGGCCGCCTTGCTCGCCCCTATGGCAGGCTTCCGCTTCTCCTCCTTCGCCAGGTCCGCCTCCGCCTCCGCGATGTTCGCCGCCACGAGCCCCTCGATTTCTCGATTTTCTTTCCTCCCCTTTGTTTTTCGGCATTTGCTTCGCAGATTCCAAAAAGTTTTCCGTATGTTTGCACATCGCTAAACCTACTATTTGCATCGAATATGGAATTCACACTACCCAACCGGCTGCCCGAACGCCCACGATTCGTGGAGGGCATCCGACGAGCCCCCGACCGGGGCTACAAACTGACGCCCGAACAGACGGAAACAGCCCTGAAAAACGCCCTGCGCTACATTCCTAACGAACTGCACGAAACACTCGCACCCGAGTTCATGGACGAACTGCTCACGCGCGGAAAAATATACGGATACCGCTTCCGGCCCGAAGGAGACCTCAAGGCAAAACCCATCGACCAATACAAAGGGAAATGCATCGAAGGAAAGGCCTTCCAGGTGATGATAGACAACAACCTCTCATTCGACATCGCCCTCTACCCCTACGAACTCGTCACCTACGGTGAAACGGGGCAAGTGTGCCAAAACTGGATGCAATACCGCCTCATCAAGATGTACCTGGAAGAACTGACCCAGGACCAGACGCTGGTGGTGGAGAGCGGACACCCTCTGGGCCTGTTCCGCTCGAAGCCCGAAGCTCCGCGCGTGGTAATCACAAACTCGATGATGGTGGGCCTGTTCGACAACCAGAACGACTGGGAGACGGCCGCACAGATGGGCGTGGCCAACTACGGACAGATGACCGCCGGAGGATGGATGTACATCGGGCCGCAAGGCATCGTCCACGGCACCTTCAACACCCTGCTCAACGCCGGACGGCTGAAACTGGGCATCCCCCAGGACGGCGACCTGCGCGGACGCCTCTTCGTGTCGTCGGGTCTGGGAGGCATGAGCGGCGCACAGCCCAAGGCGGCCGAGATAGCCGGGGCGGCGGCCATCATAGCCGAGGTAGACCCCTCGCGCATCGAGACGCGACACCGCCAGGGATGGGTGCAGCACATCGCAGAAAGCATCCCCGAGGCCTTCCGCCTGGCCCGCGAGGCGATGGGGCGCAAGGAACCTTGCTCGGTGGCCTACCACGGAAACGTGGTGGACCTGCTGGAATACGCCGCCGCACACGGCGAGCACATCGACCTGCTAAGCGACCAGACCTCGTGCCACGCCGTCTACGAAGGCGGATACTGCCCCGCCGGGCTGACCTTTGACCAACGCACGCGCCTGCTGAAGGAGGACCGCGAGGAATTTCGCCGACAGGTGGACCGCTCGCTGCGCCGGCACTTCGACGTCGTCAAGAAACTGGTGGGACGGGGAACGTACTTCTTCGACTACGGAAACTCGTTCATGAAGGCCGTCTACGATGCCGGCGTGAAGGAAATCTCGCGCAACGGCGTGGACGAGAAGGACGGATTCGTCTTCCCCTCGTACGTGGAGGACATCATGGGCCCCGAACTGTTCGACTACGGCTACGGACCCTTCCGCTGGGTGTGCCTCAGCGGCAAGCACGAAGACCTGGTCAAGACCGACCGGGCCGCCATGGACTGCATTCCCAAGGAACGGCGCGGACAGGACATGGACAACTGGATATGGCTGCGTGACGCCGAGAAGAACCAACTGGTGGTGGGCACCCAGGCGCGCATCCTCTACCAAGACGCCGTGGGGCGCATGAACATCGCCCTCCGCTTCAACCAGATGGTGCGCGACGGCGAGGTGGGCCCCATCATGCTGGGACGCGACCACCACGACGTGAGTGGGACGGACTCCCCCTTCCGCGAAACCTCCAATATCAAGGACGGAAGCAACGTCATGGCCGACATGGCCGTGCAGTGCTTCGCCGGAAACTGCGCACGCGGCATGAGCCTGGTGGCCCTGCACAACGGAGGAGGAGTGGGCATCGGCAAGGCCGTGAACGGCGGATTCGGCATGGTGTGCGACGGCAGTGAACGCGTGGACCGCATCCTGCGCTCGGCCATGCTGTGGGACGTGATGGGAGGAGTGGCCCGACGCTCGTGGGCCCGAAACCCGCACGCCATGGAGACCTCGCGCGAGTTCAACCAGAGCCACGCAGAAGGATACCACATCACCCTGCCCTACCTGGCCGACGACGAACTGGTGCGCCGAACCGTCGACGAGAAACTGAACAACCAATAAACCCAAAAACCTTATCTCATTAACCCTGAAAAAAAACCTACCACTATGAGTTGGTCAACAATCATGGAATGTGTCCCCAACTTCAGCGAGGGACGCGACTTGCAGAAAATCGATCGGATCGTATCGCCCTTCCGGGCCAAAGAGGGCGTGAAACTGCTGGACTACAGCAACGACGAGGACCACAACCGCCTCGTGGTCACCGTGGTGGGGCAGCCCGAAGCCCTGAAAGAGGCCGTCATCGAAGCCATCGGCGTGGCCGTGAGCCTGATAGACCTGAACCACCACCAAGGGCAGCACCCGCGCATGGGAGCCGCCGACGTGGTCCCCTTCATCCCCATCAAGGGGTGCACCATGGACGACGCCGTCGCCCTCTCGCGGGAGGTGGGACAGCGCGTGGCCGAGGCATACGGCCTGCCCGTCTTCCTCTACGAGAAGTCGGCCACCGCTCCCCACCGCGAAAACCTGGCCGCCATCCGCAAAGGCGAATTCGAAGGCATGGCCGAGAAGATACGCCTGCCCGAGTGGAAGCCCGACTTCGGACCGGCCCAGCGGCACCCCACGGCCGGCACGGTGGCCATCGGGGCGCGCATGCCGCTGGTGGCCTACAACATCAACCTCAACACGCCCAGCCTCGACATCGCCCACGACATCGCCAAGAAGATACGCTTCATCGGCGGAGGCCTGCGCTACTGCAAGGCCATGGGCGTGGAACTCAAGGACCGCGGCATCACCCAGGTGTCCATCAACATGACCGACTACACGCGCACCGCCCTCTACCGTGCCATGGAGATGGTGCGCTTCGAGGCACGCCGCTACGGCGTCAGCGTCGTGGGCAGCGAAATCATCGGACTGGTGCCAATGGAGGCCCTCATCGACACGGCCTCCTACTACCTCGGCCTGGAGAACTTCAGCATGCAGCAGGTGCTGGAAGCACGCATCATGGAATGAAAGCAGGGAGAGACCGAACCATGGGAAACCTGATCATCCACCACGCACGCATCGTCACCCCCACGGGCTGCGAAGCCCGGCGAGGGGCCGCGATGAACGACCTGACCATCATCCCCGACGGCACGGTGGAGGTGACCGACGGACGGATTACCTACGTGGGCGCGGACCGGCCCGCCATCCCCGACGGCTACGAATGGCTGGACGCACAGGGGCGCGTGCTGTTGCCGGGCTTTGTGGACTCGCACACGCACCTCGTCTTCGGCGGATACCGACCGGAAGAATTCATGTGGCGCATGCGCGGCGACACCTACATGAGCATCATGGAACGCGGCGGAGGCATCGTCAGCACGATGAAAGCCACCCGCGAGACCCCGTTTGAGGAACTGCGCCGGAAGGCGGCGTGGTTCATCGACGTGATGAGCCGTATGGGCGTGACCACCGTGGAAGCGAAAAGCGGCTACGGACTGGACCACGACACCGAAATCAAGCAACTGGAGGTGGCGCGGGCCCTCGGCACCGACCCGGACCGGAAGGTGGATGTCGCCTCCACCTTCCTGGGCGCGCACGCCCTGCCCCCCGAATACGCCGGACGGGCCGACGCGTACATCGACTACCTCGTCGGCATCATGCTGCCCGAGGTGAAGCGCCGAGGCCTGGCCGAGCACTGCGACGTCTTCTGCGAGAAAGGGGTCTTCACGGTAGAACAGTCGCGCCGCCTGCTCGAGGCTGCCCGGGCCATGGGCTTCGGGGTCAAGATTCACGCCGACGAGATTGTGTCGTTCGGCGGGGCGGAACTGGCGGGCGAACTGAAGGCCCTGAGCGCCGACCACCTGCTACACGCCTCCGACGACGGCATCCGGGCCATGCGCGACGCGGGCGTGGTGGTCACTCTGCTGCCGCTGACGGCCTTCACCCTGCGCGAACCCTACGCACGCGGACGCGAGATGATCGAAAGCGGATGCGCCGTGGCCCTGGCCACCGACCTCAACCCCGGAAGTTGCTGCTCGGGCAGCATCCCGCTTACCTTCGCCCTGGCGTGCATCTACATGCACCTCACCGTCGAAGAGGCCATCACCGCCCTCACTCTCAACGGGGCCGCCGCCATCGGACGCGCACACCTCGTCGGGAGCATCGAGGTGGGCAAGCAAGGCGACTTCGCCCTGCTAGACACCGACACCCACTACGTGTTACCTTACTATACGGGCATGAACGCCGTGCGGACCACCATCAAGGCCGGACGCATCCTGCCCGGATGAGAAAAACCAAACCATCCCCAACCCCAACAAAAAAATCGACAACCATGGAATCAGCAAACCTTACTTTGAAAGAATTTCTCGGCAAAACGGCCGGAAACGAGCCCGTGCCGGGAGGAGGCAGCATATCGGCCCTCAACGGAGCCATCGCAGCCGCCCTGGCGGAAATGGTGGCCAACCTGACCATCGGACGCAAGAAATACGCCGATGTCGACACGCTCATGCAGACGCTGGCACCTCGCTTCCGCGCCCTGCAGGAACAGGCGACTCGCGACATCGACCGCGACGCCGAGGCCTACGACCGCGTGTTCGGCGCCTTCAAAATGTCCAAAGAGACGGACGAGGAGAAGGCCGCACGACGCGAAGCCATCCAGCGCGCGACGAAACACGCCGCGCAGGTGCCCATGGAGGTGGCGCGCGCCGTGGCAGCCCTCATGCCCGACATCGACACCGTGGGCCGGAAGGGCAACCAGAACGCCGTGACCGATGCCTGCGTGGCCATGATGTGCGCACGAAACGCCGTTCTGGGGGCCCTGCTCAACGTACGCATCAACCTGACCTCGCTGGACGACACGGAATTTGCACGCGCGATGGCCGACGAAGCCGACCGGCTGGAACGCGAGGCCCTGCAACGCGAAGCCGACCTGCTGGCCTACGTGAAACAACAACTTGCCTGAACACCAAAAAAACCAAAGCATAAACCTGCGATGAAAAACGTCTATCAAATCGGGTCAAGCGACCTGACGTTCGAACTCATCGAACGCATCATCAACGAGAACCTCAAACTCGAATTGTCCGACGAAGCCAAGGCACGCATCCAGCGATGCCGCGACTACCTCGACAAGAAAGCCGTCGAATCCGAAGTGCCCCTCTACGGCATCACCACGGGATTCGGCTCGCTGTGCAACCGCACCATCTCGCCCGACGACCTGAGTACCCTGCAAGAAAACCTCGTCAAGAGCCACGCCTGCAGCGTGGGCCAGGAAGTGCCCCCCGTCATCGTCAAACTCATGTTCCTGCTCAAGGCCCACGCCCTGTCGCTCGGACACAGCGGCGTGCAAGTCATCACCGTGCAACGCATCATCGACTTCTTCAACAACGACGTCATGCCCATCGTCTACGACCGGGGCTCGCTGGGCGCATCGGGCGACCTGGCCCCGCTGGCCAACCTCTTCCTGCCGCTCATCGGCGTGGGCGACGTCTACTACAAAGGCAAACGCTGCGAGGCCATCGCCGTGCTCGACGAGTTCGGATGGGCGCCCGTCAAACTGCAGAGCAAGGAGGGACTGGCCCTGCTGAACGGCACGCAGTTCATGAGCGCAAACGGTGTGTACGCCATCATCCGCGCCCGGCGCATCATGAAGGGGGCCGACATGATCGCAGCCCTGTCGCTCGAAGCCTTCGACGGACGCATCGACCCCTTCATGGACTGCATCCAGCAGATGCGCCCCCACCAGGGACAAATCGAGACCGGAGCCGCCTTCCGCACCCTGCTGGAGGGAAGCGAACTCATCGCCCGGACGAAGAAGCACGTGCAAGACCCCTACTCGTTCCGTTGCATCCCACAAGTGCACGGAGCCACCAAGGACGCCATCCGCTACGTGGCCTCCGTCCTGCTCACAGAAATCAACTCGGTGACGGACAACCCCACCGTCTTCCCCGACGAGGACCTGATCATCTCCGGCGGAAACTTCCACGGACAACCCCTCGCTCTGGCCTACGACTACCTCGGCATCGCCCTGGCCGAACTGGGCAACATCAGCGAGCGGCGCGTGTCGCAACTCATCATGGGCCTGCGCGGACTGCCCGAATTCCTCGTGGCTGAACCGGGACTGAACTCGGGATTCATGATTCCGCAATACGCCGCCGCCTCGATGGTCAGCCAGAACAAGATGTACTGCTACGCCGCCTCGAGCGACTCCATCGTGTCCAGCAACGGACAGGAGGACCACGTGAGCATGGGCGCCAACGCAGCCACGAAACTCTACAAAATCATGGACAACCTGGAGCACATCCTCGCCATCGAACTGATGAACGCGGCGCAGGGCGTCGACTTCCGTCGCCCGGCCAAGACGTCACCCGTGCTCGAACAGTTCCTGGCGGCCTACCGCAAAGAGGTGCCCTTCGTGAAGGAAGACATCGTCATGTACAAGGAAATCCACAAGACGGTGGCCTTCCTGAAGCGCTACAAGTTCGACTACTGATACCCCTCCGACGCGGACATACCTTTGAGGGCGGTGTGTCATAATGGCCCATCTGCGGCGTTGCTATCGGCATTCGGCCTTAGTCGTGTACGCCAGTACACTCCCTTCGACCTCAGCCTCAGCGCCTTGCATCTCGACCATTCTGACGCACCTTTGAGGCTGTGCCAAAATTGGAAGTTTTGACACAGCCTCCTCTGTTTCCCCATCATCACCCCTACGCATCATGCAAGACAACAACGAAGAACTCCTCCCTTTGGTCGACGAGTGCGGAAACCTCGTCGGCGCTGCCACCCGAGGCGAATGCCACGACGGCAGCAAACGGCTGCACCCGGTGGTCCACCTGCACGTGTTCGACGGGCAGGGACGGCTCTACCTGCAAAAACGCCCCGACTGGAAAGACATCCAGCCCGGCAAGTGGGACACCGCCGTGGGCGGACACGTAGACCTGGGCGAAAACGTGGAGCAGGCCCTCCGGCGCGAAGCACGCGAGGAACTGGGGCTGACCGACTTCACACCCGAACGGCTGGACACCTACGTGTTCGAGTCGGAACGCGAGCGCGAACTGGTCTACGTACACCGCACCACCACCGACGCACCCATCCACCCCACCGACGAACTGGACGGCGGACGATTCTGGACCACGGACGAAATACACGCCCGGCTGGGACAGGGCATCTTTACCCCCAACCTGGAAGGCGAACTCAAACGCATCGGCCTATGACACTCACAGCGGGAAACATCCTTCTGGTCTGCTCCGTGCTCCTGTTCGTGAGCATCGTGGTCAGCAAAACCGGCTACAAGGTGGGCATCCCCACCCTGCTCCTGTTCCTGTTCGTCGGGATGCTATTCGGCAGCGACGGACTGGGCATTCAGTTCTACGACGCCGAAGACGCCCAGTTCGTCGGCATGGTGGCCCTGAGCATCATCCTCTTCTCGGGCGGCATGGACACGCGCCTGGCGGACATACGCCCCGTGCTAGCCCAGGGGCTGCTACTCTCCACCGTCGGCGTGCTGCTCACCACCCTCTTCACCGGGCTGTTCGTCCACTGGATCTCCGGCTTCTCGCACGTCAGCATCACGCTGACGCTCGCCACCTCGATGCTGCTGGCCGCCACCATGTCGTCCACCGACTCGGCCTCGGTGTTCAACATCCTCCGCTCGCAGCAGATGAACCTGAAGCACAACCTGCGCCCCATGCTCGAACTGGAAAGCGGAAGCAACGACCCCATGGCCTACATGCTCACCCTCGTACTCATCCAGTTCATACAGAGCGGCGGACTGGGCTGGAGCCACGTGGCCGCCTCGTTTGCCGTGCAGTTCGTCGTAGGCGGGGCCGCCGGCTACCTGCTCGGGAAGGCCGCCGTGTGGGTCATCAACCGCATCGACCTGCCCAACCCCTCGCTCTACCCCATCCTCCTGCTGAGCTTCGTGTTCTTCATCTTCACCGTCACCGACCTGGCCGGAGGCAACGGCTACCTGGCCGTCTACCTGGCCGGCATCCTGGTGGGCAACGCCCGCATCACCAACCGGCGCGAGATAGCCACCTTCATGGACGGGCTGACGTGGCTCTTCCAAATCCTCATGTTCCTCGTCCTGGGCCTGCTGGTCAACCCGCACGAGATGCTCGGCGTGGCCCTGCCCGCCACGGCCATCGGCCTGTTCATGATGCTCGTGGCCCGTCCGCTCAGCGTGACGGCCTGCCTGCTCCCCTTCCGGCGCATCACCCCGAAGAGCCGCCTGTTCGTCTCGTGGGTGGGGCTGCGCGGAGCCGTCCCCATCATCTTCGCCACCTATCCCGTCGTGGCCGACATCCCCTGCTCCAACCAGTTGTTCAACATCGTCTTCTTCATCACCATCCTCTCGCTGGTGGTGCAAGGGTCCACCATCTCGCGCCTCGCACGCCGGCTCCGGCTGGACCTCCCCCTCCCCCCGAGCGGCAACACCTTCGGAGTGGAACTGCCCGACGAGATAGACAGCCAGTTGAGCGACCTCGTGCTGACGGAAGAGATGCTGGCCCGGGGAGACCAACTGAAGGACATGAACCTGCCTGCCGGCACGCTGGTGGTGCTGGTGAAGCGGGACGACGAATTCCTGATCCCCAACGGGACGGTACGGCTGAAAGCAGGCGACAAACTCCTCCTCATCTCGGAAGGCCGGGACGGAACCCCCTCCGCACCCGTCATCCCCCGGAAGAACGAGGCGTTAAAAGACCTTAAATAAAGAAGGGGCATACCGCTCCGCTCGGCGCAGATGGCTACATTTGCGCACATCTTTACCTAAAATGTGCAAAATCTGCATGGAAGAAGAAAATAGTTTCATCGCGCTCGTCCAGCGCAGCATCATGGCCAACTGGGACCAGAATGCTCTGACCGACTACAAAGGCCTGACGCTGCAGTACAAGGACGTAGCCCGCAAGATAGAGAAGATACACATCCTGCTCGAAAACGCCGGCATCCGCCCGGGCGACAAAATAGCCATCTGCGGACGCAACAGCGCCCACTGGTGCACCGCCTTCCTGGCCACCATCACCTACGGCGCCGTCATCGTCCCCATTCTCCACGAGTTCAAGGCCGACAACGTGCACACCATCGTCAACCACTCCGAGGCCCGGCTGCTGTTTGTAGGCGACCAGATCTGGGAGAACCTGAACGAAGATGCCATGCCAGCCCTGGAAGGCATCATCGGGCTGAAAGACTTCTCGCTGCTGGTGTCGCGCTCAGCCACGCTGACCTACGCCCGCGAGCACCTCAACGCCATGTACGGACACAAATACCCCTGCCACTTCCGCCCGGACGACGTGCACTACCGGTGCGAAGAACCCGAACAACTGGCCATCATCAACTACACGTCGGGCACGACGGGATATTCGAAAGGCGTGATGCTGCCCTACCGGAGCATCCACTCCAACATCCGCTACTGCCACGAGAAAATCCACCTGCAAAGCGGCGACCGCATCGTGTCGATGCTCCCCATGGGCCACGTGTTCGGCATGGTCTACGACTTCCTCTACGGCATCTGCTGCGGAGCGCACATCTGGTTCCTCACCCGGATGCCGAGCCCGAAGATCATCGCCCAGTCGTTTGCCGACATCCAGCCCCGCGTCATCTCGTGCGTCCCCCTGGTGGTGGAGAAAATCATCAAGAAAGACATTCTCCCGAAGGTGGACAACCGGGTGGGCAAGTTCCTGCTCCAGGTCCCCTTCGTCAACGACAAGGTGAAAGCGGCCGTCAAGCGCGAAGCCATGAAGGTGTTCGGCGGACAGTTCATCGAAATCATCATCGGAGGAGCCCCCTTCAATGCCGAAGTGGAAGCCTTCCTCAAGAAAATCGAATTCCCCTACACCATCGCCTACGGCATGACCGAATGCGGCCCCATCATCTGCTCCAGTTTCTGGACAGACCTCCCGCTGGGCTCGTGCGGAAAAGCGGCCACGGGCATGGAAGTGCGTATCCTGTCCGACGACCCCCTGCACACACCGGGCGAAATCGTCTGCAAGGGCGAAAACCTCATGACGGGATACTTCAAGAACCCGGAGGCCACGGCCGGAGTCATCGACCGCGACGGATGGCTCCACACCGGCGACCTGGGCATCATGGACGCCGAAGGCAACGTCTACGTGAAAGGGCGCAGCAAGAACATGCTGCTCACCGCCTCGGGACAGAACATCTACCCCGAAGAAATCGAGAGCCGGCTCAACAACATGCCCTACGTGGCCGAGTCGCTCATCGTGCTGCAGCGAGGCAAACTGGTGGCCCTCATCTACCCCGACTTCGACGACGCCTATGCCCACGGGCTCACCACCTCCGACATCGACGCCGCCCTCGACCGGAACCGACAGGAACTGAACCAGCAATTGCCGGCTTACGCCCAAATAGCCAAGGTGAAAACCTATCCCGAAGAATTCGAAAAAACCGCCAAGAAGAGCATCAAACGCTTCCTCTACCAGGAAGCCCGATGACGACCGGCGGCACACCCCACCAAACCCCGCAGGCCATGGACTCCTCCGAACTCGTCGTCTACAAGGCATCGGCCGGCTCCGGCAAGACCTTCACGCTGGCCGTGGAATACATCCGGCTGCTCCTGGCCGACCCGCGTGCCTACCGAAACATCCTGGCCGTGACCTTCACCAACAAGGCCACGGGCGAGATGAAGGAACGCATCCTCAGCCAGTTGTGGGGCATCGCCCATGCCGACCCCGCCTCCGAACCCTACCTGGCCCACCTGCGGGGCCGCCTCCCCCTTGCCGACGAACACCTGCGCGAGGCCGCCCGCACGGCGCTCGACAACATCCTGCACGACTACAGCCGCTTCCGTGTGGAGACCATCGACTCCTTCTTCCAGTCGGTGATGCGGAGTCTGGCCCGCGAACTGGAGCAGAACGCCGGACTCGACCTCAGCCTCGACAGCCAGGAGGCCCTAAGCGATGCCGTCGACGCACTCATCGAGAAACTCACACCCCGGTCGCCCGTGCTGAGCTGGCTGCTGGAGCAAATCAACGAACGCATCAGCCAGGACAGAAACTGGAACGTGGCCGGCGAAATCAAGTCCTTCGGAAGCCACATCTTCGACGAGACCTACCTCGAGCACGGCGGCGCCCTACGCGAGAAACTGAACGACCCCGACTTCATCCCCCGGTACCGGAAACTCCTGCTCGCCCTGCAGACCGACGTGCTGGAACAGATGAAAGGCTTCAGCGACCAGTTCTACGGCCTGCTCGAGACGGCCGGCCTCTCGCCCTCCGACCTCAACCGGGGCGACAAGGGCATCGGGAGCTATTTCCGGAAAATCAGCCAGGGCGACCTCGACGAAAAGGTGCGCAACAAGACCGTGCAAGACTGCCTCGAAAGCGCCGAGGCCTGGTCGAACAAGACCACGAAACTGCGTCCGGCCATCCTCCGCCTGGCCGAGTCCGACCTGGTGCCGCTCCTGCAGACCTGCGAGGAGTTCCGCCAGAAGAACCTGCCCGTCCTGAACTCGTGCACCCTCTCGCTGAAGCACCTCGACAGCCTGCGCCTGCTCGGACGCATCGACCAGGAACTCCACCTGCAGAACTACGAACAGAACCGCTTCCTCCTCTCCGAGACCAATGCCCTGCTGCATACCCTCATCCGCGAAGGCGACTCGTCGTTCGTGTTCGAGAAAATCGGGGCGGCCATCCGCCACGTCATGATCGACGAGTTCCAAGACACCTCCCACCTGCAGTGGGACAACTTCCGGATGCTGCTGCTCGAAGGCCTCTCGCAAGGGCACGACAGCCTCGTCGTGGGCGATGTGAAGCAATCCATCTACCGGTGGCGCGGCGCCGACTGGAGCATCCTGAACCGCCTCGAAGGGCACATCGGCCCCTTCCCCATCCGGCAGGAGACACTCGGCACCAACCGGCGCAGCGAGGCCCGCATCATCCGCTTCAACAACGGCTTCTTCCCTGCCGCCGTCGACTACATCAACACACTCTACGCCGACACCATCGGGACCCAGAACGCCGACCTGCGCCAGGCCTATGCCGACGTGTGCCAGGCCTCGCCGCGCCAGGAAGAACGGGGGTTCGTGGAGGTGTCCGTCGTCCGGGCCGAAAGTCAGGCCGAATACGTCGAGCAAGCCGTCCGCTCGCTGGCCGACCAGGTGCGCCGCCTGCTCGAGGCCGGCGTCCGTCCGGCCGACATGGCCATCCTCGTCCGCAAACGGAAAGAAATCGCCCCCATTGCCGCCTATTTCGAGCAAAACCTGCCGGACTACCCCCTCGTCTCCGACGAAGCCTTCCGACTCGACGCCTCGCCGGCCCTGGGACTCCTCGTCGACGCCCTGCGCTGCTTCGTCAGCCCCGACCACGCCATCGCCCGCGCCCGCCTGGCCGTAGGCTACCGGCAGTGGGTGCTCGGAGCAAATCCTGCGGAGGCCGCCGACGTGCTTCTGCACGGGGCGGAGACCTACCTGCCCGATGCCTACCTCCGCGACGCCGCCGCCCTGCGCCGCATGCCCCTCTACGAGTTGCTCCACCGGCTGGCGGACCTCTTCCAGTTGTCGCGCATCCCCCAGCAGGAGGGCTACCTGTGCACCTTCTTCGACGGCGTGCTCGACTACCTGAAACGGGAGCCTGCCGAGCCCTGCGCCTTCCTGCGCCACTGGGACGAGAAACTCTGCTCGCAGACCATCCCTGCAGGCGAGGTGGCAGGCCTGCGCATCCTCACCATCCACACGTCCAAGGGCCTGGAGTTCCACACGGTGCTCATCCCCTTCTGCGACTGGAAGCTGGAGAACGAACGGCCCGTACAGGTATGGTGCCAAACCGACCAGCCCCCCTTCGACCAGTTGGACCTCATCCCGGTGGACTACGGCAAGAGCATGGAGCAGTCGGTCTACCGCGCCGACTACCGGCACGAGCAACTGCAATTGCTCGTGGACAACCTCAACCTGCTCTACGTGGCCTTCACCCGGGCGGAAAAGAACCTGCTGGTACAGACACGTCCGGGGCGCGAGGGCACCGTGGCCGACGTGCTCACGCACGCCATCGCCGCCACCTGGGAATGGGACGGCGAGACCCCCTTCGTCCAGGGCGACATCGTCCCGTCCACCGATGGCAAGTCCGCCGCGCACGGGGTCAACCCGTTGCTGCGCGTGCCGGGCCGGCTGTCCGCCGTGCCGGAGGCAGGAGGCCACCGGCTCCATTTCCGCCAGTCCAACCGTTCGCACCGATTCCTCCATCCGGGTGCAGCCGATTCCGAGCGTTACATCGACCAGGGCATCCTCCTCCACACCCTATTTTCGGCCATCCAGAAGCGGGGCGACGAGATCGAAGCCATCGAGCGGCTCGTACGCGAAGGCGTGATCTCCTCTTCCTCCGAAGCGGCGCGCCTGCAGCATCTGGTGGAGAAAGCCTTGTCCCACCCCGAGGTGGCCTCGTGGTTCGACGGCACCTACCAGGTGATGAGCGAGCGCGAAATCGCCTACCTCGAAAACGATGTTGTCCATACCTGCCGCCCCGACCGTGTGATGACGTGCGCCGGGCGTGCCCTCGTGGTCGACTTCAAGTTCGGCACGCCCCGTCCGGAGCACCAAGAGCAGGTGCGCACCTACGTCTCTCTGCTCGACCGCATGGGCTATACCTCCGTCGAGGGTCGCCTGTGGTACGTCTACCAGGGCCTCGTCGAGTCCGTCTGACCCTCCCGCTCAGCGTTTCAGCCGGCTGATGGAGTCGAGATACACCTTCAGGCTCCTCCCCTTCGCCACCCCCAGTTTCCGGCGTATGCGACACCGGTAGGCCGTGATGGTGGACGTGCCTACCCCCATCAGCCGGGCAATCTCGGCGCAACCTTTCCCCTCCACGATGTAGTTGCATATCTCCAGTTCGTTGGCCGTCAGCCTGGGGTGTCGCCGGCGGATGTCGCCCACGTATTTCCCCACCTTGCCGCTCAGCGCGTCCACCAGTTGCACAATCTGCTCCTCGCCGATGCGGTCGCTCCGCACAAAGGCCAACATACGCCCCCACTCCTCCTCGTCGGGGACCACCTCGTCGGGGGCGGAGGCCGGAGCGTTCTTCTTCCGCAGGTTCAGCAGTTCGCATAAAAAATCCTTCAGCATACCGTGTCGTTTCTGATTTTTACGCCCCGAAGGTAGCCTTTTCCCCCCATCCAGCCAAACGATTCCTCACGCAAAAGCCGACGCCTACCCTCCCAAGTCCGCGAGCATACCCTCCCGGGCCCACGAGCATACCCTCTCGAGCCCGCGAGCATACCCTCCCAAAGCCATGCGCCGCCCCGCCCTCGGGCACTTTCCTGCAAACCTCTGATAATCAGCCAAACGAAAAATTTCTTTGAAAAAACTTTGCCTTCCCTCTTGCAGGTTTCAAAAATATGCCTACCTTTGCAACCGCAATCGAGAGAGATAGCCTACGAAATGAAAAACCTGGTGCGTTAGTTCAGCTGGTTAGAATACATGCCTGTCACGCATGGGGTCACGGGTTCGAGTCCCGTACGCACCGCCAGTAAAAGCCTGAGACGGCCAACCTACACATACGTTTACATACAATGAGAAAAGCAATCATGGCCGGATGCCTCGGCCTCTTGGCATGGCCCTTGGCCGCCCAGCAAGCAATGCTGCAAGGCATATTCGACTTCGGCATTACGCCGAAAGAACTCACCTCCGAAAACAAGCCGGTTTTGTACACCGAAGATGACAGCCAGGAGGGCACCATCGTTTTCACCCTGTACGACGAGAACTTCATGGTGAGCAAGAAAATACAGTGTTCGCTTCCGAAATGCAGTCGTAGAACGTATCGACGCGAAGGAACCATCATCGACCCTCAGAAAGGCTACACGAACGACAACGTCGACTGGAAGCCGGGGGTGTTGGTAGAAGAAGAAAGCGTCACCTCCTGGTTTGAATATGCAGATTTCTGGAATTACGATGCGGGGACTGGGTCGGACCTCTCAGTCAAACTGACGCAAACCCTCTTCAACAACGACGACAAATGGGAATACGTTGTTCCCGTGTTTGAACCCCAAACAAGCTATGACGAGGGAATGGACATTCTTGGCGAAGAAAACGGCAAAGCGCTCGTGGCCGGATATTATTGCGAAAACAACGTGCAGACGGGATGCAAAGTCGTCAGCGAAGACGGCCAAACGTTGTTCACCCTCACCGGAGAACCCGACACCTACCTCATGCTGAACGGGAAACGTTGCGTTGTCACATATACCTACTACGACCATGGCTACGACGGGTCGACGACCCTCTACGAAATCAACAGCGATGGCACCGGTCTGACCAAGGTGGCCGAGCAGCGGGGATCCATGCGCGTGCGTCCGTCGGTCATCGGCCGGAACAGCACGCTGACCATCCAACTGGGCGAAACCGACCGGGACGGCGAATTGAGCATCATGAACGCCAACGGCCAATTGGTTCGCCAAACCAAAGTGGAGAAAGGCACGGAGCAAGTAGAACTGAACAGCGGAAACCTGCCGCAAGGCCTCTATCAGGTGACCCTGCGCCAGCAAGGGCAAACGAAAGGAAGCCACAAGTTCATCGTCAGATAACCCTTCAAGGGGGCCACACATTTTCGCGAGGCGGCTTGTCGTATCCCATCCAAGGGGACGGCACGGCCGCCTCGCTCCGTCTTCACCGCCTCACCGTCCGCAGAAGGTGCGGAAGTCGCAATAGGCGCAAATGTCGGTGTGCTCCGTCTGCGTGAAGGGGACAGCGGGGTCGAACACCTCGCCCAACAGTGCGTCCAGCCGGCGGCGAAAGTCCGCCTCGTGGCGTGCGAAGTCCTCTACCGGCTCCTTGTGTCGGGGCTCGCCCATCTCAATCACGGGCGAGTAGGTCTCCGAGGCCGCCCGGTGGATGTAGAGCAGCGCGGGCGCAATTCGTGCCTGCGGACGCATCCGTTGCACGATGGCCGCATAGAGGAAGGTCTGAAACACATAACCGGGCCGCTTGTCCGAGGGTTCGAACAGCGAGTCCACGTCCACGCACGCCTTGGGCTGTCCGCCCGTCTTGTAGTCGACGATGCGCAGCGTGGCACCCTTGCCGTCCATGCGGTCGATGATGCCCCCGATGCGCGACCGGACCACGCCGTATGGCGTCCGGATGTCGATATCCTCCTCCACCCGCTGTTCCGTCGCCTCCATCGTGAAGGGCACGTAGGCCGCATCGTGGCGCAGCAGCTGTCTCAGATACGAGGTCACCACCGCCCGGTGGACAAGCTGGATGCCGTTGTACTCCGGCCGCTCGTCGGGGCCTGCCTGAAAAAACAGTTCCCTGAACGAAGCGTCCACGTAGTCTTGCAGGCGGTGCTCGTCGCGCAGCAGGGCCTCCAGGTCCTCCTTGCGCACCAGCCTCCCGTGAGCCGTCAGGTCCTGATAGACGCGCTCGGCCGAGCGGTGGAAGATGCGGCCGAACAAGGCCGAATCGATTTCGGGCGACACCTCGTCCAGCGGTTTGAGGCCGGCCACGTATTGGAAGTAGAAGCGGAGGCGGCAGTCCAGGTAGCGGTTCAGCGCCGAGGGTGAGAAGCAGGCGTGCGGGTTCAGCGCCCGGTCGAAACGGTCGTGCAGGCGGCGCATCACGTCGGCCGTCTTGTCCACGCGCGTCAGCAGGGGCGTACGGGGTGCCTGTCCCGCCTCCAGGCTCTCGCGCACCACCTCGTGCGGCGACTCCACCAGCAGCTGGAGCAGGAAACGCGACCACTCGCCCCGGTTCGGTCCGCCGGCCGAGGCGTTGTAGAGCAGCGTCACCTCCTCGGCCCGTTGCAGCAGGCGGTAGAAGTAGTAGGCGAACACGGCGTTCCGGCGCTCCAGGGTGGTCATGCCAAAGGCCTTGCGCAGGTTGTAGGGGACGAACGAGGCATCAGCACCCGCCTTGGGCAGCTGGCCCTCGCCCACCGAGAGCAGCACCAAGCGGCGGAAATCGAGGTTGCGCGTCTCAAGCAGACCCATCACCTGCAGGCCCACGGCCGGCTCACCGTGGAAGGGGACCGACTCGCCCGCCATCACCCGACCGAACAGGCGGCGGAAGGTGCCGACCGACACGTCCAGTTCGCCCTCCTCCACCAGCGAACAGAAGCGGCCCACGGCCGTGTAGGCCTTGAACAGCGACTCCCGGTATAGCGGCCCGAAGGCATCGGCGTCGGCATCGTCCACCCGTCCAAAGGCACGTCCGACCCGCTCCAGCACTTCCGAAAGCCAGGCGCACACGTCCTTCAGCCCGTGGTGCGGTGCGAAGAGCAGGCACAAGGCCTCGTCGCGCTGCAGTTCGGCGGGGCTGGGATAGAAACGGTTGTGCAGGCGCAGGTCGCGCTCCACGGCCTCGGCCACCGGTGTCAGCAGGCGCACGTACGGATGGGCCAGCAAGGCCACGGCCGAAGCATAGGCGAAGCGGCCCGTCGCGTCGTCGTAGCCGGCCTGCACGTCGAGCAGGGCGTTCAGCAGCCCGCACACGGGCGTCTGGGCCAGCGGATAGCCCATCGTGACGTTGACGTGCCCCACCTCGGGCGGAATCTGGTGGAGGACAGCGGGCAGCAAGGCCTCGTCGCACAACACCACCGCCGTCTCCTGCTCGCGCTCCGTCAGCGACCGGCGTATCCAGCCGGGCAGGAAGGACGCCTGCGCGTGCTCGGTCGGTGCGGCCACGATACGCACCCGCTTGGGCCGGGCGAAGGCGTCGAAGCCCTCGTCGGGCAGCGCGTTCGGAAAGTCCCGCAGGTTTTGGCGGACAAACTCGCCCGCCTCGTGCCCCGGCCGGAGATAGTAGTGGTCGTAGTCCCAGTAGAATAAGGCCTTGCCTGCCTTCTGCAGTGACTCGAACAGGCGCGTCTCCACCCGGTTCAGCACATTGAAGCCCACAAAGGCGTACGTGTCGAACGGCAACTCGTCGGGGCGCAGACGGCCGATGGCGTCGCGGCACAGCATGCCCTCGTAGGCCAGTCCGCGCCGGGCCAGGGCCTCGCGCAGGCGGTGATAGATGGGTCCCAGATGCTGCCACAGGGCCGTGAATCGGTCTTTCAGTTCGGTGCGTCGTTCGGGCGCGAAGTGGTGGAAGAATTGCCGGAGGGCCTCCGCCTGCTCCTCGTCCAGGAAGTCGAAGCCGGCAGACAGGTCCTTCAGGTCCTTCAGGTTGGTGAAGAGGCGGTCTGCGTCCACCAGGTTCTTGTCCACATCATCGAAGTCGGCGATGAGCCGTTCGCCCCAGAAGTAGAAGTCGTCCAGAGTCTCCTGGCTGCCCGTTTCGGCCCGGAAGGCCCGGTAGAGTTCGCACACCAGTTGCAGCGGGTCGGCTTTGTGCAGGGCCGACAGGCTTCCGAAGAGATCGCTGATGCTGAGGTAGGCGGGAGTCCACACGGGCGCGGAAGCCGTCTGGGCCAGCGCCTCACTGAAGAACAGTCCCGCACGCTTGTTGGGGAACACCAGCGCCGTGCGCGCCGGGTCGGCATGCAGCTCCGTCAGGTGGCGAGCCACACGTTTCAAAAAAGTATCCATGGCGTATGCGTTTCTTTCCTTTCAGGGGGGCGAAGATAGCGCATGCCGGGCGGAAAAGAAAACAAAAGGCCGAGAGATTCCGAAGAAAAGCGTATATTTGGGGGCAATAAACTTTATCAAATCCCTAAAAAAAATCTTATCCATGAAACGAAACCTCCTCCCCCTCCTCCTGCTCGCCGCGGCCTGGACGGGCGCCGATGCCCAACAAGCCCCCGGAGGCATCTCGGACGAGATGATGCAGCAGATACGCCGATCGTACGCCAACACCCCCCAGGACAAGGCCATCCGCAACGCCCTGGGCGGCACGAGCATCAACGTGCTGGCGCTCAACCAGGAGAACCTGTCGGAGTTCGACACCCACTTCTCCCACAAAGTGCCCTCGAAAGGCATCACCGACCAGCATAGTTCGGGACGGTGTTGGCTCTTCACGGGGCTGAACGTGATGCGGGCCCAGCTGATGCAGCGCTTCGGCACGCCCGAGTTCACCTTTTCGGCCAATTTCTGCTTCTTCTACGATCAGTTGGAGAAGGCCAACCTCTTCCTGCAAGGCGTCATCGACACGAGCGACCGCCCGCTGGACGACCGTCTGGTGGAATGGCTGTTCAAGCATCCGCTAAGCGACGGCGGACAGTTCACCGGCATCATCGACATCGTGGGGAAATACGGTGTCGTACCTCAAAGCGTCATGCCCGAGACCTACAGCAGCAACAACACCGCCCAGATGTCCTCCCTGCTCAAACTGAAGCTGCGCGAATACGGCCTCGCCCTGCGCGAACAGGCCTCGCAAGGCGCAAAGGCCGCCTCGCTGAACCAGCGCAAAACCGAGATGCTGGGCGTCGTCTACCGCATCCTGGCACTCAACCTGGGCGAACCGCCCACGCGCTTCACGTGGACGCGCACCGACAAGCGAGGCCAGCCAGTGTCGACGCAGGAATATACGCCCCTCTCGTTCTATCAGACCTACGTGGGGGCCGACCTGGCAGGCAACTACGTGATGCTGATGAACGACCCCTCGCGCGAGTTCTACCGCTGCTACGAGATTGACTTCGACCGCCACCGCTACGACGGACGAAACTGGACGTACGTCAACCTCCCCATCGACGAAATCAAGCAGATGGCCATCGCCTCCATCCAGGACAGCACGATGATGTACTTCTCGTGCGACGTAGGCAAGTTCCTCGACAAGAAGCGCGGCGTGCTCGACCTGCGCAACTACGACTACGCCTCCCTCTTCGGCACCACCTTCCCGATGGACAAGAAGCAACGGGTGCAAACGTTCGCCAGCGGCTCGTCGCACGCCATGACGTTGATGGCCGTGGACCTCGACCCCGAAGGGAAGCCCAAGAAATGGATGGTGGAAAACAGTTGGGGCGAGAACAACGGCTACAAGGGTCACCTCATCATGACCGACGAGTGGTTCGACGAGTACATGTTCCGCCTTGTGGTGGACAAGCAATATGTGCCCGCCCGCGTGCTCGATGTGCTGAAGCAGAAGCCTGTCCGCCTGCCGGCTTGGGACCCGATGTTCGCCGAAGAGGAGTAAAACTCGGCTCAAAAAAAAAGCGGGAGAGACTGCGCCGTACACCTAAGGTGTCGACGCAGCCTCTCCCGCTTTTTTCAATCAAGTAATTTTATCCCCACTGATTTTTCTACTGACCCACGAGAGGCCATGCGCCTATGCTCGGCACAGTAGCAAAAAGGTGTGGGTATAAATAAAAAATGTTACCTTTGCAGTT
>JBJEHD010000020.1:0-3990 GCA_051875715.1 Bacteroidaceae bacterium
GAGCCCCATTGCGCCCTCAAAACGAGAACACATCTGCTCAAAAATAGAAGTTGTTTTCATCATAACGCGAATGACCGATTTTGGATTAAGCCGGAACACGGACGGGAACAAAAAAAACCACCCCTTGCGTCGCTTTGTCATGGTGCGATGCAAGGGGTGGTTTTGTGTTGGCAGGGGATTCAGCGTTTCGTCAAGCCAATCTTCAAGTTCAGTTTCAGGTAGTACGTTCCGTTCTCCTTCTCCAAATAGCCGTACTTGTCCCGTTCGGTCGAACCTTTCTCCAGTCGCGAGTGGGTGAAGAGGTAGTCGGCAAACACGTCGCTCTCGGCCTTCTGATAGCCCAGGAGGGAACCGTCGCCATCCACCATCACAAAGCCTGCGATGGCGGTGTCCGTGCCATTGTAGAGTTTGGCAGGACGCATGCCGAAAGCCAGCGCCAGCAGGAATTGTTTCACCTTGAAGGTGTAGAACCCATGCTTTCGGATGAGTTCGTCCTTTATCTTCAGCGGATTGATTTCAATCATCCGGGCCACCAGTTCGTCTGTACGCGTGATGCCCTCCAGGTGCATCGTGCGCACCATCTCGGCCATGAGGCGCGGGAAATGCAGGTCTATCATCGACAGATTGCCTCGAAACACACGGTCGGCCACGTCGCTGTAGCGCAACACGCCGCCCAATCGTTCGATCATGCGCATGCGGTCGGCCACACCGCCCGGCGTGTCCAGCGCATTGACCTTGTTCACCGTCGGGGCGGCAAACCGGATGCCCGTCTGCTCGAACTTCAGGTTGGCACTCCGCCCGCCATCGAGCAACGGGATGAGCACCCCCATGCGCGAGCGCACCACAAAGCCAACGGGCGGCAAGTCGGTGGAATAGAAGGTCACGTAGAAATCGGTGCGGTCGTCGGTACGTGCCTCCAGGTCATAGATACAAACTTCGTCCAGGAAAGCCTCCACCTCTGCAGGCGACTCCACCCGGTCGTCGGAACTCGCCTTGAGAGCCGCCCAGATCCGGTCGGCCGTCCGGGCAAACTCGTCTCTTGCCACCCACATGTCCATTTCCTCGCCCATCAGGTGCACCCGTTCGCCTTCGATGTCGTAATAGCGCGTGCCGTTGTGCTCTTCGCGTGCGATGCGGACGATGGGCCAGCGCCGGCCGGCTTCGCCCTCGGCCGTCCCGGCCGTCAGTGCACCGTCGGCCAGCAGCCGAAACAGTACGTACACTTCGCTCCACTCTTTTTTTGTTGCGTCAAAAGCCATATTCTGTTCTATCTTTATGGATTAAACCCAAAACGGTCATTAGGCCGCCCCTGCGCAAACAAACTTTCTTTTTGGCATCTGTCTTCCCGTTTCTCGGTTACAATGGAGCCCCATTGCGCCCTCAAAACGAGAACACATCTGCTCAAAAATAGAAGTTGTTTTCATCATAACGCTAATGACCGATTGGGGTTAAAAACACGTTTGTTGCTGCATCCGCAGCCTGAGCACCCGCAATCCGGTGAGCCGTGCCTGTCGATGCAGGTATTCCGTCAGCGGCAAAGGGTCGACCAGCACACGCCGGTGCGCCGACGAGGCGTGCAACAGATGCCACTCTTCGCCTACACGGACCACCAGCCCCGTGTGGGTCACGTCCAGCCCTTCCACCGAAGTGGTCAGTGCCACCACGTCTCCCTCGGCCAGCCCTTCCAAGCACGCACGCAGATCGGCCCGTTGTTTGTCTACAATCACGGCCGGACAGGCAGACAATGCCTCTTCGACGGCCCTCATGCGCCGGCATTGCAGCGAATCGGCCGACAAAGCCGGATAGAGATGGGAATGTGTGGTCATGAAGTCAATCCGCCGGCTGGCAGGCCGTGAGTCCGGCACAAGGTCTGCCGTGCGTTCGTCCACGTACGGATTGTTTCTTATCCAATCGGAGAAATAGTGCATCCGCGAGGCATAGCCGTCCACCCGCCCTTCACGATAACGGATGCGCTGCAACACGCGGCAGAAGCCTTCGAAGGTGGGATTCGTACGTGCCGCCACTACGAGGGCGAGCGTTGTCTCTACAAAGGTCATGCAGTCCAGCCCTTGCAGGTTCACCCGCAAATGTTCGGCTGACGCATCCACGTCGAGCGTCCCGGCCACATAGGGCGTGTCCATCAGCCTTCGTCCCACCGAAGCCAGATTTTCGGCCTCCCGGACCTGACACAGCAACTGCTCCACACAGATGCTGTCTGCTGCATCGTACACCGGTTGCGCCCAGCCGGACAGGCTGCAGGCAAGCGAAAACAGGCAGGCCCACATCCGGGAACACCCCTCTTTCCGAAGAAAACTACAGATTACACGTTTGCTCATGGCTGCAAAAGTAGTTTTTTTTCTACATTTGCCTCGA
The DNA here is from genome assembly GCA_051875715.1 of Bacteroidaceae bacterium. GTDB lineage: Bacteria > Bacteroidota > Bacteroidia > Bacteroidales > Bacteroidaceae > DYCT01. The sequence goes on from JBJEHD010000020.1 coordinate 2,374, forward strand.
ATAAACCCATCGAAATATGCGCCAAAAATCGTCTCATCCTTTGCTTGGCCTTTTGCTGGCAGGCCTTTGCGCCCTGGCTTTCCAACCCGCACACGCCCAACGCCACCGCCTTTTCGACCCCCAACTGCGCACGTTGCGTGTGGAAGGCGGAGCAACAGACTGCGGACTCCCCCTGCTGCGACTCGGCACCGACGACGTGCTGGAGATCTCGTTTGACGAACTCAGCCACTCCTATCACCGCTATGTCTACCGGCTGACCCACTGCAACGCCGACTGGACCCCCTCCGACCTCACCGAGATAGACTATCAAGAAGGTTTCAGCCCCATCCCCGTCTACGACAGCCAGCCTTCTGCCGGCAGCATCCTGCCCTACACCCACTACCGCTTCCGCCTGCCCGACGATGAACTGCGCCCCACCCGTTCGGGCAACTACCGCCTGACGGTGAGCGAGGAGGATTCAGATGCCCCTCCCGTGATCGAGGTGTGTTTCGCCGTAGTAGACGCCCAGGTCGTCGTGTCGGCCACCGTAAGCGGCAACACCGATATCGACACCCACGCCACCCATCAGCAAGTGGACATCGACCTCCGACATCCGGACTACCCCATCCGCTATCCGGAAAGCGAACTCTGCGTGCGCGTGATGCAGAACCATCGGTGGGACACCGCTGTCGACCTTGCCCGGCCCACTTACCAACAAACCGGACGCCTGCAATACACGCACTGCCCCGCCCTCATTTTCCCGGCAGGAAACGAGTTTCGCCGTTTCGAACTGACCGACCTGCACAACGGTTGGCAAGGCGTCGACCAGGTGCGCTATTTTGCCCCTTGCTATCACGCCACCCTCTTTACCGACGAGCCCCGCCGTCGCTATAGTTTCGATCGCGACCTGAACGGCGCATTTGTGGTGCGCAGCCTCCTTGCAGCCGACTCCGACACCGAGGCCGACTATGCGTTCGTCCATTTTTCGGTCTACACCGGCTCGCCCCTTCCCGGAGGTCGCCTCCACCTGCTGGGCGACTTCACCTACGATTGGTTCGACGAATCGACTGAACTCGCTTTCCATCCCGACGCCGGATGCTACGAGGGGGTGCAGTTGCTCAAGCTCGGGGCGTATCACTACCTCTACGTCTTCGTCCCCGACGGCAGTTCGCACGGGCTGACTGCCCCTGTTGAGGGCGACTTCAGCGAGACGGAAAACGAATACCAGGTGTTGGTATACCACCGGCCGGCCGGTGAATGGGCCGACCGACTCGTCGGCTTCACCACCCTGACCACGGCACGGGATTAGGCACATCTTGCCAGAGAAGAAAAATGGATAAAAAACGAATTATTTATGCCACGCATGCTTGGATATTTTCTGAGAATGCTTTACATTTGCATTATCGTAGTCCCATATACGGGGACTGCCTCTTGTTTTGGAGTTGTGAAACTCAATATAGAATAGTTTAGTTAAGTCTAGTTTAGTTTTTGTGTTAGAAAGCCCTTGCTTCAGCGGAAGTCAGGGGCTTTCTTATTTTATCGGAGTGAAGCGAACGCCGCGCCCCACCAACATTCAGGTTTTAGAGGCACAGTAGCAAAAAGGTGTGGGTATAAATAAAAAATGTTACCTTTGCAGTT
>JBJEHD010000021.1:0-20621 GCA_051875715.1 Bacteroidaceae bacterium
ACCTGTAACCGGCTGATCCGTAGTCAGCTACTCTATTCAGTTGAGCTACGCGACCATTTTTTTCTTTTTGACGGGTGCAAAGGTAGACATCTTTTTTGAATCCACAAGGGTTTGGGGATATTTTTTTTAGAAAATCATTCGACAAAGCGGAGATTGAACAACTGCCAGCCCAGTGTGATGCCGTAATTCCATGTCTTGGCAGGGGCGCTGTAATGGTTGACATAGGCGCTGATGGCTCCGAATGGGAGACGGTAAACGACGGATAGTTCACCCATGTATTCAAATCTGGAGAAGGGGCGTCCGTAGTAGGCCCTGCCCAGCGCGTTGCGATGAATGGGGAAGATGGGCAGGAAGCCGTACAATTCCGTTCGTATCTGCAGTGCGTTGCTGATGGTGTAGATAGGTTTGATGCCTGCGGCAAAGAACTGGTTAGCCCGGAAAGCTTCGTTGTAGGTATAGCGGCTGTGTGGGGTTGGGGCGAATTCTGCAGCCTGCAGCATGGTGGCCGTATAGTTTTCGGCAAAGTTGCGCGAAGAGTACAATGCCTCCAGGTGTATGCCCAATACAAAATGTGGTCGGATAGGTCGGTAGGTCTCTAAGCGGTAGGAAAGTTGAAGCCAGGTGTGGTTTTGCACAAGTCGAGGCCTTCCGATGCTGTCCGTCCCAGCTTGGAAGCGTTCACGACTGGCGTAGATTTGTGCGAGAAGTGTCTCGGACGACCCTTTGGTGGGGTGGTTGCGGCTGTCGAGCGTACTTCCTCCGAAGAATACCGATCCTCCATAAAGGAAATACCTACTGAGATCGAATCGTCCCTTGTTGTCGAAATTGACGATGCTGCCCTGGACGTAGCGGTCTTCTATCTGGGCCACTCCCAGGCTGAATTCTGCTTTCTTTTTTGATAGGAAGGGCAATGCCACTTTCAGTTTGGCAAATCGTTCGGTCTTTTTGGTGAATGCCGGTTTTTTGTGCGTGGCAAACAGGTTCTCCCGCTTGAAGTAGTCGAATTTCGAGGTGGAGGCGATGAAGCGGTAGGAGGTAGGGATTGAGGTCGGAAAGTCGATGCGGGCAGAGAACTGCAGGTTGTTGTACACTTTGCCCAGTTGTCCGTCGAACGTGAATTCCTTGGAGTAGTAGCGCAGGTCGTGATAGGACAAGCCGAAGTACACCTGGTTGGACATCGATGATGAGACGCTTCCTCCTAATCGAATGGAGAAGTTGTCTTCCATCTTGACGCGCAGACGCAGGTCGAAGGTGCCGTCGTCGGGACGGTAGACGGCGTGCGGGATGATTTCGGAGATGACGTTGTCGGCCAGGAGTCGGAAGTAACTTTTTTTGAATGATTCGAACGAGAACACCTCTTCGGAATCGCCGTGCAGTTCGTGCTGTACATAACGGCTTTGCACGGGCGTGGTACCTTCTATTTCGACGTGGCGGAATTGCAGTTCTGGCAGTTCGCTTCGGAATATCAGCCGTCGCAGGCGGATGTTCTCCGGGTTCACGCGCCGATGGACACGTTGCCGGATGGTGTCCATCAGTTCCAGCGTGCGTTTGTAGCCCTGGTCGTGCAGTTCGCGCAAGCGGTCAAAGTCCATTAGCGACACGTCTGTGTAGCGGAAGGTCATCAGCACGCCCAACGAGTCGTCCAGACTGTAGTCGGTTTTTTGCATGATCATGTTTTCCAGTTGCGAGATGATGTCCTTCTCGCTGGGCTTGCTGGGGTTTGAGGCAACAATGCTTCCGATGATGAAGTCTGGATGGAAATGGTCTCGCATGACATCGGTGGGGAAATTGTTGTAGATGCCGCCGTCGTATGTCAGCACGCTGTCTATCTCGATAGGTTTGAACATGATGGGGAAACTCATCGAAGCTCTTACCGCATCTCCCAGATCGCCGCGTTGCATGATGAGTTGCCTTTTGTTGTAGACGTCGGAGGCCACGCAGCGGAATGGAACGAACAACCGGTCGAAATCGCCTTGACAGGCCGCTGTGGCTGGGGCGTACAGTTCAAGAAAGGCCAAGTTCATCTGGATGGGGTCGACCACGCTGGTGGGCAGCAGTTGAGGCTTGCTTTCCTTCAGATTTTTGAAATTCAGTTTGAGGTTGACAAACTCCGGGGTGGGTTCATTCTTTTTGAAATAGTAGATGTATTTTTCGTCTATCTGTGCCGTATACCATCGGCGGAATTCGTCGGAAGTGAGCAGTTGTTCCATCTCGTCGGGCGAGTAGCCCATGGCGTAGAGCGAGCCGATGATGGCTCCCATGGATGTGCCGGCGATGTAGTCGATGGGGATGCTGTTCTCTTCGAGTGCACGGATGATGCCGATGTGTGTCAGTCCTTTTGCCCCACCGCCACTCAGCACCAAACCGACACTTTGTGCACCGACCATTCCGTATACACACGTCAGAAACAACCATAAGGCCAGCCGTCGGCCGATAGAATGAATGTTGCACATCATTATCTTCATCAAGAGTGTTTTTGCAAAGATAATGCAAGCCTCGGCAAAAGAGCAAGTTTACTTGGTGTTTTTTGCCGAGGCTTTGTTTGTCTTATGTGAAGAGGACTCTTTGGCGGTGTCGTGCACCAATCCTCCCCAGGGGCTGCATGATGGAGGCCGCCTAAATACCAACTGCCCGTGCTGTTTCTTTACACCGAAGAGGCTGTGACAGAATGTGAAATTTTGTCACAGCCTCCAGGGTATATCAGTATGGTACTCTCCTTCGTACGACAGTGTTTCCTGTCGGGGATCAGATGAGTTCGATGCTGCGTTGAACGAAGCGGTTCAGGGCTTCGCCGCTCAGCATGTGGTTTTGCAGCAGGGCCAGGTCTACCAGTTGACGGACAATCTTGTTTTGTCCGGCATATTCGCTCAGGATGTTCTTCTTGCGATTTTCGCAGTCATCCATCTGGTTGCGGAGCGAGGTCAGTTCGTCCTTCTCGGCAGTGGGGATTTCGTCCGATTTCTTTCCCTGATGCGCTTTCTCCAATTCGTCGTGTCGGGCCGTCAGGCGTCCCAGTTCCTCCTCGATTGGAGCCAGCGAGGCTTCGCAGGCTTGCTGTTCGTCATCCAGCACTTGTTTTACCAACCGGTGGTCTGTGTTGACTACCAGGTTGAACATGTCGGGCATTTCGCCATAGAAACTCATGCCCGCCTGCAGACCAGCCATCTCTTTCATACGGCGCATGTATTCGCCTTGTGTGATGAGCAGCGGTGCGCCCGATTCTCCAAGCGACTGTGCCGATACCTGGAATTCGGTCTTTTCCATCGTGGGCAGTTGGCTGCGGAATACGGTGGTCAGCGCCTCCTGTTTGTCGGTAGGCAAAGAGGTCTGTGAGGCATCATCGGCTTTTTGGATCAAGCGGTCGATGGTGTCGCTGTCCACGCGGGTGAAGCGTGCCTTCTCCAGTTTCTGTTCCAACAAGCCTACCAAGGGCACGTCCAGTTGTCCGTCCATCAAGAGCACGTTGTAGCCCTTGTTCTGGGCGGCGGCGATGTAGGCGTACTGTCCGTCGGTGTGGTTGGCATAGAGGTAGATCAGATTGCCGTCCTTGTCCGTTTGCGATTCCTTAATCAGAGTCTGGTATTCTTCGTACGTGTAGTAGTGGGCATCGGTGTCCTTCAGCAATGCAAACTTGTTGGCTTTGTCGTAGAAAGCCTCTTCGGTCAGCATGCCGTAGTGGATGAAGAGTTTGACATCGTCCCATTTCGACTCGAAATCTTTGCGGTCGGTCTTGAAGAGGTGTTGCAGCCGGTCGGCTACCTTTTTCGAGATGTAGGACGAGATTTTCTTCACGTTTGCATCGCTTTGGAGGTAGGAGCGCGACACGTTCAGCGGGATGTCCGGCGAGTCGATGACACCGTGGAGCAGTGTCAGGAAGTCGGGCACGATGCCTTCTACCGAGTCGGTGACGTACACCTGGTTGCAATAGAGTTGGATTTTGTTCTTATGCAGGTCGATGTTGCTCTTGATTTTGGGGAAGTAAAGGATGCCGGTGAGGTGGAAGGGGTAGTCCACGTTCAGATGAATCCAAAAGAGGGGATCGTCGGCCATCGGGTAGAGCGTGTGGTAGAACGAGATGTATTCCTCGTCTTTGATTTCGCTCGGAGTGCGGGTCCAGAGCGGAGCCACGTCGTTGACCACCAGGTCCTCGTCCGTTTCTACCTGCTTGCCATCCTTCCATTCGGTCTTTTTGCCGAATACGACGGGGACGGGCAGGAAGCGGCAGTATTTCGACAACAAGGTCGAGATGCGTTCCTTGGCCAGGAATTCTTTCGAGTCGTCGTCGATGTAGAGCACAATGTCGGTACCCCGGTCGGCTTTTTCGGTCGGTTCCATGGTGAACTCGGGGCTGCCGTCGCAGGTCCATTTCACGGGTTGTGCGTCATCGCGATACGAGCGTGTCACGATTTCCACTTTCTTGGCTACCATGAAGGCGGAGTAGAAGCCCAATCCGAAGTGGCCGATGATGGCATTGGTGTCGTTTTTGTATTTCTCCAGGAAGTCCGTGGCTCCGGAGAGGGCTATTTGGTTGATGTATTTGTCGATTTCCTCGGCAGTCAGTCCTACGCCACGGTCGGAAATGGTCAGTGTCCCTTCGCCCAGCGACACGCGTACGGCAAGGTCGCCCATTTCACCTTTGAACTCGCCGACCGAAGCCAGCGTTTTTAGTTTTTGCGTGGCGTCGACAGCGTTCGACACCAGTTCGCGCAGAAAGATTTCATGATCGCTATACAAGAATTTCTTGATGACGGGGAAGATGTTTTCTGTTGTTACCCCGATGTTTCCTTTTTGCATTTCCATATTCTATGAATCTGATGTTTTCGTTTTGGCCGGACAGGGACAAAAAAAATGCCAGACGCTCGGCATCTGACATTTTGTCGGGTTCCCGGCACAAGTTGTCGGTCTATGCGTTTTCTTCCTGCCGTATCACCCGTACCTGTTCGGCGTTGTCGGTGGAGCATTGGGCCACCAGTGTGTCGCCCGTCTGGAGTCCGCCGGCCAACAGCCGTTCGGCCATTGCGTTCTCCAGGTAGGTCTGTATGGCCCGTTTCAAGGGGCGTGCGCCGTAGCGTGCGTCGTATCCTTTCCGGGCCAGCAACTGGCGCACCTCATCGGATACGACCAGTTTGTAGCCGATGTCTTCTACACGTTTGCCGAGTGCTTTCAGTTCAATGTCCACCAGTTGGGCCACCGCTTCGGCCGACAGTGGGTCGAAACTGACGATTTCGTCGATGCGGTTGAGAAATTCCGGAGCGAAAGTCTTGTCCAATGCTTTTTGTATTACACTTCTCGACCGTGCCTGTTCGTCATCGGCTTGGTTGGGCATGGCAAAGCCGAGTCCTTTCCCGAATTCCTTCAGTTGGCGCGTGCCGACGTTCGACGTCATGATGATGACCGTATTCTTAAAGTCGATGGTTCGTCCGTTGCTGTCGGTCAGCCGTCCTTCGTCCATCACCTGCAGCAACAGGTTGAACACGTCGGCGTGCGCCTTTTCGATTTCGTCGAGCAGGACGATGGAGTAGGGCTTCCGGTGCACTTTCTCCGTCAGTTGCCCGCCGTCCTCATACCCCACGTAGCCCGGAGGTGCGCCCACCAGACGCGACACGGCGTATTTCTCCATGTATTCGCTCATGTCCACCCGGACCAGTGCGTCGGTCGAGCCGAAGAGAAGCAAGGCCAGTTCCTTGGCCAGGAGTGTCTTGCCCACACCGGTCGGTCCCACGAAGAGGAACGAACCTATCGGCCGGTTGGGGTCTTTCAGCCCCACACGGCTGCGTTGGATGGCCTTGACCAATGTTTGGATGGCGTTCGGCTGGGCTATCACTTTGGCGTTCAGTTCGTCGGCCATGTGCAGCAGCCTTTCGCCTTCGTCTTCTCCCATGCGTTTGGCCGGCACGCCCGACGTCATCGACACCACCTGGGCCACTTCGTCTTCATCTACCACTTGCCGGCGGTCGTCCATCTGTTCCTCCCAGGCCCGTTTGTGTTGTTCCAGCAGGTTTTCCCGTTCCAGGATTTTATCGCGGCAGTTGGCGGCCAGTTTGTAGTTCTCGTTGCCCACCGCTTCGTTCTTTTGGGCGCGCAGTGTCTCTATTTCCTTTTCCAGTTCCTCTATCTCCTTGGGTACTTCGATATGGCCGATGTGTACGCGCGCCCCGGCTTCGTCCAAAGCGTCGATGGCCTTGTCCGGGAAGTTCCGGTCGGAAACGTATCGTCCGGTCAACCGTACGCAGGCCTCCAGTGCCGCTTCGGTGTAGCGTACGTGGTGGTGGTCTTCGTATCGGTCTTTGATGTTGTGCAGGATTTGCAGCGTTTCTTCCTCGGTGGTCGGTTCCACCAATACCTGCTGGAATCGCCGTTCCAGTGCGCCGTCCTTTTCGATGTGCTTGCGGAATTCGTCGAGGGTGGTCGCGCCGATGCACTGGATTTCGCCCCTTGCAAGGGCCGGTTTCAGCATGTTGGCGGCATCCATCGAGCCTGCGGCGGCTCCTGCGCCCACCAAGGTGTGTATCTCGTCGATAAACAAGATGATGTGTGGGTTTCGTTTCAGTTCTTCCAGGATGGAGCGGATACGCTCTTCAAACTGTCCGCGATATTTGGTGCCGGCCACTACGGCCGCCATGTCCAGGGCTACGATGCGTTTGCCGAACAGGCTGCGTGCCACCCTTCTTTGCATGATGCGCATGGCCAGTCCCTCCACGATGGCCGATTTTCCCACGCCGGGTTCGCCTATCAGGATGGGATTGTTCTTTTTCCGTCGGCTGAGAATTTGTGCCAACCGTTCTATTTCTTTTTCACGGCCTACGATGGGGTCGAAGCGGCCTTCTTCCGCATATCGGGTCAGGTCCGTGCCGAAGTTGTCGAGCACGGGTGTGTCGCCCGTCGGCTTGTTCGTCCGGGCCGACTGGGTGTCTTGTCCGGCCGGACGTTCCGGACTGCGCGGCAGTTCGTCCTCGTCATCCTCGTCGTCGTCGGGAAGGCCCAGGCCCGAGTGCACGTCGGGGCGCAGGCCCGGCTGGTCCATCACCTTTTGGTAATAGATGCCATGTTCGGCCAGGACGGCGGCTCCACCGTTGTTCTTCTCGTGGAGGATGGCCAGGAGCAGGTGCTCGGTGTCCACGGTCTCCTGCTTGAAGAGTTTGGCCTCCAGCATGCACAGTTTCAGTATTTTGGTGGCTTCTTCCGTCATGCTTAGTTCGGCCGAATCGGCGGTTGTCGCTCCGGTGGCGTTCGTTTGGATGCGCACCTCCAGGGCCTGTTTGATGGCCGGCAGGTCGGCGTGTAGTTCCTTCAGGATGTCGATGGCCTTGCCTTCGCCTTCGCGCAATAGGCCCAGCAGCAGATGCTCGGGGCCTATGTGGTTGTTTTGCAGACGCATCGCTTCTTCCCTGCTGTAGGCAAGGACGTCCGTGACGCGCTGCGAGAACAAATGATTCATAACCTAATCTCCGTCTATACTTATTTTATATATATCTATTTCGTTTTCGGGAATTCACCCCGCGTTTCTCGTATTGCTACAAATTACATGCCACAATTTCTCCCGTCGTCCTGGGTGTCTTTGGTGGATTTCGCCAGCCTTCTGTTTGGCAAACCCGTGCAAAGATAAAACGCTTTTTCACACATAAAATTTCGTATGTCCCGAAAAAGTCGTAATTTTACCCCGTTTTTTGAGACAGAAGTAATTGTATCACTAATTATCTTATTCAATGCTTGACGAAGATAGAATTATAAAAATCAACATCGAGGAAGAGATGAAGAAGTCGTACATCGATTATTCGATGTCCGTGATTGTGGCGCGTGCGCTTCCCGATGTGCGAGATGGTTTCAAACCGGTTCACCGCCGTATCCTGTACGGAATGATGGAACTGGGCAACACCAAAGACAAACCTTTCAAGAAATGTGCGAGAATCGTGGGTGAGGTGCTGGGTAAGTACCATCCTCATGGCGACTCCTCTGTATATATGGCCTTGGTTCGTATGGCGCAGGATTGGGCCATGCGCTATACCTTGGTGGACGGACAGGGAAACTTCGGTTCGATGGACGGCGACAGTCCTGCCGCCATGCGTTACACCGAAGCCCGTCTGGAAAAGTTGGGCGAAGAGATGATGCAAGACCTCTACAAAGAGACCGTTCCCTTCCAGAACAACTTTGACGATTCGTTGAAAGAGCCCGTTGTGATGCCTACTCGCATCCCCAACCTGCTGGTCAACGGTGCTTCCGGCATCGCGGTCGGTATGGCCACCAACATGCCCACCCATAACTTGTCCGAGGTGATTGACGCTTGCGTGGCCTACATTGACAATAACGACATCGACGTTGAGGGCCTGATGCACTACATCAAGGCACCCGATTTCCCCACGGGCGGGTACATCTACGGCATCAGCGGCGTGCGCGAGGCTTACGAGACCGGACGCGGACGTGTGGTCATCCGTGCCAAGGCCAACATCGAGACCGACGGCTTGCACGACAAGATTGTGGTGACGGAAATACCCTATGGTGTCAACAAGGCCGAACTGATCAAGTCGATTGCCGAACTTTCGAACGAGAAGAAAATCGACGGTATTTCCAACGTGAACGACGAAACCGACCGCGAAGGCGTACGGGTGGTCATCGACGTGAAGCGCGACGCCAACGCCAGCGTGGTGCTGAACAAACTCTACAAGATGACGGCTCTGCAAAGTTCGTTCGGCATCAACAGCGTATGCCTCGTGCCGGGCAAGAACAACCTCACCGACCTGCGTCCGAAGTTGCTCAATCTGAAAGACCTGATACGCTATTTCGTCGAACACCGCCACGAAGTGGTCATCCGCCGTACGGAGTTCGACCTGCGCAAGGCCCGAGAGCGTGCACACATCCTCGAGGGACTCATCATCGCGTCGGACCACATCGACGAGGTCATCCGCATCATCCGGGCCGCCAAGACACCGGCCGAAGCCATCACCAACCTGATGGATCGCTTCCAGTTGAGCGACCTGCAGGCCCGTTCCATCGTCGAGATGCGTCTGCGCCAGCTCACTGGTCTGGCTCAGGACCAGCTCCATACCGAATATGATGAGGTCAAACGTCAGATTCAGTTCCTCGAAGAGGTGCTGACCAACGACGAACTTTGCAAAAAGGTCATCAAGGACGAACTGCTGGAGGTGAAAGAAAAGTACGGCGACGAGCGTCGTTCCGAGATTGTCTACGCCTCCGAAGAGTTCAATCCCGAAGACTTCTATGCCGACGACCCCATGATTATCACCATCTCCCACATGGGCTACATCAAGCGTACGCCGCTTACCGAATTCCATGCCCAAAACAGGGGCGGGGTCGGCTCGAAGGGAAGCGAGACACGCGACGAAGATTTCGTCGAACACATCTATCCCGCTTCGATGCACAACACCCTGATGTTCTTCACACAGAAAGGCAAGTGCTATTGGCTAAAGGTGTACGAAATCCCCGAAGGAAGCAAAAACTCCAAGGGCCGTGCTATCCAGAACCTGCTCAACATCGAGGCCGACGATGCCGTGACGGCTTACGTTCGTGTCAAGAACCTCACCGATACGGAGTTCATCAATTCGCATTACCTGTTGTTCTGCACTAAGAACGGTATCATAAAGAAGACGCTGCTTGAGCAGTACTCGCGTCCGCGCCAGAACGGTGTCAACGCCATCACCATCCGTGAGGACGACTGCGTCATCGAAGTACGGATGACCAATGGCGACAACGAAATCATCATTGCCAACCGGGCAGGCCGGGCTATCCGTTTCCACGAAAGCGCCGTCCGCGTGATGGGTCGTACGGCTACCGGCGTCCGCGGCATGACGCTCGACGAGGGAACCGACGACGAGGTGGTAGGCATGGTATGCATCAAGGATGCGCAGGCCGAATCCATCATGGTGGTGTCCGAGCAGGGCTATGGCAAACGTTCCGACATTGAAGACTACCGCAAGACCAACCGGGGCGGAAAGGGCGTCAAGACGCTGAACATCACCGAGAAGACCGGCCGACTGGTAGCCATCAAGGCTGTCACCGATGAAAACGACCTGATGATTATCAACAAGTCCGGCATCACCATCCGCATGCGTGTGGCCGATGTGCGCATCATGGGTCGTGCCACTCAAGGCGTGCGCCTCATCAATCTCGAGAAGCGCAACGACCAGATTGGTTCGGTATGCAAGGTTGAGACCGAGTCGGACGCTGAATCAGACAACGAAACCCTTGTTCCTGATGAACCGCAGCCGACGGCTCCTGCCGACGAAAGCGAGGCTTAAAGCAAAAGAAAGAAATTCATTCATTTTATAATCAAAACAATCCAATCATGAAAAAAGCAGTATTTTCAGTGGTTTTGCTGATGGCAGCATCTGCCACCTTTGCCCAGGAAAGCAAAGTGAAGGAAGCCAAACGCATGGCCGATGCCGCCAACTTCGGTCAGGCTGAACAATTGATTAAGGAAGCCTTGGAAAACCCCGAGACCAAAGACGTAGCCAACACGTGGAACGTGGCCGGCTACATCCAGAAGAAGATCAACGAGAAGGAGAATGAGAAACGCTACCTGCAGCAGGCGTATGACAAGGACGTGTTCTACAACAGCCTCTACAACATGTTCAACTACTTCCTCAAGTGCGATGAACTGGCTCAGCAGCCCGACGAGAAGGGAAAGGTGAAGAACAAGTTCCGTAAGGCAAACGCAGCTACGATGTTGGTAGAGCGTATCAACCTGGTGGCCGGCGGCGGCGAATACTTCAACAACCAGGACTACAAGAACGCCTTCAAACTCTTGTCTATGTATGCCGATCTGGCCAAGGCTCCGATGTTGGAAAGCGCCAACCTGATGGCTACGGACACCTTGCTGGCCACCTATTCCTACTATGCCGCTTTGGCTGCTTATCAGGAAAAGAACTACAAGGTCATCCCCACCTATACCGCCTTTGCCGAGGATGACAAAGAATTTGGCAAGGACGCGGTGCAGCTCTGTGCCGAGGCTTACAAAGCTGATGGCGATACCGAGGCCTGGCTGGCTACGGTGAAGAAGGGTGTGCAGAAATATCCCGAACACATCTATTTCATCGTCAGCATGGTGGACTACTTCACCGCTCAGGATAAGTTGAACGAAGCCGAGAAGGTGGCCGACGAGTTCGTGGCCCAGAAGCCGAACGATCCGCAGGCACTCTACATCCAGGGCTACATCTACACGCTGACCAAGAACTACGCCGGAGCGAAGAAGAGCTTGGGCAAGGCCGTCGAACTGGACGGAGCCAATGCCAACTACCGTTGCTGGCTGGGCCACTGCTACTTCTACGAAGCACAGGACATCATCAAGGAGTGCGAGAGCATGGACATCAACGCCCCTGAATACCAGGGCAAGCAAGACCAAATTCGCGCCTTGTATCGTGAGGCCATGCCGCACTACCAGAAAGCCAAGGAGTTGAGTCCCGAGGACAAGAGCTTGTGGCAGAACCTCTACAACATTTACTACGCTTTGAACATGGGCGCAGAGTTGGAGAGCATCGAGCGCGAACTCGGCTTCTAATAGCAGCCATCCCCTCAGGATAAAAAAGGAAAGAGGTTGCGTCGTCAGGTACGGCGCAACCTCTTTCCTTTTTTTGTATATCCCAGATTGATCCTTCGGTTTCAACTCGGTTTTGTCTGTCTCTGTGCCGGCTTGCGCCCACTTCATCGAAGGCATGGCGGGATCTGTCGAGAGGAAGAGGGGAGCAAGATGGGGGCGGAAGCGCACTATGACGAGGCGCTATAACCCTCTTCATGGCGGTCCAATGGCTGGGAGGTTACAAGTGCGAAGCGATGTGTCGACGATAAACGCCTGTCCCGCCTTCGTCACACAATTTCTGTTCAAGACGAGCCCGTCTTTGACTTGGTGTGAGTTTTGAGTCGTCCTCCGTATCCTCACGCATGTGGATATATCCTGTGCCTACCACGGGCAGATACTCGTCCCATTCTACGGGAACCGTGTGGAGTTTCCCGTCGCCTCCCCATTTGTGTTCATACGAGATGCGCCGCACAGCCTTATAGCCGTAAGCCTGTACGGTGATGGTGCTCCTTCCGTCGCCAAGTGTTTGTTCACTTGTCTTCAGAATGCTGTCGGTTACGCATTTCGGATGCTTGAAATGCTCTTCTCCCCAGAAATTCGCCAGTGCCTCATGTTCCCAAAACGCACTCTTGGCCTTGCTGCCGTAGCCATAGATGTTTTCGCGGGTTCTGATTTGTTGGTACATCGGGATGCAAAGCAACGGGGCCAGACAGAAATACATCGCTCGAAAGTAGTTGGCGTTCAGTTTTGTGAAGTTGTCTTTTGCGAACTCAAAATCGTAGTGACGGTAGCGGTCCGGATTCATGTCGAACTCGACACTTTGAATGTGGTCGGCCACGATGGTGTTTATCATCTTCTGCTTTGAGAAGTCGAAATCATCTCCATATCCCTCCTGGTTGTCTCGCAGCAGGTCGAGCATGCTTGCTTGTGCAAGAGGAGTGAAGAGAAGGCGGTATTGCTGTTCGTGATTGCGGTTTTTGGTATTGAACAGCACCTCGAAGTTTTCGTTCTGCATCAACACGAACTTCGAGTTTTTCTTGGATGCTTGTCTCTTCAGTTTTCGCAATTTCCACTTGAAAGAAAGCGTTCCTTCTTCTCCGCTGAAATGGTTTTTTGTCCGGTCGAAGCACAAGTCCGGGGCTGCGATGTTTCCGTAGATGAGCCTTGTCTTTTGGTTGTATTCGGGAAACGGAGCCGTATAGGATGCAGTCAGTGTCTGCGAATGATGTACGGTTTCCCACTTCCCGTTTGCATTTCTCTCGCGCGTAGTCCAGTGGATGGTCTTATAGCCGTAGTAGGTCTTGCGCCCCATGTTCATCTTTTTGGTTCGGCATAACACAAATGGATTCCCGTTGATCAGTCCGCTATGCGAATACAATACCGAACGCTCTTGGTTGAAGGTGTCGTCCCAACCATATACGTGCCTCAAGTCTTCAAGCCGCTGCGTGGTAAAGAATGGGTCAAACTCCAGTTTGGGAACCGTCTCGCTCATCATTCTTGCGAAGATGTCCCAATCGTACAGTTTGTTCAATGGCTCCATCTGCTTCCAGGCCGCATTGGTCAGGTCACGGATGTTTTCCTCCAGGCTTTTGCATTCGTTCCGAATGGCTTTCAGTTTGGGATGCACCGTGAAAATAAGCAGGAAGAGGATACCTATCGTGGCGGCTACTGTGACGACCAGGTTCCGGTTGGTTGCCTGTTCGTCCATGCCGGACCCGCCACCTTGGCTATCCATGATTGTCCATATCACATACGCTCCGCCGGCGACGAGGCAATACAGCAAGGCGCATAGCAGACGCCATCGCAGTTGTTTCGATTTGTTTTTCTTGAGAATGGCAGTCAGGCGGCGGATTTCATCGCACACAGCCTTGTTCTCCGCGATGTCGACTTGGGCGGTGGAAGCGAGTTCTTCGAAGGTTCGTGCTGCTACTTCTACGAATTTTTCCTTGTAGAACTCCCGATACCGTTCGAGGGGATTGTATATTTCTTCCCGAATCACCGTTTAGAAGAATTTTTGTCTCGCTGCCTCTTTTACTTCGGCCGAGGCCGTGAAGGGGATGCGCGTGGTATAGCCTTGCTTGGCGGCCACGATGTTTTTAGTAGGCCAGTCAAAGATGTCTCGATTCCATTGTGCCACCCGGTCGTTGTAGACCGTTCGTGCAGCCGTTATTTCGCGTTGGAGATAACTGTTCTGCTGCATGGCGTCCGCAATGGTCAGGTGGGCCCTTAATTCCGGATAGGCTTCTACCTGCGGGAACAGTTTCCCGATGGCGCCGTTCAGTTCTGAAGCCACAGCATTTCTGTCGGCTCCCGAGTTGATGCCCCCTCTGTATGCAGCGACGGTCTTCATCACATCTTTGTCGAGGTCGATGGATCGTTCCACCAGTCCCACCACGTTCTGCAGAATCTGATAGCGCTGTTCGAGGTAATTATCTATTTCGGAAGCATCTGCCTGTATCTTTTGCTCCAATTGCTGGAAATAGTTTTTTGCCGAAATCTTCTTGAAGAGGAAAATCAGTCCCGGTAAGATGCCCAGCACCCACAAGGCGACCTCGAAGATAATCGAACCAATACCCGTTGTAGCCGGTATCTGCTTTTCAATCACATGGATATCACGACCTGCCGCATTCACAGGCCCGGTCGTTTCGTCTAACATATTAGCCATTGTTCTATTCTTATTAAGTGTGTAACAACTGGAATGCAATAGTCGTAAAAAAAGTCGATATATGCAAGTGTTTAGCCGATCAGTGCATGCCCGGCCGGGGAGTCGTCTTCCTGTAGCCGGAAGGAGTCTGGCCTGTATGCGCCTTGAAAAAACGGACGAAATGCTGGGGACGGTCAAAGCCGAGGTGCTCGCTGACCATCGCGATGGTCAGCGATTCGTCGCCCAGCAGACTCTTGGCGCGGGCGAGAAGACGGTCAGCGATGATGTCCTTTGCGGCACGGCCGGTCTCCGTCTTGACCAGTGTGCCGAAGTATCCGGTGGAAAGGCAGCATTTGTCGGCAAAGTAGCCCACCGTGGGAAGTCCTTCGAGGGAAGCCTTGGTGTCGATATAGTCATTCAGCAGGGTCACGAATTTCTTCACCACCGTATGGTTGATTTCCTCGCGCGTGATGAACTGGCGGTCATAAAATCGGAGGCAGTAGTTCAGCAGGAGTTCGATGTTCGAGACAATCAGTTCGCGTGTATGTTTGTCGATGGTGCGTTGCAACTCCTGTTCAATCATGGCAAGCACACTTTGGAAGATTTCCACTTCCTGTGCCGAGAGGTGCAAAGCTTCGGTGCTGGTATAATCGAAAAATTCATAGCGGCTCATCTGTTTAGCCAATGACGTACGGTTGAGCAGGTCGGGATGAAACACCAAGGCGGTGAACTTGGCTAACGGAACATCCGGGTTTGGCTCTACCGTCACCACCTGTCCGGGGGAGAAACTCGTCACGGTCATTTCGTCGAAGTCGTAGGGCGTGCGGCCGTAAGCGAGTTTGCACCCCTTGTTCTCCTTGAGATAAATGGCGTATAGTCCGTAGTGCATGATGCACCGGCTGATGTGTTCGGTGCTCTCCACATGCGCCACGCTCACCAAGGGATGCAGTGTCTCTATCCCTTGGTAGTCGTTGAAGTCTTGTATGGAATTGAAAAAAATCTCTTGCATAATTGTTTCCTTTTGCGGACGGTGTGGACGGCGACCTCATCGCCCTGTGTGAACGCATTTCTTCGAATAGGTCTTGTCGCCCCTTTTGTACTGTGTGATGCAGATTCCGTTCGGGCGGGAGCCGGATGGCATCTGCTGACCGTGGATGTTGTAGTGGCCGATTATTCCCGTTTCGGTTTCTTCGCAGACGGAGGAGACGGCTGTGGTGATGCCGGCATAGTTGATGTCGGAGAGCCATTGCGCTATCCTGCTATGGCAATCGGCCGTTTCGGAAGAACGTATCCACAGGTCGGGCTCAAGGAAATTGCCTTGTGGGATAAGCCGTTTGGCATCGGCCACGACGTTGCTTATCCCGCTGCTGGCACTCGACACAATCAGTGCGACGTGCTTGTGCGCCATTTCGCTGCCGTGTTGGAACAGAAAGGTCTGGAGCGGAGCGGCCATGTTGCCCCACCAAAGCGGAGCGGCCACAATCACCATGTCGTAGTCGTCCATGTTGATTTCTACAGGGTCGATGGCTGGATAGGATGCCGCGTCATCGGGGTTGTTTCGGATGGCCGCAATCAATGCGCTGCCTGCGGCATAATTGTTGGCGGCATAGTCTATTCCTTTCTCTGCCGGTTCGATGCGGACCACGTCGGCCTCAATCTGAGTGCCGAGGTCGTTCACGATGGTATGCACGTTGTTTGTGAAACTGTAATAGACTACCAGTGTCTTGGCGTTGGCTGCTGCGGCAATCATCATTGTTGTTGCAATAAAAAATGATTTCATGATTTTTGGGTGTTATTATAATATGGATTGTCTGATGAATTCCACTATTTCGGCAAAAGGAATGACCGACATGTTGTCGTATAAATCGCAATGTACGGCGTTGGGCACGATGAGCAGCCGCTTGTTTTCGCCTTTGAGGTGCTTGAAGGTGTCTTCGCTGAAATAGCGCGAGTGGGCCTTCTCGCCGTGAACAAGCATGACGGCACTCTCAATCTCGTTGGCGTAGGCAAGTATCGGGGCGTTGAGAAAGGCTAGACTCGAAGTTTCATTCCAGCCTTGGCCAGAGTTGATGGAACGGGGGTGGTATCCTCGTGGGGTCTTATAATAGTCGTAGTAGTCCTTCATGAACTGAGGCGCGTCTGCATCCGGCTTCGGGTTCATCGCCGTACGTTTGTATTCGCCTTTTTTGATGTCTTTGGTTCGTTGCGCGTTCAGTGTCTCGCGCATCTGCCGGCGATGGGCGGCATCGTCTGCTTCGTCGAAATATCCGTTTGCTGTGCATCGGCTGATGTCGTACATGGTAATGGCGACAGTGGCTTTGATTCGGGTGTCTATGGCTGCCGCGTTGACCGCAAAACCACCGAAGCCGCATATCCCCACAATCCCTATTTTATCGGCGGACACGTCTTCGCGTGAGATGAGATAATCGACGGCTGCCGAGAAATCCTCCGTGTTGAGGTCGGGAGAGGCCAGGTTGCGCGGGTGGCCGCCGCTTTCGCCCGTAAACGAAGGATCGAAAGCAAGCGTGAGAAACCCTTCTTCCGCCAACCGCTGGGCGTAGCGTCCGGACGACTGCTCCTTTACGGCTCCGAACGGCCCGCTGACAGCCAAGGCCGGCAACGCTCTGTTTTGGCCTTTGGGGCGATAAAGGTCGGCGGCAAGTGTGATGCCGTATCTGTTTACGAAGGTTACTTTCTCGTGTGCTACCTTCTCACTCTTAGGGAATGTTTTGTCCCATTGTTCTACCAATGGCAGAGGCTCTTTCTCTGCCATTCTGTTTTGCACCTCCTGTGCGACGGCACTTGTTGCCATTGTCAAAGCCATGGTCATAATTGGTATGATTAGAGTTTTTTTCATTTCCATTCAGTTCATGCATCTCTAATGTAAGGGGCAATAGATAGCTCCATTCCTTTGCGGTAGCATTCTCTTCTAAGATAGCAGAAAAGGATGTATTGCCAATAACTATGTTTATTTGATTCTTTGTCATGAAGTTTTCGTTATTGTCTTCCATGTTTTCACCGAAGGCTTCTACAGGTGCAACTTCTTCTTTTGAACAAGTTGTTAAGGTGATTGAGGATAGGGCTAATGTGATTGTTACCCATGCATGGCTGATGAACTTTATTCTCATGTTTTTCTCTTTAACCCAAAACGGTCGTTAGCGTTATGATGATAACAACTTTTATTTTTGAACAGATGTGTTCTCGTTTTGAGGGCGCAATGGGGTTCCATTGTAACCGAGAAACGGGAACACAGATGCCAAAAAGAAAGTTCGTTTGCGCATAAAGGCCTAATGACCGATTGGGGTTTAAAGTTCCTTCCCCAGGTTGTAAGCGAGAATCAAAGCCTTGTGCCCCACGATATCGCCCATGTCGGTCACTCCTCCGGCAAACACGCTGCCTGCCAGCCTGGCTTTCGGAAAGCATGCTATCCATCCTTCCAATCCGTTTGCAGCACGCTCCGGCACATCTTCTTCATCTTCTGCGGCAGCGGTGAGCAGGTAAATGTCCCGAAAACGATAGTCGGAGTTGTATAGCGGGTTGGAACGGTCGAGCAGTGTTTTCATCTGACCGCACATTTCGTAATAATAGATAGGTGTGGCGAAGGCGATAACATCGGTGTCGTGCATCTTTTGGAGGATGGGGGCCATGTCGTCGACGATGGAGCATGCGCCATGATGCTGGCAGGCAAGACATCCCCGGCAGAACCCGATTGTCTTTCCGCGTAAGGTTGTTTTCTCTATTTCGTGTCCTGCATCGGCAGCGCCACGCACGAACTCGTCTGCAAGAGCCTCGGAATTGCTTTTCGGCCGCAGGCTTGTCGATATGACCAATACTTTCTTCATATACCTTGATTGCTAAAAGTTTTCGTCTGCAAAGATGCGACGAAAAAGCGAAAGGCATGGTATCTGGATTTTGGAAAGAATTACCTCTTTAGGAGATTCTTGCTTCGGCATGCTTGGCGCAAGGGTCGTGGGGTGGGGCGGCTATCCGGTGGCGGCAATGTCTTGCTGTACGTCCGGTCAATCCCAAATCGGTCATTAGTGTTATGATGGTAACAACTTCTATTTTTGAGCAGATGTGTTCTCGTTTTGAGGGCGCAATGGGGCTCCGTTGTAACCGAGAAACGGGAAGACAGATGCCAAAAAGAAAGTTCGTTTGCGCATAATGGCCTAATGACCGTTTTGGGTTAATGGGTGCGCACCGGCCGTTGCAAGGCCTCCTTTATCCCTTCGACGCTATCGGGGAAACGGATGCCGTGCCGCTCGGCAAGCGTGCCGTCCATTGTCAAGTTCCTGGTCTGAAGGCAGAAACGTTCCTCGTCGGGCAGAATCCAGCGGGAGGGGTGGCTCAGTCCCATCAGGCGGGCCGCCTCCAGATGGAGGGAATGACTGTCGAGGGTGTTGCCGCAGCCAAAGTTATAGATGCCGCCGGGCAACGCGAGGGCTTTCTCCATGTTTCGGACCACCTCCCACACATACGTCACTCCGCGAAACTCGTGTGTGGCGGCACGGACAATGGTTCCCTCGTCGTAGGCTCTTTGCAAATTGACCAACAGGTTGCTGTTCAACTTCAAGCGGCTGTCGGGTAAGTCGTACATCCAGGTCAGGCGCAGTCCTACCGATTCGGGCAGGTTCCATTGTGCCCGCTGTTCGGCCTCCAACTTGTGTCGGCCATAGACGCTGACAGGCTGCAGCACCTCCTCTTCTTTGAGGGGGCCAAGCATGGGGGTGCCGTTATACACTTGGTCGCTCGACATATATACGAGTTTGGCTCCCACCAGTTTGCAGGCCTTGGCCATCCTCACCGTGCCTTGCACATTCGCCCGGTGCGACTCTTCGGGATGCTGTTCGCAATAGCCGGTATTACTTAGTGCGGCGCAATGGACTACCGCTTCGGGGCGGTGTTCCTCCAGGTATGCCTTGACGGCATCTTCGCGGCCGACGTTCAGTTCCTCGTGCGACGGCAGCAGCAGGTCGAACTTGTCCCGGTAATAGTAAGCCAGACGGCTGCCCAGAAATCCGCTGCCGCCCGTAATCAGTATCTTTTTCTTCATGATTCTGGTCACATCGTGACGATTATTTCAAGAATGGGTCTATGGCAGCCAGCAGGTCCGCTTTTTGCATCACACCGCTTTGGCGCCAAAGCAGCCGTCCTTGGCGGAAGAGCATCAGCGTAGGGACGGACTGCACCCCGTATTGCCCGGCGGTAGCCCCCTGTTTGTCCACATCCACCTTGATGATGCGGATGCGGTCGGCCAACACGGCCTTCACCTGTTCGAGCACAGGGTGCATCATCCGGCAGGGTTGGCACCATGTGGCAAAGAAATCGACCAGTACGAGCCGGTCGCCCGAGATGACATCGTGAAATGTTTCCATAATTTTTTCCTTTCTGTTAAACAATCCATGCCCGAAGGCCTGGGGTGGGTTCTGTCTGTATCAATCTTGTATGCCCTAAGCCATACGGGCATGTATGAATGGGCCTCCAGTATCGTTGCCTGTGTTGAGCAGGCGGTACTACAGTACCGAGTACGGAGTACTGCAGTACCAAGTACTCAACACTGCAGTACCGTGTACTCGATACTGCGGTGGTACTGGCTCGGCTCCGTTTAAGGTAGCCAGTGGATGGCTTCCACATACTGGTCGAACTCCATCGGCTGGCTGACACCGGCTTTCTCGAGGGCTATCCGGATTACTTCCTGCTCTTTGGGCGGAAGGAGGATGTCGCCTCGCCGGCGTTTGAAATATGAGTTGCGTCCGAAGTGGCAGATAAGCAATGTCATGAAGTGGCCGTACTGTTCGGGGTACATCCGTTTCTGCATTCCCATGAACCCCTTGGCGAACCGTACGGGCCGGCTGTCGACGTGGTACGGACAATCGGCCTGCTTGGTGCAGCGGGCCGGATTGATGAGGTTGAGGTATGTGTCCAGCTCGTCGTGGCGGCGAAAGGCCAACTGGTGCAGGCACGTGTCGGCCATCGGGCAATCGGCATGCAGGCAGAGCGGATAGTCCGCCGGCATGTCCTTGTATGGTTTCGTGGTATTCTTCATTGTTTTTATGTGGTTATTCTTTATTCGCCCTGCAGGGTGGCATCGGGGAGGATGCTTTGCAAATCTAAGGGATTTCTTCCGAAAAACCGGCATTCGGCCGGAAATATTGCGTGGCCGCGGTGTGGCTCTTTCATTTAGTTAGCAACTAACAAGTCAGTTTTTGTTCTCAAATCGAGCTGCAACGCTTTTTTTACATCTTTAAATTGCCGATTTTCGTGTATTTATGCGAGAGTCTGCAATTATTGTAATATCTTCGTGTCATCTAATGACAATCCTTTCCAAAAAAAGTCTCTTTAACAAGAGTAGTCTCTTATGATAGCTTTGGAAGAAAAGTTTTTTCAGTTTGTCAAGACTGACGCTTCATTGTATAATGGGCAACCGACGACAAACCGAGTGAAGAA
>JBJEHD010000022.1:0-20559 GCA_051875715.1 Bacteroidaceae bacterium
CGTACATTAGACACACAGCTGAGTCTATTCTGAATTCATCGAACTCACGTTATTTAGACATTACAGACCAGCTTTTCCACTACTTTTGCCGCGTTTTCCCTCCCCGAGATGGACAGACGGACAGACGATTACGAACAATCCTATTTATACCGATAAAAAAAATGAAAAACATGCGAACGAAGACACACACATGGATGCTGGCAGCCTGCGCGGCGCTCCTGCTGGCACAAACAGCAGCAGCACAGCTGTCAGCCTATGACCAAAACCGCCCGTTGGGCTTCGGCGAAAAGGCCACGGGAGGCAAAGGAGGCGCCAGCATCACCGTCACAACAGCCAGCGAACTGAAATCGGCCCTCAAAGGGACACTTCCTCTCATCATCTACGTAGACGGAGCCATCGAGGTCAGCAGCATGATTTCGGCCGAAACCTCGAACAAAACCGTACTGGGCCTTCCCGGCTCGTACCTGTACAACAACAACCGAACCCGGAGCGGCTCGGGCATCCTCTACCTGAAACGCTGCAACAACATCATCTTGCGCAACCTGACCTTCAAGAGCGCAGGGGCGTATGACGTAGACGGAAACGACAACCTCTGCCTGGACAACTCCACCACGGTGTGGGTGGACCACTGCGACTTTCAGGATGGTGTGGACGGAAACTTCGACTGCAAGGCCGCCTCGGACAACGTGTGCGTGACCTGGTGCCGATTCCGCTACCTCATCGAACCGCAGGCAGGCGGGTCGGGCGGATCAAACGACCACCGCTTCAGCAACCTGTGGGGCTCGAGCGACTCGGCCACGGGCGACCGCGGACACCTCAACACGACCTTTCAGTTCTGTGCGTGGGAAGACTGCGCCGGACGTATGCCCCGCGTGCGCTTCGGACACGTCCACCTGGCCAACTGCTACTACGCCCCGAAAGCCGGTGCCAACACCGTACAATGCGGCAACGAATCGAGCCTGCTGATAGAGAACTGCCACTTCGAGGGCGCACAACAGCCTTGGGCTGACTATACAAACAACTCCACTTTCGGACTGAAAGAAAGCGGAAGCCTGATGGAAGGATGCACACGGCCAGACTTCTACGGGACGGGCGACACCTTCACCCCCAGTTACGAAACACCGCTCACGTTGGTTGAAGCCAAGCAAGTGAAAACCATCGTTTTCGGTCAACGAGGTGCCGGAGCGACACTGACCGTAGAGGAAGAGAAAGGCGTCATCGGCGGTATCGATGAAGGTGAAACAGGTGGTGGCGAATCCGGTGGTGGCGAAACGCCCGAACCGACAACGACCGGCAACTGGGACTTCACGGCCTGGAGCAGTGCCTCGCTGACAGCCTTGCAGTCCGATGCGGCATGGAACGTGGTCAGCGACACACGCGTGAGCAATGCCACCAGCATGAGCGGCACAATCATGGCCGGAGGAAAAGCCCTGGCCGAAACCGAAGGTCTGACTTTCGGCACGCTGGCAGCCGACAAACTGCGTCTGAACTACGGCGATCCCACCCTGAACGCTGCCAACCTGCAACTGAACGGGAGCCGGCTAAGTATCACCGTACCGGGATGCAAGCGTGGCGATATCATCCGAGTGGACTATGCCTCGGCCAACAATACAGCCGAACGCGGATGGGAAAGCACCGTCACCCAGCCGGGCAGCCAACTGACTATCGAGCGCACAAGCCATGAGTTCAACGTAACCTCCGATGCCGACGTGACCCTGACGACAACAGGCGGACTGCTCGTGTTCGGCATCCAACGGCTGAGCAGCGCCACCTCCCTGCAACGGACAGAAAGCCAGGCGGCCGTGGTACACGTAGAATACTACAACGCAGCCGGCATGCGCCTGAACGCCCCCACACGCGGATTGAACGTGGTGCGCACGTTGCGTGCCGACGGGACGGTCGACGTAGAAAAATATTTCCGCTAAACGAAGAGAACGGGCACCGGCAACCTCGCAGATGGGACGTGGCCGGCTCGCCATATCGACCAGAGGGAAAGGGAGGTCGGCCCGAAGCCTTGGATGTTCGGAAAAATTCCGTACCTTCGCGGCCCGAATTAAACCCAAATCGGTCATTAGCGTTATGATGATAACAACTTCTATTTTTGAGCAGATGTGTTCTCGTTTTGAGGGCGCAATGGGGCTCCATTGTAACCGAGAAACAGGAAGACAGATGCCAAAAAGAAAGTTCGTTTGCGCATAAAGACCTAATGACAGTTTTGGGTTAAACAGACCGACCCATCAAATTCACCTCTATGACAGAATCGAAACCACTGACACGAAAACCCAGCCTGTGGGCACTAAGCCCACTGCTGGTGTTTTTTGTTTTCTACCTGTCCGCCTCCGTCGTGGCAGGCGATTTTTATCGAATGCCCATCACCGTGGCCTTTCTGGCCGCCTCCATCTATGCTGTCGCTTATGTTCGCGGAATGAGCCTGAACGACAGAATTTTCCACTTTTCGCGTGGAGCCTCGAACAAGAACATCCTGTTCATGGTATGGATTTTCGTGCTGGCGGGTGCCTTCGCCCAGTCGGCCAAAGCCATGGGGGCCATCGATGCCACAGTAGGACTGGCACTATCGGTCGTGCCGGACGGCTGGCTCTACGCCGGCATCTTCGTGGCGGCCTGCTTCGTATCGCTGGCCGTAGGCACCTCGGTAGGTACCATTGTGGCACTCAGCCCGGTAGCCATCGGAATAGCCGAACGCACGGGAGCCACGGTGCCCTTCGTCGTCGCCATCGTGGTGGGCGGAGCCTTCTTCGGCGACAACCTGTCCTTCATCTCCGACACGACCATCGCCGCCACCCGGACGCAAGGATGTGCCATGCGCGACAAGTTCCGTGTGAACAGCCTGATAGCCATCCCCGCAGCCGCAGCCGTGCTGGCCATCTACATCGTACAAGGACTGTCGGCCCCGGCCTCCGCCGAGGTGCCCGAAGTAGAATGGCTGAAGGTATTGCCCTACCTGGTGGTGCTGGGCAGCGCCATCGCCGGAGTCCACGTCTGCGTGGTATTGCTGGCCGGCATCCTCGCCACCGGATTCATCGGTTGTATTACAGATAGTTTCGACCCATTCGGCTGGTTTGCCGCCATGAACGAAGGCATCGTGGGCATGGGCGAACTGGTGCTCATCACGCTCATGGCCGGAGGTATGTTGGAGATGATTCGTCTGCAGGGAGGCATAGCCTGGCTGATAGAGAAACTGACCCATCATGCAGACAGCAAGCGTGCCGCCGAGTTCAGCATTGCCGCCCTGGTGGGGATGGCGGACCTCTGCACGGCCAACAACACCATCGCCGTCATCACCATCGGACCCATCGCCCGCGACATTGCCGAGCGGTTCGACCTCGACCGGCGCAAGACGGCCAGCATCCTCGACACATGCTCGTGCTTCGTACAAGGCATCATCCCCTACGGGGCGCAGATGCTCATGGCGGCGGGGCTGGCGTCCATCTCGCCGCTCAGCATCCTTCGCCACCTCTACTATCCGCCCGTATTGGGGTTGTTCGCACTGCTGGCCATCGCCTTCCGCTATCCGAGGCGGTATTCTTAGTCGGTACGCCCAGCAGCATCCGGTCCTTGCGAGGGTTGCAAGAGTGCCAGAAGTTCGCGCTCCAGACGCGCCTCCACTTCGTCCATCGACACCTCGCGGCCCAATTCGCGCTGCAGGGAGGTGACCCCTTTGTCGACAAATCCGCAAGGATTGATGTAGGTGAAATAGCGCAGGTCGGTGTCGACGTTGAAGGCCAGCCCGTGCATGGTGACGTAGTGGCTGCTACGCACGCCGATGGCGCAAATTTTGCGGGCCCGGGGCGTACGCCCTTCTATCCACACGCCTGTGGCACCGGCCAGGCGGCCTGCCTCGATGCCATAGGAGGCGCACACCCGTATGACGGCCTCTTCGAGCACGCCAACGTATTCTTTCAGTCCCAGCCCATAGTCCTCGAGGTTAAGAATGGGGTAGCACACCAACTGACCGGGCCCATGGAAGGTGATGTCGCCTCCCCGGTCGATGTGAAACAATTCGGCCCCGACGGCCTTCAACCGTTCGGGCGAAAGCAGCATGTTGGCCTCCTTGCCGCTTCGCCCCAATGTATAGACGGGTGGATGCTGGCACATCACCACCCGGTTGACGTAGGTGCGTCCCGCCTGCTTGGCGCACACCAGTTCATCGAAAAGTGCCGTCTGTCGTTTCCAGGCTTCGGCATAGGGCATCAGCCCCCAACGGTCGACCACGGGCGTCTTCATGACTCCACCTCCTCGGCTTCCACTTCCTCGGCTTCCACCGTCTCGACCACTTCCGTCTCCTCGCGCATGCGCCGGGCTGCCCGGTAGACCAGCCATCCGTCCAGCATCTCGGCCAAACCATAGACCATGCCGCACACACCCAGAACCACGAAAGCCGAGGCAGCCACCTCAAACGGACGGAGCAGCACCACAAGCCCCGCGGCCACCAGTCCCACAGGAACCACATAGTAGGCAAAATGAACCCGAACGTAGCGACGCGAGGCGAGCAGCATGGCCAACTGGTGCACGCCACCCATCAGCAGCAGGAAACCCAATACATACATCAGGAAATTGACGAAAAAATCGGGCATGAGCATCAGCCAAAAGCCAAACAACGCGCTGCCGATGCCCGCCACGGGGAACATGCCACGCTGTTCGCCCTCGGCCGGACGATGGAAGGCCCACGACAAAACCGACAAAACGCCGGGCAGCAAAAACAAGGCACCTATGCACAGCACCAGATAAAGCATCGCCGTTTGCGGCCATGCCACAAGCAGAACGCCCAGCACCAACGCCGAGAGTCCGCGATACCAGAAATAAGGAATCGTCTTCATAGTTTCTTTTCTCCTATAGTAATATGTCCGAAGGAAGGAGGCCTCTCCTTTTCAGAGTAAACACACCACGTGCCCGAAATGTGCGGCCTTCCCCTGCTTTTTTCGTTTGAAGCCCTCAAACATACGGCTTTTCCGGCGGAAACACAAATGAGGTGTGCCGAAATGCGAGATTCCGGCCATGCTTTCCTGTGCATTTCTAAAAAAAAGGAGCGGTGGACTTGCTTTTCCGGCCTTTATTCCTACCTTTGCCTCCCGAGAGTGAAACAAAGGGGTGCCCTGCCAAACGGGGCTGAGATCATACCCTCACCAAAAAGGAAGACCTGATGCAGGTAATGCTGCCGTAGGGATTGTTTTCGACATCTTATCCTCCATCCCCCGCCCGCGCCGGCGCTCCCCACGTGTTTCATCTTTCACCAGCCAACGAGGCAGGCATCGCAGCAACGAAAAGGTATAGCCCTGCCCGAGTGTGAAACGATAAAAAACGAAAGAATCATGAAACTGAAGGTGAACGGGAAAGAACAAGAAATGCCCGAAGGACTTACATTGGAGGCGTTGGCCACACGGCTCCAAATGCCGGCGCAAGGCGTGGCCGTAGCCGTCGGGAACCGACTGGTGCCCCGGGCCCAGTGGGGGGAGACGCGCTTGAATGAAAACGACTCAATCGTCATCGTCAAAGCCGCCTGCGGAGGATGAAGCCCATGCAATTGCAATTCATCACCCATCCCACCGAACGGTACACGTATGCCGACTCGGCGCACATGGCCCTCGAAGGAGGATGCCGTTGGATCCAGTTGCGCATGAAAGGCGCAACTGACGACGAGGTGCGCCCCGTGGCCCGGCAGGTGCAGCAATGGTGCCGCGCCTTCGGTGCCACCTTCGTGTTGGACGATCGCGTACACCTGGCCCTCGAGTTGGGGGCCGACGGCGTACATCTAGGACGGACCGACATGCCCGTGGACCAGGCCCGGCTGCTGTTGGGCTCCCAAGCCCTCATCGGCGGAACGGCTAACACGCTGGACGACGTCGTCCGCCTGGCCCGCGCCGGAGCCGACTACATCGGGTGCGGCCCGTTTCGCTTCACCACTACCAAACAAAACCTCAGCCCCGTGCTCGGGCTGGAAGGCTACAAGCGCATCCTGGCAGGCATGAACGAAGCCGGCATCCGGCTTCCCATCGTCGGCATCGGAGGCATCACACCTGCCGATATCGCTTCCCTGCGGGCCATCGGGCTGGACGGCATCGCCCTGAGCGGAACCGTCATGCGTGCCGCCGACCCGGTCCGAGCCATGCAAGAAATCGTGCAATCAATCAGTCAAGACAAAAAGATATGAAGAAACTCATCATCGCGGGCAGAGAATTCAGCTCGCGCCTGTTTCTCGGAACAGGAAAATTCAGTTCGAACGAAGGGATGGAGAAAGCCATCCTCGCCTCCGGCACGGAGATGGTTACCGTAGCCATGAAACGCATCGACCTCGACGACCCCGCCGACGACATGCTCCGCCACATCGCACATCCCGGCATCCAACTGTTGCCCAACACATCGGGCGTACGCGATGCCGAAGAGGCCGTACTGGCCGCCCAGATGGCCCGCGAAGCCTTTGGCACCAACTGGCTGAAACTGGAAATCCATCCCGACCCCCGCTACCTGCTGCCCGACTCGACCGAGACTCTCAAGGCCACCGAGCAACTGGTGAAACTGGGATTCAACGTATTGCCCTATTGCCAGGCCGACCCTACCCTGTGCAAACGCCTCGAAGAAGCCGGCGCAGCCACCGTCATGCCTTTGGGAGCCCCCATCGGCACCAACCGCGGACTGCAGACCCGTGAGTTCCTGCGCATCATCATCGAACAGGCGAACGTGCCCGTCGTGGTCGATGCCGGCATCGGAGCACCCAGCCATGCTGCCGAGGCCATGGAGATGGGAGCGGACGCCGTCCTGGTGAACACCGCCATCGCCGTAGCCGCCAATCCCGAGGCCATGGCCGACGCCTTCCGCAAGGCCGTCGACGCCGGACGACAAGCCTACGAAGCCGGATTGGGAGCAACCGCCCTGACCGCTTCGGCCTCCTCGCCGTTGACGGCCTTCCTCGACTAAGAGAACAAGCCTATCCAGACCGAACCTACAAAAAAATCCCCTACTATGGACGAAAACAAAGAGAAACCCTACGCACACCGCGAAAAAGCCTATATGCAGGGCACCCTGTTCCCCTTCATCCGCGTGGGCATGCAAAAAGTAAACCTCACCCCCACCGTCAATATCGTCGACGGCAAACGACAGACCATCCCCAACGAGCCGGTCTACATCTACGACACCAGCGGTCCCTTCAGCGACCCCACCGTGCAGATTGACCTGAAGAAAGGGCTGCCGCGCATGCGCGAGCCATGGATAACCGGCCGGGGCGACGTGGAACAACTCCCCTCCATCACCTCGGAATACGGACGCATGCGGCGCGACGACCACAGCCTCGACCACTTACGCTTCGAGCACATCGCCCTCCCCTATCGGGCCAAGGCCGGCAAAGCCATCACCCAAATGGCCTACGCCAAAGCCGGCATTGTCACCCCCGAGATGGAGTACGTAGCCATCCGCGAAAACATGAACTGCCGCGACCTGGGCATCGAAACCCATATCACCCCCGAGTTCGTGCGCGACGAGATAGCAGCCGGGAGGGCCGTCCTGCCGGCCAACATCAACCATCCCGAAAGCGAGCCGATGATTATCGGGCGCAACTTCCTGGTGAAAATCAACACCAACATCGGAAACTCCGCCACCACCTCGTCCATCGAGGAAGAGGTGGACAAAGCCGTATGGAGCTGCCGTTGGGGCGGCGACACCCTCATGGACCTCTCGACCGGGGCCAACATCCACGAGACGCGCGAATGGATTGTACGAAACTGCCCCGTCCCCGTCGGCACCGTGCCCATCTACCAGGCACTCGAGAAGGTGGACGGAAAGGTGGAAGACCTCACCTGGGAAATCTATCGCGATACCCTCATCGAGCAGTGCGAACAGGGTGTGGACTACTTCACCATCCATGCCGGCATACGCCGGAAGAACGTCCACCTGGCCGACAAGCGCCTGTGCGGCATCGTGAGCCGCGGCGGCAGCATCATGAGCAAGTGGTGCCTGACGCACGATCGGGAGAGTTTCCTCTACGAACACTTCGATGACATCTGCGACATCCTGGCCCAGTACGACGTGGCCGTGTCGCTGGGCGACGGGTTGCGTCCCGGATGCACTGCCGACGCCAACGACGAAGCGCAGTTTGCCGAACTCGACACCATGGGCGAACTGGTACTGAGGGCTTGGGCCAAAAACGTGCAGGCCTTCATTGAAGGGCCCGGACACGTGCCCTTGCATAAAATCAAGGAGAACATGGAACGACAGATTTCTCACTGCCACGAGGCTCCGTTCTACACGCTCGGGCCACTCGTAACTGACATCGCACCGGCCTACGACCACATCACCTCCGCCATCGGAGCCGCCCAGATAGGCTGGCTCGGCACGGCCATGCTATGCTACGTCACTCCCAAGGAGCACCTCGGTCTGCCGAACCGCGACGACGTGCGCACGGGTGTCATCACCTACAAGATAGCCGCCCACGCCGCCGATTTAGCCAAGGGGCATCCGGGCGCACAGATTCGCGACAACGCCCTGAGCAAAGCGCGCTACGAGTTCCGCTGGCGCGACCAATTCCACCTCAGCCTCGACCCCGACCGTGCGCTCGAATACTTCCAGGAAGGCCGACACACCGACGGCGAATACTGCACCATGTGCGGCCCCAACTTCTGCGCCATGAAGTTGAGCCGCGACCTGAAATCCATTTAACCCCGCCCCTGGCGGACCTAAAAAAAAGAAAACCGTGTTTAGCGAAGAATTAGACAAAATATCCTGGGACGAAACCACGCGCGCCATCGCATCGAAGACCGAAGCCGATGTGCGCCGTGCTTTGTCCAAAGGACGGTGCGACGTCGACGACTTCATGGCCCTCGTCTCGCCCGCCGCCGAGCCCTATCTGGAGACCATGGCCGCCCTGAGCCGGAAATACACCCTTGAGCGTTTCGGGCGGACCATGTCGATGTTCATTCCCTTGTACCTCACCAACTCGTGCTCCAACTCGTGCGTCTATTGTGGGTTCCATGTGAGCAACCCCATGAAACGAACCATTCTGACCGAAGAAGAAATCGAGAACGAGTACAAGGCTATCAAGCGGTTGGCCCCCTTCGAGAACCTGCTGCTCGTCACGGGCGAAAACCCCGCCAAGGCCGGCGTCCCCTACCTGGCGCGCGCGCTCGATCTGGCCCGGCCCTACTTCGCCAACCTCAAGATAGAAGTCATGCCCCTCAAGGCCGAGGAATATGCCGAGCTCACCCGCCACGGACTGAACGGTGTCATCTGTTTCCAGGAAACCTACAACCGGGCGCACTACAACATCTACCACCCCCGGGGCATGAAATCGAACTTCGAATGGCGGCTGAATGGATTCGACCGCATGGGACAGGCCGGCGTCCACTCCATCGGCATGGGCGTGCTCATCGGTTTGGAGAAGGAATGGCGTACAGACATCACCATGATGGCCTACCACTTGCGCTACCTCCAGAAAAAGTACTGGAAAACCAAATACAGCGTCAACTTCCCCCGAATGCGTCCCTCGGAAAACGGAGGATTCCAACCCAACGTCGTCATGACCGACCGGCAACTGGCACAGGTAACCTTCGCCATGCGCATCTTCGACCACGACGTGGACATCTCCTACTCCACCCGCGAACCGGCTCACATCCGCGACCATATGGCCTCGCTGGGCGTCACCACGATGAGCGCGGAGAGCAAGACCGAACCCGGCGGCTACTACTCCTATCCCCAGACCTTGGAACAATTCCACGTGAGCGACGAACGTACCGCCCATGAGGTGGCCGCACGCCTGCGCCAGATTGGGCGCGAACCCGTGTGGAAGGACTGGGACGAATGTCTGACCCTCAGCCAAACCCAACCGTTATGAAACACACGATTCCCGATAGCGAACGCTATGCCAGACAGATCATGTTGTCCGAGATAGGAGAAGAAGGGCAGCGCCGTCTGGGCCAGAGCCGTGTGCTCCTCGTCGGCGTGGGCGGACTCGGCTCGCCCATCGCCCTCTACCTGGCCGGAGCCGGCGTGGGCACGCTCGGCCTTGTCGACGACGACGTTGTAAGCCTCAGTAACCTGCAACGCCAGGTACTCTACACCGAGCCGGAGATAGGACTTCCCAAGGCCGAACAGGCCCTACACAGGCTGCACGCCCTCAACGCTGGCATCCACATCGACGCCTACCCCTGCCGGCTCAACGCCGACAACGCCGCACGTCTCATCGCCGACTACGACATCGTGGTGGACGGATGCGACAATTTCGCCACACGCTACCTCATCGACGACACCTGCCGCACCCTGGGCAAGCCCTACGTCTACGGAGCCATCTGCGGACTGGACGGCATGGTGTCGGTGTTCCACTACCAAGGGAGCCCTTTCGGCTACCGGACCCTCTACCCCGACGAATCTGCCATGCTCGGCATGACCCCGCCCCCGAAAGGCGTGGTCGGCGTGACGCCCGCCATCGTCGGAGCCGCCGAAGCCAACGAAGTGCTGAAAATCATCTGCGGCTATGGGCAGGTGCTGAGCGGAACGCTGTGGACGATCGACCTGCGAACCATGCAGACCAACCTACTCCGGTTCGGAGAATGAAAGCGGATTTCGGCCGAATAAGGAGACTTTTCGGCCGATTTTCTTGTATACTATACACATTTCGTTACCTTTGCTTGTGTTTTTTCTTCCCATGCCATGAAACTCATTGTCATCACCCAGCCGACATTCTTCGTCGAAGAAGATAAAATCATCACCGCCCTCTTCGAAGAAGGCCTCGACATTCTCCATCTGCGCAAGCCCGGGACGGCCGCCATGTACAGCGAACGCCTGCTTACGCTCATTCCCGAGAAATACCACCGCTACATCGTCACCCACGAACACTTCTACCTCAAGCAGGAGTTCGGGCTCATGGGCATCCATCTCAACGCACGCAATCCGCAAGAGCCCAACGGCTACAGCGGACACGTCAGTTGTTCGTGCCACACCTTCGACGAGTTGCGCGAAAAGAAAAAATACTTCGACTACGTGTTCCTCAGCCCCGTGTTCGACAGCATTTCGAAGACCGACTACCGGGCCGCCTATCCGCCCGAAGAACTGCGCAAGGCCGCCAAGGCCGGCCTCATCGACAAGAACGTCATCGCCCTCGGCGGCGTGTGTGCAGACAATCTCCTGCAAGTGAAAGATTTCGGCTTCGGAGGGGCTGTCGTGTTGGGCGACATTTGGGGCCGTTTCGACCCCTGCCACGACACCGATTACCGCCATGTCATCGACCACTTTGTCCGGCTGAAGCGACTGGCAGAATAAACTCCCGCATCGGTCCAAGACCTGAACTCATCCTTACATAAAATCGCTACCACTATGAAATTCTTCATCGACACAGCCAACCTGGAGCAAATCCGGGAGGCAAACCAGATGGGCATCCTCGACGGTGTCACCACCAACCCTTCACTCATGGCCAAAGAAGGCATCAAAGGCAAAGAAGCCCAACTTAAGCATTATTTGGACATCTGCCGCATCGTACACGGCGACGTAAGTGCCGAAGTCATTGCTACCGACTACGAAGGCATGATACGCGAAGGCGAAGAACTGGCCGCGCTCGACGACCACATCGTGGTAAAAATACCCTGCACCGAGGCCGGAATCCGCGCCATCCGCACCTTTGCGTCGATGGGCATTCGCACCAACTGCACCCTGGTATTCAGCGCCGGACAAGCCCTGTTGGCCGCCAAGGCCGGAGCCACCTACGTGTCTCCCTTCGTCGGCCGGCTCGACGACATCGGAGCCGATGGTGTCGGGCTCATCGCCTCCATCGTCAACCTCTACCGCACCTATGACTTCAGCACGCAGGTGCTGGCCGCCAGCATCCGCCACACCGCCCACATCCTGCAGTGCGCCAAGGTCGGAGCCGACGTGGTCACCTGCCCTCTGGCCGCCATCAAGGGCCTGCTAAGGCATCCCTTGACCGATGCCGGTCTGCAACAGTTTTTAGCCGACCATGCCCGAGTAAACGGGAAATGAGCCGTACGGCAAGCATTTTCTCTTAAAAATGTTTTCCGTATGCTAAAAATAACGTAGTTTTGCAAACAGAAAAAATCACACTTCTAACTTTAAAACATTCAAAATGGACAAAAAGAGAATTTACACCTTTGGCAACGGACAAGCAGAAGGCAAAGCAGATATGCGAAACCTTCTCGGTGGCAAAGGAGCCAATCTGGCTGAAATGAACCTCATCGGCGTTCCGGTACCTCCGGGCTTCACCATCACCACCGACGTTTGCAACGAATACTTTGAAATAGGAAAAGACAAGGTCGTAGAACTACTCAAAAGAGACGTTGATAAAGCCATCAAACACATTGAAGGGCTGATGAAGTCTAAATTCGGCGATGTAGAGAATCCGCTCCTCGTCTCCGTCCGTTCGGGTGCACGCGCATCCATGCCGGGCATGATGGACACCATCCTCAACTTAGGTTTGAACGACGAGGTGGTGGAAGGTATCATCCGCAAAACCGGCAATGCACGCTTTGCCTGGGACTCCTACCGCCGCTTCGTACAGATGTACGGCGACGTGGTGCTCGGCATGAAACCGACCAACAAAGACGACATCGACCCCTTCGAGGCCATCATCGAAAAGGTGAAGGAAGAGAAAGGCGTAAAGCTGGACAACCAATTGGAAGTAGAAGACCTCAAGCGCCTCGTCGGCCTGTTCAAGGCAGCCGTGAAGGAGCAAACCGGCAAAGACTTCCCCACCTGCGCCTACGAACAACTCTGGGGAGCCATCTGCGCCGTATTTGACTCATGGATGAACGAACGCGCCATCATCTACCGCAAGATGGAAGGTATCCCCGCCGAATGGGGTACGGCCGTCAACGTACAGGCCATGGTGTTTGGTAATATGGGTGAAACATCCGCTACTGGCGTATGTTTCTCTCGCGACGCCGCCACAGGCGAAGACCTCTTCAACGGTGAATACCTCATCAACGCACAAGGTGAAGACGTAGTGGCTGGTATCCGCACACCGCAACAGATCACCAAGATTGGTTCGCAGCGCTGGGCCACCCTGGCTGGCATCTCCGAAGAAGAGCGCGCAGCCAAATATCCTTCGATGGAGGAAGCAATGCCCGAAATCTATCAGGAACTGGATGCCATCCAGACCAAACTGGAAAACCACTACCGCGATATGCAGGATATGGAGTTCACCGTACAAGAAGGCAAACTTTGGTTCCTGCAGACCAGAAACGGCAAGCGTACCGGTGCCGCCATGGTGAAAATTGCCATGGACCTGCTCCGTCAAGGCATGATTGACGAAAAGACGGCCCTGTTGCGCGTCGAGCCGAACAAACTGGACGAATTGCTCCACCCCGTATTCGACAAGGATGCACTCAAGTCTGCCAAAGTCATCACACGCGGTCTGCCCGCATCGCCGGGTGCAGCCGCCGGCCAGATTGTCTTCTTTGCTGAAGACGCCGCCGAATGGCACGCCGCCGGAAAGAAGGTGGTCATGGTCCGTATCGAAACCTCGCCCGAAGACCTCGCCGGTATGGCAGCAGCCGAAGGCATCCTCACCGCACGCGGCGGTATGACCTCGCACGCAGCCGTCGTAGCACGCGGCATGGGCAAATGCTGCGTGTCCGGAGCCGGAGCACTCAACATCGACTATAAGGCCCGCACAGTAGAAATCGACGGAATCGTCCTTCACGAAGGCGACTACATTTCGCTCAATGGTAGCACCGGACAAGTATATCAAGGTAAGGTAGAGACCAAGGCAGCCGAACTGAGCGGCGACTTCGCCGAACTGATGAATCTGGCCGACAAGTACACCCGCCTGCAGGTTCGTACCAACGCCGATACGCCGCACGATGCCCAGGTGGCACGCAGTTTCGGTGCAGTAGGTATCGGACTCTGCCGTACCGAGCACATGTTCTTCGAAGGTGAAAAAATCAAAGCCATGCGCGAGATGATTCTGGCTGAGACGGCCGAGGGTCGCTGCAAGGCATTGGCTAAGATTCTGCCCTACCAGCAGGCCGACTTCAAAGGCATCTTCAAGGCTATGGAGGGCTGCCCTGTCACCGTTCGTCTGCTCGATCCCCCCTTGCACGAGTTCGTCCCGCACGATCTCAAGGGTCAGGAAGAAATGGCCGAAGCCATGGGCGTGAGCCTGCAGTACATCCAGCAGCGTGTTGAGTCGCTCTGCGAACACAACCCGATGCTGGGCCATCGTGGGTGCCGTCTGGGCAACACCTATCCTGAAATCACGCAGATGCAAACCCGTGCCATCCTGGGTGCAGCCCTCGAACTGAAGAAGGAAGGCGTACAGACCTATCCCGAAATCATGGTACCCCTCACCGGTATTCTCTACGAGTTCAAGGAGCAGGAGACTGTCATCCGTGCCGAAGCCGAAAAACTCTTCGCCGAACTGGGCGACCGCATCGACTTCAAGGTAGGTACGATGATTGAAATCCCGCGTGCAGCCCTCACGGCAGACCGTATCGCCTCGTCGGCCGAATTCTTCTCGTTCGGTACGAACGACCTCACGCAGATGACCTTCGGCTATTCGCGCGACGACATCGCCTCCTTCCTCCCCATCTATCTGGAGAAGAAGATTCTGAAGGTAGACCCCTTCCAGGTGCTGGATCAGAACGGTGTGGGCCAACTCATCCGTATGGCCACGGAAAAGGGCCGTGCCGTTCGTCCCGAACTGAAGTGCGGTATTTGTGGCGAACACGGCGGCGAGCCTTCGTCCGTGAAGTTCTGCCACAAGGTGGGCCTGAACTACGTCAGCTGCTCGCCCTTCCGCGTGCCCATCGCCCGCTTGGCTGCGGCGCAGGGCGCTCTCGAACAAGAATAAAACGAGGATTTTATAATGCCTATACACACGCAAGTGCTTAATTGTCAAGTACTTGCGTGTTTGTTTTTTTTTGCCTTGTAAAAAAGTGTGTGTTGGTCAACATACCCAAAAGAAGAAACTGTTGATATACAGCATGTTATAATTTTTATAAATTCTTATTCTGTGTTCCAAATGCATATTTTAATCAATTTGTTTACCAAATTTTGCCCCTGTTTACCAAAATTTGAGTGCTTTTATTGTTGCTTATATTATATGAATACGCGCTATTGCGTACAATCATATAAATTCATAATATGGCTACATTAAAAGCAGAAGTAAGAACAAAAAGAAAGGACGGTATGTATGTTGTGTACATCCGCGTTACTCACAATCGACAGGTCAAGTACATCAGAACATCATGGATGGTCGATGACAAAGGATTGAGCATTGACAAACAGGATGTCATTGATCCATTTGTTTCAGAGCAAACCTCAAAGGTCATTGCTGGGTACTACAGTATGCTGAACAGATTGGACACACAGAACTGGACAGCAAAAGAAATCGTTGAGTTTATTCAGTATGGAAAGGATGGCATATCATTCTCTAAGTATGCTCGCAAGCATATCGACAAGATGATTGCAAGAGGACAGGAAAGAACCTCTCGCGATTACAAATGGGCTTTATACAGTCTTGAAAAGTTCGCCGGTGAAAACGAAGTTATGTTTTCTCAGCTTACTTATTCTTTCTTGTCAAGATGGATTGACTCTCTTGCTCAGACATCAAGATCAAAAGAGAAATACCCAATCAATCTGCGTCAGATTCATAAAGCAGCCATGCTGGAGTATAACGATGAAGACAGAGGTATTTTGCTAATTCAGAATCCTTGGCCTAAAATTACAATTCCCAAAGGTGATACTCCAAACAAGAGAGCAATAACTCCAAATATGCTTCGTAAGTTCTTTAGTGTTGTTCCTGACTTCAGCAGGTTTACACATCCACTTCAGGAACTTGGGCAGGATGTAGCACTGATGAGTTTTTGCTTGTGTGGTATCAACAGTATAGATTTGTTCTATGCGGAGAAGAGTCAGTTCTATGATGGCATCTTTCATTACAATAGAAGAAAGACTTGTAAGTCGAGAAGCGACAACGCATACTTTGAGATAAGAGTGCCGCAGTTTATCATTTCTACATTTGAGAAGTATCTGTCAAAGGACAAAGAATCACCATGGTTGTTCGATTTTCATGATCGTTTAAGTAATGCAGATTCCTTCAATGCCAATGTAAATGCTGGCATTAGTCAAATATGCAAGAAGGTTTCACCTAGCTTTCGTGCAAGCTTGTATTCGTTCCGTCATTCATGGGCAACTGTCGCACAGAATGGTTGTGGAGCATCACTTAGCGAAATCGACTTTGCGCTCAATCACTCGACCAATAAAATGGCAAGGGTTTATACCATGATTGATTATTCCCCTGCGTGGGAGCTAAATGACAAAGTGATAGACTACATCTTCTTTAGCAACAAGGAACCTGGAAACAATGATGAAATAGAAGGATTTTTCGAGAGGATGTCCAAATACAACTTGATTAGAGGAGAGTTGTTTATCAATGGAGAGCGTGTTTCTGTCATAGAAGACACAGGCTTCAGCAATGTTGACCAAGTTATAACGTTGCTTATTTCGTCTCTGTCAGATGAGATACCTCGACCTACAAAGGTTCAAGTAAAGATCACAAATCTCGATAAACAGCAGACACAGTTGTATCAGAGAGTTTTGCAATAATGTGCCTTCAAATTAAACATTGAAGTTACAATACCTCCTTTTTCGTTAAAAAACATGTATTAAATCATACTTTTCCATACAAAGTCACCACAATTAAAAATATTTGTGGTAACTTTGTACCGTGAATTATAATCAATAATGGAGCAAGACATGGCATTCATATCATCTGCAACTATTAAAGAACAAGGAAGAACAGCATATTACAAGATGCTGGAAAGCGCACGCGATGGAGAACTTATACAGGTTCGCCGAGGTGTATATGCCAGTATTGACCAACTCAGTGGCAATATGATTGACATCGATGCTATCGTGCCTGATGGAATCCTTTGTCTGTGGTCAGCATGGAGCATTTACGGACTCACGACCTCTATGCCACAGGCATTTCACATCGCCATCAAAAGAGACAGAAAGGTTACATCACAGTCTTTCCCTAAAATTGAGTTGCATAGTTACACTGAATCGGTGCTCAAAGTAGGTGTAACAGAAATGACAATGGAAGGCTTTACATTTCACATCTACGATATTGAGCGATGTGTATGTGACGCAGTAAAATTCCGTAATAAGGTAGGGATGGATGTATGCTCTGAGATAATCAATAATTATCTGGAACGTCCAGATAGGAATATAACCAAACTAATGGATTATGCCCGACAACTGCGTGTGGCAAACATCCTGGAAAAATATCTTCAAGTAAAACTATGAGCAAAGCCACTGTAAAAAACTATGGAAAATCCATCCGTAGTAAACTTCTCAATATAGCCAAAGAAGAAAATACTTTCTATCAAACCGTACTGACACGCTATTTTCAGGAACGTCTGCTTTATCGTATTTCGCAAACACGCTATCGCAGTAACTTCTACCTGAAAGGTGGAGTTCTGATGTATGCATATGAAAGGTTTGCTGCACGTCCAACATTAGACATTGATTTCCTTGGAAACAATATCAGTAATGAAGGAGCCTCCGTCGTAAAGGCATTCAAAGAGATATGTTCTGTACCATACGGTGAGGATGGTGTAAACTTTGATGTTGAGAAAATTACTTCTCAAAACATAACAGAGTTCAAAGATTATCACGGTATTCGCTTAAGTATTCCTGTCAACATGGATACTATATCACAGGTCATAACAATGGACATTGGCTTTGGCGATGTGGTTACTCCAGAGCCTATTAATCTTGATTATCCAGTTCTTCTTGAACACTTGCCAAGTGCCAATATTCTTGCTTATTCTCTTGAAACTGTTATTGCAGAGAAACTACATGCAGTGGTCGATCTTGCAGATCAGAGTAGTAGAATGAAAGACTATTATGACCTGTATACAGTCCTGCATAACGAGAAGTATGATGCAACTGTACTTCAGGAAGCTATCATGCGAACCTTCGAAAATCGTCACACTCCATACGATAGCAATACGATGTTTTTCAGGAAGGAGTTTTCTCAGAATCAGCAGATGCAGATCAGATGGCAGGCTTTCGTCAAGAAGATAACAAAGAAATCCGAACTTACATTTGCCGAAGTAGTAACTTATATTCAAGTGAGTCTACAACCATATTGGGATAATTTGTCGAATGAAGAATCCTAACGATATATTTACGCTGCAGTTCCCTGAAGCAAAGAACATAATTGTTTCGGGTGACATTCATGGTGACTTCAATCTTCTCGTGAACAAGCTTTGCGTGCAGTGCGAGATGAAGGACACCGTGCTCATTGTGGCTGGCGATTGCGGATTT
This sequence comes from Bacteroidaceae bacterium, assembly GCA_051875715.1. Lineage (GTDB taxonomy): Bacteria > Bacteroidota > Bacteroidia > Bacteroidales > Bacteroidaceae > DYCT01. The sequence goes on from JBJEHD010000022.1 coordinate 18,289, forward strand.
GGATTTGAACAGAAAGGGTACTACGAGAACATTGTCAGGCGCAACAACAAGCGTATGAATAATGCCAATAACTGGATTGTGTTTGTAAGAGGCAACCATGACAATCCAGAGTACTTCGACGGAAAAGTCTTCAATCACAAACGATTTGTGGCAGTTCCTGACTATTCGATTCTGAAAGCGTGTGGTCATACGGTTCTTTGCATAGGTGGTGCAATATCAATCGACCATCAATATCGAAAGGACAGCTGGATTCGGCAACAGAGCATCCAACATAAGCATCAATCTACCGATCCGTTAGACAGAAATGTGTATTGGATTAATGAAGCTCCAGTTTATAACGCTGACAAACTCAATGCCATCAACGAGCGGTTCGCCATCGATACAGTCATAACCCATACTTCCCCTTCCTTTTGTGAACTACAATCCAAGAACGGATTGGCAACCTGGGTAGCGAATGATGAAGGCAACCTTTGGGCAGACGTAGAGGAGGAACGTCAGGCAATGGATGACATTCACGAACATCTTATTTACAACAACCATCCGATAAGCCATTGGTGCTATGGTCACTTTCATCAGAGTTGGCACTCAGCCATCGGTGATATACTCTTCAAAATGCTCGACATCATGGAGTTTTACGAGATAAGATGAATAATAATAGCAATGGATACCGAACAAGTAAGAGAATACATGTTGTTGTCTTGAAACTGGTGACTGATTGGGAAGAGGCTCTTCGAGAACAATATTCTGTTATTACTCCAGTATTGCATTGGAACAAGAAACGCTGGAGTGACGAGTTTATGAATAGTTCGATGAAAGTCTTGTTAAGGCATGTATTAAAGGTGTCATATTAGTTCGCTTGAATTGCCGAGGTGCGAAGGAAGAAGACCGGAAGGTCAACTGATATATTTAGGAATATAAAAACTTTTATAATATGAGTTCTACTATTAAAGAAAAAATGTACATCGCAGCCAAGAAGTTTGCAATAGAAACAATTATTGAACCTCAGAATCATCCAGAAGCTGTTGAAGATTTTGAGGAAAACTTTATTAAGGGTGCAGAGTGGTTACTCAAAAACATTGAGCAACTAAAGGAAAAAAGTATAACAGAATTTGCGGACACAATAGATGCTGCCGTTGAGAATCATGCTAACTCACTTTTTATACAATGCGAAACTTCTACATTTAACGAAGAAGAAAAGGATGACTTGCGAGATTCATTCAAATATCCATTCAGAGAAGGCATAGATTGGGTGTATGACAACAACGAAGAATAACAATTAGAATATAATGATAATATAAACATGATGGAAGAAATCAAGAAACTTTATGTCCTTGAATGGTATGGCCCTTATGATTCCATTGAAGAAATATGGAATGATAATGGTACAGAGGAGTGTTCTATCTATCTTATAACCGGAAAAGAAAGATACGAACGTGGAGACGAGCATATAAAATATGTTGGTATAACAGAACGAGACCCAGCAAAGCGGCTGAACGATCATGACCATCAAGAAAAGCAACAGAAGATTGGATATAAAAAATATTGGGTGGGACGATTTTCAAGAATTTCTAACAAAAATTCAAGAGCTAATGCCGAACTAATAGAAACTCTTTTCATTCATTTCTTATATATAGAAGGAGTTCGTCTAATCAATGATAAAAAGCTAAAGAAAATTCCAGATTGTCCACTTACTGTCTTAAACAGATGGATTTTAAAATACCAAGATAGCCATCGTGTAAACAAACCTAAAAGATTGTCCGAACTTCCTGATGTTCTTCTATTTGATGGGCTGGAATATTGGGGAGCAGACAAACTCAAATTCAATAATTCGGAAATTTATTAAAATTAAGTCACAATCAACCCGTTATGTTTAACCAAGGCATTTTCAATAAACAAATTCTCAAAGGAAAGGTAACATAACGTGCTAAAATTGCGCAGGTTGTGACTGAAAAGGTTTGCAGATACTATATACAATCTAAGTAAGTCGCTAATTTTCACTCTTCGATAACAACAGCCTAAGCTGCAGTTGAAGTGTAAGACTCAACTCGGCTAATCAGCAGAAGTTAGTGTAAGACAGTCCAAATGTGCATGTAAAAACGTGCAGTTTGTGTACCAAAAATGCTAAAATCCCTTACACTAAACTTGTAAAATGCTGATAATCAAGGCTTGTTAGCCGCCGCACAGGCTGCTGTGGAAGAGTAATATTGGAATATTACATTAACGTGAGTTCGATGAATTCAGAATAGACTCAGCTGTGTGTCTAATGTACGT
>JBJEHD010000023.1:0-56791 GCA_051875715.1 Bacteroidaceae bacterium
ACTACGACGAGGATGGCTATCTGAAGACCTCTGACGGCAAGAAGACCATTACGGGAATCAAGTGGATAGCCAAGCCGTTAGGCTTGGACTCGCTGATATGCTACAGCGACGGCAAGAAGCGCGGCTATTTCAATATGTTCACCGGCAAACCTGTCATCGAGCCGAAGTACGACCATGCCTGGATTTTCTCCGACGGACTGGCTTCGGTGGACGACGGAGGTTGGGTCAAGTTCATCGACGCATCGGGCAAGGTGGCGATAGACCCCCGGATTCCTTATATCCCCGGGGCAGAAGGTTATGTGTTCCACAACAACCGCTGCATTGTCCACAACGAACGTCGCGACCGTTTCGGGCTGTTGGACAAGCAGGGCAAGTGGGTGTTGCAGCCGGAATATTTCTCCATCGAATCTTCCGGAAACTTCTGGGTTGTCGACAACGGAGAGGGCAAAAGCGTATTGGACAGCACGCTGAACACGGTCGTCCCGTTCGCGAAAGGTCAAATTTGGGTAAGCAGCGATTATATCAGCATCACGCTCAGCAACCACATCATGCAGCGTTACGACCATAGCGGCGAGATGATCAATGATTTCTACATCAACGACGTAACACGTATGACCTACGAGTCTGACGAGTTGCGCTACTCCACCTCTAAGGAATACAATGACGAAGGTGTCATCTCCGGCGAGACGGAAGGCACTACGCCCTTTTCGGTTGAGAAGATGGCCAAATGCCTCCGCTACGAGGCGGAAAGCGGATGGTACGGCCTGATGAGCGCAGATGGCAAGGTGGTCACGCCTCCTTCGTATTGCAGCATCAAGGCAATCGGATATGACACGTACCTGTGCAAGGACAACAGCGAAGATGGCGTGATACTGAATGGTAAAGGCGAGCCGACGAACAAATGAGTGGAGAGCCGAGCCTGCTCGAACTATCCCGAGTGCGGAGGAGGAAGACAAAACCGGGTGTAAAAGTGAAGATTTTATTAACTACGTAAAAAGACTTCGTTCATCTTTTGTAAATTTGCACCCGATTTCAAGCAATTATTTGAATTTTAACAAGAGTCCTATAAGGAATGAGACTATTTGCATACATAACACCACAATCGTTTTCTCAGAACTATCGACGTTTTGAGCGGAACAGTTATGTGCATGTATTTAGTAAATATTCACGCACAAGCGGTATAGGATTCCCATATCATACACGACATAGTTATTTCTATCAGGCATCGTAATGAGCCTTTTGTGAATTGAACTCATAATGATAGTTGGAAGATCCTTGCCGGAATTTCCAACTATTTTTTTACACTCAAAAATGAAGAAACAACTATGCCAGCAAATAAGAATGCCTTAATCAGGTACAAAACGATTGATAATTGTCTAAGAAACAACTACAGGAAGTGGACTTTGGATGACCTTGTAAAAGCGTGTTGCGATGCCCTCTACGACATGGAGGGCATCAAGAAAGGTGTCTGTGCAAGAACCGTTCAGATGGATATACAGATTATGAGGTCCGACAAATTGGGGTACTATGCCCCTATTGAGGTCTATGACAGAATCTACTATAGATACTCTGATCCAGATTACTCCATCACAAAGAACCCTCTTTCTTTGGACGATTGTAATCTTATCAAAGAAGCAATCACACTCCTCGGAAACAAAGATAATCTAAACAAAGAAGAGACAGTCAAAGTCCTCTCTAAAGTTCAAGACAGACTAATGACTCTACTGAACTTCGTCTAACCTAATGAGCCATTGAGCTTCAAGTAGGATTCGAACCTACGACCTGCTTCATTACAAGTGAGCCGCACTACCACTGTGCTATTGAAGCGAGATGTAGTCGGTACGAGATTCGAACTCGTGTGGGCAGAATGAAAATCTGCAATTAGACGAACCGACCATCTGAGGGAGCCCGATGGGTTTCGAACCCATGACCACCAGAGCCACAACCTGGCGCTCTACCAACTGAGCTACGAACTCCATATAGTCGCCCCAAAAGGAATCGACCCTTCACGAACAGGGTCAACCCCCGTTGTGCTACCGTGATACCATAGGGCAATCTGTAGTCGGAGTGGGAGGACTCGAACCTCCGAAGTCGAATGACGGCTGATTTACAGTCAGCTCTCGTTGCCGCTGGAGAACACTCCGATTAGTGTGGAGCCTCGTGGAGTCGAACCACGTTCTCAGGATTTTCAGTCCTGCGCATACACCAAGTCTGCCAAAGCTCCATTGGGTGATGAGGGAGGGACTCGAACCCCCAACCGGCTGCTTCGTAGACAGCTGCTCTGTCCAGTTGAGCTACCCCACCATTGGCGGAAGCAGAAGGATTCGAACCTTCGGAACCTTGCGGTTCGGCACGTTAGCAATGTGCTGGTTTAAGCCGCCCGCCTCGTGCTTCCTTTGTTTTGACGATGCAAAGGTAGACATGCCGAATGCAGTCTTTTTTCGTGGCAGAAGAAAAAGTTATGTTTTTAATGAGAAAAATATTCTCGATGGTTGATAGCGAAATATAAAAGATGTGCTCTGCCTATATTGTAGGAATAGCAACACGTTGCAAGGACCTCGTTTTTCGCGTGTACACGCATCGGCCCTCGCGTATATACGTAAGTGGCTTCGCGTGTATACGCGTCATCCGCGCCGTCGGAAGAATTCTTTCGCTGATTATAAAATAGCAAATGCATAAAGTCCAACAACAAATGAAAAATTAGTGAAATGGCCGGAGAATCTCACTTTAGAGGTGATTCCTAATGAGACTATTATTTGTAAATTTTCAGGCAAATACTAAATTTGCATGTCTTCTGCTTTCATCCAACAGAAAGCAGATTAAGAGCGCATCCGGGCAAAAGAATAATTTGTCTGACACATGAAGAAGATATTGGTACGTTATGGAATATGAGGATAAGGTAGCCGTCGTGACTGGCGGTGCACATGGCATCGGCAGATGTATCGCCGAGGAGTTCCGCAAGAGGGGTGCTTCGGTGGCGGTCATTGATGTGCGGGAGGGGGACCACTTTGTCGGAGACATCTCCAAAAAGGAGATGTTGGAAGTCTTTTCCGATGAGATAATCAGCAAGTACGGAAAAGTGGATTACATTGTCAACAATGCCTTGCCGCCGATGAAGGGACTGGATGAATGTACCTGGGAAGAATTTCAGTATGCTTTGGCTGTCGGGGTAACCGCGCCTTTCTATCTGGTCAAACTGCTTGCGCCATATCTCGCTGAAGGAGCCTCGATAGTCAACATATCCTCCTCACGTGATCGCATGAGCCAGCCTCAGACGGAGAGTTACACGGCTGCCAAGGGAGGCATTGCTGCCCTCACCCACTCTCTCGCCGTCACGCTGCGTGGCAAGGCAAGGGTCAACTCCATCTCTCCGGGATGGATTGACACGGACTTTAAGGAATATGAGGGCCCTGATGCCGTACAGCAGCCGGCGGGTCGTGTAGGCAATCCGATGGACATTGCCAATATGGTGCTGTTCCTCTGTTCGAACAAGGCCGGATTCATCACAGGCGAGAACATCTGTATTGATGGCGGTATGACCCGGCAGATGGTTTACCACGGTGATCATGGCTGGACGTTGACTGAAGATTCAAAATAACAGCCAGACTGACAAATACAACTAAAGTGATGAATATCAAGATAGACCATATCGCACTCTACTGCCTCGATTTAGAGGCAATGAGAACATTCTTTATCAACCACTTCGGATGCCAGTCAAACGACATGTACCACAATCCGCGAACAGGATTGAAGACTTATATCCTTTCATTTCCTGAAGGTGGCACCCGCCTGGAAATCATGTCGCACCCCAAGGTGGACGAAATTTCATCCGGATTATATAAGGCTGGCTTTATACACCTATCCATTGCTGTCGGAAGCAAGGAAAATGTCGTAGAGAAGACCCACGAACTGACGGCAGCCGGATATGAATGCGTCAGTGGCCCAAGAGTGACTGGAGACGGATATTTCGAGAGTGGTCTTATTGGGCCGGAAGGCATCATCTTGGAGATTACGGTGTAATATGACAACAACGATGCATCAATGCTCACTCTATTATCTGCTTGCCGTCAATGCCCTGACGTTCTTGCTTTATGGCGTAGACAAATACAAAGCCAAGAAGAACAAATGGCGCATATCCGAAGCCGCTCTCCTCACCCTGGCCGCCATCGGTGGCAGTATAGGGGCCTGGGCCGGCATGAAACTGTGGCATCACAAGACGATGCACAAGAAGTTCAAGTATGGCATCCCTGCAATAATCATCCTGCAGATTGCGTTAGTGGTATATCTGCATACAATCATATAAGATATGAACATGAATAAAAGAGAATACGCGCAGGCCAACAAAGAATGGTTGGCAGCAAAGGCACAGGAAGAGGGCGTGAAACCGCTCCCCAAAGGGATATATTATAAAGTATTGGCAGAGGGTAAAGCAGACGGGAAGCATCCCACGCCCCGAAGCATCGTCACCGCCCATTACGCAGGTCGCACCATCGACGGCAAGCAGTTTGACAGCAGCCGTGGAGGTGCTCCGATTGCCATCCGTCTCTGCGACCTCATCGAGGGATGGATTATCGCCATGCAGCAGATGTGTGTGGGCGACAAATGGGAGGTCTATATCCCTGCCGAAATGGGATATGGCAAGTTCTCGCAACCAGGCATACCAGGAGGTTCTACGCTCATCTTCGAGATAGAACTGCTCGGCATCGCATAACTTCATACGCCATCACTATCACATGAGAAAGAAAAGCAGAGAGATGGATGCTGCCTGGGCACTTGAAGTTATGGACAAAGCGCCCTATATGACGGTCAGTATGGCCGATGTCAATGGGATGCCTTATTCCGTTCCGCTTTCTTTGGCCCGTACCGATGAACAAACGTTTTATTTTCACTGCGCTACCGAGGGGAAGAAACTGGACATCATACAAACTAATCCTCGCGTATGCCTGACCGCCGTAAGCAAATGCAAGCCGACGATAGGCCCCAAGGATGGCAGTTTTACCTTGGAATTCAAGTCCGCCATCGCATTTGGCAAGGCTGAAATTGTTGCCGACGACGTCGAAAAGCGGGAGGCTCTCCGGGTTATTTGCCAACGCTTTTTGCCCAAGCACATGGATGCATTCGAGGCTGCGGTTGAGCGGAGTATGTCGCGCACAGCCGTAGTACGCATTACGCTCACAGAACCCCCTGTGGGCAAACGCAAGCAATATGATGCCAACGGGGACGAGCTGAAATACGGACGAATGGAGCATGAAATGGTTATATGGCCATAAAGAAGCCTAAGACGGGAGCAAAAGCAAGCAGGTCCTCTGCCGCCATCCTATGAACTAAATGCAATGTTTTATATTGTTCGCTGATGGAGTCTTCTCTGATTGAATCTATCAAGAAGTCCTTGATGGCCCTGCGAGATTCCTCGTGAGAGAAAGCATAAAAAGCCTCCGATGAGATGAAAGCATTGTTTTTCTCGTTGGACAAATGCCAAAACGGCTCGCTGGCCATATAGATAAAAGGGTTGCGATGGCCGCAAATGAATGGACTTCCAATTGGCACGACTCTCTGCCATACGTCCTCGAACTTGCTTCGCAACTCCTTGTCTAAACATACGATGTTCGTGGTGATGTGCCCAGACTCCACGAGTTCCATAATCGAAATAAGCATGACGGCTTTATGCGGAGCAAAACATCCCTTGTATTTGTTGCGGTTCAGGTTGCTGGCCATACGGAGGAAGTAATCCCTGCATAGTGCCACTTTCTTTTTCACAAGTGCAGCCTTTGTCGTCTCCTCCAATGAAGCAAACACATCTGTTTGCATGAAACATGTGAGGTCGTTTATGTAAGATTGGATGTCGATCATAGTTTATCTTTTCTCTTTCAAGAAAAAATATAGCATTTTTGCGTAAGCCAACGGATTCTTGTCCGAAGAAAGATTTGATACCACACCCGGAGCTGAAAGCGAAGCTCTCGTTTTGCATGAAAATCGGATGCAAGCCTCATGCAAGGGCGTTACCTTTGCATGAGGCATAGGAGGGAACGGAGGAGACCTCAGTACCACTTTTGATGCCACCTATCCGAAACTGCAGTACCCCGTAGGCGGTACTGCAGTTTCACCTACTCGTGACAACAGTGGTACTGGCGTGTGACTGGCCGGGAGACTATCCACCCGAATCCGGGCAAGCAGGCAGCCTATTCGGCAAGGCTGCAAGGCTGTCCCCCAAAGGCACGGCATAGGCTCTACCCCACTCGGGCTCAATGTCAATCCCAAAAAACGGTCAGTAGGCCGCCCCTGCGCAAACGAACTTCCTTTTGGGCATCTGTCTTCCCCGTTCCTCGGTTACAATGGAGCCCGTCCGCCGGCGTTCGGCAAAAAGCTCGGGCATGTTTGGCTTTTGCGCTCGCTTGCACTATCTTTGCCTCCTAAAAAAGGAAAAGAATGAAGGACTATTGCATCGAAATATGCGCCAACTCGGCCCAAAGCGCCCTGCTGGCTCAAGAAGGCGGGGCGGCACGCGTGGAATTGTGTGCCGGGATGCCCGAAGGAGGCACCACCCCCTCGTATGGCGAAATAGCGGCAGCACGACGCTTGCTTCGCATCCGCCTGCACGTCATCGTCAGGCCGCGCGGAGGGGACTTCCTCTATTCGCCCCTCGAACAGGACATCATGGCGGAGGACATCCGCATGGCACGCCGCCTGGGGGCCGACGGCGTGGTGGTGGGTTGCCTTACGCCCGACGGGGATGTAGACATCCCCCTCATGCGACGCCTGACGGACGAAGCGGGGGACATGGCCGTCACCTTCCACCGAGCCTTCGACATGGTTCGCCATCCCGAACAGGCTTTGGAGGACATCGTGGGGCTGGGATGCCAACGCATCCTCACCTCGGGCGGAAAAGCATCTGCCCTGGAGGGTACGGAACGCCTGCGGGCACTGAACCGGCAGGCCGACGGGCGCATCGTCGTGATGCCGGGATGCGGCATCAATCCGCAAAACATCCGGCGCATAGCCGACGAAACGGGATGCCGCGAGTTCCACTTCTCCGGACGCACGCGCCACGAAAGCCCCATGCGCTACCGAAACGCCGAGGTGAGCATGGGGGGGACGGTCTGCATCGACGAATACGGACTGGAACTGACCGACCCCGAACGGGTGCGGATGGCCCTGGAGGCTCTGCGTCAGCCCTCGGGGTGCAACGAGCGCTGACGGTAGACTTTGGGGGAAACCCCCACGTATTGCTTGAAATACTTGCCGAAGAAGGACTGGGTGGGGAAATTGAGGTGGACGGATATCTGCTTGATGCTCATGTCCGACACCTCCAGCAACTGACGTGCTTCGGTGATGACCATCTGCACAATCCACTGCAGGGGACTGAAGCCCGAACGTTCCTTCACCACATGTGAGAAATAGCGCGGCGACAGGCGTTGCAGGCCGGCGTAGTAGGCCACCTCGCGCTCGCGGCGGAAATGGCGGAACAGGGCCAGGATGAAGGCCTGAAACACGGCATCGCCCCCGCCGGGTGCCGACGCCCGCCAATGCCGGTGGCGGAAATAGGCGTTCAGCACTTCGCAGCATACGGTCTGACCCATCGACTTGAGCAACTCCACCGCCAACCGGCGGGGTACGCCCTCCGCCCCTTCGCCGCTTTCGGCCTCGAATTCGGCCACACGGGTACACACATCGGCAATGGTGCGCTGCAGGAAGGCAAGCCCTTGAGCCGACAAGGTGGCCACCGGCTGCACACGGATGCCCAGCAGGGTGTCGACCGGCGCCACGCGCAACACGATGGGGAGGATGTAGTCCATGTGGACCTCGCCCACCACGCCGCACACGTCGGCACTGGTGTCGACGGGGCGCACCATCATGGAGGGGATATACATGAAAATGTCCGAAGGACCCAGCCGCACGGTGCGGCCGGCATAATCGACCTCGACCCAGCCTTGCGTACAGCAGAAGAAGCCGCACTTGTCCGACGTGAGGATGGTGCGGCCCTTCGGCAACCACGACGCACCGGCCCCCTCGAAAGAGGTGAAACGGAAAGGCAATTCCATAGGCATCAGTGGGCGTGGGTTTCGTTTTCGAGTTCGGACATCGTGAGCCGATGCTTGTCAATAGCCCTCCAGGCATAGAAGATATAAGCCAGCACGAAGGGGATGAGGGCCGACGCCCAGGCCATGGTGCGGAGCGTGAAGAGGCTGCTGCAACTGTTGGCCAGCGTGAGCGAACTCTGCAGGTCGGCCGTGGAGGGATAGTAGGCCGTTTGGCCCCAGCCGGCACAAAGCAGCAGGGCCAGCACGGCGAGCACCGCTCCGATGCCGGTGGGCCAGATGCCCCGCACGTAGGTCTTGCTCGTCAGGGTCCGGCCGATGCCGAACAGCACAAGGGCGACACCGACCGCCAGCAGGAGAAGAAGGTACCACATGTCGAGGAAGTTCGACAGATATTTGTACGGCTCCATCACGATGACTCCCGTGGCCGCATCTACGGCATAGCCATCCTTCAGCAAAACATGAAGAAGAAAGGCGACAAACAGGAGGACGAACGGCACGGCAGCCCCCCACAACCGAACACTGCAACGACAACGCAAATCCTCGTCGGCGATATTGTTCATGAAGTAGAGCAGGCCGAGCACACGGGCCAGAAACAGCACGGCCAGGCCGAGCACCACGTTCCACACCGACGCCAAGGCCTCGAGACCACCCAGACCGCCTACCCAACGGCTGATGGCAACCGACGGACCGCCGGCCGTGAGTTGGGCCTTGTCTACACAAAACGGGGCTCCGGTGAAGAAGGTGGCTACGGCTACGCCCAGCAGGAAGGGTCCCACCAGACCGTTGAGCACCAAAAACGAACGCCACAACGTGCGGCCGCGGGGACCGGACTGAAACTCGTAGCTGACGGCCTGGAGCACGAAACTGAACAGAATGAGCATCCAAAGCCAATAGGCACCGCCAAAACTGGTGCTATAGAACAAGGGGAAGGAGGCAAAGAAGGCACCACCGAAGGTGACGAGCGTGGTGAACGTAAACTCCCACTTGCGGCCGGTGGAGCGCACCAGCAGGGCACGCTGCGCCTCGGTACGGCCCAGACTGAAAAGCATCGAGTTTCCGCCTTGGACAAAAAGCAGGAAGACGAGCAGCCCCCCGAGGAGGGACACCAAGAACCACCAATAGTGTTGCAAAAACGAATAGGTCATCATATCTTAGAAATGGGTTTGTACAAATAAATAATATAAAAGGTCTATCAAGGGGGTATCTTCCCTACGCAGAAGCAGATTCAGGTCCTTTCCGAACAGACCGACACACGAGAACGACCCCTACGGCCAGCATGCACGTGAACAGGAAGAGGAAAAGGAAGAAGGTGGTCTGCACCGCCCCGGTGGGCAGGTTGGACACGGCGGCGGAGGTAGGCAGCATGTCCTGAATGGCCCAAGGCTGGCGTCCGCACTCGGCCACAATCCACCCGGCCTGACCGGCCAGATAGCCCAAGGGGATAGAGAGCAGGGCCACCCACTGCATCCACTTCATTCCGGCCAGGTCTTTGCGGAACGCCAAGAATAGCACCAGGGCGAAGAAGGCAATGAAATAGCCGCCCAGCACCACCATGACGCGGAAGGCGTAGAAATTGAGGGGAACGGAGGGAACAAGGTCGTTGGCATCGCGCACGTAGCCGTAACCAAAATAGGCGATGTGCTGGTCGAGTGTGTTGCGGGCGGCCAGGGCGGCCGAGTCGGAACCCGCGGCACGAGCTTCCCGATAGTCGGCCAAGGCCTGGATGGCCAGACGGCCGCGTGCCATCTTTTCGGCAGCGGAAAGGGCGGTGTCGCCCTCGGCGGTCACGTAGCCGCCTTCCAGCAGTTGTCGGATGCCGGGGACATAGCCGTCCGTGCTGCGGGTAGCCAACATGGAGAGCATACGGGGTATCTCGATGCGGAACAAGAAGGGCTCTTCTCCATCGTCGTAGCGTTGCTTGTCGGGGTTGAGTACACCCATGCCTACCAGACCGACTCCGTTGCCGCCTTCGTACAGGCCCTCAAGGGCCGCCAGTTTCATGGGTTGCGTGCGGGCTACCTGATAGCCCGACGTATCGCCCGACCACGCCGAAAGCAGCGAAGCCACCAGACCGACGATGGCGGCCACCCGGATGCTGGCCAACGAGAATCTGCGCTCGCGACCCTTGAGCAAGAACCAGCAACTGATGCCCACCACGAACAGGGCGCCCAGCACCCAACCGCTCAACACGGAGTGGAAGAACTTGACAACCGCCATCGGCGAAGTAGCCACGGACCAAAAGTCGACCATCTCATTGCGTACGGTGTCGGGGTTGAAGGCCATGCCTACAGGATGCTGCATCCAGGCATTGGCCACCAGAATCCACCAGGCAGAGATGGTGGCGCCCAGACCGGTCAGCCAGGTGGAGGCCAGATGGAAACCACGGCTCACCTTGCCCCATCCGAAGAACATCACGGCTACGAAGGTGGATTCCATGAAGAAGGCAAGGATGCCTTCGATGGCCAACGGCGCACCGAAGATGTCGCCTACGAACCAGGAATAGTTGCTCCAGTTGGTACCGAACTCAAACTCCAAAATAAGTCCGGTGGCCACACCGACGGCAAAATTGATGCCGAACAGTTTCATCCAAAACCGGGCCGTACGTTTCCAAAACTCATCGCCCGTGCGCACGTAGAGGGTCTCCATGACAGCCATGATGACGGCCAAACCCAACGTAAGCGGTACGAAAATCCAATGATAAATGGCCGTCAGGGCGAACTGCGCCCTCGACCAATCGAGCAACGATGCATCCATGTGTTCTACCATATCTGTTCTGTTTTTATTATCTTGTTTTCCTTCCATCCATTTCCCCAAAAGGCCGGGCGAGTGTCGGCATGCCGTGTCGCTCGGAAACGGGCATCCGGCCCACCAGTTCCGAAGCCACGTAGGCTCCTTCCCCTTCGGGGCCGGCCCGCCGGGCCAGCACGTCGGGAAAGAAGAACACCTTCAGCACACAAAACATCACGAACAACTTGAGCAGGATGATAGCCCAAAGCGCACGTCCCCACGTCATCGATCGGAAGCCGTCGACGTAGAAACGAACTATACGGCAGAAGAGCGTGTCCTTCATGGCAGAGCCGGATTAACAGTTTTTAGGTATCGCAAATAAAGCGGTTTTATCGATAAAAACAAAGGATTGGCCGCTGTTTTTTCCGCCGATATCTATTCCTTTTGCAGGTCTGTCGTTTTTTGCGTTACCTTTGCCTTCGTCATAAAAACATCACGCCATGAATCGACTGAAACCTACCCTTCCCCTCGTCTGGCTCTGCCTGACCGCGGGTCTGGCCGCACAAGACCTGCCTGCCCCTACATGGGACCTGGACGGATGCATGCGCTACGCTGTGGAGCACAACCTGCAAATCAAGCAGAACCGGATAGCCTGCGAAGAGAGCGACATCGACACCCGGACAGCGCGGGCGGCCCTCTTCCCCAGCCTGTCGTTCTCGACCAGCCACAACCTGACGAACCGTCCCTTCGGCGAGCAGCACAGCATCGTGGACGGGACGAATGTCATCAGTACGCAAAACAAGACCAACTATACGGGCAACTACGGGCTGAATGCGCAATGGACCATATACAATGGACGCAAGCGCCTCAATACGCTGGAGCAGCAACGCATACAAGACCGCATGGCCAGCCTGGACGTGGAAACGCAGGAAAACAGCATTTGCGAGCAAATAGCCCAGACATATGTGCAGATTCTGTATGCAGTCGAATCGGTGCGTACGAACGAGAATACGCTGCAAACATCCGAAGCCACTTACGAACGCGCACGCCAGCTGATGGAGGCCGGAAGCCTGGCGAAAAGCGACTTGGCCCAACTGGAGGCCGGACGAAGCGCCGACCAATACCAACTGACTACGGCCCGGTCGGCCCTGCAACGCTACAGACTGCAACTGAAGCAACTGCTCGAACTGGAAGGCGAAACGGAAATGAATCTCGCCCTGCCCGAGTTGGACGACGCCGACGTGATGCGCCCCCTTCCCACACGTGCCGACGTGTATGCGGCGGCTCTGGCAACCCGGCCCGAGATTGAAGCCGGCCGACTGGGGCTGCAGACCTCCGACCTGGACATCCGCATCGCCCAAGGGGGATACCTGCCCACCGTAAGTCTGACGGCCGGTATCGGTACCAACCACACCACGGGCTCGGACTTCACCTTTGCCGAACAGGCAAAAAACGGCTGGAACAACAGCGTGGGGCTGAGCGTAAGCGTCCCCATCTTCAACAACCGGCAGACCAAAAGTGCCGTGCAAAAGGCCAAACTGGCCCGGCAACGCTCGCAACTGCAACTGCAGGATCAGGAGAAAACACTCTATGAAACAGTGGAAGGATGCTGGCTGGACGCCACCAATGCACAACAGGACTACCTGGCCGCCGTCGACAAGGTGAAAAGCGCACAAGCCAGTTACGACCTGGTGAGCGAACAGTTCGACGCCGGCATGAAGAACACCGTGGAACTGCTCAGTGAGAAGAACAACCTGCTCAGCGCCAAACAGCAACTGCTACAGGCCAAATACACCGCCCTGCTCGGTGCTGCCCTGCTGCGCTTCTATGCAGGCGAAAGAATCCAATTGTAAGAAAAAACATCAATCGACCCATTCATACGTAACATGAAAAAGAAGCAACTTATCATCGCCACATCGGTTGGCCTGGCAGCCGTGGCAGGCATCGCCCTGCTCGTCGGCCCGTCCGGAAAGAAACCGCGCATCGAATACCAGACCGCCGTTGTCCTGCCGACGGACATCGCCGAATCCATCACGGCCACCGGCACCATCGAACCCGTGACGGAGGTGCAGGTCGGCACACAGGTGTCCGGCATTATCGACAAGATTTACGTGGACTACAACACGGTGGTCAAACAAGGACAGCTGATTGCCGAAATGGACAAGGTGACCTTGCAGAGCGAACTGCAGTCGGCCCGCGCCACCTACGACGGGAACAAAGCCGAATACACCTACCAGAAACGCACCTACGAACGCACGCGAGGCCTGCACGAGAAGGGCTTGGTGAGCGATGCCGACTACGAACTGGCCGAATACACCTACGAAAAGGCAAAGAGCGCGCTGGCAAGCAGCCAGGCGGCCTTGTCGAAAGCCGAACGGAACCTTTCGTACGCCACCATCACCTCGCCTATCGATGGGGTGGTCATCAGCCGCGACGTGGAAGAGGGACAAACGGTGGCTTCCGGATTTGAAACGCCGACGCTTTTCACCATCGCCGCCGACCTGACACAGATGCAGGTCGTGTCCGACGTGGACGAAGCCGACATAGGCGGAGTGGCCGAAGGACAACGGGCCTCGTTCACCGTGGACGCCTACCCCGACGACGTATTCGAAGGACGGGTGACACAGATACGCCTGGGAAGCACCTCGACCACAAGTTCGACCGGCAGTAGCGAAAGCGTGGTCACTTACGAGGTGGTCATAACAGCACCCAACCCCGCGCTGAAACTGAAGCCGCGCCTTACGGCCAACATCACCATCTACACCGTCGACCGCAAAGGCGTACTGGGTGTTCCCTCAAAAGCCCTCCGTTTTACGCCGCAACCGCCACTCATCGGCGAGGACGACGTGGTGGTGGACTGCCCGGGTGAACACAAATTGTGGACGCGCGAAGGAAACACCTTCACCGCACACGCCGTCGAGACAGGTATCAGCGGCGGCGGAACGACCGAGATTTGCAGCGGACTGCCCGAAGGCACCCGCATCGTGACGGAAGCCGTCCTTGGCATGCCGCAAATGGAAGCCATGCCCCAAAACACCGAACGAAGCCCCTTCGCCCCCGGCCCTCCGGGACGAAACAACAAAAAGAAATAACTACATGAAACGAAAAATCATCGAACTGAAAGACATCCGGCGCAACTTCCAGGTAGGCGAGGAAACCGTACACGCCCTGCGTGGCATCTCCTTCGACATCGAAGAGGGAGAGTTCGTTACCATCATGGGCACGTCGGGTTCTGGAAAGTCGACCCTGCTGAATACGCTGGGATGCCTCGACACACCCACCAGTGGCGAATACCGGCTGGACGGCATCGATGTGCGGACCATGAGCAAGGCACAGCGGGCCGTCCTGCGAAACAGGAAAATCGGTTTTGTATTTCAGAACTACAACCTGTTGCCGAAGACTACGGCCGTGGAAAACGTAGAACTGCCCCTCATGTACAACGCTGCCATACGGGCCGACGAACGCCGTCGACGGGCCATCGACGCCCTGACGGCCGTCGGCCTGGCCGACCGGCTCGAACACCGCTCGAACCAGATGTCCGGCGGACAGATGCAGCGCGTGGCCATCGCACGGGCCTTGGTCAACAACCCGGCCGTCATCCTGGCGGACGAGGCCACGGGAAACCTCGACACACGTACCTCGTTCGAAATCCTGGCACTTTTCCAGCAACTGCACGCCGACGGACGGACTATCATCTTCGTCACACACAATCCCGAACTGGCGGCATACAGCAGCCGCACCATCCGGTTGCGAGACGGACACGTGACCGACGACACGCGGAACCCGCACCTGCTGCAGGCCCGCGATGCGCTTGCCAGCCTGCCCGCACCGACCGACGAATGACAATCAACAACCCCATCCCACACTGAAAACCATGAACGGAACCAACTTACTCAAGATAGCCCTGCGCGCCCTGGCCGGCAACAAACTGCGCGCGTTCCTCACCATGCTGGGCATCATCATCGGCGTGGCCTCGGTCATCACCATGCTGGCCATCGGACAAGGCTCGAAACGGAGCATCCAAGCCCAAATAGCCGAGATGGGCAGCAACATGATTATGATTCATCCCGGAGGCGACATGCGCGGCGGAATGCGGCGAGACCCCTCGGAGATGCAGACACTGAAACTGGACGACTACGAAGCCCTGCGAACCCAGACCCGATTTCTGGCAGCCATCAGCCCCAACGTGTCGTCATCCGGCCAACTGGTGTGCGGAAACGCCAACTACCCCTCGTCGGTAAGCGGCGTGGGCACGGAATACCTCGCCATCCGCAAGTTGAAAGTGGCCTCGGGAGAGATGTTCAGCGAAGCAGACATCCAGACATCGGCCAAAGTGTGCGTGATTGGGACCACCATCGTCGAAAACCTCTTCCCCGACGGCAGCGACCCCATCGGCCGTGTCATCCGCCTGAACAAGACTCCGCTGCGCGTCATCGGCGTGCTTCAATCGAAAGGATACAATTCGATGGGACAAGATCAGGACGACGTGGTGCTGGCCCCCTACACCACCGTGATGAAACGCCTGCTGGCACAGACCTATCTGCAAGGAATCTTCGCCTCGGCCCTGACCGAAGACCTGACCGACTACGCCACCGAAGAAATCAGTACCATCCTGCGCCGCCAACACCGGCTGAAGGAAGAGGAAGACGATGACTTCACCATTCGGAGCCAACAGGAACTCAGTTCGATGATGAACTCGACCACCGACCTGATGACCACCCTGCTGGCCTGCATCGCCGGTATTTCGCTGGTGGTAGGAGGCATCGGCATCATGAACATCATGTACGTGAGTGTGACCGAACGTACCCGAGAAATAGGTCTCCGCATGAGCGTGGGTGCACGCGGCATCGACATCCTGGCCCAGTTCCTCATCGAGGCGGTGCTCATCAGCATCACGGGTGGACTGATTGGAGTGTTTCTGGGGTGCGGAGCCAGCGCATTGGTAAAGGCCGTAGCCCACTGGCCCGTCTACGTACAGCCCTGGAGTGTCCTGCTCAGTTTTGCCGTCTGCACCCTCACCGGCATCTTCTTCGGCTGGTATCCGGCCAAGAAAGCCGCCGACCTCGACCCCATCGAAGCCATCCGATACGAATAAAACCGCCCAGCCATGAACCATCCGCTCACAAAACAACAACGCACCGCCTTGCTCATTCATCTGACCGTGTGGAGCCTGTTCCTCCTCTTCCCGCTGCTCATGGTATGGGATTCGAACGGCATGAACTGGGATGAATATCTCTGGAGGCTGCCCGTCATCTCTGCCTTCATGGGCGTATTTTACATCAACTACGGCTGGCTCATCCCACGCCTGCTCTTTGCCCGGCAGCACATCCGACACTTTGTCGTGGTCAATGCGATACTGATTGTCCTGCTGTGCGGATGCAACATGGCAGGGCACGAAATCGCCTTTCGGCGAAACCTCCATCCGACGGAGAAAACCGACAGGCAACCGGATATGCCTCTCCCGCCCCATCTGCGGATTGCTACGCTGTTCTTCTTCCGCGACATCCTTTCGTTGGGCATGACCGTCGGGTTGGCCGTGGCCATCCGCATGACCGGACAGTGGCGCAAAGCCGAGAACTTGCGGCGCGAACTGGAGAAAAGCAAGACAGAAGCCGAACTGCAGAACCTGAAGAACCAACTCAACCCTCACTTCCTGCTCAACACGCTGAACAACATCTACGCCCTAATCGCGTTCGATACCGACAAGGCTCAAGACGCTGTGCAGCAGCTCAGCCGGTTGCTGCGGCATCTGCTTTACGAAGATCCGGCCACTTTTGTGCCACTGGCCCGAGAAGCCGCCTTCGTACGCAGTTACATCGAACTGATGAAAATCAGGCTGACTCCGGCCGTCGACCTGCGCACGCAAATCGACATACGCCCCGAAAGCACCACGCCGATTGCCCCCTTCTTGTTTATCTCGCTGATTGAAAACGCCTTCAAACACGGACTTTCGGCCACCCGGCCCAGTTTCATCCACATCGATCTTAACGAACAGGCCGACGGCACGGTGCACATCCGCATCGCCAACAGCCACCACCCCAAATCCGCCAACGACAAAAGCGGAAGCGGCATCGGACTGGGCCAAGTGAGCCGTCGGCTCGAATTGCTATACCCCGGACGATACGAATGGAAGCACGGACTCTCGGACAACGCTTCCACCTACGTATCGGACCTTCGCATATCCACCTTTAAATCCATTGAAGCATGATTCTCACCTGCGCCATCATCGACGACGAGCCATTCGCGCTCGACCTGCTGGAAAGTTACGTCCGGAAAACACCCTTCCTGCGACTGGAGGGGAGATACGCCAGTGCGGTCGAGGCTCTGCCCGGACTGGCAGTGCAACCGGTCGACCTGCTATTTCTGGACATTCAGATGCCCGACATGAATGGGATGGAATTCGCCCGGACACTGAGCGGACATACCCGCGTCGTCTTCACCACGGCCTTCAGCCAATATGCCACCTACGGATTCCGCGTCAACGCGCTCGACTATCTGCTAAAGCCCATCGGGTATGCCGACTTCGTGGAGGCGGCCAATCGTGCCCTGCAATGGTTCGAACTACAGGCGCACACCGACCCGGTTGTCCAAGATGTCCCGGACAGCATTTTCGTCAAAGTGGACTACAAACTGGTGCAGATCCGCCTGGCCGACATCCTCTATGTGGAAGGATTGAAAGATTATCTGAAAATATACCTCAAAGGACAGGCACGTCCTTTGCTGAGCCTTATGAGTCTCAAATCACTGGAGGGTCTGCTGCCGACGGCCCAGTTCATACGCGTGCATCGGTCATACATCGTACGGAAAGACAAGATTGAGTCCATCGACCGTGGACGCATCGTGGTGGACGGGGCCTTCATCCCCATAGGAGAAAGTTACAAGGCAGATTTCACAGCCTACCTGAACGGGCGAACCCTATGATTCGCGTTTCTCCTGCCACATATACCACAAGAACAAAGCATTGCCTATCAGGTAACGCCTCCACATCCGGCGGGGCTCTTTAAGTAAACGGTAGGCCCACTCCAGCCCGTGGCGTTGCCACCAGGCTGGAGCGCGCTTTACCGTACCGGCATAAAAATCAAACACCGCACCGATGGTGCCGATGTGTCCGCCCACCTGCAAGTCGTCGAGATGTGCATAAGCCCACTTCTCCTGCTTGGGGGCTGTCATCCCTATCCAAAGCAAGTCGGGGTGCGCCTCGTTGATGGCACGAATCATGGCCTCATTGTCCGCATCAGAAAATTCGGCCTTGTAGGGCGGAGAATAGGTCAGCACACGGATGTGCGGATAGTCTGTCGCCGCCCGGCGACGGATGCGCTCAAGCACCTCCTCACTGCTCCCCAGGAAAAAGCAGGAGCCTCCTCCCGAACGTTCCAACTTATCCATCTCGAAAGCAAACAGGTCGGCGCCTGCCACCCGGTCAATGTCCTCACAACACAAACGGCGCTTGGCCTTCACAATGCTGATGCCGTCGGCTATCAGCACATCGCCCTTCATCAAAGCCTCGGCAAAGAGGGGATCACGGCGGGCGGTATTGTAAGAATGCGCATTGATGGTATTGATGAGCAACTTGCCGGCAGGCAGCAGGGCCAAATCGGAGTGGAAACTCATCACTTGAAGGTCTTTCAGTCGGAACTTCATAAAGCGGAACGTGCTATGATTTCTATCAATATCTCAAAAGAATGGTCAACGCCGTTTCGGCAATACCAAATGCAGGAAGACATATCCCAGCAAACCGGAGATAATGGTGCCAAGCGTCACACCCAGTTTGGCCTGGTTGAGCAGTTCGGGGTGATTGCCAAACGAAAGGTTGGCAATGAACAACGACACGGTGAACCCGATGCCGCCCAACATGGCAATACCGGCCACACCGCTCCAATTGACCCCGGTAGGCAAGTCGACAATACGGCTCTTCACGGCAGCAAACGTAAATAGGAAGATGCCCGAGAACTTACCCACAATCAAGCCCAAGGCTACGGCCAACGTAACTACGCCGACGAGTTCGCCCTCGCCTCCGAGCACCACACCGGCGTTGGCAAACGCAAAGAGCGGCAACACGAAGAAGTTGACAAACGTATGCAATCCGTCCTCCATGGCCTGCATCGGACTGATGACGTGGTCCGAAGCGGTTTCCAGACGTTTGAGGCTGGCAATCTGCTCGTTCGTCAAGATGATGCTATTGTCCTTGGTGTTGGCAGGGAAGCGGTTGATGCTACGGCGAATGCGTTCGATATAGTGGCCGATTTTCAACTTCGGACGAGCCGGCACGAACATGGCCACCAACACACCCGCGATGGTGCTATGGATGCCGGACTGGAGAAAAAGATACCAGATGGCAAGGCCGATAAAAAGGTAATAAATCTGGCTGCCCACAGCCCGCCGATTGCCTATCCACAACAAGAGGAAGAGGGGAAGCGAAGCCAACAGATAGCCCACGGCCAAATTGGTGCTATAGAACAAGGCGATGACGAGGATGCCACCGATGTCGTCGATGACAGCAAATGCAGTCAGGAAGACCTTCATGCCAAGCGGCACACGCTGTCCCAGCAGGCTGAGCACACCCAACGAGAAAGCGATGTCAGTGGCCATCGGGATGGCCAGACCATTCATACCTACTCCCCCGCCCTTGCTGCATACGAAACTGTAGACCAATACAGGAAGGAGCATACCACCGCAAGCTGCTATGAACGGCAGGGCAGCTTTCTTAACAGAGGAAATTTCACCCACCAGCAGTTCGCGCTTGATTTCCAGTCCAACCATAAAAAAGAAAACTGCCATCAGACCGTCGTTGATAAACGTCAGCAAGGTAAGCGGATGGCCATGGTGCGAAAACAGGTTGAATGAACCGATGCGGAGGGCTACCTCCTGGTTCAGGAATGCATTGTAGGCCGGTCCCAAGGGCGAGTTGGCAACGATGGCGGCCACGATAGCAGCGACAAACAGAACAGAACTGGAACTTGTCGTACTGTGAATAAACCGATTGATGGTTTTTGCGGGATTAAGACTCATAATACTTATAATGAATGTTTTACAGAATCGTTGTTTGGGGAATCGGTGCGAGATTAATCCAACTTGAGCACGGCCAAGAAGGCTTTCTGCGGCACTTCCACGTTGCCAATCTGCTTCATGCGCTTTTTCCCTCGCTTTTGTTTCTCCAATAGTTTTCGCTTGCGGCTGACGTCGCCTCCATAGCATTTGGCTGTCACGTCCTTACGCACAGCCTTGATGGTTTCGCGCGCAATGATTTTCGCACCGATGGCCGCCTGTATGGCAATCTCGAACTGCTGGCGCGGAATCAGTTCTTTCAGTTTCTCACACATGCGACGTCCCAACTCGTAGGCATTGTCGAAATGAGTAAGAGTGGACAAGGCATCCACCGGTTCGCCGTTGAGCAAGATATCCAATTTCACCAGTTTCGAGGGGCGAAATCCGTCTTGATGGTAGTCAAACGAAGCATATCCTTTGGAGATGCTTTTCAGCTTATCGTAAAAATCGATGACGATTTCGCCCAGCGGCATGTGGTAGAACAGTTCGACACGATTTCCCGAGATGTATTCTTGTTTGAGGAGTTCTCCACGTTTTCCCAAACAGAGGGTCATGATAGGGCCGATGTAGTCGGTCGTCGTGATGACGGACGCTTTGATGTAGGGTTCCTCGATGTGGTCGATCAACGTAGGGTCTGGCATTCCACCGGGATTATGCACTTCGGTCATGTTCCCCTGCTTGTCGAAGATGCGGTACGAAACGTTTGGAACGGTCGTGATAACATTCATGTCAAACTCTCGATCGAGTCGCTCCTGCACGATTTCCATGTGAAGCAGACCGAGGAATCCGCACCGGAAGCCGAAGCCCAGGGCTAATGAAGATTCGGGCTGGAAGGTGAGCGAAGCATCGTTTAGTTGAAGTTTCTCCAACGACGATCGCAAGTCCTCGAAGTCTTCCGCTTCGATGGGATACACACCGGCAAAGACCATGGGCTTGACTTCCTCAAAACCGGAGATAGCCTTGGAACAAGGACGGGCAATGTGGGTGATGGTGTCGCCCACTTTTACCTCGCGCGACGTCTTGATGCCGGAAATGATATAGCCCACGTCGCCCGTGCGCAATTCCTTTCGGGGAATCATGTCCATCTTCAGCACACCGATTTCGTCGGCGTCATATTCCTTGCCGGTATTGAAGAATTTCACCTTATCACCCGTACGGATGATGCCGTTTTCTATCTTGAAGTAGGCGATGATACCTCGGAACGAGTTGAAGACAGAGTCGAAAATCAAGGCTTGCAGCGGTGCTTGTTCATCTCCCACCGGATGAGGAATGCGCTCTACCACGGCCTGCAGTATTTCCTCCACCCCCATGCCCGTCTTGCCTGATGCACGGATGATTTCTTCGCGTTTGCAACCCAGCAGTTCGATGATTTCGTCTTCGACCTCGTCGGGCATGGCGCTGGCCATATCGCATTTGTTGATGACTGGGATGATTTCCAAATCATGTTCTATGGCCATGTAAAGGTTGGAGATGGTCTGCGCCTGCACACCCTGCGAAGCATCGACAATCAGCAAGGCACCTTCGCAAGCCGCGATGGAACGCGACACTTCGTAGGAAAAGTCCACGTGCCCCGGTGTGTCGATAAGATTGAGAACGTATGTTTCGCCTTGGTAGGTATATTCCATCTGAATGGCATGGCTCTTGATGGTGATGCCGCGTTCGCGTTCCAAATCCATGTCGTCGAGCATCTGTCCTTCGGTCACCTGTATGGTGTGGGTGAATTCGAGCAGACGGTCGGCCAAGGTCGATTTTCCATGGTCTATATGGGCGATGATGCAGAAATTACGTATATGCTTCATGAGTTCCTTTTTGGTTCAGCGTGCAAATATAAAGAGTTCCTCGCACATTTGAAAATAAAAAAAAGCCTCACCGGCTGTCCCGGCAAGACTCACAATTTTGTTGTATCAGCAGGAAAGACGATCCCGGAGGTTCGATGCTTTTCTTATTGTAATAAGGAAGAGAGTTGGGCGGGGTCCACATTTTTGGCCACGATAACGCCCTGCTCGTCGAGCAAGAAGTTGCGGAATCCCCGGTTCAAACGGTATTTGCGGTACAATGCCGACGACTCACCATCGGTCTCCACATAACAGGATGCCACATCGAGGCCATCCTGACGCACCGTCTCGGCAAATACCGAATAATAATCATCGAACGAGACAGACACGGCCTCTACCGGCTGTCCGCAGCTACGCAAAGCCTGACAAAGACGGGCGTTTTGCCGACGTGATGCGGCATCATAACTGGCCCAGAAACTCAGCAGGACGTAACGTCCTCGTAGTGAGTCGAGTGTCATCGGGCTGCGGCCCGAACAAGCTTCAAGTTGGAAATCGGGGGCTTTGTCGCCCACATTCAATCCCGTCGTTGGTTTGTCTTTCGCTACAAATGCTGTCAAAGAACTAAAGAGTAATACAACAAAAATCCATTTTACACGCTTCATGTAATTCGGTTTTGGTTCATACTATCCGGGGCTGCGCGCAAGCAGCAGTTTCCGCCCGGACTATTGCAAACGGCTTAAATACTCTCCAAAAAACTGAGAATCAAAGCCTATCTGTAGGAAACTCGCTGCAAAGGTAAGGTTTTTTACCCATTCCCTCCAAGCATATTGGGCATAAACCAGTGTTCCGACCCTTAAATTTTATGTTATTTAGCATGTTTTTACACCTGCTCGTATGCCCCGCCGGCCACATAAACGCATTTTCCAGACCGAAAACACACGAGTTGTTGTTTCTTTGCCTACCTTTGCATAACAATACCTTATTATAAATGATGGAAGAAAAAGATACTGAACTGATATTGATTCGCATCACAGGCGAAGATCGTCCGGGATTGACCGCTTCGATTACCGAAATCCTGGCCCAATATGATGTCACCATCCTCGACATCGGACAGGCCGACATCCACAATACGCTTTCGCTGGGCATCCTGTTTCGCACGGATCCCGCCCATTCGGGCCAGGTGATGAAGGAACTGCTGTTCAAGGCCTCGTCGCTCAACGTTACGGTGCGCTTCTTCCCCATCTCGACGGAAGAATATGAGAATTGGGTGAACATGCAAGGCAAGAACCGCTACATCCTGACTTTGCTGGGAAGGAGGCTTTCGGCCCGACAGATTGCAGCGGCCACCCGCATCCTAGCCGACCAGGGGCTGAACATCGATGCCATCAAACGCCTCACCGGCCGCATTCCTCTCGAAGAATCGAAAGCCAGCATCCGGGCGTGTATCGAGTTGTCTGTGCGAGGCACACCGCGCGACCGGGCTGCCATGCAGGCCGAACTGCTACGACTGTCCGGTGAGTTGGAGATGGACTTCTCTTTCCAACAAGACAACATGTACCGCCGTATGCGCCGGCTCATTTGCTTCGATATGGATTCTACCCTCATCGAAACGGAGGTCATCGACGAACTGGCCATGCGTGCCGGTGTGGGCGACCGCGTCAAGGCCATTACCGAACGGGCCATGCGCGGGGAGATTGACTTCACCGAGAGTTTCCGCGAACGGGTAGCCCTGCTGAAGGGACTCGACGAGTCCGTCATGAAAGATATAGCCGAAAACCTTCCCATCACGGAGGGCGTAGACCGATTGATGTTCGTGCTGAAGCAGTACGGCTACAAGATAGCCATCTTGTCCGGCGGATTCACCTATTTCGGCAATTATTTGAAAAACAAATATGGCATTGACTACGTCTATGCCAACGAGTTGGAAATTGTGGACGGCAAACTGACAGGACGATATCTGGGCGAGGTCGTAGACGGACGGCGGAAAGCCGAATTGCTGAAACTGATTGCCCAAGTGGAAAAGGTAGACATCGCACAGACCATCGCCGTGGGCGACGGGGCCAACGATCTGCCCATGCTGTCCGAAGCTGGACTGGGCATCGCCTTCCACGCCAAGCCCAAAGTGGCGGCCGGTGCCAAGCAGTCCATCAACACCATCGGGCTAGACGGCGTGCTCTACTTCCTGGGCTTTAAAGATTCTTACCTGGAAGAGCGAGGTCGCCTGTAGGTTGACGAGCGAAATGAAACCTGTTTTTTCAACACTATGAACTAAATTCTATCAAGACCGTAGGAAAAATAGCGCGCTGGATTCTCGGCTTGACCTTAGCGTTTTACCTGGGAATCTTCCTTCTGCTGAACGTACCCAGCGTGCAGCAACGAACGGCTATATGGCTATCTGACCAGTTGGCTTCTTTGTTACACACCGACATTGAGTTGGGTGGTTTTTCCATCGGTATTCCCAACCGGTTGGTCGTTGACCGACTGTCGCTGCGCGACCGCCAAGGCGAGGAGATGTTCTATGCCACCCGAATTTCAGCCAAGATTCGCTTCCTTCCCCTGCTGCAAGGCGACATCGTGGTCGACAACATTCAGTTGTTCGGTTTTCATGCCGACCTGAACCGACCGACACCCGATGCCGAGCCGAACTTCCAGTTCCTCATCGACACATTCGCCAGTACCGACTCCACCAAAAAATCGTCACCCTTGTATCTGCGTATCAACTCCCTGTTGCTGCGCCGAGGCCGGGTGTCCTACGATGTCTGGTCCGAGGCGGCTACTCCCGGTATATTCAATCCCTCTCACATCAGTTTGTCCGACATCCGTGCGAATATCTCGCTGAAAGAGTTCAGTCCCGACTCGCTCCACCTTTATGTGAAGCGCATCAGCATGGCCGAACAATCGGGGCTGGAGTTGCAAAAACTGTCGTTGCGGCTGACTGCCAACGCACACGAAGCCACGCTGAGCCAGACCGCCGTGGTGTTGCCTCGTTCTGAAATCCGTCTCGACACCCTGCGCCTGACCTACGACAGTCTATCAGCAACCCGATGGGGAGACGCCCACCTCCGAGGGGGAATACACCCTTCGTTCATCTGTCCGGCCGACCTTTCAGGCTTGGTCCCTGCTCTGACCTGTTTCACCGACTTGCTTCGGCTGGAAGGCCGTCTCGAAGGGACTCTGAACGACTTGTCCATCTCCGGTGTCGAAGCCTCCCTCGCCGATTGGTTTTCCCTCCGATGCCAGGGTGGCGTGGCAGGAATCTTCGATTCCGAACCTCCCCGCCTCCGTCTCAGCCTGACGCAATGCCGGCTGGGTGCACACGGCATCGAACGTCTTTTTCAGAATTTAGGAAAGAAAGCACCCGCCCCACTTGTCCGTTTGGGCGAAACCAATTTCGTCGGCCTCTTGTCCGGCCCATCAGTCGGTCTGCGTGTGGGAGGCCAGCTGACCACCCAGTTGGGAAAGGTGAACACCAACCTGCAGATGCGCACCGACCCGACACTGGGTTACCGTTATGCTGAAGGCTCGTTATTCACTGAATCATTCCAGTTGGGCACCATGTTGGGCGAAAAATCCGAGTTAGGCGACATTGGCTTCGAGTTGCAGACCACCTTCGCCCGACGGGGGCGTCGCAGCCCCACCGTCCGGGCCGCCGGACGCGTCACTACGCTGGAGTGGAAACGATACACCTACCACAACATCACCCTCGACGGGTTGTTCGAGCAAGGGGGCTTTGACGGACGCATCATTCTGGATGATCCACACGGGCACATGTGGCTCGACGGACACATCAACCTCGCATCATCCGACCCCGTATTCCGCTTTCAAGCCCAGGCCGACCATCTGCAACTGCACGAATTGAACCTGGTTCCGCATCATCAGCCCACTGAACTGTCGGCTTCGGTTTATGCCGACTTTGTAGGCAATTCCATTGACAACATGATAGGCTTCGTCCGAATGGACAGTCTGGAGTATACACGTTCTGGACAGACATTCCATCTGGCCGAGACTCGTTTGGAAATCGACCGCACCGAAGACGAGGAAAAACGGTTGTGCTTCACCTCCCCCTTCCTGACGGCCTTGATTGAAGGAGACTATTCCTACCGCACGCTTCCTGCCAGTTTGTTGCAGACAGTAGGAAAGCACATCCCCGCGCTGGTGAGTCCCGTCCGTATGGGGCGCGCTCCGAAAAACCGATTTCGGTTTGACTTTTGCTTGCAAGAGACACGCCAACTGAGCCAGACCTTCGAACTTCCCTTCACAAACCATAACCGCGCCCGCCTGTACGGCTATGTCGACGATTACGCCGACCAATTGCGCATTGAAGGGCATTTCCCATCTTTCGTCTATGACGGGAAGTGGTTTGAGTCCGCTCTGCTGCGTATCGATGCACCGGCCGATGCCTTGACGGCCCATTTGCGCGCCACCCAGCATCGAACGGGTGGCCAAGCGCTGAACCTCGCCATGGAGGCACAGGCGCACAACAACGAATTGTCTGCGGCCGTCAATTGGGGAAATCAGTCGACAGCTACCTACTGCGGCCGACTCGACGTACTGACCCGGTTCGCCAAAGCCAACCCCACCGCACCCTTGCAAGCCGACATTCAGGTCCGGCCCGCACACATCGTCATCAACGACACCATTTGGACCCTCGACCCCGCACGTATCCTGGTCGACTCAGGCAAGGTTTGCATCGACCATTTCCGCTTCCACAGCCACGACCGCTACCTTAGTGCCGCAGGCCGCATCGGCCCCGAGGCATCCGATACCCTCACTGCCCATCTCGGCGACATTAGTATCGGCTATGTGTTCGATGTGGTCGGTCTGAAGGATGTCGATTTCGATGGACTGGCCAGCGGAGCAGCACGGGCTGAATCAGTGTTGGACAAGCCTCGCCTCGACGCCTCGCTACACGTCAAATCCTTCACTTTCAACGACGCACCGCTGGGCGACATGGATATAGATGGCCGTTGGGACCCTGTCGAAGAAGGCATCTTCCTTGATGCCCACATGCGCGAAGAAGGGCTCTCGGCCACCACGGTGCAGGGCTTCATCTATCCCAAAAAGAAGGGGCTGGACCTGCACATTGATGCAGACAACACCAACTTGTCTTTCCTACAGTACTATATGAAAAGCATTGCTTCCGATGTACGAGGACGCATCAAAGGCGGTGCACACTTCTACGGAGGTTTCAAGTCATTGATGCTGGAAGGAGACGTCATGGCCGACGCCTCGCTCAAGTTCGACATTCTAGGGACTACCTTCTTTGTACGCGACTCCGTCCATATGCGTCCCTCCGAAATCCGTTTCGACCGTTGTGCCATCTTCGACCCCGAGAACCATGGCGGACGGCTGAGCGGACAGTTGCGCCATCGACATTTCAAGAACCTCAACTACCGCTTCCTCATTGACATGGACAACATGCTGGCTTTCTCAACCAGCGAAAGCCCCGACATGCCGTTCTACGGCACGGTCTATGCCACCGGTCACGCCTTGCTCGACGGCGGCAGCAACGGGCTGAATGTCGATGTCTCCATGCAGACCCGCCCTGGGTCGCGCTTCACCTACCTGCTCCGTTCAGCCACCTCGGCCGCCAACAACCAGTTCATCACGTTTGTCGACAAGACGCCGCGCCGTGCCACCGACTCCATCCGACTCCAGTTGCTCCGTCCCGAGGCCGTCGTGCCGCCCGCTCCACCCATCGACATCCGTCTGAACTTGCAGGTTGATGCCACTCCCGACGGACTCATGCAGATTGTGATGGACCCCGCTGCCGGCGACAACCTTAGTGGACGCGGCTCGGGAAACATTCGCGTAGAATATTTCAACAAAGGCGATGTCAAATTGTTCGGCACCTACCACATCAACCAAGGCACCTACAAGTTCAGCCTGCAGGAGGTCATCCGAAAAGATTTCAACATCCAGCCCGGCAGTTCGCTCACCTTCAATGGGAACCCCGTCGACGCTACGCTCGACATCAATGCCTCACATACGGTCAACTCTGTCGCACTCAGCGATTTGGGCATCAATGAATCGTTCACCCAGACCAATGTCAAAGTAAATTGTCTGATGAACCTGACGGGCAATCTGACCCGTCCACAGTTGAAATTCGACATCGATCTGCCCAATGTGAGCGCCGAAGAACGCGAAGTCGTACGCAGCGCCATCAGCACCGACGAAGAGATGAACATGCAGATACTCTACCTGCTTGGAATCGGGAAATTCTATACGTACGACTACATGAGCAACCGCACCGGCCAGTCGAGTAGCGCGATGAGTTCGATGTTGTCATCGACCCTCTCGGGACAGTTGAACCGTGTACTGGGGCAGGCCCTTAACCTGCACAACTGGAACTTCGGCACGATGCTTAGCACGGGCGAGAAAGGATGGACCGACGTAGAAGTGGAAGGAATGCTGTCCGGACAGTTGCTCAACAATCGTCTGCTCATCAACGGCAATTTCGGCTATCGGGACAATCCGATGGCGCAGACAAACTTCGTGGGCGATTTCGATGTCGAATGGCTGCTCACCCCTTCGGGCGACATCCGCCTAAAGGCGTACAACCGGACCAACGACCGTTACTACACCAAAACAACCCTGACTACCCAAGGCGTAGGCATGGCTTACAAGAAAGACTTCGATGCATGGCGCGACCTATTGCTATGGCGCAGCCACATCCGTGCACGCCGGGCCAAAGAGGCACAGAAGGCATCCGAAAAAATCCAGGGAAATGCGCAGGAAGAAGCGCACGAGTCTCGTTGATTCCTCTATTCCACCAAACGCAGCGTCAGGCCTCCTTCTGCATTGGCCCACATGTCCACCCAGTAGCATACCCATGTCTCGGGTACGCCGATGGAGGCACGGAAATGAAAACCATTGGAATCCACGCCCATGAAGCGGATGTCGGCCAAGACAGCCTGGGCGAGGAACGAACGGTCCACCACGGAAGCGAAGGTTTCCTTCACTACGTCTTGTGCATAGAGGCATGTTTTTCCCTCGTACACACACAGGTGGATGA
Organism: Bacteroidaceae bacterium; assembly: GCA_051875715.1. GTDB lineage: Bacteria > Bacteroidota > Bacteroidia > Bacteroidales > Bacteroidaceae > DYCT01. Next base: position 28,602 of record JBJEHD010000023.1, read on the forward strand.
CATTGTCGAAATACACCTTGTCCACCCGCAATCCTTCTTCTGAAAACGAGGGGCAATACACCTTGCGTGTTGATGGATTTATGCACACGTAGGCATGATAGCGCCTGCCCGCATGGTTCACCACGCTGTCGCGCTTCAGCACCTCCTGCCGGACGGGGATGGGTTCAGCCTCCGGCCTTCCGGCAAAGGCCAGCGAGTCGTCGGCATCGGTCGACTTGACCAGACAGATGGCATCGTCTGCGTACGAACGGAAACAGAACTCCTGCTGCGTCAGCCGGTCAATGCGGTAGCGCACGTCGGTCGTCCCATACAGGCAGAGGCTGTCGGCATGCACCTCGTAGCGGACGGGCGCATGCTCGGGGTCGACGTAGAAGATTGAATCACCCTGCACGCGAAACAAGACTGTTCCGCCGTCTACCTCAATCCAAATGCCCTGCAGCCATTCCGCTGCCTGCGCATCCCGTTCGTTCGTCAGTTTTGCCTGGTCGACTTGCGAGCAACTTGCCACACACAAACCCAGCAGCCACGCAGCCGCCAGGCATCGATATTGTTTGATCATGTGGATACCTCCTTATTCGAATACTACCGCTTCGCGGAAAGGTTTGCCGGCCCGGTCTTTGGGCGAAAGCAACATCTGGTCGGGATGCACCGGCCAGTCAATGCCCAAATCTTTATCGTCAAACAGAATCGAGGCTTCTGCTTCGGGATGGTAGGCATTGTCCACCTTGTAGGCGAAGACGGCCTCCTCGCTCAATACCACGAATCCGTGGGCGAATCCGCGGGGGATGAACAACTGGCGTTTGTTCTCCTCGCTCAACAACACGCTTACGTGGCGACCGAATGTCGGTGACGAACGACGCAAATCGACGGCTACGTCCCACACCTTGCCTTGGATGACACGGACCAGTTTGGCCTGGCTGTACGATCCCTGCTGGTAATGCAGGCCGCGAAGCACTCCGAACGTTGATTTCGATTCGTTATCCTGGATAAAGCGTACCGGCCCCACATGGGCATCGAACTCTGCTTGTTTGAAAGCCTCCATGAAATAGCCCCTGTCGTCTTGAAACACGCGAGGCTCAATCACCCATACACCATCTATTTCCGTTTGTACGTATGTCATAGTTCTTTTTTGTATTATTTCGAGCGGCAAAATTAACCATTTGTGTCCGAAACTCCGCACGAAAGCCGCTGAATTTTCTCCGTCGGTCCCTCCTTCCCGGCCTTTCCAACTTCTTTGTTCGATAAACGGGGAGGCAAGCCTGATAAAAGTGGCAAACTCTCGCAAAAAAACAGAGCGAAGGTGTACCGATTGGCTGAAAAATTGTACATTTGCCTCATGATTGCATTGGAACAACATATCGCCCGCTTGCTTCTCGACCATGACTATGTGGTTGTCCCCCGCTTCGGAGGCTTTATGGCTCGCTACACGTCCGCCCGTTTCGACGAGGCTGAAGACCGCCTGCTGCCTCCCACGCGCTCGTTGAGTTTCAATCCCCGGCTGCAGTTGAACGACGGCCTGCTTGTGCAGTCGTACATGCAAGCCTATGGGACGGACTTCCCCGACGCCAACCGTCGGCTCGAACGCGACGTGCGCCGGACGATGAAGCAACTGCGCACCACCGGGTGTTTGGAGTGGGAAGGTCTGGGCGTGTTCTCCTTGAATGCGGATGACACCTATTTTTTCACGCCCGATGCCGATTGGCTGGCCGCTCCCTCGTCCTATGGTTTGTCCGCTTTCCGTCCGCAACGTCTGCAGCCATCGGCCTCTGTCGTCCTGGTGCAGCCGTCTGCCGCCGTGGCTTCTCGTCGTCCCGACGTTTACGAACTGCGCATCGGACGTACGTGGCTGCGTGGCATCGTAGCTGCTGCTGTGACCATCATAGCCTTCTTCCTGTTGTCCACACCCGCCGAAAACACCTACGTCGAGGCAGACAACTACGCCTCGCTCTTCCCTGCGCCTGTCTGTCAGGCTCGTCCGGCCCTCGCACGGCGTCCGGCCCCGGCCCGTCCGGTCAAGGTGCGCGAAGAACGTATGCCCGCTCCGGCGGAGGCCGATTCGAAGTCCAGCACTAAGTTGGCGGAAGTTCCGCAGGCACCATCCAAGCCGGCAGTTTCCCCGCAGATTACTGCTAAACGATACCACGTCGTTGTGGCCAGCGTACGCAGCCGGGCCGAAGCCGACCAGTTGGTGCAGACTCTTGTTCGCGAAGGACACGCCGATGCTTCCGTTGTCGAGGGCGACGGCCGCATACGCGTCAGCCTGTCGTCCTGCACCGACCAGTCCGCCGCCTACCGCCGGTTAGCCGAGGTGCGTCAGCAACCCAGTTTCAAAGATGCCTGGCTGTTAGTACGATAGCTGCAGCCCATTCCTATTCCATTACGTACAAGGATATGAAACGAATCATGTGCCCTAAGTGTGAGAACTATCTCACCTTCGACGAGACCCTCTACACAGCCGGTCAAAGCCTTGTGTTTGTCTGCGAGCATTGCAAGAAGCAGTTCTCCATCCGCATCGGCCGCACCAAGTTGAAAGAGAAGCAGCGCAACGAGACCGCCCCCGCCTCGGAGGCTTCGGAATGGGGATGGATTACGGTGGTCGAGAACCGCTTCGGCTATCAGCAGCAATTCGCCTTGCACGAAGGCGACAACCTCATTGGCCGTCGTAGTCCAGGCTGCCAGGTAGACATCGCCATCGAGACGGCCGACCCGAGCATGGACCGCCGCCATTGCTTCATTCAGGCCCGCCGCCGCCCCACGGGCGAGCGGGTGTTCACCTTGCGCGACCATCCCAGCCTGACGGGCACATTCCTGCAAAATCGATTATTGGCCGACAAGGATCGCGCCGTTCTCGAGGGAGACGAGGTCATCACCCTCGGTGCCACCACACTCATTTTTCATGCTCCCGAAGCAGCAGAATAAGGCGGTCAGGCCTTCGCTGCAAGTCTTACCAGCACGAAGTTGACCATCACGCTGATTGCCAACACGGGCAGGTAGGCCACTCCGTCATCCAGTCCGCACACGCCGACGGCCAAAGCCATCAGTCCCATGCGCACCACGAACAGGTTGACCAGATGCGCCCCAACGATGCCTGCCACGCGCCTCACCGATGGCGCACAGGCGAAGGTCCAGCGCAAAGTCAGGAAGCAGTTCACTCCCAGCGAGAGCAGATAGCCGCATACCAACGCCACCTGATAAGGGGCCACTCTGCGTACAGCATAGAACACCGCCGCATCAATGGCCGTACATACCACGCCCACGACGCAGAAACGTACAAACTCGCGCATCAGGCCCGGCTTGCGTCCGGCTTCCGTCAGTTTCTTCCAATCCATAGCCATGCTTTTTTACTTGATGGTTTTTTACCCAAAACGGTCATTAGGCCTTTATGCGCAAACGAACTTTCTTTTGGGCATCTGTCTTCCCGTTTCTCGGTTACAATGGAGCCCCATTGCGCCCTCAAAACGAGAACACATCTTCTCAAAAATAGAAGTTGTTTTCATCATAACGCGAATGACCGATTTGGGTTTAATCAAAAGCCCCGTGGCATTGCGCTGCGGGGCTTTTGGCTATATTCGTTTGTTCGGGGAAATTCTATCCCAAGTAGGACTTCAGCAGTTTGCTCCGATTGCTTTGACGGAGTCGCCGAATGGCTTTTTCCTTGATTTGCCGCACGCGTTCGCGTGTAAGTCCGAATTTGTCACCGATTTCTTCCAATGTCATCTCCTGTGTACCGATGCCGAAGAACAACTGGATGATTTCTTTTTCGCGGTCGGTCAAGGTGGAGAGCGCACGGTCTATCTCGCGCGAGAGCGATTCGTTGACCAGCGAGCGGTCTGCCATGGGCGAGTCATCGTTGACCAGCACGTCGAGCAGGCTGTTGTCTTCTCCTTCCACGAAAGGTGCATCCACCGAGATGTGTCGTCCGGACACCTTCAGCGTATCCGAGATTTTGTCTACGGGGATTTCCAGTTCGTCGGCCAGTTCTTCCGGCGAGGGGCGTCGTTCGTTTTCCTGTTCGAATTTCGAGAAGGCTTTGCTGATTTTATTGAGCGAACCCACCTGGTTGAGCGGCAGGCGCACGATACGCGATTGTTCGGCCAGGGCTTGCAAAATCGACTGGCGTATCCACCATACCGCGTAACTGATGAATTTGAAGCCTCGGGTTTCGTCAAACTTTTCGGCCGCCTTTATCAAGCCCAGGTTTCCCTCGTTGATGAGGTCAGGCAGGCTCAGCCCCTGGTTCTGATACTGTTTAGCCACGGACACGACAAAACGCAGGTTGGCTCGGGTGAGTTTTTCCAGCGCCACGCGGTCACCCTTGCGGATGCGCTGGGCCAGTTCCACCTCTTCTTCCACCGTGATGAGGTCTTCGCGTCCTATCTCCTGGAGGTATTTGTCCAGCGACGCGCTTTCTCGGTTCGTGATGCTTTTTGTGATTTTTAGTTGTCTCATTCCCTCTAAAAATGATTTTGAGGCGCAAAGTTACAACATTTTCTTTCTAATTCGCAACTTTGCACCTCTGTTTTTCTTGCTGCCTGCCAGAAAGGGGTGTCCGAGGTGTTTCCTACACCTTTCATCCCAGACTTTCCGGCAGGCTGCGGGGACGTGTTCCTATTCTTCCTGTGCCAGGTCTATGGCGTAGCTGGCGCGTTTGCCCGAGGGGTAAACACCCGTAATGAAGAGTGCCTGTTCGGGCTGTTTGGCGGCAGCCTTGAGGGCTTTCTCCAAGTCTTCGGTCGTACGCATCGTTTGTCCGCCCGCCTTCAGGATGATGAATCCCTTGCGAATGCCTGCGTCTGCCATCCGTCCGGCGGCCACACCCGTCACTTCCAGTCCGTAGTTCAGGTTGAGTTGGCGTTTCTTTTCATCGGGCAACGGGCGGAAGGCGGCACCCAGCAGGTCCATGTCGGCCTGTTTCACCACAGCGGTGGTTCCCTGCTCGTTTTTCAGCGTTACGTCGAGAGTCGTTTCCTTCTTGTTCCGCACCAGTTTCACCTTCACCCGGTCGCCCGGCCGGCATTTGGCCAATGCTTCCTGCAGTTCGGCCATCGTATGTATTTCCCGTCCGTTCAGTCCGACGATGACGTCTCCTTCACGTATGCCGGCAGCTTCGGCCGATCCGCCTTCCACCACTTCGCTCACCCATACGCCGTCACGTACGCCCAGTTCGCGGCGTTTGTCGGCCAGGGTGTGTCCTTCTTTGTCGATGGGGGCATCGCTCATGTTTCCGTCTCCTCCCAGCGATCCGCCTTTGATGCCGAGCAACGCCCGCTGCACGGTGCCGTATTGTTTCAAGTCGGCCACCACCTTCGTCATGATGCTGGTGGGGATGGCGAATCCATATCCCGAGTAGGCTCCGGTGGGCGAAGCAAGGGCCGAGTTGATGCCTACCAGTTCGCCGCGTGTGTTCACCAGTGCGCCGCCGCTGTTTCCTTGGTTGATGGCCGCATCGGTCTGGATGAACGATTCCACGCCTCCGTTATAGATGCCGATGCTGCGCGCCTTGGCGCTGACGATGCCCGCCGTCACGGTCGAGGTCAGGTTGAAGGGGTTGCCCACGGCCAGCACCCATTCGCCCACCTTGAGTGCATCGGAGTCGCCTACGGGCAGGCTGGGCAGGTCGGTGGCTTCCACCTTCACCAAGGCCAGGTCGGTGGCCGGGTCGGTACCAACGATTCGTCCGTCCATCTCACGGTTGTCGTTCAGTTTCACGGTGATTTCATCGGCTCCGTCCACCACGTGGTTGTTCGTCACGATGTATCCGTCTGCCGAGATGATGACGCCCGAGCCGAATCCTACGCGTTCGGGTGTTTGCACGCGCTGGCTCCGTCCGCGTCCGTCGCCGAAGAAGAAGTCGAACAGGTCGGGTGCGGCCTGTACGGTCTGCACCTTCGAGGTCTGTTTGGCCTTGATGTGTACCACGGCGTGTACCGAGGTTTCGGCCGCCATTGTCAGGTCGGTCTGTCCGGCGTTCGTCCCGGTGAAAGCCGTCAGCCTCACAGCGGGGTTCGTGGCAAATGCTTCTTGAAAGGAGAGCGGCCGTTCGTTCGTCCGATTGAGCCACCAGGCCGTCAGTCCGGCTGTTCCTGCGCTGACCACCAGGCAGGTCAGTCCGGTGGCCACGATTGTTTTCACTTGCTTTCTCATGATGCTTTTCTATGCTTTAAGTGTTAATATTCCGTCTTGTTTTAACTCAACTGACGTTAAAAGTAGAGGCAAAATTGGTTGGTTGGATGCATTTATGGGCTTTTTTCTTCTCTTTTAACAGAGGGCGGAGGGTGCTTAACGGGGCTTAACGCTAATGACCGATTTGGGATTATTTTCGGCGAATTGCTTGGCTGTTTGCCCGCCTTGCGCTATCTTCGCGCCACAATAAGCAGTAGGCCGGCTTGCCGCTGCCCGGATTCGTATGGGTCGGGGGCAGAGGAAAGTCCGGGCAACACAGAGCGTCCTGCTTCCTAAGGGAAGGTGTCCGCGAGGGCAGAGCAGCGCAGAAGAGAATAACCGCCCACCGCCGCTTCGGTGTGCAGGGGCAAGGGTGAGAAGGCGGGGTAAGAGCCCACCGGCCGGGATGGCGACATACCGGGCCGTGCGCCTCAGGAGTTGCAAGGTCGCGTATACCGACGTTACGAGGGTTGCTCGCCCCATGTCGGAGGGTAGACCGCTAAAGCCCGGTGGCGACATCGGGACAAGATAAATGGCAAGCGCCCCTTTCGCCTGCTTTCGGGGAGGCGGAAGGTGGAGACAGAACTCGGCTTATAGGCCCACTGCTTATTCCTTTTTATATAGATACCGGCACTTTTCCATTACCAATTCCTCGGGGCAAGACCATGAAACTGACGCGCACCTACACATTCCTCACCGATGGCATTTGGCGCATCACCGACGACGAGGTGGGGCGCGGCCGTTCGTCGGCCTATTTCGTGCTGAAGACGTTGCTCATCGCCACCCGCCGTTTCGTCCATGACCGCATTGCCAGCAAGGCATCGGCCCTTACCTACAGCACCTTGCTGGCCATCGTGCCCATCATGGCCATCATGTTTGCCATTGCCAAGGGATTCGGTCTGGGAGGCCTTGTCGAGGCCGAGGTTCGCAAGAGTCTCAGTGGTCAGTCGGCCGCTGTCGAGGCCCTGCTTCAGATGGTCGACACCTACCTGCAGCACACGCAGGGCGCACTCTTCATCGGGGTGGGCGTCGTGTTGTTTCCCTGGACGGTGCTGGTGCTCATCTCCCACATCGAGTCCACCTTCAATCGTATTTGGGAAGTAAAGAAGGGGCGCGGCGTCTTCCGCCGTTTCACCGACTATTTCTCCATGCTCCTGCTGCTCCCCCTGCTGATGGTTGTTTCGGGCGGTCTCTCCATCTACATGAGCACCATCCTCCGCCACACGGCGGACTACGTCATCCTGGCTCCTCTTGTCAAGTTCCTGGTGCGGTTGCTGCCCTTCGTCCTGACGGGGGCCATGTTCACGGGGTTGTACGTCTTCATGCCCAACACGAAGGTGAAGTTGCGCTACGCCCTCCTGGCAGGCATCCTGGCGGGGTCGGCCTATCAGGGTTTCCAATACCTCTACATCGGTAGCCAGATCTGGGTGTCGCGCTACAATGCTATCTACGGCAGTTTCGCGGCTCTTCCGCTCTTCCTGCTGTGGGTGCAGGTGTCGTGGACCATCTGCCTTTTCGGTGCCGAACTCACTTATGCCGGGCAGAACATCCGCAACTTCAGTTTCGAGCGCGATGCGCGTCACGTCAGCCGCCGCTACCACGATTTCATCTGTCTGGCGGTCATGTCGTGCGTGAGCAAGCGTTTCGCCAGCCATGCCGCACCCTACACGGCCGAGGAACTGGCTCGCGAAAACCGCATCCCCCTCCGGCTGGTCCACCAGGTGTTGTACCAATTGCAGGAGATAGGCTTCGTCCACGAGGTGGTCTCGGGCGATGCCAAGAGCACCGACCTCCGCTACGCTCCCTCGGTGGACATCGGCACCCTCAGCCTGGGGATGCTGATGGAGCACCTCGAGTGTCATGGTTCCGAGTCGTTCAAGGTGGACCGCGAAGGGCGTTTCGCCGGCTTGTGGCAGGCACAAAGTGCGGCACGCGAGCAGTTCTACCGGGCCGGACGCGACGTATTGCTGAAAGACCTCTAACCTTCCGTTTTCTTCCTCATGGCCGGCCTCTACCTCCACATCCCCTTCTGCCCCACCCGCTGCATCTATTGCGATTTCTATTCCTCCACCGACCGCAGGTGGCTGACGCGCTACGTGTCCGCCCTCTGCCGCGAACTGGAGGCGCGCCGGGACTATCTCGGCGGCGAGGCCCTGCACACGGTCTATTTTGGCGGCGGCACGCCTTCCGTGCTCCCCATCGAGGCCCTGCACACCCTCTTTGCCGCCATCGACCGCATCTACGGCCTGTCGGCTTGCGAGGAAATCACCCTCGAAGCGAACCCCGACGACCTCGACGACAACTACGTACGCGGCCTTTCCTCACTGCCTGTCGGCCGGGTCAGCCTGGGCGTACAGACCTTTTCCGACCCTCTGCTACACCTGCTTCGCCGTCGCCACACCGCCCTTCAGGCCGTCGAGGCCGTCCGTCGCCTCCGCCGGGCCGGCTTCTCCAATCTCAGCATCGACCTCATCTACGGGTTGCCAGGCCAGACCTCCGACCAATTGTCGGCTGACCTCCGGCAGGCCGTCGACCTGGGTGTGGAGCACCTTTCCGCCTACCACCTCACCTACGAGGAGGGCACGGCCCTATGGCGCATGCGCCAGAAGGGACTCGTAGCCGAAGCCGACGAGGAAACCAGCGTCACCCTCTTCGACTGCCTTGTCGACACCCTCTCGCGTGCGGGCTACGAACACTACGAAATCTCCAATTTCTGTCTTCCCGGCCGCCATTCGCGCCACAACTCCGCCTATTGGGACGGCACTCCCTATCTGGGCTGCGGAGCCGCCGCCCATTCGTTCGACGGATGCGCCTCGCGTCAGTGGAATGTGTCGAGCGTGCAGGCCTACGTCGAAGGTTGGGAGGCCGGTGGCGCCGCATTCGAGGTCGAGACGCTCAGTCCGGCCGAACGTTACAACGACTATGTCCTCACCGCCCTGCGCACGCGCCGCGGCCTCCGCCTCGACCGTCTCGCGCAGTTCGGTCCTTCGTTCGTGCGCCATTGCCTGGCCTGTGCCGAGCCCCATGTGGCACGCGGGTTGCTTCAGGCCGAGGAAGGCCGCCTCCACCTCACCCGGGCTGGCATCTTCGTGTCCGACGGCATCATCGCCGACCTCATTTGGGCCGATTGAGCGTGTGCACCACCACCAGCGTGGCCCCGAACCCGTATTGGGCGAACGAGGCGTCCTGCCACGTACACTCCTTGTATCGTCTTTTCAGTTCGTCGGTCAGTGCCTTTCGCAATACGCCCTCCCCTTTTCCGTGGATGAACACGATGCGTGCGCCCGGCTGGCGCCGGTATTGCTCCATCGTTTCGCGGAAGCGGTCCAACTGATAGTGCAGGATGTCGGCCGGCCCCATGCCCGCCGTGGTCTCCAGCAGGGCGTCGGCGTGGAGGTCCACCTCCACCGTTTCTCCCTCATTCGGGCGGTGTGCGTCGCGGGGTTTCGGGGCGGACGTGTCGCGACGCCCCATCATGGCTTCGCGCAGCACATCCGCATCGGGAGTTGCAGTGGGTTTTGCCACCACGCCGTCGCGCACCACGGGCACCATCATGGCCAGTTGGTCGAAATAGGCGCTTGGTCCGAACGAACCACGTCGGGCAAATTTCGCCCCGTCGGTGCGCCATTCGGCCGTCATGGCCGGTTTCAGGGCGAACGAGCCTTTTTCCTTGTAGGGCATCAGCAGCAGTGCGGTGCGTGTGCGCCGGGCCGGGACTTCCAGTCCGAAATCCTCAAGGCGCACCTTCGTGCCTGCCGGGGCTGTGCCGTGCGTACAGGTGTTCCAGTCTTTGTCCGCCTCCGTCTGGTGCATGTAGGCATAGCCCAGGTCGTAGGCGCTGTCGTTGACGAGGTAGGCAGCGAAGCGCGCCGGGTTCTCCTCCTCCGCCGTGTAGGCCACCCACACGTCCATCGCCTCCGCATCGCGACCTCTCCCGATGCGCATCGTCTGTGCAGGCCTGGGCTCCTCGGCGGAGTGCGTTTTTGTTCGCGATTCTTGGGCCGGGTTCTCCGCTTCGCCCACCACTACGCATTCGCGCACCGGCATGGGGATTTCAAACCCGTCTGCATCTTCCACCATCACTACGTCCTTTCCTCGGAAGGCTGTCACGCGTCCGCCTCCCACTTCGCTCAAAAAGCGTACTTTGTCTCCTATCTTCATTGTCTTTTCGTTTTTTGGTGGTGCAAAGGTAGTGCAAGCCGAAAGCAAAAGAAAATAAGCGCGCTTATTTTCTTTTTGCTGAGGCGCAGCCTATCTTATGAATATCTCTCCTCCCTGCAAGGATACAACCTTCTCATGAGATATAGAAGACGATGCAGCAGTGGTACTGGCGTGTGACTGGGTGGGAGACTATCCGCCCTCTTTCGGGCAAGTAGGCGACACCTCCCGAGACATCGTCCAACAGTGGAATTCGACGGCAGCCTGCTAAAACGGAAGGTCGCTGACATCCTGCTCACTCACAGGCATCAAGCCCAATCGTTCCGCCAGGTCGCCGAGATTCGGATTCATATCCAGCATACGGGCATAGGCCTCCCTGTCTGCATACGCCACACCCTCGTCCGGCATGGAAGACACCGACGCGGCATAGGGCGAGAATTCATCCTCACGCCCTGCGTAGCCCAGATGCAGTCGCGGCAACGTCCAGGGTCGGCCGGGCGAATCGAAGAAAGAATAGCAGTCGGTGTTCGGATGTAGCAGATAGGCCAGGTCGGTGGGAAAACTGGAGGCAATGATGCGTCGCAAGTCGCCATTCGGCTCCGGTCCGTCCTCCTGCGCTTCGGAGAACTCGCCATAGCACTGCCGGAAGATGTCCTCGTCCCACCGAAGGAAATCGGCGACCACCTGTTTGTGGTTCATGCGCAACAGATAGTACAAGGCCGTGTCCATGCCCCAGGCGTTCACCACCCGGATGCATTCGTTCGAAGCCCTGTAGAACACGTTCTCCCGAATGGGGAGGTTGATGTCGTCATCATTCCTGCACACCAGCGTAGCCACCCACTGGTAGAGCAAGCGCCGCGCCTCGTCGGCCGGTATACCCTCGCGGGTGTGGGACATGACGTGGAGGTAGGCGTTGATGTAGGTACAGCGCCTCAGTTTGTCCACATCCAGCCGAAACCAGGGCCTGCCTACAAACCTCCGGGAGAGGTAGAAGTAGTAGTCGGGGGAAGAAAGTTCGTCCATGTGTCTGCACACGACCTCTTCGGGCAAATACTGCACCACCAGCCTGCCGCACCACGAGCCGTGGTATTTGGTCCAACAAGCCTCCACCGCTTCGGCATAGCACGGATGCCAGTTGACGGCCAACGATCGCCCGTAGCCCGCCCAATGGTCGTTCAGCCGCTTGCACACCCACTCCGTGTCGGCCCGGTTGCCTCCCAAAAGCGCCAAGCCCACCCTGCGCTGCTCCACACGCGGAAGCACGGGGAAGGCGTTCTTCAGTTTCCGTCCGGCATAGGCCACGCGCCGGCTTTTCTTGTTCACGTACCAGCCGATCAGGTCGTCCAACGTCTCGTCGTCATCGTCGGGCTGCACATACGGGCGATAACGGAGCCATTCGTCAGTACGACTCTCCCAAGCAGCATCTCCATAAATGTGTCTCACTATCTCTTTGGGCGGAGTATCGGCATCTCGGCCGTTCATGTTTTCCGGCAAATCCATCTGGTCGTTTTTCTTTGGTCGGTGAAGCAAATATAGCAATTGTTTTCCGAGGCGCAGCCTTTCTTGCCCACAAACCTCCATTCTCCCACTCAAAGATGAAGGGTTCTCTCTTTGTTGCACGTAGACGGAGGCAGCCCATCATCGCCCCGACGGGGCCATGAAGGCAGTTCGATGGGCTTCGAAAAAATCGTGGTAGATGCGTACGTTCGGCAGGTCTGTCCATCGGCACGTGGCCACGGGCTCTGCATCCAGGTTGTAGATTTTTGCGCCGGGCATGGACAAGACGAACGGGCTGTGCGAGGACAAGACGAACTGGCAGTCATACAGGCTCGTCATCCCATGGAGGAAGTGAACCAATTGCAACTGCATCTCGGCCGACAGGGAGTTCTCCGGCTCGTCAAGCAGGTAGAGGCCTCCCGGCTGGATGGCTTCCGTGAAATAGGTGAAGCCGTTCTCGCCGTTGGAAAACGTCCGTTGTTCCATCCCGACCTTGTCGCGTACCCGGCGGGAGACCGACTTCCTCGCCATCGTCTGAAAGTCTATGTAGTCTCTGACGCTTGCCGGATCGTCCATGTTGATGCTGCGCGGACGCTCTTTCGCCACGGAACTGCCAAAGCGGTCGACCAAATCGTCCTCGCGGAAAATGAGACTGCGTCCCAGACTGATGTGCTCGTTCCTATGCCTTACGCCGATGATGTGGTCGAACACTTCGTCGCTGGTGATAATCCGCGAGACGGACATGAAACGGACCATCTGTTCTGAGTCCAGCAGAGGATTACAGGTCGTCCGGCATTTCTCCAAATACGGGCCGAAGAAGTACGTCTTGTTGTAGCACGCCTGCCGTTTCAGAGCCAGTTTATCAGCAATGATATTCAGTAGCGTGGTCTTGCCCGACCCGTTTCCACCGCAAAAGATGGTGATGTCGTCGAACTCCAGACGACTCAGGTCTTTCCCGTTTGTAAAGAATCCAAACGGGAAGAACGAGTTGAAACACGTCGCACGAAAGCCTTGGATGAAGGTTTGTTCTTCGCTCCGGCTCATCAGATCAAAAGATTGCAGGTATATCATCTCCTAAAATGCTTCGTATGTTTGATTACGGTTGACGCTCATCGTCCTGCCGTCCACCTTGTCCTTGTTCTTTCGCAGAAAATCCTCCCATATCGCTTCCAGCGTTTTTGCCTCATCCTTCGTCAGCAAGCGGCCGGAGTGTCCTCCCGTCCAATCGAAGGACGGTATGGCTTCGCTCAATTGTTCCGTTGTCAGCATCGGGGCTTCGTCCGGGTCCAACACCACGTTGGGGAGCATATCCATATAGAAAACGCGCCTCTCTCTGCCGCTCCAATCGTCGGCTTCGTATGGCTGCGAATCAAAGACTCCGCTCATGACGATGCCGGTTCTTCCCTCGCCCACTCTGACAAGGAAAAACCGGTCGCCGCATCGGGCTTTTTCGTGTTCCCACACGCTCCAGTTGAAGTAGTCCGTGAACAAGTGCGCGATACCGTGGCGGTGGTCCTCCGGCGTGAAGCTCGAGACGGCGGGGTTCCACATCAGCACGACGGTGTTCTGCTCCTCGTCATACCCTTTTCCCGGATACAACGGTTTTTTGTGAAATGATTCCGGCATCAGATGACGGCCTTTCTCCATGATTTCGTGCAATGCCTCGACGGTCAGTTCTCCCACGCGCTCGTACTGATATTCGTCGATGGGGCGAAACGTCTCCTTGGGCAGAATCTTCCAGGCTTCCTTGAAAGGGATAATCTTTACACTCATTTTGCCCTCCTTTCGTTTCGTTTGATTCGTACCGTCAGCCGGATCTGATTCTCGTAGTGCGCGTCGGCATCGACCTTCGAGATGCGGCATTCGAAGATGTCGCCCCACCCCATCTCGAGCAACTGGGCCATCTCGCCGTTCTCGCCTTGGGGGATGTAGCCCAGCAGGTAGGTTTCTTCGCCAGATGCCGGCGTTGCGCCGGCAGGCTTGTCGTAGAGGACGGCCACCGCATGCGGGTCGAACCGGTTGTCGAGGTCGCGCTCCAGCCGGAGGAGCGTCCCCACCCGGAGGTCTTCCCACACTTCGTCTGCATCGTGATACTGCCGGCCTGCCAAATGGCATTCCTTGAAAAACAATTTTCTCGCTTTCATGATTCTATCGGTTTAGAAGGTTTCACGTAGCAAAGAAAAACGGAGGCAGGCCCAAATCGTGGGACAACCTCCGGATATTTTCCGTTCGTCAGGCTTTTTTTACCCCAAATCGGTCATTAGCGTTATGATGATAACAACTTCTATTTTTGAGCAGATGTTTTCTCGTTTTGAGGGCGCAATGGGGCTCCATTGTAACCGAGAAACGGGAAGACAGATGCCAAAAAGAAAGTTCGTTTGCGCATAATGGCCTAATGACCGTTTTGGGTTTACTCTTGGCCGGCCGAACGGCCGTACATCTTCAGCGCATCGGCCATCATCCCGCAGATCCGGTCGGCCAGCGAGGAGGGCTCCATCACCCTGACCTGTGCGCCCAGGCCGAGCAGGTGTGCGCAGAAGTCGGCGGTGGGACGCAGGCGGTAGGCATAGTCGGTCCAGTCCTCGCCTTGCCCGACAGTCCGCTGGCTATGGTGCAGAGGAAGGTCGCGGAGGTAATGGCGCTGTTTGCCGTAGGCGCGCAGGCGGATGTGCTCGGCGGGGGTTCCGTCGCCGACGACCACTCCGAAGCATTCGGCGAAATAGGCCTGGGCGTCGAAGTCGGGGCGGACCTCGAAGCGGACGTCCGTCAGTGCCAGGGCCTGTATGCGGTCGAACGAATAGACGCCGAAATAGTCGCGTTCGGGCTTCTCGGGCGTGGCGTCGCGGTGGAAGTGGGCAAGCACGTACCAGCGCTGGTTGAACAACTTCAGGCAGTAGGGTTCGAAGTCCACCTCGCTGACGGTGTCGCTGTCGTAGCGGCGGTACTTCACGGCCACGCGCACCTTCCGCTTCATGGCTTCGACGAACCGCGGCAGGTAGTCGTCGCACGGAACCTGCTGCAGCACGATGCGGTCGTGCAAGGCCTTGCAGTCCGCCACGACGTTGCCGACCGAAAGCGTGGCCACCATCCAGTTCTGCACCGTGTCTTCGCGCAGCACGTCCTCGTTGCCGATGTAGTATTGGTATCCCTGCTTGCGGTCGCAATCTACGTAGATGCCGAAGATGTCTTCGATGGCATCCTTGTGGCGGTTGAAGGTGGAGCGGGCCAGCCCCACCCCTCCGCTCATCTCCGTGTCGAGCCATTTCTCTTGGATTTCGGCAAAGGTAATCCTGCGGGCCCGTCTGATGGTGTTGACGAGCCAGATGTATTCTTTAAACAAGGTGGGTGTGGTCATGGCCATGGTCGGGGAGGGTTAGTGGTTCGAACGATGCCCCGCAACAAATCTACGACATTTCGGCACAAATTCCTCCCCTTCCCTTGTTTTATTTATTGCGGCCCACGGCTCTTTCGTTTAAGATGGCCTCCAACCATCAAAGATAATGCTATTTTACTGGGGGGGGACTCCACCGCGAGTTTTTGAATGCTTCTTCTTCCGCATTTCTGTAAACATTATAGCAGTTGTCCGCTAAATAGGGCATTGTAGTTTATCGTTCAGCCTTGGCTGAACGGTCAAGTAGGTTATATTACTTTGCCATTGAGCCTATATCCTACGACCGTTCAGCCAAGGCTGAACGCAAAGTGTAAGAGTATTGCTACGTGTTGGAACTTGCATCGCCTCAAAGGGGAAGGATACCTGCCAATGGTCTCCACCCTAATTTTTCTACGAATTAACAGCTTTATCGGACAGCAATATAAAAAAAACATCGGGGGGCGGTAAACACTTCGGACCGCATGAGTGCGCAGACGTCCTCGTTCGTATACACGAAGAGAACATCAAAAACAACTTGCTTTTTATGACGATACGAACAATCACCTGCGCGGCCGCACTGGCGGCCTCGCTCGCCACCGGTGCACAGTCGGTCTATCCAGGACTGTTTGCCGACCGGATGGAAGTGCCTCAGGCCGTCGGCACGGAGGCCGAGAGTTTCAACCTGTCCGACGTGCGCCTGCTGAAAGGCCGCTTCCGCGACAACCTGCTGCGCGACTCCGCCTGGATGATGTCCATCCCGACCGGACGGCTGCTGCACAGTTTCCGCACCCATGCCGGCGTGTTTGCCGGACGCGAAGGCGGCTACATGACCGTCAGGAAACTGGGCGGATGGGAGTCGCTCGACTGCGACCTGCGAGGCCACACCACCGGGCACCTCCTCTCGGCCTACGCCCTGATGTATGCCGCCACGGGCAACGACGCCTTCCGCCTCAAGGGCGACAGCCTGGTGACGGGGCTGAAGGAGGTGCAAGACGCCTTGGCAAGCGGATACCTCAGCGCGTTTCCCGAAGAACTCATCCGCCGAAACCTGCAGGGGAAAAGCGTCTGGGCTCCCTGGTACACGCTGCACAAACTGATGGCCGGACTGATGGACCAGTACCTCTATGCCCACAACGCGACGGCGCTCGGCGTGGTGAGCCGCATGGGCGACTGGGCCTACAACACACTGAAGGACCAGACCGAGGAGACCCGCCGGCGCATGATCCGAAACGAGTTCGGCGGCACGGGCGAGGCCTTTTACAACCTCTATGCCATCACGGGCGAGGAACGCTACCGCTGGCTGGCCGGCTATTTCTACCACAACGACGTCATCGACCCTCTGAAAGCCGGACGCGACGAACTGGGCACGAAGCACACCAACACTTTCATCCCCAAGGTGCTGGCCGAAGCCCGGAAATACGAACTCGAGGGCGACGTGGAAAGCCGTGCCCTGACGGAATACTTCTGGCATCTGGTGACGGGTGCGCACACTTTTGCTCCGGGCTGTTGCAGCCAGAAGGAGCACTTCTTCGACCCCGCCCGGTTCTCGCACTACGCCAACGGCTACACGGGCGAGACCTGCTGCACCTACAACATGCTGAAACTCTCGCGCCACCTGTTCTGCTGGACGGCGGACTGCCGTGTGGCCGACTACTACGAGCGTGCGCTCTACAACCACATCCTGGGGCAGCAAGACCCCGAGTCGGGCATGGTGTGCTACTTCCTGCCGTTGGCCTCCGGCGCATACAAGGTCTACAGCACGCCCGAGAACTCGTTCTGGTGCTGCGTCGGCAGCGGGTTCGAGAGCCACGCCAAATATGCCGAGGCCATCTACTACAAGAACGACCACGACCTATACGTCAACCTGTTCATCCCCTCCGTGGCGGACTGGAAAGAGAAAGGGGTGCGCCTCACCCAGCAGACCGCCTTCCCCGAAGAGGAGACCACCCGGCTGACCATCGATGCCGACTCGCCCTGCCGCTTCGCCCTCTGCCTGCGCTATCCGTCGTGGAGCGGAAAGCCCACGGTGAAGGTGAACGGAAAGGCCGTACGCATCGGCGGGAAGGCCGGCTCGTACGTCCGCATCGACCGCCTGTGGCATCCGGGCGACCGCGTCGAAGCCACCTGGCCCATGAGCCTGCGCCTGGAGCCCACGCCGGACAATCCGCACAAGGCCGCCCTGCTCTACGGACCCATCGTGCTGGCCGCCGAACGGGGGACGGAAGGCATGGAGGCACCGGCTCCCTTCTCCGACCCCGCCCGCTACAACGACTACTACACGTATGACTACCACATCCCGCCCCACCTGAGCGACACGCTCCTCATAGGCGGCCGTCCGCTTCGGCAGGTGGTGCGCCGGACGGGCCCCGGCCTGACCTTCACCACCGACGAGGGCTCGACGCTCCGTCCGCTCTACGACATCCACCGCCAGCGCTACGTGGTGTATTTCTCGCTCGAATAGATTCTAAACCAAAAACGGTCATTAGGCCTTTATGCGCAAACGAACTTTCTTTTTGGCATCTGTTTTCCCGTTTCTCGGTTACAATGGAGCCCCATTGCGCCCTCAAAACGAGAACACATCTTCTCAAAAATAGAAGTTGTTGTCATCATAACGCTAACAACCGATTTGGGTTAAAAAAAAGATGGCCTGCCGCATTGAGTGTGGCGGGCCGCTTGTTCGTACACTGAAATAAAAACGCATAAAAAAAACAGCCCCTATGATGAAACATCTCACACTCACGATGGGCGTGCTGGGCATGGCGGCCGTCCTCCATGCCGCCGACGGCCCCACGCTCCGCATCAGTTCGCCCGAAGGGTCGCACACGGCCGAGTTCCGTTCCGACGTCCGCCCCGACGGCACCCACGAACTGACCTATACCGTCTGCTTCGAAGGCCAACCCGTGCTGCTCCCGTCGCAGGCCGGCCTGCACGTCGACAACCGCACCTGGGAGATGGCCCTCGGCGTGCGCGACCTCGTACAGCCCCGCTGCTGGATGGACGACTTCAGCGTCGACTCCGTCCGCACGCTTCCCTCCGTCGACCAGACGTGGCATCCGCTCTACGGCGAGCGCAGCACCGTGCGCGACCGCTACAACGCCGCCACGCTCTACCTCTCGAAGAAAGACAAGAGCCAATACCGGCTGAACATCGAGGTGCGCGCCTACGACGAAGGCATCGCCTTCCGCTACTTCTTCCCCGAACATCCGAAAGCCATCTTCCACAAGGTGACGGCCGACCTGACGGAATACTCCTTCCCCGAAGGCACAATGGCTTGGGGCGAACAATGGGCGCAGGCCCGGGCCGAACGCCTGCCCGTGGGCGAACTGAAGCATCCCGTCGAACGCGCCCTGACCGTCGAACTGCCGAACGGCACGTGGGCCGCCCTGGCCGATGCCGACGTGGACGACTGGTGCCTGACCAAGTACGTGTCGTCGGAGGCGAAGCCCCACACGCTGACCTCCGTCATGTACAGCCCGGTGGACATCGTCACCTACTACGCCACGCCGTGGAAGGTGGTCATGGCCGCCCGCACGCCCGGCGAACTGCTGGAGCACAACGACATCCTGAACAACCTGAATACGCCCTGCGCCATCGCCGACGCCGACCAATGGGTGAAGCCGGGCACCATCATGCGCGAAACCACCATCACGACCGAAGGCGCACTGGCCACCATCGACTTCTGTGCGGCCCACCACATCCCCTACATGCTGTTCGACTGGCTGTGGTACCTGCCCTGCACCTCGCATGACGGCGATGCCACGAAGGTGGTGAGCAAGCTGGACCTGCCGCGCGTCGTCGCCTACGGCAAGGAGAAAGGTGTCGGCATCTGGCTCTACGTCAACCAGCACGCCCTGATGAAGCAGGCCCGCGAACTGTTTCCGCTGCTGCGCCAGTGGGGCATCGTGGGCGTGAAGTCGGGCTTCGTGCAGTATGCCAGCCACCGCTGGGCCACCTGGCTGCACGACCTGGTACGCCTGGCCGCCGACAACCACCTGCTCATGAACATCCACGACGAGTTCCGCCCCTCCGGCTTCAGCCGTACCTACCCCAACCTGCTCACGCAAGAAGGCATCTGCGGCAACGAGGAGTTCCCCGACGCCACCCATAACGTGACGCTCCCCTTCACCCGCATGATCAACGGAGCGGCCGACTACACCATCTGCTATTTCGACCGTCGCATCAAGACCACCCACGCCCACCAGTTGGCCGCCTCGCTGGTGTTCTACAGCCCGCTGCAGACCATCTTCTGGTACGACAAGCCCTCCTACTACCACGGCGAGCCCGAAATCAGTTGGTTCGAGCAGCTGAAGACCGTGTTCGACGAGTCGCACGTCATCGACGGCTATCCGGGCCGCCACATCACCATGGCCCGCCGGAACGGCCGCACCTGGTACGTCGGCACCATGACCAACAACGACGCCCGCCAGGCCGACCTTGCCCTCGACTTCCTGGAGCAGGGCACCACCTACGTGGCCCACGTCTACACCGATGGAGGCGATGCCGTACAGACCCGCACCCACGTGGCCTGCCAGACCTTCCTGGTGGACGCACGCACGGTGCTCCACTTCCAGCTGAAGCCCAGCGGAGGAGCCGCCATCCGCCTCGTCCCGGCCGAGAAAGCCGAACTTAAAACCATCCGAAAATATAAAGGAAAACAACTATAAACAGACGCAAACCATGAGAACAAGTTTACTGGGAACGGCTGCGGCCGCCCTCCTGCTCACCGCATGCGCCGGACGGGCGCAACTGGATGCCGACCGGATGCTGGACTACTGCGACCGGCAGGTGCACCGCACCCTCGATCGCATGCCCGACGCCGACGGACACACCGACTACACCCTCATGCCCCGCAACATCCTCAAGGGCGAACACACGTGGAACCGCCGCAAGGCCACGGCCGAGGAGTGGTGTTCCGGCTTCTGGCCCGGCGTGCTGTGGTATGACTACGAACATACGGGCGACGAACACATCCTTCGCGAAGCCGAACGCTTCACCGCCTCGCTGGAATTTCTGAGCCGCACGCCGGCCTTCGACCACGACCTGGGCTTCCTGGTCTTCTGCAGTTACGGCAACGGATACCGCCTGACGGGCAACGAAGACTACAAGCGCGTCATCCTGGCCACGGCCGACACGCTGGCCACCCTGTTCAACCCCACGGTGGGCACCATCCTCTCCTGGCCGCGCAACGTGGCCATGTTTGGCGGACACAACACCATCATGGACAACATGATCAACCTGGAGATGCTCTACTGGGCCGCCCGCCACGGAGGCAACGCCGCCCTGGCCGACATCGCCACCCGTCATGCCGAGATCACGATGGCCCACCACTTCCGTCCGGACTATACGTCGTACCACGTGGCCGTCTACGACACGCTCGACGGCCGGTTCCTGCGCGGCTGCACCCACCAGGGCTATGCCGACCATTCGATGTGGGCGCGCGGACAGGCCTGGGCCATCTACGGCTTCACGGTGGTCTACCGCGAAACGCGCGACGTGCGTTTCCTCGACTTCGTGCAGCAGGCAACCGATGTCTACCTCGACCGCCTGCCCGCCGACAAGGTGCCTTACTGGGACTTTGACGCGCCGGACATCCCCCGGGCCCCGCGCGACGCTTCGGCCGCTGCCGTCGTCGCATCGGCCTTGCTGGAACTGAGCGGCTACGTCCCCGAAGCCAAGGCCACCGCCTACCGGCAGGCCGCCGAGGCGATGCTGGCCAGCCTGAGCAGCGACGCCTACCAAAGCCGCGAGCAGAACACCGCCTTCCTGCTCCACTCCACGGGCCACCATCCCGCCGAAAGCGAGATAGACGCCTCCATCATCTATGCCGACTACTATTACATCGAGGCACTGTTGCGCTTGAAGCGGCTGCAGGAAGGCCGTCCCGTGGTTGACCTCGACTAATCCCCCCGAACCAAATCCATTCATCGCATGAAATCCATCCCCCTTTTGAGCCTCGCCCTGTGCGGATGCCTTTCGGCCATGTCCCTGCAGGCCGACGAACACCCCTGCTACCTCACCCGCCCCGAGGGACGGGCCGAGACGCTGCAACTCATCGAACGAGAAGCCTGGGCTAAGGAAGCCTACCGCCAACTGGCCGACCGCACCGACCGCTATGTGGAGCGCGTGCGCCGGCAGCCGGATTGGCTATTGTCGCGCTTGGCCATGTACTGGCATTCGCACGCCACCGACATATATATAAAAGGAGAGACCTTCGACCATGCCGGAGGCGAGGCCGCTCCGGTGCCCACCGTCCGCTACACCGGCACGCGCGGCACCTACCAGACACACAACCGTCCCCGGCTGGAGGACGTGGTGCCCTATGACGACGACGAGAACGGCTACGTCAGTTTCTGCAACAAGGCCCTGCCCGGCCAGCCGCAAGAGCGCGTCCACCCGTCGAAGACCGGACGGGCCATCGAGTCGCTCAACCGCGAAATCATGGGCATCGCCCGCGACGCCGCCTTCCTCTATTGGGTCAGCCGCGACGAGGACTATGCCCGCCTGGCCGCCGGCGTGTTCGACACCTACATGATGGGCATCTACTACCGCCACGTGCCCGTCGACCTCGACTACGGACACCAGCAGACGCTGGTGGGCATGTCGTCGTTCGAGGTAATCCACGAGGACATCCTCGACGAATTGGTGCCGCTCTACGATTTCCTCTACGATTACCTTGCCGAGCATCATGCCGAGCACATGGGGCACTACACCGCCGCCTTCAAGAAATGGGCGGACAACATCATCGCCAACGGCGTGCCCCACAACAACTGGAATCTGATGCAGGCCCGCTACGTGATGAGCATCGGCCTCGTCCTCGACGACGATGCCCGCTATGCCGACGGCAAGGGACGCTCCTACTACGTGGACTATGTGCTCAACCGCTCGTCCATCCGCCAGTGGAGCCTGAAACGCCTGGCCGACTACGGCTACGACCCCCGCACGGGCATCTGGGCCGAGTGTCCGGGCTACAGCGGCGTGGTGCTGGGCGACTACACCTCGTTCGTCCACCTGTTCGACCGCAACCTGGGCCGCGACCTCACCGAGGAACTGCCCGTCATCCCGCTGGCCGTCGAGGCTACGATGCAATACCTCTTCCCCAACGGCATGCTGTGCGGCTTCGGCGACACGCATCCCACCTACCCCAAGACCACACCCGTGGTCCGCATGATTCAAAACGCTCAGCACCACGGCAAGGTCGAGCAGGAGGCACGCTTCACAGCCCTGCTGAAGTGTCTCGACCCCACGGCCGGACAGGCGGCCCAGCCCAAGAAGGTGCGTGCGGCGGTGTCGTCGTTCTTCGAGGACAAGCCCCTGGAACTCCGTCCCGAGGTGGAGGCCGGCCGACCCGAGGACTACGTGTCGGCCCTGTTTCATGCGCCCAACGTGTCGTGGTTGGTGCAGCGCAACGGCATGGACCCGCACCACAGCCTCATGGTGTCGCTCAACGGAAGTCTGGGCAACCACATGCACGCCAACGGCATCTCGATGGAACTCTACGGCAAAGGCTACGTGATGGGCCCCGACGCCGGCATCGGCCTGTACCTGTACAGCGGACTGGACTATGCCGAATACTATTCGCAGTTTCCGTCCCACAACACCGTGTGCGTCGACGGCATCTCGTCCTACCCCGTCATGCGGAGCAACCACGCCTTCCGCCTGACGGCCAGTTTCCCGTCGGCCGACAGCCCCAAGGGCGTGTTCTTCCCCGCCACTTTCAGCCAACTCGCCTTCCTCGAACCCGAGACGCAGGCCGACCAATTGCGCCAGACGGGCATCGTCGGCATCGGAGAGACGGGCGGCTACTACGTCGACATCTTCCGCAGCCGGAAGACGGAGGGCGGCGACAAGATGCACGACTATTTCTACCACAACCTGGGCCAGACCCTCACGCTGACGGCGGCCGACGGCACTGACCTCGCCCTCCAGCCCACCGAGGAACTCAGTTTTGCCGGCGCACACCTGAGTGCCTACTCCTACCTCTACGAGAAGCAGATGGCCGAGACCGGACGCGACGTGCTGGCCACCTTCACCATCCATCCGCGCGAAGGAGCCGACCTGTCAATGCGCCTGTGGATGAAGGGCGACACAGCCCGTCAGGTCTTCACCGCCCTGGCCCCCATGACCGAGGGTTACAGCCGCACGCCCGGCATGCCCTACGACATCAAGAAGCAGCCCACCCTCACCTACGTGGCCCGTCAGCGCGGCGAAGCCTGGACGCATCCGTTCGTGGCCGTCTTCGAACCCGCCACGACCGACGAACCCGGGCAGGTGGCCTCGGTGGCCTACCCCGTAGCCAAGGGCGAGGACGACAGCCACCCCGTGGCCCTGCGCATCACCCTGGCCGACGGACGCGAGGACGACCTCCTCTCGTCGGACAACAGCCGGGCGCTGTGCCGGCAGGACCGTCTGGAAGCCCGCGGAGCCTATGCCCTGCAGCGGAGCAGCCAAGGCCGGCCCCAACTGCTGATGCTGGCAGGCGGCACCTGGCTGAAGACCTCCACGGCCACGCTCCGCACCGAACAACCGGGCTCGGTGCTGCTGGAGCAACGCGCCGACGGCTGGTACTATACGGCCTCGGTGGATGCACGACTCACCCTGAGCGGACGCAAATACCGACTCAAGGCCACGCCGACCCCCGTCCGCCTGTAGGCCGAGGGAGACGGAGGACAAGGCGGTGTGTCATAACGGTCAATCTGCAGCGTCAGCATCGACATTCATGACACACCGCCGTGCATTTTTGTCCTCCGTTGTTTCCTGTTTTTGTTAAAAAGTCTATCTTTGCGCACAAGTTGACCAATCATATATATTATGAATCGACACGTCCGACATATCCTCTTCCTGCTCCTGCTGCTTTGGGGCGGACGGCCTGCGTGGGCCGACGAACAGCCCATGCACGGACTGACAGAGGCCGACGGCCTGTCGGACCTGCTGGTCAACGCCATCTACAAGGATTCGCTGGGTTACGTATGGTTCGGCACCGGCATCAGCCTCGACCGGTTCGACGGCATCCACATCAAATCCTACCCCCTCACTGGTTCGGACGAGAAGCGCAAGCGCGTCAACGCCATGGCCGAGACCGAAGCCGGCCTGCTCTGGATGGGCAACGGCAAAGGCCTGTGGCGCCTGCAGCGGCAGCACGACCTGCTGGAACAGGTGCTCCCGAGCGACATCGACAGCCCCGTCCACGCCCTGCTGCCCGGTGCCGGCGGCACGCTGTACGTCGGCAGCGAGAAGGGCCTGTTCGTCTATCGCGACGGACTAGTGGAGCAAGTGCTTCTGGACAAGAACATCCTCTCGCCGGCCAACGCGGTGCGCGGCCTGACCTTCGGACCGACGGCCGACGAACTGTGGATAGCCACGATGGGCGGTCTGTTCTCGTTCCGCCCTGCGGACAAGCGCCTCCGCGCCTATCACAACCAGGTGTCGGCCGACACCCATGCCTGCGAGTTCACAGGCCTGGCCCGCATCGGCCAGTGCATCTACCTGGCCACGATGGGCCAGGGTGTGTTCGAGTTCGACATCCCGTCCTCCCGCTTCAGCCAACTCAGCGCGGTCGACAGCCGCCTTATCTCGTCGTTGTCGACCGACGGCCGCAACCTCCTCTATGTAGGAACCGATGGCGACGGAGTCCACTTCGTCGACGTCGCCCGCCGCAAGGTGGTGCGTTCGCTGCGCCACAAGGTCGACGGCGGAGGGGCCCTCCGCTCCAACTCGGTCTACTCCCTGCTGGTCGACCGCGACGGCCTCGTCTGGGTGGGCTTCTACCAGCACGGCGTGGACTACACGCTCTACCAGAACAACCGCTTCGAAATCTACACCTTCCCGCCCCATTTCGATTCGAACAACCTCCCCATCCGCGCCCTCTCCATCCGGGGAGGCGAACGCCTGATAGGCTCGCGAAACGGGTTCTACTACATCGACGAGTCCGCCCGCCGCTTCTGCAGTTTCCACATGCCCCAGATACGGTCGAACATGGTGTTCTGCATCTGCCCGTACCAGGGGCGTTACTACGTGGGCACCTACGGCGGAGGCCTCTACGTGTTCGACCCGCAAGACATGAGTCTGCGCGATTTCGATGCACAGACGGAATACCCGTTCGTGCGGGGCCACATCTTCTGCCTGCGCACCGACCGCCAGGGCCTTCTCTGGATGGGCACCTCGCAGGGTGTCTACGCCTACCGGGGCGACCGCCTGCGCCACCACTTCAGCAGTGCCAACTCCAAACTGCCCGAGGGCAACGTCTACGAAATCTTCTTCGACTCCACCGGCAAGGGCTGGATTTGTACGGAGAACGGCTTATGCCTGTGGAACCCCTCCACCGGCGACCTGCGCACCGACGTCTTCCCCGAAGGCTTCATCCACCGCGAGAAGATCCGCGTGGTCTATGAGGACAGCCGCCATCGGCTCTACTTCTTCCCGGACAAAGGCCCGTTGTTCGTGTCGGACCTGTCCATGTCGCGTTTCCACCGCCTGCAGCCCGGCACTCCGCTCGAAGGGCGCGACGGCCTGTTCCTGATGGAAGACGCCGACCATCAGATGTGGATTGGCACCAACGGCGGCCTGTTCCGCCACGACCTCGACCGCTCGTTCGTCCCCTACGGCTTCATCGACGGTATCCCCAGCCCGGTGTTCACGCTCTGTCCGCCCGTCTGCGACGAGCAGGGCGACCTCTGGTTCGGCAACACCAAGGGGCTGTTGCGCCTGAAGGCCGGGCACCTCCACCTGCCCCATCCCCATGCGTACGAGACGAAGGTGACCGAGGTGTGCATCAACGGCAAGTACGGGGTGTCGCTGCATCCGGGCCGGGAGAAACACCTCCGCCTGCTCGATTCGCAAAACAACCTGACCTTCCGTTTCTCGGACTTCACCTACTCCGACCCCACTTATCTGGCCTACGAATACCGCCTCGACGGCGAGGACGACGACTGGCTGACGCTGAACGGCCGTTCCGAGGCCACCTACTACGGCCTTTCGTCCGGTCGCTACACCTTCCGCGTCCGCCGGATGGGCCAGCCCGACACCGAGGCCACGCTGAGCCTCTCCATCGCCCGTCCGCTGTACCACTGGTTCTTGGGGGCGGCCCTGATTGCGATGCTGCTGGGAGGCGGATGGCGATTCTACGTCCGTATCAAGCGGATGCGCAGGTCGATGCCGGCAGCCGACGAGGACCCGAAGCCCGAGAACGCTCCGGCCGACAAGCCCGAAGCCGGGAAGCCGGCCGCCCACGCCGAGAAATACCGCACCGTGAGCATCAGCCCCGAGGCGTGCAAGCGGCTGGCCAAGCAACTCGACGACCTCATGCGTCGGGAGAAGCCCTACATTCATCCCGAACTGAAGATTGCCGACCTGGCCGCCCGGCTGGGCGTATCGGCCCACACGCTCTCCTACCTCTTCAACCAGCACCTGCAGCGCAGTTACTACGACTACGTGAACGACTACCGCATCGAGGAATTCAAGCGTCTGGTGGCGACCGAAGACCCCGGCCGCTACACGCTGAGCGCGCTGGCCGAACAGTGCGGCTTCAGTTCGCGCGCCTCCTTCTTCCGCTATTTCAAGAAGGCCACGGGCATCACCCCGAACGAGTACATCTCGCATCTGGAGAAATAGCGCGACCCGGCCTCCCTCCCCCCTCTCTTCTTCCACCACCGCACGTCAAGTCCGGAAGGCTTGCCGCGACCTTGCCCTTCCCGACGGCCGAGGACGCAAAAAAAAAACATGCCGTCCCGATTGAGTGCGCGCCCCAATCCGTTCGTATCCTTTGGCAAAAGAACAAACCGAGAACAAGCATCATCCTAATTTAAACAGATATGAAACTCAGAAGCAACAACATCTTGTGGTTCTTCCTGCCGCTGCTCGCAGCCGCCTGCAACAGCAACGACGACATTGCCCCGACGGCCGAGCCCCTTTCGCTCGCGGCCACCATCGAGGAGGGAGGGTCGTTTCAGGAAGAATGGAGCCGGATGCTCGACCGCCGCATCGCTATCGGCTGGGGCGGACAGGTGAAGAAATACCTGGTGGACGAAACCGGCCGTCTGACTTCCTCCGAACCTTTCGTCGAGGGCGGACAGACGGGCACGCTCACGGCCTGGTATCCCTACGCCGAGGTCAAGCCCGAAGCCGTCGTGGTGAAAGCCTCGCAGCGCATCCCGGCCTACTACCAGGCCAGCAACCTGATGGAGGCGCAGACCGACGACCTCTCGGCCAGCCCCGTCGGCCTGGTGTTCGCCCACCGCACCTGCAAACTGGTGTGCCGGCTGACGAGCACCGACGGCCAGACCGCCCCCTTCGGCGGCGCACGCATCGACCTGTTGCACCTCGGCGGCGTAGAAACGGGCACCACGGTGCAGATGAGCACCGACCGAAAGGCCTACATCGCCCCGCAGAGCGTACCGACGGGGACGGACTTCCTCTCCATCCGCCTGCAAGACGGACGCATCCTGGCCTACACGACCGAGCGCGACCTGCGCTTCGAGGCGGGGACGATGTACCAACTGGACGTCACGCTCTCGCTTGAGACCGGGCTGGTGAGCCTGCAGGTGAGCCCGTCACTCGCCTGGGAAGGCGACACGGAAGAAATCGTCACCGACAGCCCGTCGG
The DNA here is from genome assembly GCA_051875715.1 of Bacteroidaceae bacterium. Taxonomy (GTDB): domain Bacteria; phylum Bacteroidota; class Bacteroidia; order Bacteroidales; family Bacteroidaceae; genus DYCT01. The sequence goes on from JBJEHD010000023.1 coordinate 56,386, forward strand.
CCGACGCCGGAGGCGAAGGTGCCTGGGGCGGCGGCAGCGAAGAGAATGCCGACGGATCGTCGTCCGGCACGAATCCCGGCGGCACCACCGGCGGATGGAACGGCAACGAGGAAAACGCCAACGGCAACGCAGCCTCGGGCACGCAGACCGGAGGAAGCGGCACGTGGAACGGCAACGAAGAAGGCACGGAAGGATCGTCGTCCGGCACGCAGACCGGAGGCAACGGCACGTGGAACGGCAACGAAGAGAATACCGAGGGAACCACCTCGGGCACGCAGACCGGAGGAAGCGGCACGTGGAACGGCAACGAAGAGAACACCGAGGGAACCACCTCGGGCACGCAGACCGGAAGCAGCGGCACGTGGAACGGCAACGAAGAGAACACCGAGGGAACCACCTCGGGCAC
>JBJEHD010000023.1:56891-72699 GCA_051875715.1 Bacteroidaceae bacterium
GCAGCGGCACGTGGAACGGCAACGAAGAGAACACCGAGGGAACCACCTCGGGCACCCAGGCCGGAGGCAGCGGCACGTGGAACGGCAATGAGGAGAACACCGAGGGAACCACCTCGGGCACCCAGGCCGGAGGAAGCGGCACGTGGAACGGCAACGAAGAATCGCTTGTCGGCGAGAAAAGCAACTGATACAACCGAAAAATCATTTAATCAATCCATTAAACTTATACATGTATGAAAGCAACAACTTTTAGATTTTCATGCTTGGCCATGGCCGCAGCCGGACTGCTGGCCGCTTGCAGCCAAGACGAGAACTTGGACCAGTTCGCCCCGACGCAGGAACCTGCAGGGCTGACCATCTACGCCCAGGCAAAGGGCTTCGAAGCAGCCGACGCCACCCGCGCCACGGCCGCAGGAACGGCCACGGTGTTCGAGAACGGCGACCAGATGGGTCTGTACGTGATTGAGAACCCCGATGCCGAAAACGCCAAGGTCATCATCCGCAACATGGCCCTGACCTATCAGGACGGCCAGTGGACCTCGGACAAGACGGTGTACTACTACAACAACGCCGACTACGTGGCCTACTTCCCCTACAACGCTTCGCTGAGCGCAAGCATCAAGCCGGGCGAGGTGGAAGCCAAAATCAAGGAGGCGACGGACGCCTACCTGAGCGCAAACCAGACGGTGCAGACGCAGGAAGTGTATGCGAAGGCCGACTTGATGACGGCCCGCATCAAGGCCGCCGACCTGGCCGGTGTGGAAGGCGACACGAAGGCCCTCAACTTCCAGTTCGCCCACCAGTATGCCATGATCGAGGTGGCCATGCCGACCTACCGCTTCAACTACGAGGTGACCGGCGGCACGCAGGAGTTCAGCGTGTCGATGATCGACGTGGTCATCAACCTCGGCCTGGGCAGTGAAGCCGCCGTGGCCGTATCGCCCTTCGAAGTGGAAAGCGGCGTATACCGCCTGCTGCTCAACGCCGGCACGTTCAGCCTGGAAGGCAGCTTCTACGACCCGAAAGACTACCGCCCCGTATCGTTCAGCAACGCCAACGGCACCAAGAGCCTCGAGGCCGGCCACTACGTACGCTACAACGTCACCTACACGGGCGCACCGTCTGCCACGGCCGAAGCGCGCAGCATCATCGGCGACTACTACTACCGCGACAAAGGCACGAACAAGGGTGTCATCTGGCCGAAGGAGTTCAACCTTCCGAGCGACAAGCAGGTGCTGGGCATCATCTACGACCGCGTAGGCGATGAGATGGCCGGTACGCCGTGGAACTACTACGTGATGGGCATCGCCGCACGCCGCCTCAGCAGCAGCCAGCCGTGGCAGGGAGCCGCCCTGGCCGAAGTGGAAGGCCTGACGGGTGTGACCGACTTCGCCGGTGCACTGGCCGACAAAGCCGGATTCGCCCACACGGCAGCCTTGCGCGGCAACCTGAGCGATGCCGACCTGCTGGCCAACTACGCCGCCGCCTACATGGCTACGGTGGAATACGCCACCAAGCAAGACAACGGCGTCTACACCCTGCCGACCCAGACACCGAACAGCGGCTATTTCTTGCCGAGTGCCGGACAGGTGGTGGCCATGTACAACGTCATCGGCGCGCCCTCCACGCCGCTCGACGCTTCGAACGTGGACAAGGACAACGTAGCCGAAGAGGCCGCCTTCGCGCGCATCAACGAAGCCATCCAGCACGCTACGGGCGTGGCCAACAACTTTGCCGAGTCCACCAACGTGAAGACGTACGCCACCTCCACCGTTATCGACCTGAGCACCAGCCCGGCCGAGAACGCCAACATGTTCGTCTTCTCCACCAAGATGAACGTCCGCGCCCACCTGCAGAAGAAGGGCCGCACCTCGGAGAAGAATCTCTTCGTTCGTCCGGTATTCGCATTCTAAACGGAACCGACTGTTTTCAATAGGTAAGCCAAACAGGCTATTCAAGGCAGCCTCTTGCTCACAGACGAGCAGGGGCTGCCTTTTTTGTTTCTTTTTAAACGGCGTTTAAACGGTGTTGCAATGGTGTTGCAATGGCGTTGCAATGGCGTTGCAATGGCGTTGCAACAACACACGGTATGTAATTTTCTTTTTTCGACCACCCAATACCCCGCCTGCCAGGCGGGGCTTGCCTCCCCAAACCCATCCGTGGAGGGGCTCAAGTCGGCTTGCCTTGGAGGCCGGGACGGCCCGACCTCGAGACCTTCTAAGGTAAGGCCAACCGAGCCTGTGCCCCTTCGGGGTTGGCCTTGGTTTCTTACGGGAGGGAACGGCCTCCCGGTTGTTTGTCCGCATCGTCCCGATGCGGGGTGTCCTCGTTTTTTTTTCGTGCCGCACAGGCGAAGAAAAACGCGAGCGCACGCGAAGGCCGATGCGTGTACAGACGAAGGCACTCGCGTGTACACGCGCAGGCCGATGCGTGCAGAGGCGTTCGCAGGCACGTGGAGGCACGGTCCTCAGGCACGTGCGAAAAAATGAGGGGCCCGTTAGGTGTATCGGCCGGTTCGCTCGTATAGATAGCAAACGAGGAGGAACAGACCGCCTCGCACAAGAAAGGAAAACATAATCTTAAACCATACATCTATATGAAAAGCATGAGAACCATCCTCGCCATTGGACTGCTTTGTGCGGGCAGCCTATGGCCATGCGCCCACGCGCAACTCACCTGGGATCCGAGCGACTGGAAAAACACCCAGGGAACCGGAGCCGTCTCCGGGAACGAACGAATTGTTACCCCTAAATTGTCCAATTCAACTTCTACGCCGAAACAGTATCGAGGCGACATTAGAAAGGAGAACGCAACCACCTTTGCAGAAGGAATCAAGACGGGCACGAACCAATACCTGTTCATCAAAGCCAAGACGAGCAGCGGAAGCTTTATAGAGAAAGACATGAAGGTCACTATCCGATTGACAAGAGACGGCCTACATTATGAGCAAAATGGCATCGCTAAAAAAAACTACTACACCAGTACAGACGATTATACGGTTTGGTATTTTGACATGCTGGCCACGAGCGGTAAGTTTTCATTTAAGGAAGATGGAGGGAATTGGACAGAAGCCAAGGAAACCACCAATCCGACATTAACCGAAGTCAAAACAGCATGGAGTGATTATCTTGCTACAGTGTCTTGCTCGCTCGACAACATCAGCCTCGTGCTCATTGCCGAAACGGACGAAGCACCCACCTTCACCATCGTAGAAGTAAGTACGCAAAACACCGAAGCCGACGTGCAACGGCAGGCGGCAGGCCCCTACGTCTTCCGCGCAAGCGACTGGACCAAGACCACGTCGGGCCATGTGGAGGTGACCGCAGAAGGGGCTATCCATTCCACCAGTTACAGCAGTTCGGATGATAGCAATGATGCCCGAAACCGGGCCGACCTGAAATGCACGACTCCGTTCAAGTTCACCACCGACAAACCGTACGTGGTCATCAAAGGCACCAACCTACATCAGTATAAATACGTCAACACCAGCAAGACCGACATCAAGTTCAAGACCTTCAAACAAGATGGGACGACAAACCTTGTTGGCAATGATGGTGTCAGCACCTATTACTGGGGCGAAGGCGATACGGAAGGTATCCTCATCTTCTCGATAGGCGAAAAAGCCAGCAGCACCTACTGCACGCCCGAGACGCAGACGCTGGCCATCGACTTCATCGAAATCGTGATGCGCACCAGCGACATCAATGCCGGATACACCGTCACCGACATCGACTTCTGCTCCTTCTCGGACCTGATAGAGAAATATCCCGCGCTGAAAGGCAAGCTGCGTGTCGACAGCCCCACCACGTTCAAACTGACCGGCAGCGACAGCGACTACACCCTCACCACATCCGCCACCGCCGCCACCTGGTCGCTCAGCCAGTTGCAGACCTTCGACAAGTTCCTGGGCTCGAGCCCGGCCATCACCAGCATCGACATGAACAAGCAAACGTATGCCACCGACGTAACCACGAACCCCTTCACCCGGCTCAACCCGAGCGCACTCATCTACGTGGCTTCGGACAAGGTGGAAAGCGCCGCCAACCTGCCCAACGTGGTGAACCGCAGCACCAACCAATGCGCCTCGCTGACGCTGTCCGATCAAGGCGCGTTCGCCCCGGCAGACGCCATCACCGTCCCGGCAGACAAAATCAGTTACACACGCACCCTGGCCGACGCCACCAAACTGAACACCATCTGCCTGCCCTATGCCGTCAAAGTAAGCGGATTCCAAGCCAAGACCTTCCGCACCGACATGGGCGAGACGAACTCCGTCCGCTTTGCCGACGTGACAGAGGGAACGGTCATCCCCGCCCACACGCCCTTCCTGGTGTCGGCCAATGCGGAAATCGACTTCAAGAACCAGGCCGATGCCACCATCGATCCCAGCGCCATGAACACCACGCATGAGCGGACCGGCACTCAGTACACCTACGCCGGACGGTATAAGACCTGGACCGTAAGCGCAGACGAGACCGTCTACGTGAGCAACGGCACCGAGTTCGTCCGCGCCGCCACCGGACTGCAGATTCCGCCCTACCGCGCCGTGCTCATCCCGAACCCGGGCTCATCCTCCGCACCGGCCCGCGTCAGCATCGTGACCGACGGCCCGACCACGACCGACGGCCCGACGACCGCCTCCTCCGTCCGCATCTACGGCGAGGAAGGATGCCTCGTGGTCGAGACGACCGAACCGCTGACCCTCCGCGTGACCGCCATCGACGGACGCATAGCCGCCTGCACCGCCCTCGAGGCAGGCATCACCCGACTCCCCCTCGCCCCCGGCCTCTACGTAGCCAACGGGCAGAAGGCAGCCGTCAGATAATCCCCATGTTAGAACCCATCTTCAAAACCAAAGACATCGATATGAACCAAACAACGAAGAAAACCACCATACGTCGGGCCTACGAGAAGCCCGCCATGCACATCATCCCATTGGACACCGAGGCCGTGATGGCCGCGTCCACCAACTACGGCGTGAGCGAAGGCGAAGGCGGAGGCTACAACGGCCCCGTCTACAATCCCAAGCGATTCTGGAACAGCACCAGCCTCAGTCTGGACGAAGAAGGCGAACGCAAATAGTCCCACCACCCATGCGCACACATCGTATCCTCATAGGCATCATGGCCTGTCTGCTCGGTTGGCAGGCAGGCCATTTGCACGCCGACACGCTGGCCCAATGGCAGTGGTCGGTGCGCTTGGAAGGCAGTTACTCGAAAGAGACCAAAGGCGAGGCCGAAGCCTTCCTCTGGATTCCGCCCACCTGCCAGCGGCTGCAGGCCCTGGTGTTCAGCCAGCAGAACATGAACGACGAGACCCTCTTCCGCTCGGCCCTCTTCCGCGCCGAGATGGAGCGGCTGAGCATCGGCCTGATCTGGATAGCCCCCGGCATCAGCCAGGACTGGAGCCCTGAGAGCGGCGCACAGGCCCTACTGGACGCCTGTCTCGGGCGGTTGGCCGCCATCAGCGGCTACGACGAGCTGGCCACCGTGCCCCTCGTCCCGTTCGGCCATTCGGCCATGGCCACCTTCCCGTGGAACTTTGCGGCCTGGAACCGCGAACGCACCCTGGCCGTCCTCTCCTACCACGGCGACGCCCCACGCACCAACCTGTGCGGCTACGGCCGGGCCAACGTGGAATGGGGCCGCACGCGGAACATCGACCGCGTGCCCGGCCTGATGGTCGAAGGCGAGTTCGAATGGTGGGAGGCACGCGTCAACCCCGCCCTGGCCTTCCGCATGATGTATCCCCAAAGCCGCATCTCGTTCCTCTGCGATGCCGGACGCGGCCACTTCGACCTTTGCGACGAAACCATTCGCTACCTGGTGCGCTTCATCGAAAAGAGCCTGGCCTACTACCCCGACCGCGACACCAACCCCGACCCGGGCTGGCTGGCCGAACGGTGGAGGGGCGACCAGCACCGTCCCAAGCCCGCCCCTGCGTCGACGTACCGGGGCGACCGGCACGACGCCTTCTGGTATTTCGACCGAGAGATGGCCGAATGGGCCGAACGCCGCTACGCCGAGACGCGGGGCAAAGAGCCACAATACGTCTCGTTCACCCAGGACGGACGCCTGCTGCCCTACGACCGAAACCAGCACGTGAAGGTGCAGACCGCCTTCCGCCCCGAGGCCGACGGCGTCAGCTTCCACCTGCGGGCCGTGGCCACCGACTCCACCCGCTGCCGGACGGCCGCACCCGCCGCAGGCCGTGCGCCGCGCATCAGCGTGGTCAGCGGGCCGGCCATGCAGGTGAACGACACCACCTTCCGCCTCAACTTCTACTGCACCGGGCTGAGCAATCCCGGCCGCTGGGGCATCTGCCTGGTGGCCGAAGCCGACGGCGACGCCCGCCACAAGAGTGCCGTGCAAGAGATGACCGTGCGCGTGCCGCTCCGCCTGACCGAAGGCCGCCGGCAAAGCATCCTCTTCCCCTCGTTGCCCGACGTGAAGGCCGCCCCCGGCACCCGCATCGCCCTGCCCGCCACGACGGACAGCGGCCTGCCCGTCTACTATTACGTGAAGGCCGGTCCGGCCCTCGTCGAAGGCAGCGAACTGGTCATCACCTCCATCCCGCTCCGGGCCAAACGCCCCGTCTGCGTGACGGTGGGTGCCTGGCAGTACGGCATCCCCGGACAGGTGCAGAGCGCCGATCCCGTGGAACGCAGTTTCTGGCTCACCGACTGAGCCACCCCTTCCCTCTCCCCGACGCCGACGGCCGACACGCGAAACCCACCCTTCGCCTGCCGGCCGCCGGCCTTGTTTCATCCCCCCGTCCGGCCGTCGGCGCACGGGTCCACAGACGGCCGATATCCCCCTCAGCGTCTCAAATGATTATGTGATACTACGAGTCTCACATTCTTAAACCACACAGAACAAAGCACTTACAAGACATTCGTCTACCCTAATGAACTGAGATACATCTCCGCACGGTTTCTTTGGTCTGTATGTGGCAACCCTCTATCTTTGCCCTCGTCAAACCAACGAATCAACCAAATAATCTGATACGATGAAAAAAGAACTCAGCCAAACGGACCGGCTCATCGCCGAAGCATACGTCGAATACCGCGACCACCTGTGCCGTTTCATCCGCTTCCGCATCGAGGATGTCGACGAGGCCGAAGACCTGACCCAGGACGTGTTCCTCCGTCTGCTCGACTACCGGCAACTCATCTGTCCGGCCACCATCCGCAGTTTCGTGTTCACCATCGCCCGCAACCTGGTGAACGACCACCTGCGCCGTTACTACAAGTGGCAGGAAATCTCCTTATACATGATGGAGCAGCACTCCGAGGCTTGCACCCACACCGAAAGCCGCATCCTGGCCGACGACCTGGCCGCCTGCGAGCAGCGCCGCGTGCTGCAACTCCCGCGCCAGCGCGGCATCGTCTACCAGATGAGCCGCTACGAAGGGAAGACCATCCCGGAAATCGCCCTCAGCATGAACCTCTCCGAACGCACGGTGGAGAACCACCTCTTCATCAGCCGGCGCGAGGTGCGCGAATACATCCGCCAATGTATCTGACAAACAAACAACACTATTTCATTACTTATCCTTATTAACCGTATGAAGAAAAGAACAACAAGCAAGAAGTTCCTTTTCGCGGTGATGATGGCCTGCGCCTTCCTGGCTTCCCAGCCGGAAGCGGCAGTCGCACGCAGCCACCAGGCCCCGGCCATGCAGCAGGCATCGGTCAAGGTAGCGGGCGTGGTGGAAGACGCGTCCGGCCCGGTCATCGGTGCCACCGTGATGGAAAAAGGAACGACCAACGGAGTGGTCACCGGCCTGGACGGCGACTTCATGCTCCAAGTTTCCTCGCCCAAGGCCATCGTGGTCATCTCCTTCGTGGGTTACAAGACCGTGGAACTCCGTGCCGACGACCCCGCCCTGAAGCGCGTCGTGCTGGGCGAAGACACCGAGGTGCTGGAAGAAGTCGTCGTCGTGGGCTACGGCGTACAGAAGAAGGAATCGCTGTCGGGCGCGGTCACCGTGGTCGACGCCAAAGCATTCCAGGAGAAGGGCGGACTGTCCAGCCCGCTCGAAGCCTTGCAAGGCCAGGTGGCCGGCGTGATGATCACCCGTGGCTCGTCGGCTCCGGGCGACGAGAGCTGGAGCCTGAACCTGCGCGGCTCGTCGTCGGTCAACAGCATCGAGCCGCTCATCATCATCGACGGCGTGGCCATGAACAGCGTCAGCGAAATGCGCCTGCTCAACCCGAACGACATCGCCTCCATCAACTTCCTGAAAGACGGCTCGGCAGCCATCTACGGTAGCCGCGCCGCCGGCGGCGTGGTGCTCATCACCACCAAGAAAGGCGCGTCGGGCAAGGTGAAGGTGGAATACAGCGGAACGGCCACCGTGAAGACCGTGGGCCTCATGCCCCACCTGATGAACATCGACCAATGGGCCGACGGCCTGATGCAGGCCCTCGAAAACGACGGCAACACCTCCGACACATGGTACACCTACTGCCAACTGGCCAAGAAATACAAAGGCTCGTACATCGACCTCGAACACAGCGCACACCCCTTCGGCTCGGCCGCCTTCAAGGACGTGAGCGACTTCGTGTTCGACGACCGGGTGGACTGGCTCGACGCCCTGTTCGGCAACACCGTGTCCACCGAGCAGAGCCTGAGCGTATCCGGCGGCAGCGACAAGCACACCTACCGCATCTCGCTCAACTACCTCTACGACGGCTCGACGCTGCAATACGGCAAGAACAACAACCAGCGCTACAACTTCCGCGTGAACAACACCTACCACCTCAGCGATGCCCTCACGCTGGAGTCCGCCATCGCCTACAACCGGCAGGAGCAGGTGGTGCCCTCGCGCATCAGTTCGGTGCTGACCACCCAGATGCCGATGCCGGGCCTTCCGCTCACCACCCTCGACGGAAAGAACTACGCCTGGGGTACGTGGGGCTCGCCCGTGGCCAAGGTGACCGAAGGGGGCGACAACCGCCTCACGGTGTCGGCCATCAACATCAGCGAGACGCTGAAATACAAAATCAACGACTGGCTCACGGCCAACGCCAACGTGGGCTACAACACCAACTCGGCCTGGCGAAACACCGTGGAGAACGCCATCGCCTACTACAACTACACCGGCACGAAGCAGGTGCTGACCGACCCCACGCAGGCCAACTCCTCGTATAAGCAGACCGGCTCGCGCACCGACTTCTACTCCTTCTCGGGCTTCGTGAACGCCGCCAAGCTGTTTGCCGACACGCACAACCTCAGCCTCACCCTCGGCGCGCAATACGAGTTCAAGGAATACAGCATCTTCGGCGTGAAGGTGAAGGACATCCAGACGGGCATGGAGGTGGTGAACGGCGCAGGCGACATCACCCTGAGCGGCAGCGAAGAGAAATACCAGAACGCCAACACCTCGGTGTTCGGCCGCTTCAACTACGACTACAAGGGACGCTACCTGGTGGAGGCGCAAGCCCGCTACGACGGCTCGTCGAAGTTCGCCAAGCAGAACCGCTGGGACCTGTTCTACGGCGTTTCGCTGGCATGGCGACTCAAGCAGGAGGCCTTCATGGAGCAGGCCGACTGGCTGCACGACCTGAAGGTGCGCCTCTCGTATGCCGAAATGGGTAACCAAAGCGGCATCTCCAACTACGACGGCGTACAACTCTACGGCCTGAGCAGCGGGACGGGTGCCTACGTGGGCGACTCGCGCCTGTCGTTCATCCACACCTCGGGCGTGCTGGCCTCGAACTCGCGCAGTTGGGAGCGCATCAAGAACTACAACGCCGCCCTCGACTTCGCCTTCCTGGGCGGAGCACTGACCGGCACGGTCGAAGCCTTCCTCAAGCGGAACGACAACATGCTGGTGAGCATCACCTTCCCCGGCACGCTGGGCGACGGCGCACCCAAGGCCAACGCCGGCAAATTCAAGGACTGGGGCTTCGAAGGCCAACTGAACTGGCGCGGACAGATAGGCAAGGTGAACTACCACCTGGGCGGAAACTTCACCTTCACCCGAAACGAACTGGTGGACTACGGCGGCACCACCGTGCTGAAGTCGGGCTACGCCTCCACGCAGCAGGGCTATCCGCTGCAGTCCATCTTCGGCCTGCGCTATGGCGGCAAAATCCAAAACGAGGAGATGCTGGCCGCCTACCTGAAGAAGTACTACCCGAACAACGCCATCGGCATGCCCAGCAACCTGCGCGTGGGCGACAACATGTACTGCGACGAGAACGGCGACGGCGTGCTGGACGAGAAGGACTACATCTACCTGGGCAGCGACACGCCCGAAATCTCCTATTCGTTCAACGGCGGCCTGTCGTGGAAAGGCCTAGACCTGAACCTCGTCTTCCAGGGCGCGGCCAACCGCTTCATCTACCGAGGCGTGGACAACTGGACGGTGCCCTTCCGCGCCAAATACACCAACTCGACCACGGCCAGCATCGGCCAGGTGTGGAGCAAGGACAACCCGGAGGCCTACTACGCCCCCTACACCAACGACGAGAACATCAACAAGTACAACTACCAGGCCAACTCGCGCACCGCACAAGACGGACGCTACCTCCGCCTGAAAAACGTGACCCTGGGCTACACCTTCCCGGCCAAACTGCTGAAGAAGCAGAAGGCGCTGCAGAGCCTCCGCCTCTACGCCACGGCCACCGACCTGTGGGAGACCAGCCGCATCAAAGACGGATGGGACCCCGAAGCCGCACGCGAGGTGTCCGGCACGAAACGTTATCCTTTCACCCGCAACTTCACGTTCGGTGTCAATCTTTCATTCTAAACGAAACAAACCATGAAACGAAACTATAGCAATCCATTCTTCGCACTCGTCCTGACCTGCCTGGCCGCTGCCTCGTGCATGGACCTCGAACCCAAGTCGGACATGGGCGACAACATGGTGTGGAACAAGGCCGAGAACTTCCAGTTGTTTGCCAACCAGTTCTACAGCTGGACGCGCGACTTCCAGATGTCGGCCGACTACGGCTGCGGCGTGAGCGACGGCCCCCACAGCGACTACCGCTCCGACCTCGTGGCCACCTCGGCCATCAACGCCTACAGCCAGGGCACCAACTCCATCCCGGCCAAGGACGGCAACTACACCACGCTCTACAAGCACATCTATTATACCAACCTGCTGCTGAGCCATGCCCAGACGTTTGCCGACGCGAAAGCCATCGCCATCCCCGTGGCCGAAGCCCGCTTCTTCCGCGCCTACAGCCACTTCGAACTGGTGCAACTCTATGGCGACGCCATCCTGCTGACCCGTCCGCTCGACCTCGACTCGGAAGAACTCCACGCCAAACGCAACGACCGCAGCGAGGTCATCGACCAAATCATCGACGACCTGCGCGATGCCGCCGAAGCCCTGCCCGAGACCGCCTCGGAAGCCGGCCGGCTGACCAGCAACGCCGCCTGGGCCATGCTCTCGCGTGTGGCGCTCTACGAAGGCACCTGGCAGAAGTTCCACACCGGAGGCGCACAGGCCACCGAAAACACCGCACGCAGCACCGCCCTGCTCACCCTGGCCAAGGAAGCAGCCGAGAAGGTGATGAAGAGCGGCAAGCACAAACTGTTCTACAACAACACGCTCGGCAGCGACAGCTACCGCTACATGTTCATCCTCGAAGACGGCATCCAGTGCAACCCCGCCAACATCGGCAAAAGCGCCAACACGGAGTACATCCTGGCCCACCGCCACCGCAACGGCGACGCCCTCGGCACCAACATCACGCACGGCATGCTGGGCAACGTGTGCTACATCACACGCAAGATGGCCAACATGTACCTCTGCTCCGACGGACTGCCCATCGACAAGTCGCCCCTGTTCAAGGGCTACGTGGGAGCCACCGACGAGTTTGCCAACCGCGACAACCGCATGAAGAACAACCTGCTGAAGAACGGCGACTCCTATTGGGACAACGACGGCAAATGGCGCACCACCTGGGACGACAACGACAAGAAGAACTGCCACACGTGCGACGTACGCTCGAACAGCGGCTACTTCAACCGCAAATGGGCCATCGAACGCCAAGCGGCCGACGGACAGGAGTCCATCGACTTCCCCGTCATCCGCTACGCCGAGGTGCTGCTCAACTATGCCGAAGCCGTCTACGAACTCGATGGCGCCATCTCCGATGCCGACCTCAACCTCTCGCTCAACCTGGTGCGCCAGCGCATCAACTCGAAGATGCCCAAACTGAGCAACAGCTTCGTCGAGGCCAACGGGCTGAATATGCGCGAAGAAATCCGTCGCGAACGTACCATCGAACTGACCCTCGAAGGATTCCGCATCGACGACCTGAAACGATGGGCCACCGCCTCGGTGGAGATGCCGCAAGACCAACTGGGCGTACAGGTGCGCGGCACGTGGTTCGAAGCCAACTGGGCCTCGCAATCGCGGCCGCTCAACGCCGACGGCTGCATCGTGCTCTACGCCGACCGCACCTGGAGCGACAAACTCTACCTCTACCCGCTTCCCTCGGACCAGTTGCAGCTGAACCCGGCCCTCGAGCAGAACCCGGGATGGAAATAACGAGAAAGTAGGTAAAACCGATTTTTATAATACTTCGAAACGTCATGAACCAGATGAATCATCTATATAAAGGAATATGGGCCGCACTGACAGCCGCATGCTGCCTCTGCGCCTGCAACGACGACGACAACATGGAACCCCTGCAGCCGTCGACCTACCCCTCGAAGGTGGAAGTGAACCTTTCGCCCGAACTGGAGCAGTACGTCTACACCGACGCCACCGGCGCCCGCGTGCTGCCCATGCTGAAAGGCACCAGCGCCCTGCTGGGCTACAACCTGCAACCGGAGACGGCCACCTCGAAAGAAGTGGTGTGGACCTCGAGCGACGAAAACGTGGCCACGGTGGATGCCGACGGAACGGTCAGCGCCATCAGCGGCAAGGGACGCGGCTACTCCATCATCCAAGTGGCCCCCGTGCCCCTCTACGCCGGTAGCGGCATCTACGGCACGCTGAAGGTGACCGTAGCCGAGAAACTGATTGAGGCCGAAGAGGTTGGCATCGAGAGCGAAGGCACCCAGGTCTATGCCGGCGAAAGCCTGCGCCTGAAGGCCGCCGTCCTGCCTGCCGACGCCACCTTCCGCACCGTCGTGTGGAGCAGCTCGAACGAAGAACTGGCCACCGTCGATGCCAAGGGCGTGGTGACGGCCAAGACGTATGCCGAAAACCACGTGCCCGTCACCATCACCGCCACCGCCCTCGACGGCAGCGGCGTGAGCAGCGACATCACCATCGTGGTGAATCAAGTGGTGGCACCGCAGGAGGTACACATCCAGGCGGACTACGACGTGGCCACCGGCTACCGCTGCGCCATCAACGACAAGACCCTCGCCCTGACCTACACCACCGTGCCCGACGACTGCACCCGCTCGCAAATCGAATGGACCTCGAGCGACGAGAGCATCGCCACGGTCAAGAACGGCGTGGTCACCTTCAACCAGGACGGTACGTTCGGCGACTTCACCATCACCGCCACCTGCCCCGCCACGGGACACACCTCGACGCTTGACCTCCGACTGGACGCCGGACTGGTGCGCGAACTGTTCCAGACCAAAGACTACACGTGGGACGTGGCCGCCCAATCGGGCAACGGCACCTCGACCTCCAGCCAATGGAGCGAAGGACACCTCACCGTCACCACCTATAAGCAGAACGAGACGGCCCAGCGTGCCGACTTCAAGTGCTACAACGCCAAGACCTGGCTGCACGCCGGCAACTACCCCATCCTGGCCATCCGCATGGACGACGTGAAGGACCTCTACCCGGCCTGCACCGCCCGCAACATCACGCTCGACGCCGTGGGCAAGGCCGGCGACACCGACTTCAAGGGCGGCCTGGACGGCAACAACAACAAGTGGGTGCACGACTACAAGTGCAGCGACGGCAGCCACGTGTTCATCTACGACCTCTCGACGCAGAAGTGGGCCACCGGAGGCACGCTGCCCACCACGTCGGTAGCCACCTTCACCGCCCTGCAGTTCAAATACGCCGACATGAAGACGCTGACCGAGCAGGTGACCTACAACGTCTACTGGGTCCAGACCTTCCGCACCCTCGACGACGTGGCCGCCTACCTGACGAAGGAAGGACTCACGTATGATGTCATCAAATAAGTCAAACCCTGAAAAACAGAAAAACCTATGAAGAAATATTTCTATCGACTCGGAATCGCCTCCCTGCTGGGATGCGCACTCCTCTCCTGCCGCGAGAACGCGTTCGGCACCGTGGACCTCACCCTGCCCGACGACCCCTCGACGAAGCAGACCTACGTCTTCGAACATCCCTGCGCCCTCTACAGCAAGGCCGACTTCAACCGCATCCGCACCGCCATCGCCGAAGGCTCACTCAATCCCGCCTCGGCCAAGGAATGGGAACTGCTGAAGGCCAACCGCTACGTCAACGGCGATTGGGGCGTCAAGACCCACGAACACACGCAGATAGTCCGCGGATCGGCCGTGGGCACCGACGAGGGCGTGGAGAACTATGCCGACGCCATGAAAGACGCTGCAGCAGCCTACCAGTTCGGCCTGCTGTGGCAGCTGACGCGCGACGAACAATATGCCAAGAAGGCCGTCACCATCCTGAACGCCTGGGTGGGCACCTGTCGCGAGGTATGGGCCGCAGACAACAACTACTTCCTGGCGGCCGGCGCACAAGGCTTCACCTTCGCCCTGGCCGGCGAAGAGGTGCGCGACTACGAAGGATGGAGCGAAACGGAATTCAAGGAGTTCAAGGACTGGATGCTCCGCGTCTTCGCCGAGAAGAACGAGAAGTTCCTGCGCTATCACGGAAACGCCAGTTGCGGCGAGCCGAAGCACTACATGTCCAACTGGGACCTGGTGAACCTCTGCTCGTATTTCCAAATCGGCATCCTGACCGAGAACAGCGACATCATCAACTATGTCATCGACTACTACACCCGCTCGGGCGACGGCCTGGGTGCCATCCCGAACAACGTGCAGTACATCTATGACTTCACCTGCCCCGACGGCAGCGTGGAGAAGGTGGCGCAAGCGCAGGAGTCCGGCCGCGACCAGGGACACGCCACGATGGTCATCGCCGTGAGCGCACAATTGTCGCAGGCAGCCTGGGCCCTCTACGAAAGCAATCCGCAGGCCGAACAGTTGGACCTGTTCAAGACCAACGACCGCGCCCTGCTCATGATGGCCGAATACAACGCCCTGGCCAACATGAAGACCGGCACGCACGACGACATCGTCGGCCGCGAACAAGGAGGCACCTGGCTCTACCCGCTCACGCAAATCCCGTTCACGCCGGCCGGACCATGGTGCACGGGCAGCAACCACGAAGCAGGCCGCCAGCAACTGACCTTCGGCGAAGAGCAACGCGGCAACCTGCGTCCGGGATGGGAAATCCTGTACAAACACTACAAGAACACCCCGGGCAGTTACTTCATCAAGCGGTATGCTGAAATCATCCGGCCCGAATGTGGCTCGGGCGACGACCGCTACACGCAAAACTCCGGCGGCTTCGACCAAATCGGCTGGGGCACGCTGATGCTCTACCAGGAATAACCTCCAAAACCGACTGAACAAACCCATTGCACCGAAGACGGTGACACACCGGCCTGAGGGTACGCACATCCACGTTCGTGGGTGCATATCCTCAGGCCGTCGCGCGAGTACTCACAAGTCGCCACGCGAGTACTCATACAAGGCCACGCGAGTATGCACCTGCGCAGCGGGGCATATCCGCGGGGATTCTTCCATAAACCCAAATCGGTCATTAGCGTTATGATGATAACAACTTCTATTTTTGAACAGATGTGTTCTCGTTTTGA